>NZ_JBBKZT010000016.1:0-177530 GCF_037889975.1 Variovorax rhizosphaerae | reverse complement strand
CCGGGCAAAACGCGAACCTTCGATGAATGACGATCGGCTCACGTTAAACCCGCCTCCCGGACCGGCCCGGCACCGGTACAAAACCGGCCAAGATAGTTGTCGTCGACCGGCAAAGCTAATTGTCGCCAACCACAAGGGGTTCATTGCGCCAATCGCCCCTTACCTGGCCGCCACACTGGCCATCCACTCGTGAGGCGTTGCGGAACACGTTGCCGCGCAGCGGCTTTAGAGCTGCGCTTGCCTCGCGTTGATAGTCAAGGGCACGATTGAAGCGAGCATGGTCTCTGGCAAGGGCCAACGCGTTGCGTGAGATGGAAGATTGCGAGAACTGCGGGCTGATCCGCATCGAGCACTCGCACATCGGCGTGCTCGACGTGGCATCGCTGCGGGCAGCGTGCAGGACGGTGACACCGCCCGAAGCACGTTGACCTGCCGAGTCCGCAAGACAAAAAAAGAGGCCCGCATCATGCGGGCCTAAGGATCTGTGGTTAGGAGACCCATGGAGAAACCACTAGCCGGTCCAACAATGAGCCCAAAAATGTGAATTTGCAAGTTCCAAATGTAAAAAAAGAGGGCCCGAAGGCCCTCTTTTTCACAATTTGACGGGTACTCAGCTCAACGCACGACGGCGATCTGCGTGCGCGCACCGCCCTTGTAGGTGTACAGCGTGAGGGCGCCGTTCTTGATGTCGCCCCTTTCGTCGAACTTGATCGGGCCGGTCAGGCCGTCGTACTCGATCTTGCCGACTTCAGGCAGGTAGACGGCCGGGTCCGAGGACTTGGCCTTTTCCATGGCAGCAACCAGCACTTGCACGGCGTCATAGACGTACGGTGCATAGATCTGCACTTCGACGTTGTTCTTTTCCTTGAACTTCGTCTTCCAGGCGTCCAGCTTGGTCTTGAAGTCGCCGTCCACACCGCCGGCTTCGGCGCAGTAGACCACTTCTTCGCCGATGGCATCGCCAGCCAGCTTGGCCAGTTCGCCGGTGCACAGGCCGTCGCCGCCCATGAACTTGACGGGCATGCCCAGCTGCTTGATCTGCTTGAGCATCGGGCCGCCCACGGCGTCCATGCCGCCGAAGAACAGGATGTCGGGCTTGGCGCCCTTCAGCTTGGTCAGGATGGCGTTGAAGTCGGTCGACTTGTCGGTGGTGAACTCGTGGCCGACGATGGTCGCACCCGCGGCCTTGGCGGCCTTCTCGAACTCTTCGGCAACGCCCTGTCCATAAGCCGTGCGGTCGTCGATGACGGCGATGTTCTTGCCCTTCAGCGTTTCGACAGCGTACTTGCCCAGCGTGCCGCCGAGTTGCGTGTCATCAGCCACCACGCGGAATGTGGTCTTGAAACCTTGGCGCGTGTACTTGGGGTTGGTTGCCGACGGCGAGATCTGCGGGATGCCGGCGTCGCTGTACAGCTTGGAAGCCGGGATGGTGGTGCCGGAGTTCAAGTGACCGACCACGCCATTCACCTTGCTGTCGACCAGCTTCTGGGCAACGGCGGTGCCTTGCTTCGGATCGCCTGCATCGTCTTCCGCGAGCAGTTCGAACTTGGCAGTCTTGTCGCCAATCTTCACGCCCTTGGCGTTCAGGTCTTCGATGGCCATCTTGGCACCGAGTTCGTTGTCCTTGCCCAAGTGGGCGATGGCGCCGCTGGTGGGGCCGACATGGCCGATCTTGACGACAATCGTTTCACCGGCAGGAGGTGCGGCGGGCGCGGGAGCAGATGCGGTAGGCGCCGGAGTCGCTGCGGGAGCGGCAGCTTCTTCCTTCTTGCCGCAAGCCACTAGCGTAAGAGCAGCCAGGGCGACCGCAGTCCATTTCAATTGCATGGGAACCTCCAGAACATGGATGATGAGAAAACATGAAAAATCGGTCGATGGAACCGAGCACCACACAGAGCAACTTCCGCGCCGTACCCGCTTCGCGGCGCCCTCGCGCCTCGACCCGGCGCGGAGTGTATCTGAATGGTTAAGTACGCTGACCTGTAGTAGACCCTGTGTTTTCCGCAAGTTCCCGGGCCAGTGCGTCGACCACCAACTCACGCAAAACGCTTTCGATTTCGCTTCGCAAGCGCGGCAGCATTGCGTCCAATTGCTGCTGCACGGCCGCCGACACGGTGTCGGTCAAGCGCGCTTCCAGGTTGAGGTCGATGCGCTCCAGGACACGTTGCACCAAGCCCTCTTCGAACTCGAAGGCGTCGGCGTGCGAAACCATCGCGGCGGGCATGAGCGCGGCCTGCTCTTCCGATGTGCTATGGAACGCAAGGGGCGATTCGTCATGCTGGACGAGCAGCATCCCGGATTCGGCCGCGGCAGCGTCCGCTGGCACGCTCGCAGGAAGTGACGATGGCTCCACGACGGTCGTCAGCGTCGGCACGAAGCGCGGCGGAGTTCGCACGGGCCCGGCCATCAGGCGGCGCCTCCGGCCATGTCGTGGCGCTTGAGCGCGTAACCCCGTTCTGCGTAATGACGCCAACGCGCCCGGCTCACGACGCGATCGGCCTCATCGCCGGTCACCACTTCGATCAGGCGCTCGAAGCGCTCGAAGCCCGGTGGCACCGCATCGCCGAGGTTCACCATGACCTGCTGGTGCGGCAGGCCGCTCGCACCCGGAGCAGCCAGCACAACGGCCGAGCGCGCGAGGACGTGCGCTTCGCTGTTGTTGCGGCAATGGCCGATGAAGTCGACCGCCGAGAACTGCCACAGCGCTGCATCGACCGCATCGAGCGTGGCGGCGTCGGCCACGAGCACGACCTTCGCGCCGCCTGCCACGACCGCCTTGCGCAGCAGCCGGCAGGCATGGCTGACCTTGTCGACGGCATTGAAGTGGAAGTCGATCTCGGTCACGCGCGCGGCCTTCTCATCGGGGCTTGCGCTTTCGCGGTGCAGCCGGCGCTGCGGCTGCCGGTGCTTCGGATGCCGGCGCGGCACGGTTGATCAGATAGTTCATCAGCAAGCCGACCGGACGGCCTGTCGACCCCTTGGCCGCCCCGCTCTTCCAGGCCGTGCCCGCGATGTCCAGGTGGGCCCAGGCGTAGTCGCTGGCGAAGCGCTGCAGGAACTTGGCCGCGGTGATCGCGCCGCCGGCCCGGCCAGCGATATTGGCCACGTCGGCAAAGTTGCTCTTCAGGCCTTCGGCATAGTCGTCGTCGAGGGGCAGGCGCCAGCAACGGTCCAGCGACTGCTCGCCCGCCGCCTCGAGCGCCGCGGCCAGCTTGTCATCCGTGGAGAACAAGCCACTGCGCACGCCGCCGAGCGCGACCACGCAGGCGCCGGTCAGCGTGGCGATGTCGATCACGGCTGCGGGTTCGAAGCGCTTGGCATAGCTCAGCGCGTCGCACAGGATGAGCCGGCCTTCGGCATCGGTGTTGAGCACCTCGATGGTCTGCCCGCTCATGCTGGTCACGACGTCGCCGGGCTTCAGCGCCGCGCCGTCGTTCATGTTCTCGCAGGACGGAATCAGGCCGACCACGTTGATGGCCGGCTTGCATTCGGCCAGCGCGCGGAACACGCCCAGCACACTGGCCGCGCCGCACATGTCGAACTTCATCTCGTCCATCTCGGCCGCAGGCTTGAGGGAGACGCCGCCCGTATCGAAGGTGATGCCCTTGCCGACCAGCACCACCGGTGCGTCGGACTTTGCCGCGCCGTGGTAGTGCAGGACGATGAAGCGCAGCGGCTCCTCCGAACCCTGTGCCACCGCGGCAAAGGAGCCCATGCCGAGCTTGGCGACGTCCTTGGGCCCGAGCACCTCGCACTTGATGCGCGGGAACTCCGCGAGCGCCTTAGCGGCCTCGCCCAGCAAGCTCGGTGTGCAATGGTTGGCCGGACGATTGCCCCATTCCTTGGCGAACTCGATACCCGCCACAGTGGCGGAGGAATCGCGGAAGGCAGTCTCAAGCGACGCGGCGTCGGGCACGCCCAGCACCAGTTGCCGCACGGTGCGCGCATCGGCCTTGGGCTTGGTTGTCGTGTAGACATAGGTCGCATCGGCGGCGGCCTGCATGGCCTGGCGGAGGCCGGCCGCGTCGACCGGCTGCGCGAACACCATCACCACGCGCTTGGGGTTGGCGGCCTTGACCGCCTGCACGCCGGCACTGACGGCGGTGCGCACCGATGCGGGAGTCCCATCACCTGCCGAAACAAGTACCACCCGAGGCGCCGTGACGCCTTCGGGCCGGTAGAGTTGCAGCAGCTTGCCGGCCTTGGCTGGGAGGTCGTCCGCTTCGCGCGCAAGCGCGAGCAGGCTTGCCAGGGGGCCTGTGGCCTCGTCGCCCGGAGATGCCGCGAGCACGATCAGCGCATCGGCTTTCTCGGTGGCGGCCTGTGTCAGGGAGAGTGTCTTGAGTTGAAAGTCCATAATCCTTCTTTTCCTGAACGATGTTATTCCATTCCTCCATACGCAAGGAGCTGTCGCGCAGCTTCGGGGCCACCCTGGTGGTCCTGGTCACCATCGTGATGACGATGATGCTGATCCGCACCCTGGGCCTGGCGGCCAAGGGCAGCGTCGACCCCGCGGAAGTCTTCCTGGTGATGACCTACACGGTGCTCGGCTACCTGCCGACGATCCTGAGCCTGAGCCTGTTCATCTCTGTCGTCGGCACGCTGTCGCGCATGTACGGCGACAGCGAGATGATCATCTGGTTCTCCAGCGGCCGCGGGCTGGGCAACTTCGCCTGGCCGATCCTGCGCTTCGCGTGGCCGATCCTGGGCTTGATTGCCATGCTTGCATTCGTCGTCTGGCCGTGGGCGAATTCCCAGACGCAAGGTATGCGCGAGCAGTACGAGCGCCGCAGCGACATCGATCGCATCGCGCCCGGTGAGTTCCAGGAGTCTTCGGGCCGCAACCGGGTTTTCTTCATCGACAAGGACACCGAGAATGGAACCACGGCCTCTAACGTGTTCATCTCGTCGATCGAGCGCAACCGCCAACTGATCACGTCCGCACGCAACGGAAAGATCGAGACGATCGGCGACGCGCGCTTCCTCATGCTGAGCAACGGCCAGCGTCTTGAACGGCCGTTCGACAAGTCGGGCCTGAAGATCAGTGAATTCGAGACCTACGGCGCCAGGATTGGCTCGAACGTGCCGACGTCGATGGATGCCTTGCCACCGCGCTCCCAGACCACGATGACGCTGTTGGCAAGCACCGCGCTGCCCGCCCGCGCTGAACTGGCATGGCGGCTCGGGATGGTGCTGGCCGGTTGCAACTTCGTGTTGCTGGCGCTGGCGTTGGCCAGCGTGAATCCGCGCGTCGGACGCAGTGGCAACCTCTTGTTCGCACTGTTCGCATTCGTCATCTACTACAACATGCTGAATCTGGGCCAGGGATGGGTGGGTTCGGGGCGCTTCGGGCCCGGCCCCTTTCTGCTGGCATTGCATGGCGGCGTCTTCGTCATCGCCATCGCTTGGCTGGCCAAGCGGCACAACAACTGGAGCTTCGGCCTGCGCCGCGGCTCCGCCAAGACGGCATCCACCGCGTGAAAACCATACGCCGGCTCATCTATGGCGAGGTCCTGAAGTCCGTCGCCTTTGTCGCACTGGGCTTTCTCTGCCTGTTCTTCTTCTTCGATTTCGTCGACGAACTGCAGTCGGTCACCAAGTCGAACATGCTTGGCTATGGATTGCCGCAGGCGATCCTCTACATCACGCTGCTGGTGCCGAGCCATCTTTACGAGTTGCTGCCGATTGCGGTGCTCATCGGCACGATCTTCGTGATGGCGCGACTTGCGCAAAGCTCCGAGTACACCATCTTGCGCACCAGCGGGCTTGGTCCATGGCGAGCGCTGCGCACGCTGCTCGTGCTCGGCCTGGGCTTCGTGATGCTGACCTTCGCGGTGGGCGACTATCTGGCACCCTTCAGCGACCGCACGGCAACGCTGGTCAAGGCGCGCTATCTGGGGCTGCTCCCGACGAGCGGGCTCACGGGAGCCTGGCTGCGGGAGAAAGCAGATGACAAGTCCTATGCGGTCAATGTGCTGTCCATGGCACGCGATGGCTCGCTGATGAGCCCGCGAATTCTCGAATTCGATGCCAAGGGCTTCCTGGTCTCCCAGACCAATGCCGAGTCCGCGCGCATCGAGTCTGACGGAACCTGGCTGCTCCGCAACGTGGAGCGGCAGCACTACGATTCAAAGGGCCTCGACTCCAAGGCTCAGATTCGCACCGTCGGCGAAACCGAAATGCGCTGGCCCAGCACGCTGACCCATGAAATGGTGTCGGTCGCGCTGCTCAGGCCTGACCGCATGGCGACCATCGACCTGTTTACCTATATCCGGCACCTGAGCGCCAACGGCCAGAAGACACAGCGCTACGAAATCGACTTCTGGCGCAAGGTGTTTTATCCATTGTCTTGCCTGGTCATGGTGGTGCTGGCATTGCCCTTTGCCTACCTGCATTTCCGCCAATCCGGCATCACCACCTACGTCTTCATCGGCGTGCTGATCGGCATCAGCTTCTTCCTGCTGAACAACGTGTTCGGCTACATCGGCAACCTGCGAACCTGGTCGCCCTGGATCACAGCGGCTGCGCCGGGGATGATCTATTCGGTGATGTCCTTGTGCGCGTTTGGCTGGCTGGTGCTGCGGCGCTGAAGCGATGACCGGGCGGCGCGGCATCGTATTGTTCGCGCATGGGTCGCGCGATGCGCGCTGGCGCGAGCCGATCGAGGCCGTCGCTCGCCGCATTCTGGAGCGCGACCCCGATGCCCTCGTGCGTTGCGCCTACCTTGAACTGGTCGCGCCCGACTTGCCCGCCGCCGTGGCCCAGCTCGTGGACCTTGGTGCGGCGAGCGTGCGCGTGGTGCCGCTGTTCCTCGGTATCGGAAAGCACCTGCGCGAAGACCTGCCGAAGCTGATGGCGCAGGCCGCCTCAACCTACCAGGGTATCCCGATCACCCTGCAGCAAGCCATTGGCGAAGAGGCGGAGGTCATTGACCTTCTGGCCAGGATTGCGTGTCCGGATGGCTAATGCGCAACACATTCCATAGACGCAGGCGGCATAATGAAATGCATATAAGGACGCCATTCGTTATGAACCTGCACCAATTCAAGTTTGTCCAGGAAGCGGTGCGCCGCAATCTCAACCTGACCGAGGCAGCCAAGGCGCTGCACACCTCGCAGCCGGGCGTCTCCAAGGCCATCATCGAACTCGAGGAAGAACTCGGCGTCGAGATCTTCGCGCGGCACGGCAAACGGCTGAAGCGCGTGACCGAGCCCGGGCAGCACGTCATCGCCAGCATCGAACTCATCATGCGCGAGGTGGGCAACCTCAAGCGCATCGGCGAGCAGTTCAGCGCGCAGGATAGCGGGACGCTGTCCATCGCCACCACCCACACGCAGGCACGCTATGTGTTGCCCGTGCCGGTGGCGAAGCTGCGCGAGGCCTACCCCAAGGTCAACGTCAGCCTGCACCAGGGCTCGCCCGACCAGGTGGCGCGCATGGTGATCGACGAGGTGGCCGAGATCGGCATTGCGACCGAATCGCTGGATGCGTATGTCGAACTCGTGACCCTGCCCTGCTATGAGTGGCAGCATGTGCTGGTGTTGCCGAAGGACCATCCGCTGGCGGGCAAGGAGCGCGTGTCGCTGGAAGACCTGGCGCAGGAACCGATCATCACCTACCACCCGTCCTTCACCGGACGCACGCGGATCGACCATGCGTTTGCGCAGAAGAAGCTCTCGCCCCGCATCGCGCTGGAAGCCATCGACTCCGACGTGATCAAGACCTATGTGCGGCTGGGGCTGGGCGTGGGCATCGTGGCCGAGATGGCCGTGCGCGACGACTCCAATGCCGATCTGGTGGTGCGGCCGATGGGGCACATCTTCGGCCAGAACATCGCACGCGTTGCGTTCAAGCGCAGCGCGTATCTACGCAACTTCGTCTTCAAGTTCGCGGAGTTGCTGAGCGACCGGCTGGATCGCAACCTGATCGCGAAGGCCCTGAGCGGGCACAACGAGGACTTCGGACTCTGAGGATGTTGCTCCTCCCCAGGTTGGCCTCACTTCGTGTAGGCCGCCCACCGCCCACCGGGGGCAGCATCAGCGGCCCGGCAAAGCCGGTTCCGCGATGCTCCTGGAAGGGAACGGACCCGATGCAGAATGATGAGAAGTAGAGAAGCCACCAAAACCATGAGCACCGTCATTGCCGCCCCCCGCACGCCCCAGATCACCACCAAGCTGCCGGCCGTCGGCACGACCATCTTCACCGTGATGTCGGCGCTGGCCGCCGAGAAGAACGCGGTGAACCTGGGCCAGGGCTTTCCGGATTTCGGCTGCGACCCGAAGCTGCTGCAGGCCGTGACCGATGCAATGGCCGCGGGTCACAACCAGTACCCGCCGATGCCCGGCGTGCTGCCCTTGCGCAACGCCATCGCCAGCAAGGTCGAGGCGCTCTACGGACACCGCTACAGCGCAGCCGACGAGATCACGATCACGGCCGGCGCGACGCAGGCCATCATCACGGCGATCCTCGCGGTGGTGCGGCCGGGCGACGAAGTGATCGTGCTGGAACCCTGCTACGACAGCTATGTCCCAAACATCGAACTGGCCGGCGGCACGGTGGTGCGCGTGCCGCTGACGCCCGGCACGTTCCGGCCCGACTTCGACAAGATCGCAGCCGCCCTGTCGCCCCGGACACGCGCGATCATCGTCAACACGCCGCACAATCCGAGCGCGACCGTCTGGACCGATGGCGAGATGCGCCGCCTCGAAGACCTGCTCGCGCCGACCGAGGTGCTGGTGATCGCCGACGAGGTGTACGAGCACATGGTCTATGCGCCGCTACAGCACGAAAGCGTGGCGCGCTACCCGGGTCTGGCTGCGCGCAGCTTCATCGTGAGCAGCTTCGGCAAGACCTACCACGTGACGGGTTGGAAGGTCGGCTACGTGGCCGCACCGGCGCCGCTCACGGCCGAGTTCCGCAAGGTGCACCAGTTCAATGTCTTCACGGTCAACACGCCGATGCAGCATGCGCTGGCGCAGTTCATGGCAGACCCGGCGCCCTACCTGGAACTGCCTGCCTTCTACCAACGCAAGCGCGACCTGTTTGCGGCGGGCCTGGCCAAGACGCGGCTGCGCTTGCTGCCGAGCCAGGGCACCTACTTCCAGTGTGTCGACATCTCCGAAGTGAGCGACCTGTCGGAGTCGGATTTCTGCCTCTGGCTTACCGGCGAGATCGGCGTGGCGGCGATACCGCTGTCGGCGTTCTATGGCGATGGTTTCGATCAGCGCGTGGTGCGTTTCTGCTTCGCCAAGAAGGACGAGACGCTGCTGTCGGCGCTGGATCGACTCTCCCGGCTCTGACACGCAGCCGGGGCTTCGCCTGACCTCCGATGGGGCACCTATCCCCGGGGCGGATCGATCGCGTGGACCGACCATGGACTCCTTCGCAAAGCTCTTAGGAGAAGGTCATGTCGCTCTCGTTGATCCTGTTGATCGTGGTGGTCCTGTTGCTGGTCGGCGCGCTGCCAAGCTGGGGCTACAGCCGCAATTGGGGCTACGGCCCGAGTGGTGGCCTGGGCCTGGTGCTGGTGGTCGTGGTCATCTTGGCGGTGCTCGGCCACATATGACGAACTGGCGCTGAGCTCACGGGCCAATCCATCGGATGGCCCTCGTTGACTCCGCTTCAGAAACTCCACGACCTGCCGCTGTTCCTGGATATGTCGCTCGAGAGCCCCCGGGGCCGGGCTGCGCCGAGCCCGCTCGCAGGGGATTGAGTCGAGATGGCAAAGCCACATCGACTCAAGAGCGTCCGGTACGGCCGCAGAGTTCATTGAGTCCGGTGTGCCTGCCCCGCAATGTGCGGTGGCAGGTCACTGGCAACCGTCATGTATTGAGCTGCGCCCAGGCCTTGTCCAGCCGCTTGACGCTCACCGGCTGCGGCGTGCGAAGTTCCTGGGCGAAGAAGCTCACGCGCAACTCTTCCAGCAACCAGCGGAACTCCAGCATGCGGTCGTCGACTGCGCCCTTGCGCTCGGCGACGAGGCGCCAATACCTTTGCTCCTGAGGTCGCAATTCGGCGAGGCGGGATGCGTCACGCGCGGGGTCGGCGCGCAGCTTGTCCAGCCGTGCCGTGATGGCCTTCAGGTAGCGCGCGAAGTGTTGCAGTTGCGGCCACGGCGTGTCGACGACGAAGCGCTTGCCGACCAGGCGTTGCAACTGCTGCGCGGCGTCCTGCACCGCATCCGGTTGCACCTTGGTGTCCTTGATCTTGCGCGCCGCCGTGGCGTACTCGGCGAGGATCACTCCCGTCAGCCGTGCCACCTCGTTCGCGATCAAGGTGAGGCGGCCACGGCCTTCCTCGATGCGGCGCTTGAAGGCGAATTCATCGGTGGGCAATGGCTCCTGCAGGAATGCCCGGTCGAGTGCCACATCAATGATCTGCGCACGCAACTCCTCGACCGTGCCGAGTGGCATGAACTGGACGGCCATCTTCTGCAGGTCGGGGATGTTCTTCTCGAGGTACTTGAGCGCATCCTTGAGCTGCATGGCGACGAGGCGGCGCAACCCTGCGCGATGCTTGGCCGACGCCACGGCGGGCTCGTCGAACACCTCGATCGTGACGCCGTCGGCATGGCCGTCGTTGACCAAGGCCGGGAAGCCGACCAGCGATTGGGCGCCGCGCCGGACCTCCATCAATTCGGGCAGCTCGCCGAAGGTCCAGGCCGTGTAGCGCTGGCCGGCCGGCAATGGGGTTTCCTGCGTTTTCGCACTGACGGCCGCCTGCGGCTTGCCGGCGACGGCTGGAGAAGGTTTCACCTCCGGCGCCTTCTTGACGTTGAGCCCCGCCAGCGCCTGGAACGCTCCGCGTGCCTGTGCGCCCAGTTCCGCCTTGAGCGCGCCGAGGTTGCGACCCATGCCGAGTTGGCGACCATGCTCATCGACCACCCGCAGGTTCATGAACAGGTGCGGCGGCAGCATGTCGAGCTTGAAGTCGGCGCGCTTCACATCGAGGCTGGTGATGTCGCGAACCTTCTTGAGCAGCGCATCGGTCAGCGAGCCGGTGCCGAATGCTTCCGGGACCGCCATCTCTTCGGCCAGCCGAGACGCCGATTCAGGCAGCGGCACCAGCCGCGAGCGCGGACGCTGCGGCAGGCTCTTGAGCAGCGCCTGGATCTTGTCCTTGAGCATGCCCGTGACCAACCATTCGCTGCGTTCCTCGCTGACCTGGTTGAGCACGAACAGCGGCACCGTCACAGTCAGGCCGTCGCGCGCATCGCCGGGTTCGTGCAGGTAGGTGGCCGCGCAATCGACGCCGCCAAGCCGGATCGTCGGCGGGAAGGATTGCGTCGTGATGCCGGCCGCCTGGTGCCGCATGAGTTCGTCGCGCGTGAGGAACAAGAGGCGTGGCTGCGTGGCCGAGGCCTGGCGGTACCAGTTCTCGAAGCTGATGCCGCTGGCCACGTCGGGCGGCAGTTGGGCGTCATAGAAGGCGAAGATGAGTTCGTCGTCGACCAGCACATCCTGCCGGCGCGCCTTGTGCTCCAGGCCCTCGACCTCGCGCACCAGCTTTCGGTTGGCCGCGAGGAAAGGGAACTTGCTGTCCCATTGGCCGCCGACCAGCGCTTCACGGATGAAGATCTCGCGCGCCGCGACCGGGTCGACGCGCGTGAAGTCGACACGGCGGCCGCTGTAGATGACGAGGCCGTACAGGGTTGCCCGTTCGAGCGCGGTGACCTGCGCGCCCTTTTTCTCCCAATGCGGATCGAGCAGTTGCTTCTTCAGCAGATGGCCTGCGACCTGCTCCAGCCACTGCGGCTCGATGTTGGCAATGCCGCGGCCGAACAGGCGGGTCGTCTCGACCAATTCGGCGACGACGATCCAGCGGCCCGGCTTCTTCTTGAGATGCGCGCCGGGATGGCGATAGAACTTGATGCCGCGCGCACCCAGGTAGGCCTCGTCGTCCTCGACCTTCCAGCCGACGTTGCCGAGCAGGCCGGCGAGCATCGACAGGTGCAGGTGCTCGTAGCTGGCGGGGACGCTGTTGATCTTCCACTTGTGCTCGGTGACGACGGTGAGCAGTTGGGAATGGGTGTCGCGCCACTCGCGCACGCGGCGGATGTTGATGAAGTTCTGGCGCAGCAGTTGTTCGTATTGGCGGTTGGTGAGCTTGTGAGTGGGGAGGCCCTCAGCGCCGCCCTCCCCCGCTCGCGAGAGAGGGAGTGAATTGCCCCCTCTCCCGCCTGCGGGAGAGGGCCGGGGTGAGGGCTGCCCCCCGCGCGCCGCATGGATCCACTTCCACAACTGCAGATACCCGCTGAACTCGCTCTTCTCATCGTCGAATTTCGCATGCGCCTGGTCCGCCTGCTGCTGCGCCTCCATCGGCCGGTCCCGAACGTCCTGCACGCTGAGCGCCGATGCGATCACCAGCACCTCTTCCAGCGCGCCACGCGAACGCGCCTCCAGGATCATCCGACCCACACGAGGATCAAGCGGCAACCGCGCCAGTTCGCCGCCGATCGCGGTCAGCTCATTGGCATCGTCGACCGCCCCCAACTCGTTGAGCAACTGGTAGCCATCCGCAATCGCACGCGGCGACGGCGCCTCGAGGAACGGAAAGCGCGAGACATCACCCAATCGCAGCGACTTCATCCGCAAGATCACCCCGGCCAGCGAGGAACGCAGGATTTCCGGATCGGTGAAGCGCGGCCGACCCGCGAAGTCCTTCTCGTCATAGAGCCGGATGCAGATGCCGTTCGCGACCCGCCCGCAGCGGCCCGCGCGCTGGTTCGCCGCGGCCTGGCTGATCGGCTCGACCAACAGTTGCTCGACCTTGCTGCGGAAGCTGTAGCGCTTGACCCGCGCCGTCCCCGTATCGATGACGTAGCGGATGCCCGGCACCGTCAGCGAGGTCTCGGCCACGTTGGTGGCCAGCACCACGCGCCGGCCCGTGTGCCCTTCGAAGATGCGGTCCTGCTCGGCCTGCGACAGGCGTGCGAAGAGAGGCAGCACCTCGGCGCCGCGGTACAGCGGCTGGTGCGCCAGATGCTTGCGCAAGTGGTCGGCCGCCTCGCGGATCTCGCGTTCGCCGGGCAGGAAGATCAGGATGTCGCCGGCGTTGTGCGGGTCGCGCCACAACTCGTCCACGCCGTCTGCGATCGCGCTATTGAGGTCGTACTCGCGCGATTCTTCAAAGGGCCGCCAGCGCTGCTCGACCGGGAAGGTGCGGCCGGAAACATAGATGATCGGCGCCGGCCCGCTCTTCGAAGCGAAGTGCGTCGCAAAGCGATCGGCATCGATGGTCGCCGAGGTCACGATGACCTTCAGGTCCGGCCGGCGCGGCAGGATCTCGCGCAGGTAGCCCAGCAGGAAGTCGATGTTCAGCGAGCGCTCGTGGGCCTCGTCGATGATCAGCGTGTCATAGGCCTTCAGCAACGGGTCGGACTGGGTTTCTGCCAGCAGGATGCCGTCCGTCATGAGCTTGACCGAGGCGTCGCGGCTCAGGCGGTCCTGGAAGCGCACCTTGAAGCCGACCACCTCGCCCAACGGTGTCTTCAACTCCTCGGCGATGCGCTTAGCCACCGAACTCGCGGCGATGCGTCGCGGCTGCGTGTGGCCGATGAGCCTGCCCTGCCCCGCCGGCGCATTGCCGTTCGCTGGCACGGCGTTGATCTTGCCGCGACCCAATTGCAACGCGATCTTCGGCAACTGCGTGGTCTTGCCCGAACCCGTCTCGCCGCAGACGATCACCACCTGGTTGGCCTGGATGGCAGCGGCAATTTCATCGCGCCGCGCAGAGACGGGGAGCGATTCGGGAAACTCGATGCGGAGAGGGGAAGAAGTCGTCGTCAAGGGCCACGGGCCGCGTGCGGCCAAACGTCGAATTATCGGCCGGCAGGGAAACGGTTGCGGACCTACAACCTTCCGCCCGACGAATGCCACGCCAAGAATGCACAATCGCCCCCCATGTCGACCGTCTTCAATTTCACCTTCGTCCCCTGGTTTCGCTCGGTGGCGCCTTACATCCACACGCACCGGGGCAAGACTTTCGTGGTCGGCCTCGCGGGCGAAGCCATCGCCGCGGGCAAGCTGCAGAGCATCGCGCAGGACCTGGCGCTGATCCAGTCCATGGGCGTGAAGGTGGTGCTGGTGCACGGCTTTCGGCCGCAGGTCAACGAGCAATTGCGCGCCAAGGGCCACGAGGCGCGCTATTCCCACGGCATGCGCATCACCGATGAAGTGGCGCTGGACTCGGCCCAGGAAGCGGCCGGCCAGTTGCGCTACGAGATCGAGGCCGCGTTCAGCCAGGGCCTGCCCAACACTCCGATGGCCGGCGCGACGGTGCGCGTGATTTCAGGCAACTTCATCACGGCGCGTCCGGTGGGCGTGCTGGACGGCGTGGACTTCAAGCATTCCGGCCTGGTCCGCAAAGTCGACGCCTCGGGCATCCGCCGGACGCTGGACTTCGGCGCCATGGTGCTGATCTCCCCCTTCGGCTTCTCGCCCACTGGCGAGGCCTTCAACCTCACGATGGAAGAGGTCGCGACCAGCGTCGCCATCTCGATCCAGGCCGACAAGCTGATCTTCCTCACCGAGGTGCCCGGCATCGCCATCGACCCCGACCTCCCGGTGAGCGAGGACAACCCGATCGACACCGAACTGCCCCTGGACGCCGCCGAGAAGATGCTCGCCAACATGGCGCCGGCGCAACGTCCGACCGACTCGGCCTTCTACCTGCAGCACTGCGTGAAGGCCTGCAAGGCCGGTGTGGAGCGCAACCACATCCTGCCGTTTGCGGTGGATGGCTCGCTGCTGCTGGAGGTGTACGTGCACGACGGCATCGGCACCATGGTCATCGACGAGAAGCTCGAATCCCTGCGCGAAGCGACGGCCGACGACATCGGCGGCATCCTGCAACTGATCGAACCCTTCGAGCGCGACGGCACGCTGGTCAAGCGCGACCGCACCGAGATCGAGCGCGACATCGGCCACTACACGGTGATCGAGCATGACGGCGTGATCTTCGGCTGCGCCGCGCTGTACCCGTACCCCGAGGCCCGCACCGCCGAGATGGCCGCGCTGACCGTGTCGCCCAACGTGCAGGCGCAGGGCGACGGCGAGAAGATCCTGAAGCGCGTGGAGCAACGCGCCAAGGCAGCAGGCTTGGAAAGCATCTTCGTGCTGACCACCCGCACCATGCACTGGTTCATCAAGCGCGGCTTCGTGCAGGTCGACCCCGAATGGTTGCCCGAGGCCCGCAAGCGCAAGTACAACTGGGACCGCAAGAGCCAGGTGCTGGTCAAGAAACTCTGAGGAGCCTGTCGTGAACCTGGCCACCGCACTGATGTTCACCGTGGTGGCGCTGGCCGCCATTGCCACGCCGGGCCCGACCGTGCTGCTGGCGCTGAGCAATGGCTCGCGCTACGGTGTTCGCGGCGCACTCCCGGGCATGCTGGGCGCCGCGGTCTCCGATTTCGTGCTGGTCGGGGCCGTCGCGCTGGGGCTGGGTGCGTTGCTGGCGGCTTCGGAATTCTGGTTCTCGATGCTCAAGTACCTGGGCGCGGTCTACCTGGCCTGGCTCGGTTTGCGCATGCTGCGCTCGCGCGGCGGTTTCAATCCGGCTGCTGCAGACGCGACCGGCGGCCAGGCCTCGCATGCCTTCCAGGTGTTCACCAAGTCCTTCCTGGTGGCCGTGACCAACCCCAAGGGATACCTGTTCTGCTCGGCCTTGTTGCCGCAGTTCATCGACCCTGTCGCAACGCAGGCGCCGCAGTACTTGAGCATTGCCGTGCTGTTCGCAGCGCTCGACGTGGCGGTGATGCTGGCCTATGCCTTCGTCGGTTCGCGCGCCATGCAACTGTTGACTGCGTCCGCCACCCGCTGGCTCGACCGCACCTGCGGTGCCATGCTGCTGGCGTTGGCCGGTTCGCTGGCCTTTTACCGGCGCAGCACGGCTTGATCGCAGCCTCTCTCGATAATCGTCCCCCATGAATCCCCTGCTCACCAAGCTTCAGCCCTACCCTTTCGAAAGGCTCAGGCAACTCTTCTCGGGCGTCGTGCCTGCCTCCGGTTTCTCGCCGATCAGCCTCGGCATCGGCGAGCCGAAGCATCCGACGCCGGACTTCATCAAGCACGCGCTGACCGCCGGGCTCGGTGCATTGGCCGCCTACCCCGCCACTGCCGGCGAGCCGAAACTGCGCCAATCCTTCACCGACTGGATGCAGACGCGCTACGGCTTGGCGCTTGATCCGGCAACGCAGGTGCTGCCGGTGAATGGCTCGCGCGAGGCGCTGTTCGCGCTGGCGCAAACGGTCGTGGATGCCAGCGCGACGCCCGCGCCCATCGTCGTGTCGCCCAATCCCTTCTATCAAATCTACGAAGGCGCGGCCCTGCTGGCCGGTGCCGAGACGTACTACGTTCCGAGCCGTGCCGACCGCAACTTCGCCGTCGACTGGGACAGCGTGCCGGATGACGTCTGGGCCCGCGCGCAACTCGTGTTCGTCTGCTCGCCTGGCAATCCGACCGGCGCCGTGATGCCGCTGGACGAGTGGAAGAAGCTGTTCGCGCTCTCGGAGCGCCACGGCTTCGTCATCGCCTCCGACGAGTGCTACAGCGAGATCTACTTCCGCGACGAACCACCGCTTGGCGGGCTTGAAGCCGCAGCCAAGCTGGGCCGGAGCGACTTCAAGAACCTGATCGCGCTGACCTCGCTCTCCAAGCGCAGCAACGTGCCCGGCCTGCGCAGCGGCTTCGTGGCCGGTGATGCAGCCATCATCAAGAGCTTCCTGCTCTACCGCACCTACCACGGCAGCGCCATGAGCGGTGCCGTCGCAGCCGCCAGCATCGCGGCCTGGGGCGACGAACAGCATGTCGTCGAGAACCGCGCCCAATACCGCGCCAAGTTCGCCGCCGTCACGCCCCTGCTCGAACCCGTGCTCGACGTGAAATTGCCCGACGCCAGCTTCTACCTCTGGGCCGGCGTGCCCGGGAAGTGGAACGGCGACGACGCCGCTTTCGCCCGCGACTTGTACGCTCAATACAATGTGACCGTCTTGCCCGGCAGCTATCTGGCGCGCGACTCCGGCGGTGTCAACCCAGGCCGGGGGCGAATCCGAATGGCGCTCGTGGCCGGCACCGACGAGTGCGTAGCCGCCGCCAACCGCATCGTCCAGTTCATCCAGTCGGGCCAATGACACGGCCCTTTTCTTGCATCCGACTTCCGAGACTCCATCCATGACCCAGCAACTCCAGCAGACCATCGACGCCGCGTGGGAAAACCGCGCCAACCTCTCCGCCACCGACGCGCCAACCGAAGTGCGCAAGGCCGTCGACCATGTGATCGCCGAACTCAACAACGGCCACCTGCGCGTCGCCACGCGTGAAGGCGTCGGCCAGTGGACCGTGCACCAATGGATCAAGAAGGCCGTGCTGCTGTCCTTCCGCCTGAAGGACAACGAGCAGATGCAAGCCGGCTCGCTCGGCTTCTACGACAAGGTGCCGACCAAGTTCTCGCACCTCTCGGCCGGTGAACTGAAGGAAGCCGGCGTGCGCATCGTGCCGCCGGCCGTGGCCCGCCGCGGCAGCTTCATCGCCAAGGGTGCGATCCTGATGCCCTCGTACGTGAACATCGGCGCCTACGTCGGCGAAGGCACCATGGTCGACACCTGGGCCACCGTGGGTTCGTGCGCGCAGATCGGCGCCAACGTGCACCTGTCGGGCGGCGTGGGCATCGGGGGCGTGCTGGAACCGCTGCAGGCCGGCCCGACCATCATCGAAGACAATTGTTTCATCGGCGCCCGCTCGGAAGTGGTCGAAGGCGTGATCGTGGAAGAGAACTCGGTGCTGTCGATGGGCGTGTATATCGGCCAAAGTACACCCATCTATGACCGTGCAACCGGTGAAATCACCTACGGTCGCGTCCCGGCGGGTTCGGTGGTCATCAGCGGGTCTCTCCCGAAGGACAACGGCCGCTACAGCCTCTATGCTGCAATCATTGTTAAACGCGTGGACGCACAGACCCGTGCCAAGACCTCGCTGAACGATCTGCTGCGCGACTGATTTCCCTGCTACCGCTCAATGCTGGAAAAGTGCCGATGAACACGATGGAACGCATCCTGCGCCTGATGGCCGAACGAAAGGCCTCCGACGTCTATCTCTCGGCAAACGCCCCGGCGTTGATTCGGATCAACGGCAATTGCGTGCCCATCAACGGCCAGGTGCTGCCGCCTGCGGGACCGCTTTCACTTCTCTCCGAAGTGGTGCCCGAAAGCCGAGTGGCCGAGCTAGAACGCACTGGCGAGCTCAACATGGCGATTGCCCTCGTCGGCCTGGGCAACTTCCGCATCAGCGCCATGCGCCAGCGCGGCAGCTATGCGGTGGTGGTGCGCCACATTGCCTCGACCATCCCGACCATCGCCGAGTTGAACCTGCCCGACGTCCTGAAGTCGCTGATCATGGAAAAGCGCGGCTTGATCCTCATGGTCGGCGCCACCGGTGCGGGCAAGTCCACCACGCTGGCATCGATGCTCGATCACCGCAACGAGCACGCGAGCGGCCATATCCTGACTGTCGAGGAACCGATCGAGTACACCTTCACCAACAAGAAGTCGATCGTGAACCAGCGCGATGTGGGCAGCGACACCCAATCTCTCCAGGTCGCGTTGAAGAACGCACTGCGCCAGGCGCCTGATGTGATCCAGATTGGCGAGATCCGGGACCGCGACACCATGACGGCCGCCATCGCCTACGCGCAATCGGGCCACCTGTGCGTGGCCACGCTGCATGCCAGCAACAGCTATCGCGCGCTGAATCGCATCCTGAGCTTCTACCCCGTGGAGGTGCGCAGCGCGCTGCTCTCCGACCTGGGCGCGTCGCTACGGGCCATCGTGGCACAGCGCCTGCTGCGCACGCCGACCGGGGCGCGCCTGCCCGCGGTGGAGGTGATGCTGAATTCGACCCTGGTGGGCGAACTCATCGAGAAGGGCGACTTCTCCAGCGTCAAGGAGGCGATGGAACATTCGATGGCCGCAGGCTCGCAGACCTTCGAGGAAGACATCGCCCGGTTGATCCTCGAAAAGCGCGTGACGCGCGAGGAAGGCATGTTGCAGGCCGACTCGCCCACCAACCTGATGTGGCGCCTGCAAAACGGCAACAGCCCCGCCACCAAGATCGACGACCGGGCCTTGCAGGACCAGGTCGATGAGCCCACCTTTACCAACATCACGCTCGACGTGAAGTTCTGACGCGCCGGCGGTCCGGCAAGGCGGGTCGGGCAAAATCCGCCCTCCGCCCTGAAGTACCGCCCAACCGATGTCCCGCACGCTGCACCTTGCCGAACAACTGATTTCGCGCCCCTCTGTCACTCCCGACGACGGAGGGTGCCAGCAGATCCTCGGTGAGCGGCTGGCCAAGCTGGGCTTCACGCTCGAGACCATCGAAAGCGGCCCTGCCGATTTCCGCGTGACCAACCTGTGGGCCCGGCGCACCGCCGCTTCGCCCGCCGCAAAGACCATCGCCTTCGCAGGCCACACCGACGTGGTGCCCACCGGCCCGCTCGACCAGTGGACCAGCCACCCCTTCACCCCGACGCATCGCGACGACCTGCTCTACGGCCGCGGCGCCTGCGACATGAAGACCTCGCTGGCCGCCTTCGTCGTCGCTATCGAGGAGTTCCTGGCGGCCACGCCCGATCCGCACCTGTCGCTCGCGCTGCTGCTGACCAGCGACGAGGAGGGCCCGGGCGTCGACGGCACGGTCATCGTCTGCAACACGCTGGCCGCGCGCGGCGAAGTCGTCGACTACTGCATCGTCGGCGAACCGACTTCGGTCGAGCGCTGCGGCGACATGATCAAGAACGGCCGCCGCGGCACCATGAGCGGCAAGCTCACCATCCACGGCGTGCAGGGCCACATCGCCTACCCGCACCTGGCCAGGAATCCCGTGCATGCCTTTGCGCCGGCGCTGGCGGAACTGGTTGCCATCAACACGGCCGGTGGGTGGGATCCGGGCAATGCCCACTTCCAGCCGACCAGCTGGCAGATCAGCAACTTCCACTCGGGCACCGGCGCGAGCAACGTCATCCCGGGCGCGGCGGTGATCGACTTCAATTTCCGCTTCTCGACCGAATCGACGCCCGAATCGCTGCAGCAGAAAGTGCAGGCGGTACTCGATGCCCACGGCCTCGACTACAAGCTGGCCTGGACAGTCGGCGGCCTGCCCTTCCTCACGCAGCCCGCGGAACTGGTGCGGGCGGTGCAGGACGCCATCCGCGACGAGACCGGCATCACCACCGAACTCTCGACCAGCGGCGGCACCAGCGATGCGCGCTTCATCGCCAAGATCTGCAAGCAGGTGATCGAGCTGGGGCCGGTGAACGCCAGCATCCACAAGATCGACGAGCACATCGCGGTCGACGCGATCGAGCCGCTGAAGAACATCTATCGGCGCACGCTGGAGAAGCTGGAAATGGCGGCGCGGTCATGAGCAATACAGCGGCCCAATGACCACCGTCATCCAACTGATCGAAGCCGGCGCGAAGCAACTTGCCGACGCCGGCGTTGCCTTCGGCCACGGCACCGCCAATGCCTTCGACGAGGCCGCCTGGCTGGTGCTGTGGCAACTTCGGCTGCCCATCGACGACCTCGATTCGGCGGCCGACAAGTCGGTGAGCCCGGCCAATGCCGAACGCGTCGCCGCCCTGCTGAAGACGCGCATCGAAACGCGGAAGCCCGCTGCCTACCTCACCAAGGAGGCCTGGCTGCAAGGCGTGTCCTTCTACGTCGACGAGCGGGCCATCGTGCCGCGCAGCTTCATCGCCGAACTGGTGGCCGACGGCACCATCGACTACTGGCTCAGCGAGCAGACGCTACAGGTGCTCGACCTGTGCACCGGCAACGGCAGCCTGGCCGTGCTGGCGGCCATGACCTACCCGGAGGTGCACGTGACCGGCGCGGACATCTCGACGGAAGCCCTCGAAGTCGCCGCCATCAACGTGACCCGGCACCAGCTCGACGCGCGCATCACGCTGTTGAAGTCCGACGGCTTGGCCGCGTTGCCCGGCCCCTACGACCTGATCCTTTGCAACCCGCCCTACGTCAACGCCGGCAGCATGGCCGCGCTACCTGCCGAGTACCAGGCGGAGCCGGAACTGGCCTTGGCCGGCGGCACGGATGGGATGGACTTCATCCGCACCTTGCTCGGCGCCGCCCCCGCCGTGATGAGCGAACAGGCCGTGCTGGTGCTCGAGATCGGCAACGAGCGCGAGAACTTCGAGGCCGCCTTTCCGCAACTGGAAACCATCTGGCTCGAAACTTCTGCTGGGGACGACCAGGTCCTGCTGCTGACCCGCGACGCCTTGATGGCCGCCTGAACGGCCACCGATCTGAGGGCTCGCGGCGCACCGGACCCGAAGTACGGTTCGGCTACCTGCGATCGGCCTCCCGGCAGGCGCCCGCGCTACGAGATCTCTTGCCTCCTCCGACCCGTCGCAGCGCCTTCGGGACCTCGTCCGCTGCGTCCTTCATGCGCAAGCGATAGGCTGCGGCCACCATGACCGTTCTGCTCGACCTCGCGCTGCCGCGCACCCTGGACCAGTGGAAGAAGCTGCTGCCCGCAACGCCGCGCCCCGGGGGGACGGTCGAGGGCTGGTTGTTCGAAGGCCCACGCGCTCGCCGCGCCGCCGAGCGGCAGCTTCGCCTGGCGGGCGTCGAAGCCCGGCTGCACAGCGCCTACAAGCCGCTGGTGCACCACTTCCTGGAAGCGTTGGTCCGCGAAAGGCTTGCGCGGGTCACCGTGCACTACCCCGTGCATCCGAACGCACCGCCACGCCGGTTCGCACTCGAGGCGTATCCGCTGGCCGAGATGCTCGGCGATGCAGCGTTGCAACTCGTGGCCAAGCCCGTGTCCGATGAGATGCCCGTCTACGACGTCGAACTCGAATGGTGCGACGGCCGCCGTCGCACCGATACCGTGCTCGCCCCCAACCGCGTCCACGTCGATCATCTTGGCGAAACCTTGTTGTCGCCCACCGCGTGGCTGCGTGAACGTCACGGCCAGACGATCATCGCCGACGGCCGACACGAGTCCGAGCATGAAGCCGTGTTCCGCCACGCGATGGATTGCCTCCGGCAGCATGCTTGGCCCAGGGACGAACCGTACTTCGAACGCCTCGACATTCGCGTCGACCTGCCCGGCATCGCGTCCACGTCCACCCGCGAAACCGGCTGGATCAACACCCACGAGGCGTTGCATGAAGACCTGTACTTCTCGCTGCTCGAAGTGTTCCAGCAGCGCAGCAAACGGCCGGCCGGCGACCGTCGGTTGCAGCCGGGCCAGATCGTGCCGGACGTGCGGGCCGGCAGGAAAGGGGCGGTGCGACTGCGCATCAGCGTCGGCTCGTGGACGCCGCCGGGCAACGAACCCAAAGGGCCGGAAGGTACGGCGGTGACCAAGGCAGGCTCGCCGCTCGTCACGCCAATCGCCAAGGCAGACGCCCCACTCGCTCCCGGCCGCGTCAAAGAGGAACTCGTCCGCATCGAAGGCCAACCCTTTGCAGCCACCAGCGTGCAGGGCCGCACCGTGGCTGGCGTCTACCGACTGGGCGCCGGACCGGCCGTGCTCATCACCGGTGCGCAGCATGCCAATGAGACCTCCGGCGTGGTCGGCGCCCTGCGCGCCGCGCAGGAATTGGCCCACCGCCGCGACGCCCACTTCGCCCTCATCCCGGTCGAGAACCCAGACGGCTACGCGCTGCACCGCGCGTTGTGCGCCCACGCGCCGCGCCACATGCACCACGCCGCGCGCTACACCGCGCTGGGCGATGACCTCGAATACCGCGAAGAACCGCCCTGGTTCGAACGCGACGCACGCCATCAAGCGGTGGCCCTGTCGGGCGCCCAGTTGCACATCAACCTGCACGGCTATCCCGCCCATGAATGGACGCGCCCCTTCACCGGCTACATTCCGCGCGGCTTCGAGCTGTGGACCGTGCCCAAGGGCTTCTTCCTGATCCTGCGCCACCACGCCGGCTGGGCCGCCCAGGCCCGCGCGCTGGCCGACCATGTCTGCCGCCAACTGGCCCAGCGCCCGGCGCTGATGGCCTTCAATGCCGCGCAGCGTGCCAGCTACAATGCCCACGCCGGCGAGCTCCCCTTCGAAGTCATCCACGGCACGGCCTGCATGATCAGCGAGGTCAATCGTCCGAGCCCCGCCCTGACCTTGATCACCGAGTTTCCAGACGAAACGATCTACGGCGAACCCTTCATCCTTGCCCATGACACCCAGACCGCGACCGTGCTCGCAGCGGTCGATGCCCTGGGCGCCCTGACACTGCCATGATCACCCTCAAGAACGTCGTCCTGCGTCGCAGCGCCAAGGTGCTGCTGGACGGCGCGACCGTCACCCTCAACCCGTCTGAAAAGGTCGGCCTGGTCGGCCGCAACGGCGCCGGCAAATCCACGCTGTTCGCGCTCTTCAACGGCACGCTGCATGAAGACGGCGGCGATTTCTCGATCCCGAAGCAATGGCGCATGGCGCAGGTCGCGCAGGACATGCCCGAGACGGAAGACTCGGCGACCGATTTCGTGGTGGGCGGCGACACGCGCCTGGTCGAGTTGCGCGAAGCCCTCGCCGCTGCCGAGCGCGCGCATGAAGCCGATCCGGACGATCATGACGCCGGCATGGCCCTAGCCCACGCCTACACCGACTTGGCGGACGCCGGCGAGCACGACGCCGTGCCGCGCGCGCAGGCGTTGATCCTCGGCCTGGGCTTCAAGAGCCACGAACTCGACGGCGCCGTCAACAGCTTCTCCGGCGGCTGGCGCATGCGCCTGCAACTGGCCCGCGCGCTGATGTGCCCGAGCGACCTGCTGCTGCTCGACGAACCCACCAACCACCTGGACCTGGACGCGCTGGTCTGGCTCGAAGCCTGGCTGAAGAAGTACGAAGGCACGATGATCGTCATCAGCCACGACCGCGAGTTCCTCGACGCCGTGACCGACGTGACCCTGCACATCGAGAACGCCAAGCTCACGCGCTACGGCGGCAACTACAGCAAGTTCGAGGAAATGCGCGCGCTGCAAATGGAGCAGCAGCAGATCGCGTTCTCGAAGCAGCAGGACAAGATTGCCCACCTGCAGAAGTTCATCGACCGCTTCAAGGCCAAGGCCAGCAAGGCCAAGCAGGCGCAGAGCCGCGTGAAGGCGCTGGACCGCATGGTCAAGGTCGCACCGCTGCTGGCCGAGGCCGACTTCACCTTCGAGTTCAAGGAGCCGGGCAACATCCCGAACCCGATGCTGTCGATCACGCATGCCAACTTCGGTTATGAGATCGAGGACGAGGCGCCCAAGACCATCCTGAAGGGTGTCAGCCGCTCGGTGTTGGCCGGGCAGCGCATCGGCATCCTGGGCGCGAACGGACAGGGCAAATCGACGCTGGTGAAGACCATCGCCCGCGAGATGGGCGCGCTGGCCGGCGAGATCACCGAAGGCAAGGGCCTGAACATCGGC
Source organism: Variovorax rhizosphaerae (assembly GCF_037889975.1). Lineage (NCBI taxonomy): Bacteria > Pseudomonadati > Pseudomonadota > Betaproteobacteria > Burkholderiales > Comamonadaceae > Variovorax > Variovorax rhizosphaerae. The sequence goes on along the minus strand of NZ_JBBKZT010000016.1, from coordinate 153,091 downwards.
TATTTCGCGCAGCAGGAACTGGACGTGCTGCGCCCGCAGGACACGCCGCTGGAGCACATGGTCCGCATGGCGCGCGAGCTCAGCGCCAACGCCAAGGAAGCCACCGGCGAACAGGCCCTGCGCGGCTTCCTCGGCAGCTTCAACTTCAGCGGCGACATGGTCAAGCAGCCTGTCGGCACGATGAGCGGCGGCGAGAAGGCGCGCCTGGTCTTGGCCATGATGGTCTGGCAGCGCCCCAACTTGCTGCTGCTCGACGAGCCCACGAACCACCTGGACCTGGCCACGCGCGAGGCATTGGCCGTGGCGCTGAACGAGTTCGAAGGCACGCTGATGCTGGTGAGCCATGACCGGGCGCTGCTGCGCTCGGTGTGCGACGAGTTCTGGCTGGTCGGACGGGGCGGCGTGGCCGATTTCGACGGTGACCTGGACGACTACCAGCGCTACCTGCTCGACGAGGCCAAGCGCCTGCGCGAGGAGGCCAAGGAGGCGGTGCGCGCGGCGGCGGCCGCGCCTGTCGCCGCTCCACCACCGCCGGTCGCAGCCGCCCGCCCCGCTACCGGCGGCAAGGACCAGCGCCAGCAAGACGCCCAATCGCGCCAGCAGCTCAGCGAACAGCAAAAGCCGCTCAAGCGCGAGATCGCGCAGATCGACACCCGCCTCGCGGCGGCCAGCGCCGACAAGTCCACGCTGGAAGCCCGCCTGGCCGAGCCTTTGCCGCCGGCGGAGATCGCCGAGGCCGGTAGACGCCTGAAAGCGCTCAATGACGAAATCGCCAGCCTCGAAGAGCGCTGGTTGACCCTGTCGGACCAACTGGAATCACTGGCGACCTGAGCCTGCTACTCTGCGGGCATCATGCCCACCGCCATTGAACTCGCCCAGGGCGATCCGAAGCTGATCGCAGCCATCCGTCGCAGCCGAAGCCTGCTGCGCCGCAAGGCCCTGATCGGCGCCGCCGCCAGCACCATTCCGCTTCCCGGACTCGATTGGGCCACCGATGCGGCACTGTTGTCCCGCCTGGTCCCGCTGATCAGCGCCGAATTCGGCCTGTCGCTGACGCAACTCGAAAAACTCGGTCCCCAGCGCCGCGAAGGGGTGCAGAAGGCGGCCGCCGCGGTGGGGGCGCTGCTGGTCGGCAAGCTGATCACGCGCGAGTTGTTACTGGCGCTGGCCAAGCGCGTGGGCGTTCGCATGACCGCCAAGCAGGCCACCAAGTACGTGCCCATGGCGGGCCAGGCCGTATCGGCGCTGCTGGGCTACGCAGCGCTGAGCACACTGGGCGAACAACACATCAAGGACTGCGTTCGAGTCGCCATCGCAGCACGACACTTGTTGCCGCCTCCGATAGACTCAGACACAAAGTTGACAAATAACGACAAATAAATTCGAACGTTACTAGACTACGGCCAATTTCTTCCGAAGGCTCGGTATAGTCGCATCAGGGCTCACTTATATCACTCTGCAGAGAAATAAGTGTACTTTTTTATTAGTAGCGGCCAATCAGAGATATGTTGGTGAACGTGCACATGACATAAGGATGAGGGATGAGCGAGACAGAAATATCAGTCGCAATTGAACGCCTGATGAACCGGGTGGACTACTACCTTCATTGCGAACTGGATGAAGAGTACGAGCACGATCGCCCCGAGGCTGCGCGCCGACAGCTGGAAGCCGCGTTGCGTGGCGAGCTGCTGCGTGCCAGCGCCATCGGCTTGGTCACCCCTCTGTCGCAGGTCCCGGCCAAGCCTGTGATGAACATGATCTTCGGCGTCAACAGGTTCATGGCATGAAAGGCCATCTGCGCGATGGCAATCAACGCGCAGTTTGTACCTGACAGCTCCAATCACCGGCTGTCCACAATGCAGGGTTATCGCAACCACCTGGTCATTTGACCGGGTGGTTTCGCGTCCCAAGCGCAGCACTGGATTATTGAAATCTTTCGGCGCAGCGGCCAGTACGCCGCCGCATTGACTGCGCAAATCTGGCAAGAAAAATGCCGGCCTGCCAATTGGCGGCAGAAACCGGAAGACAAGTTGGTTGAATTGCATTTGCGCAGCGTCGTGAGTAATCGCTGCGGCACATTCACGCTACTCGACACGGGATGCCAATGACTTCAATGTGTCAGATCCTCTTCATGACTGATCACCTTTGTTTCCGGAGCTGAGCAGGTTGATCCGCCCCCGTCATGGCTCGCAGACGACATTTCGGCCGGCCGGCCCCGTTCGGGCAGCAGCCAGCAGGTCGCTCAGGGTTTGCCTCGAACGTTCGCTGACTTGCGATGCTTCGGCGCCTGGAGCGAAGTGGACAGCGGCATGAAAGTGCTTCGCGGGGGCGGTTCAGAGATGCGCGCTTGGGAGAGCGCGTAGGTGCCAAGCTCCAAGTCGGCTGTCACGGGCTGGCGGCATTGATCTCGCGGTCCGACTGTCCAGAACCCCGTTGATCTTTTCGGGGAATAGACGAACAGGAACAACACTGCGTGCGCCGTGCGCTGCTCGAAGTTGGCGGCGAGCCGGCCAAGAAGCGCGCGCTTTGCTTGCGCAGTTTCACGTCCATCGATATTGCGCAAATGACGGCCCCTTGTCGATGTGGGCGAATTTCATCCATCGCGGGATGCAGGGCGCGGTCGAGCTTGTTGGCGATGAGGAAATCGAATCTTTCATCGAGTTGCGCATCTCGTCCTGGATCCGCCACCACGATCGCTCGACACGCTTGAACCTGGAAAAAGCAATTGACCGCGCTGTACCCATGGGCAAACAGCATGGGCTTTGGCGCATCTGGTTTCGATCACCTCCACCGTTGAGATGCAAGCGCCCGATTGCTTTTTCCAGGTTCAACGCAGCGACCTCGAAATTCCAGTCCATGACCTGGTCAATGCCACAGGACGCACAGCCGTGCGCGGGCTCGACGCCAAGCCTGGCCCTGGCCAGCTACCCGCTACCGCCCTCGCCCTCGCCCTCGCCCTCGGCCTGATCGAATCGCAAGCCACTCGATCCTTCACCTCGCCCGACCTGCCTCCGAAACGAGGTCCAGACCCAGGTGGACCCGTCGGTCCATCGTGCCATCCTCCGCGCACGCGTCACATGCGCGCCTTCGCGAGGGACTTCTTCATCGAAGAGCAGCAGCGAGGCGCCGGCATTGAGCACCGTGCCCTGTGCGGGGTGCTTCTTGTTGGAACCGTCGGGTTGCAGCACGGCACCGCGCCGCAGGCGCTGGACGATCTTGCCGCCTTCCGACAGTTGCACCGGCAGCAGCGGAATCCAGTTGGCGGGAACGGTGGACGACAGGACGTAGCGTGCCGTCGAGTCCACCGGCGCGGGGGTCTGCGGCGCGGCGTCGGCCTGGCCTTCGATGCGCTGCACGGCCTGCTCCACCGGGCTCTCGATGCTGCGTTCGATGGCCCATGCGAGGTTGGCCATTTCGTCGCGCATCAGCAGCACGTCTTCCAGCGCCGCGCCTTCGACCACGCGGCCGAGCGAAGGCGGCAGGAAGAACAGGTTGGTCTGCGGTGAATTGATCGGCGGCTCGCCCGCGCGGCGCAGGCAGCCGAGTTGCCACATCGACCAATACGGCCGCGGCAAGGCCGGATCGCCCATGGGCCGCAGCAGGCTGCGCACGCCGAAGGTGTCGGTGACCACCAGCGAATCGACGCGCGTCAATGAACCGACCGGCAAGGTCAGCGGGACGACGAACCAGTCGTTGCCATAGCTGCCCGCGTACTCGATCACCATCAGTTGCGCGAGATCGGTCGGACCGACCGGCAGCAGGCCGTAGGCGATGCGTGCGTCTTCCATTTCCCAGAAGCGCGCGGCCGGGGCGCCGCGGAAGCTGATGGGCGCGGGCACGGTGGTCTCGACGAGGCTGCTGAGCTTGCGGTCGCCGTCGGTGCCCATGCGCACCTCGAGGTTGCGGTCGAAGCTGCTCCAGTCGAGGCGGCCGTCGTCGAACTCGGCGGCGGTGAGCGCAAATTCATCCTCGGGGCGGTCGGAGAGGCGGCCGGCCACGGAGACGGCGTATTCGATGCGCGTGGGCTGCCAGGCATCGTCGGCCGCGCCCGCGGGCTCGCTCAAGAGGCTGTCGTACCAGGCGAGCCATTCCTGCGCCGTCTGCTGCACTTCCGCGCGGTCGCCGACTGCAATCTTCAGGACGGGATCGAGTGGCACCTGTGCCGCGCCGCCGTTGCGGAAGGCGTCGGCCAGGCGGCGTGCATCGGGCGCGCGGCCGATCATGGTCTGGACGAAGCGCGAGGTGGCTTCGTCGGGCGGGTCCGCATCGGGCGGTGGGGGTGGCGGCGCTTGCAGGGCGAAGCGCGTGATGAATACCGCGCGGTAGCTTTTCGACATGGACTGCGCTTCCAGCATGCGCAGGAACTGCAGGCCGGCCTCGATCGCCAGCGTGAGCATGCGCGGGTCGCCGGCATTGATCGCGCGCATGCGGCGGCGTTCGACCTGGACTTCCAGCGGCATCCCCAGCGGATCGTAGGCGGGGGCCTGCACCTGCGTGTCGTGCTTCAACGCGCCCATGTGGCAGCGCGACAGCATGGCGCTGGTCGCGCGCACGCGGGCCTGCACCGGCGAGCCTGCGTCCTCGGCCTGGAATTCGCCGACCTGCCACTGGCGCGTGAGGAGCCAGAGTGGGTCGAACACGCGTGCGGCCGTGCCGGTCGACATGGCGTCGTCGCGGCAATGCGGTTCCAGGCGGGTCCAACTGGTGATGGAAGCCGTGCTCGGCCCGGGAGGGGGCGGCGGCGGGGGTGGGGGTTGCGGCGGCGGAGGTGGCGGACGCGGGGGCGGCGGCGGACGCGGCGGTGGCGGCTCCGGGGGTTCGGGCGGATCGATCGGGCCCTTGGGCAGGCGTGGCGGCGGCGCCTTGGGCAGCGCGGCCTTCCTGGCAGCCTTCTTCGCTGCCTTCTTCGCTGCGGCGGCTGGTGGCTTGGGCTTCATTGCCATGGCATGTCCTGCACGGTGCGGCGAGTCATCGGACGAAGGCCATGGCGTCGGTGGACACCACGTCGTCCTTCGCGTTGAAGGCGAGGTAAAGCGCGGGCAGGTACTGGGCCGTGCCGGCCAGCGCCTCGGGATCGACGGCGCGCAGCTTGGCCAGGTCCAGCGTTTCCAGCAGCACGCGATGCAGTTTCTCGACGGTCCAGACCTGGTCCGGTACAGGCGGCACCGCCAGCAGCACGGCCTGCGGTGCACAGGCATCTGGCGGGTTGTACTGGAAAGTGATCGCGGTGGTCTCGCGGCGGCTGGGCACAACCTCGATCCATTCGTCGACGGCCAGGCCGCACAGGGGCAATGCGGTGTCGAGCGTGGCCGGCGTTTGCAAGACCAGCGAGAGCTTGCCCGAGGGGGGCTCGGCGTTCGGCGCGCAGGGCAGGCCGACCCAGCGCTCGCCATTGAGGAAGGGCAGTTGCGCGACGCGCAGGTTCAGGCGCTCTCCGGTGTTGAGGACTTCCGCGCCGCGCAGGCAGGCGGACAGGCGCGCCACCGGATCGCGCACGCGGGCGCTGCGGGTGAACCAGGTGTGCGCGGCCAATGGGTCGCCGCCTTGCGTGGTGGTGGACGCGGCCAGGGCGGTCTTCAATTCAGTGGCACCGGCGGCGTCGCAAGTGAAGCGCGGCAGCGCGACGAAGGCCGCGCCGAACACCGCGCGCATGCGCTCGTTCAACTGGTCGCGCCGGGCGCGTGGATCGGTCAATGCGGTCGCGGCGCGCAGGCCGGTGCCTTGGTCGAGGCGCGGCTTGCCCTGCTTGAGCAAGGCGGCGGCCTGCTGCAACAGTGCGTTGCGTGTCGCGACATCGTCGCCCGACGCGATGGCGGGCACGGCGGGCGCAAGGCCGAAGCTGCCGAGCTTGAGCATCGCGGTGCGCAGCGCGTCGGCGGTGCTGGCGGTGCCCTTCTTCACCAGCGCGTCGAGCGCCTTATGGGCGGCGTTCAGTGCGTTCTCGGCCTTGACGACGCGGGCTTCGAATTCGACCAGGTCCAGCGTGCCGGCACCTGCGCGCTCGGGTGGGTTTAAATCCTCCGCATCGGCGCCGCGCGCATTCATCAGCAGGCGCTGCGCGGCGCGTGCCTGCTCCAGCACGTCCATCAAGGTCAGTTCGGCCGCGGCGAGATTGGCGGGACGTGCATGCTGGATGCGCAGGCTCGCCTGCTCCGCGAATCCGCCGGCCTGGTTCCGGGCGAAGTACAGCAAGCGCTGTTCGATGTCGTCGGGCGACTTGTCCGGGCGACGCGGGCCTGCGAGGTTCTCCACGCCGTAGACCACGTCGAGCGGCGCCAGCGCCAAGTCGCTGAGGCGCAGGACGCGGGTCTCCAGCACCAGACCGCTGATGTCCTCCAGCCGCTCGATGGTGCAACGCACCTTGCGCGGGTCGCCGAAGAGCTTGGCGGCCCAGGCATTGAGCATGGGCTCGGCCGTGGCGCGCGCCGACGTGGACGCGGCTGCCCAGCCCGTCGTTGCGGTGGCTGCGCCGCTCCACAGCATCATCACGCGGTGCGTCAGCGCGACACCGCTGCGGGGCATGCGCGCTACCTCCAGCTCTGGCGCCGGCGCATCGCCCTGCGCGAGTGCGGCCAGGGTGCTGGCGATGCGCGAGGTGTTGCCGCGGGCCATCTGGTAGGCGGTCTCGGCGGTCAGCGCATCGCCGACGCCGTCGATGGCATCGCCCAGGGCGTTGAGCTCCTGCCGCATCTTCTTCAGCTCGTCCTCGCTCGCGCCCTTCTGCACCAGCAGCGCGTTGATGGGCCGGCCGTCCGCGCGCCATACGCTGTGCAGCACCAGGCCGTCCACGACGTTGTTGGCGGCGATGGCTTCCAACGGTTTCGTCTTGGCTTCCAGCTTGCCGGCGACCAGGGGCGCGAGGTCGCGCAGCGGCGCGATGAAACGGTCGAGCGATAGTTCGTGCAGGCCGCGCTCGAAGCGATAGCCGAGCAGCGCGCCCAGCGGCTGGCCCTGGCGCACACCGTCGAGCAACTGGTTGGCCTCGCGCACGCGGCGCGATGAGAGATCGATGGCGAAGGGACCGTTCTCCTGCGGCACGCCGGTCGCGCCCAGGTGGGCGTTGCGCAGCAGCGCGGCGGCGGCGGCATGGGTCATCGATGGTGCGTGGATGAAGCCGCTGTCGTTGGGTGTCGAGAACAGCGCGCCCGCCTCGCCTGCGGGCGGTGTCACCGGCGCGGCCGACCCGGCCGGCAAGGGGCGCAGGTTCTCGACCCAGCCATAGGCGCCGGCGTAGATGCCTTGCGGCGCGGCGGCGCGCATCGACGTGAGACGCTTGGTCGCGAAGGAGGTGATCCAGGCATCGAGGCGGTGCGAGGACAGGTCGAGCGTGCCCTGCATCAGCAGTTGCAGCGCTTCACTGTCGAGCGTGCGCAGCCAGGTCAGGCTGCTGCGGAAGGCGCCCAGCGATGCGAGGGCGGTCGCGTCGAAGGTGGTGGTGCTTTCGAGGAACTGGCGGATCGTCTTGTCGCCGGTGACAGCCGGCACCTTGAGGGCGAGTTGGCGCTTCCAGGTGAGCGATGGCGCGGCGCCGGTCACGAGGTCGATGAGTTCGGTGTCGCGCAACAAGGTGGCCAGGTCGTTGCCGGGCAGGCCGGCCGCGATCATCGCCGTGGCCTGCGCCAGCTCGCGCAGCAGCGCGTGGCGCAGCAGGATCTGCAGCAGGCTGGATTTGGCGTCTACGTTGTTGGGGTGGTCGGGCCGCATCGCAATCAATGCATCGATGGCGGGCTGGGTCAGCAGTGCGTTGATGAAGTCGGGCTCCAGCTTGCGCCATGGCGAGACCTCGCCGGGTTGCACCATCTGCGAGCCGACGCGGAAGTCCAGGTCCGCATAGGCGGCGCGCGAAATGCGTGGGCGCCAGGGAAGGCCCAGCCTTGTCAAGAGGCCGGTGGCGATCGCGTCCTGCTGGCCGATGAAGCCGCTGCCCTGCAGGTCCTCGCCGAGGAAGGCGCGCAGGTGCTGCAGGTAGTGACGGCCCATCACGCCGCGTGTGCTGTAGCTGCTGGACACGGCATCCGTGCGCATCACGTCGGCCAGGTCGCCATCGGGGTCGGGGGGATTGCGTCGGCCGACGCGCGCGGCGTCCGGCAGATGCAGGCGGCAGGCGAAATCGCGCAACTGGCGCAGCAGGCCTTGCAGCATGGTGTCGCGTGCGAAGGCGGCCTCCTCTCCAACGCGCGGCTTCCAGTAGTCGATCGAAGTCACGGGCAGGATGCCGTAGGGTTGGCGGCCGCAGCGCAGGCTGGCAAGGGGCCCGGCGCTGCGCACATGGTCGAGGAAATGCGTGCGCGCCCAGGTGATGTGGTCGGGCGTCAGGCCGCTGCCTTCGGGGCCGGCTAGGTTGCTGAGGAAGTAGCCCCATCCCACGGGCCACAGGGCGGTGTTCATGGCGCGCATGTCGGCTTCCTGCGTGCCTGCGGCCAGGGGCAGGCGGCCGAGCACGGGGGCGATCTGTACGTCCGGAAGGCCCAGCGCGACGCCTAGACGCCTGGCATTCGACGTTGCGGCCAAGGTCGAAAGATCGAATGCAACCTCCGTCGCAAAGCTCTGCGCCCTGCCCGGATCGGACGGGTCGTAGCCCGCGCGACGATCGGCCGTGTTGTTGGTGGGCGTGCCGGTGCGAAGGAACTCGGCGCCATCGGTGTAGTGATGGGCGTCGAGCAAGGCGGCCAGTTGGGCGGCGGTGTCGGTCGGGGTCGCCGATAACGTGCCGAAGACGAAAAGCGCTTCAATGCCCGAGCCGGCCAGCGTCGGCGGCGGGATGGCGATGCGCAGGCCCATGCCAGCTTTCTCCGCCTCGTCGAAGTCGACCATCCAGCGCATGCCTTCGTCGACGGCGAGTTGGTCGGCAGGGACGGTGGCCACGGGTGCTTGCGGGTCGGGGCCGGTGGCGAGCGGCTTGCGGATCGGGCCGCCCGCCGCCGCGATCACGACGCGGCCGCCGGCCTGGATCACCGCGATCCAGCGGTCGGGCATCAGGCGCGCGACCGGGGCATGGCGCCAAGCGGCGTCCTTGCCATCGTTGACCACGGTGACGCTCGGCCACTGCGGCGCATCGGGCAAGGCGACGTTGGCGGCGACGGCGACCTTGGGACGTTGCAAGGGATTGGTTGGTGCGAGCACGCGTGCAATCCACGCGGCACGTTGCGCGCCAAAGCGGTCGGCCAGTTGCCGCCATGCATCGGCACGCGCGGTGGCATTGGGGCCGGCGCGCCAGTCCTGCTCCCAATAGTGCTGGCCCCAGTCGCGCTCGCCGGGCAACAGGTCGGACTCGTGCGAGTCGAGATGGATCTTGTCGGGGTAGACGCGCACGCGCAATTCGACGGTGCTGTCGGCCAGCGTGAAGAAGCGCGTTTCCAGGCGGACCGGCAGCAATGCGAGCGGGCGGTCGCTGGCGCACAGCGTCTCCAGCATCACGGGCAGCGGCGGCGCGACGATCGACGAGAGCTTGAGGTTGCTCTTGAAGAAGTTGGCGGTGGCGGACTTGGGGGCGGTGGCCATGGTGGCGACTCAATGCTTGACGAGTTGCGAGGCGTGGATGGAGATGCGTACCGGCAACTGCCGCACGATGCCGGCCATGTGCGCGCTGTTGCGGCCCCATTGCAGGCCGTCGAGCGGTACGCCCGCGGGTGGCCCGCCGGCCACGGCCAGGTGGCTTGCACCGCCCGTCGGCGTGTCTTCGTCCAGTCCGAAGCGCGGCTCCGTCGGATGCTCCTGGATCACGATGTAGTAGCCGGCATGGCCATCCGCGCCGGTGGCTTGCTCGGTCGTGATGTCGAAGCCGAAGAAGGACACGTCCGGCTGCATCGTTCCGCTGAAGGATGGCATCACGATCGCCAGCGGATCGTCGGCCGGTGCGCGCCCGCCGTTGCGGGTGAAGAAGCCCGACACCGCGAAGACGATGGCGTTGGGGTAACGCTTGAGCAAGGTGCTGCGCATCAGCATCACGAACTGCTCGCGCACCGGCGCAGTGGCCGGGTCGGCCAGCGGGCGATCGCCCCAGAGGTGGAGCGGCCCTATGTCGGCGCGTGGCTCGGGTGCGGCGCGCGTGTCCCAGAACTGCTTGAAGCAGGTGCCTTGCTGATCTGTCGGGAAGCCGCGCCACAACAGCTCGCGCCCCATCTCGACATTGAGGCCGACCATGTAGGCCTCGACGAAGCGGCGATTGGTCTTGAGTCCGATCACGCTGTCGGGCAGCACGTCTTCCAGGCCGGGCAGCAGCATCTCCTGCGACAGGTCGCGCAGCGGTTCGTACATCGGCTGCGGGAAGGTGGGCGCGGCCATGATGGTGTCGATGCCGACGGCGGCGCTGGCGGGTGTGTCGACCGGCGCGACCGCGTCGGCACCCACCGAGACCAGCGAGCGGGCCAGCGCCACGACGGTCTGGCGCGGCGCGGTCTGCGCGAGCATCGTGGCCTTGAATTCCGCCATCTCCATCGAAGCCGGCGGTGCCTGCAGGATCTTGAAGCGGCCCGGATTCACACGGCCCAGGTGCTCGCTGGCGGCCAGCCGGAACTCGCGCGCCGACGGGCTGTCCGGCAGCGCCATCATGATTTCCACCTGCGGCACATTGATCGCTGCGCCTTCGGCCATGACCTGGAAGTTGGGCCGACCGGCCCGGGCATCGATCAGTGCCTTGTTGACTTCGCGGTAGGGGCGAATCGTGGCGCTGACCCGTGCGCGCACCGCGTCGATGGTGGCCATGTCGACCATGGGCGGTGTGTTGAAGGTCAGGCCGGTGTTGAGTTTCATCACCCAGGTCTGCGTGGTCGAGCGCGTCAGGCCTTGCGCGGCAATGCGGCGCGTGAAGGGGCCGCGCTCGCGTCCGATGCGGCGCATGGCCGGGCTGGTGGCGGCGAGCGGCAAGGCCTTGCCGGACATCTGCGCAACCAGCGTGCGCGGTGCGGTGTCGCCGGCCGCGAAGCTGCGCAGGCGCGCGAAGGCTGGCGCGCCGATGCGAAGCAGCGTCTCCGGGCCGAGGTTGGCGAAATGCCGTGTGTGCAGGCTGGTGCCGACGACCAGGCTCAGTTGAAGCTGGCGCATGCGCTGGTTGGCGCGCTGCAGTTCGGCGGCCTGGTCCCAGGCGGCGGCCATCAGCGCCTCCTGGTGCGCCTGGATCACGCTTGTGCCGAAGGCCGCCACGGTCCGCGAACGCGGGTCGAGGTTGAGCTGGTCCAGCCACTTGGCGACGCCGCGCGCCACGACGGAACGCGCGGCATGCCAGCGACCGTAGACCGGTGGACCGAGCAGCGGGTCGGCATTCGGGTCGGCCACTTCGTTGAGGCCGGGCGCATTGATGATCCGTGCGAGTTCGGTCTGGAAGGGCTTGGCCGTTTGCTCATCCCAGGGCGCGGAGGTGTCGGGCGTGTCGGTGGGTTGCAGTGCGCCCTCCAGGCCCAGCGTGGTGTGCGGTGGAAAATCCGTCGGTAAGCGGAAGCCCGGCGTGCTGATGTCGATGGGCCGGCGCCCCAAGTTGTCTGGCGGCGGCCGGGCCTTGAGCGCACGCACCAGCGATTCGAAGTCGCCGCCCTCCCCGGTCCGGAACTCCCAGTGGTGGTAGACGGGCAGTTGCAAGGGCAGCTTGGTCGTTGCAATCCAGGCCGGCGCGAGCGCGTTGGTTGCAATCAGTTCGGCGTCCGTGATCGGCAGGCCCAGGCCCGCCTTGCGCCCCAGCTCGAAGGCCGGCACCACGCAAGCGATGTACTCGGTGTTGGCCTTGAGGATGCGCGGGCACAGCAGGCGCGAGAGCGACAAGGCCGGCGAGCCCGCCAGTGCATTGCCGACCTGCGAGCTGTCGATGGCCGCGACCTGCGCATGCGCCCAGGCCCAGCTGTCGACGAGGTTGGGCAACTCGGCTGCGATGCTGGCGGGCGCGGCGATCTGCAGCATCGTGCATGGCGCATCGACCGTCGGGCCAAGCGTGATGCCGTCCTGCTTGCGCACGACCGCGAGGCAGAGCCAAGGGCGCAGCTTGCCGGTTGCGTCGGCTTTCGCCGGCGTGAAGAGCCAGGGGAAGTCGGGGCGGTCGAATTCGATGCCGGCGAAATAGTTGGGCTCGAAGTCGATGCTGCCGGGGTGTGGGTCGCGGCGCACGATCTGGTTGGCATCGATGCCCACCACGTCGGCCGGGCCGCGCAGGCGCACCGTGACCGGGGGCGCGGCGCTGCCGTTGACGGAGACCACGGCCGAGAGTTCGGCCACCGCGCGTTGCGCCGCGCCGAGCGTGTCGGCCGTGGTGATGGCCGCCGCCGCGCCTTGGCGGACCCAGGGCACGAAGCTCAGGTTGGCTTGGGGGCTGGTGGAGGTCGCCATCTGCTCATCTCCGCAATGCAACGGCATCCTGCAACTCGTGTTGCGGCACCACCTGCCACTTCGCACCGCCACGGTTCAACGTGGCAAGCGTCCCGCGGTACTCGCTCCAGGTCTGGACCTGGGCATCGACGGCCGCGGGCGTGCCATCGGCCAGCGGCACGATGGCGAACTTGGACGGGGCGAGTTGCACCGCCTGCTCAGCCGCTTCCTCTTCACCGCGACGGAAGCGCGCCAAGCCCACCGCCCGCACCGGCGCGCGAGCGGCGGCACCGGTGCGGCTGTGGAAGTTCAATTCCGCGAAGGTCATGAAGAACGGCGGCAACGGTGGCTTGGGCGGTGCGGCCATGTCGTCGATGACGATGGGTTCGTACTTCAGCGGCGCGGGCACGATCTGCGACGCATCGATAGTCACGGCCTCGCTGCCGAACACGAACCCCGCATCCATCTCCTCGAAGGACGGCCCGGCGAGCTTCTCGTCATCGCTCATGTTGAAGAACTGCGAGGGCGCGAACTGGTCTTGCACCGTGTTGTTCGGATTCTGCGGCTGCGTGTTCAACACCGCGCTCAGGACAAAGCGCTTGTCCCCCGCCACCGGCGCACCGCCGAAGGTGTCAATATCCCGCGAGGTGTTCAACGGCACCACCTGCTGCTTGACGACGAGGCGGCCCAGCGGATCGAGCACGATCGCACTCCCCGCAGCCGGCGGCGCGAGCTTGCGCAACGCCACACCGTGGCTCGCACGCGCCGGCGGGAGCGTAGTCCAGCTCTGTGGCGTGACCAGCGCCTTCTTCAGTTCCTCCAGCACGTTGACGGCCGGCGGCAGCGGCGGCTTCTCGCCATTGATCAGCGTCTTGTCGAAGCGCACCGAGAAGTCGCACCAGAAGATCTCGAAGCTCGCCTTGCCGCTCACGCGCAACGGCCGCGGCCCCTCCAGCTCGCCTTGCAGCGACACCTTGAAGAGATTGCTGGAGCCCCGCTTCAGTTGCACCGAGGCATGGAACTCCGCGAGGAAATGCAGCGGCACGAACTGGATCAGCACGTCATAGCCGACGTCGCCATCCACACTGAAGCCATACGCCGCCGCATGCAACTGTGCCCGCGCGCCCCATTGCAAGGTGTTGGAGGTGATGGCGTAGTAGGCCTCGCAGGTGATGCGCGGGTTGTCGCCCGAACACAGCGCGATGGCGATGCGATCGAGCTTGGGCACATTGGCCGGCGGCGCGAAGCGCGGATTGAAGCCACCGACGGCGAGCACGAAACCCGCGCCCGGTCCCTTCTTCCAGCGCGCGCGCAAGGCCATCGCGCCTGTCAGCGCGAACTTGTGCACCAGCCGTGAATCGACCAGCACCGCATCGATGGACGCGGTGCCTTCGTCGAAGTCGAGCACGCCCATCGCATCGAGGTTGATCCGTATCAGGTCGTTCTCGCGCGATGGAAGCATCGAACTGATGCGCCCCAGCACCAGCAGCCGCGTGCGCGCGCCGAACTGCAGGATCAGCGCCAGGTCCAGCAGCACCAGCGTGGGCGTGGCCCAGCCGATGCGCGCGAGGATGCCGAGCAGGTAGCTGCCGCGCAATGCCGGAAAGGCCGTGGCCAGCGAACGGATGATGGCCGGTGCGTTGGCGACCGGATCGCGCGGGAACAGCAGCGTGCCGAGCGTGTCGTTCTTCAGTCCTGCGCGCAACACGTCCTGGTCGAAGGTCCGATTGACCGCGACCATGCCACCGATGCCCTGCAGCGTGAAGCCCATGCCCAGCGGGATCGGCCGGAAGTCCTCGGCCGTGATGAAGATGATCATCGAGAAGCCCGGCCGGCCATCGGGCATCTGGGTGGCGATCAGGCCGAAGGCCTTGAGCGTGATGGTCTCGTGCAGCGACAGTTGCAGCACACCCGCGTAGACCTTCTGCACGTCGTCGTGGAACAGGAAGCCGCCGCCCGTGAGCACGCCGCTCGCCTCGACCGTGAGGCCGATGCCACTCGGCGGCTTGAAGCCGAGGTCGAGGTTGGCCACGCCGAGGTTGCCGCCGGTAGACGGGAAACTCAGCAGGCCGGCGATGCCGATGCGGTCGAGCACGGCAGTCATCGGGCCGATCGATGCCTTGACGCTGGCCGAGACCTCGGTGGCGATGCTCGCGTCTTGAGGCCGCACCGCTAGCGTGATGGCCGAGAGCGTGACGCCTGCGAAGGACAGCCCCACCGGAATCGAAGCCTCCAGCGACGCACTGCCACGCAACGTGAGGCCCTTTTCGCTGGACCATGCGATGCCCAGATCCCCCTTGGCCTGCATGCCGCCGGCAGGCAGGATCGAACTCAGGAAGCCATCGCCATTGCCGGCCGCGATGACGATCATGGCCTTGCTCACATCCGCCGACACGCCCAGTGTTGCACGTGCGTCCGACAGGGCGACTTCGAGCGCCAACTTCGCACCGCCGACCTCGACGCGCGCGCCATCGGGCTGCCCGATCACATAGGCCGGCAGGTCGTCGACCGTGGCGAGCGTGGCCGATGCACTGGCCTTGGCCTCGATGGTGCCGGGGCTGGCGACCAGCGTCACGCCGTGGCGGCCCCAGGCGACCGCATCGATGCCGGCCGTGAGCGCCGCTTCGATCTTCCAAGGGCCGGCGCTGCCTTGCACGGCGATGGAGCCGAAGGGGCTAATGACCAGGCCGAGGTCGCCCTGGGCGGCTGCCGACAGCGACAGGACCAGGCCGGATTCCGCCGCGAAGCCGTACAGCGGTTCGTTGACGTAGACGATCATGGCGTGCGACATCAACGGGCCTGCATCGCCCATCGAAACCGCATCGCCGGGACCGAAGCCGTAGCGGCAAGTGAGGCCGAGCGAACGCAGCAGCCGCACGAGCCGCGGGAACAGCTTGTCGGCCATGGCATGCGCATGGGCCACGGTCTGCATCGCGTTGCCGTATTCGGCGCGCAGCACGGCGAGCGGGTCCTTCAGCAGCGCGGGCAGGCGGCCGAGATGCCAGTCGTCGAGCCGATAGGTGTCGCGCACCAGCCGACCGCCCTGCACCACCGGCGCATTGCCGGTGCGCTCCTCGGCGGGATCGAGCAAGGTCAGCAGCGCTGCCGCATGGCGCACGGCCGGCATGCGGCTCTGGAGGAAGGCCATGATCAGCAAGTCGACCAGCTCGCGGCCCAGGCCTTCGAGCGCGGCCAATGGGCCTTGCTGTTCGAGCTTGCGCAGCGCTTCGAAAGCATCGGCGGCGGCATCGAGCACGGCGGCGATGCTTTCGAAGGACGGCGTCTGCTGTTCGCTCAGCGTCTCGATGCGTTCCTTGAGCACCGCGACGGCGGAGAGCGCCTGGATCAGCGCGTTGTTGCTCTGGTCGGGCGGCACGCCGAGTTCGGCCAGCAGGCGCGGCAGCCAGGCCGGCTCCTCGACGACCTGGACGATGGGTTCGAGCAGCCGGCCAAGGCCGTCGGCCAAAGAGACAAAGAGAGAACTCATTGCATCTTCCTCGGCACAAACTCCGGAAACTGCGCGTCATCCGGATCGAGGCTCACCACGAAGTCGCTTTCCTGCACGACCTCGGTGTCCTGCCCCTTGCGCCAGCGCGCGATGAGATGCAGGCGGCGCGCGCTGATGTTGGTGGGATGCCAGTCGAAGGTGAGCTCGCAGAAGTTGTTGGTGCCGACGACCTTCGTCTGCGGGCCGCCGGCGTTGTGCATGCGGTACTTCGTGGCCGCGGCGCGAATCGCTTCCGCCGCCATCTTGCGATCGGTGGGTGTGCTGCCCGCAGGGAGCGGCGGCAACGGCGTGGTGTCGACGGCCGCATCGGCTCCGGGGGGCTCCAGGTAGTCGAGGCGGTAGACGTAGTCCGGCGTCAGGTGCGGGTCGATCGCGGTGCCCAGGAAGAAGCCGTCGGGCGTCGTCGGCAGCGTCGGCTGGTCGAGCTTGAGCGTGAAGAGCGGCACGAAGACGCCTGCCGGGTGAAGGCCGCGCTGCCCCACCACCATCTCCGACCCCGCCGCGACGTTCCAGCCCCAATAGCCCTGCGGCGTGGTCTCCGGGATCATGAGGCTTTCGATGAAGCCCGGCGTGTAGGCATAGCCTTCGCGCTGGAAACCGAGCGTGTTGTCGGTCTCCTTGCGGAACGAGCTGGCGACGAGTTGCGCGATGACGGCGTTGACAGGCTGCGGCTGCACGTCGCCCAGGCGAGTGGTGGCCCTGTAGAGCAGGCGCGTCGCAAAGCTGAAATGCACGTCGCCGGAAATCATCGCCAGCGCCCCGGTGCGCGTGCCATTGACCAGCGGCAGCTTCTCGACCAGGCGCGCCATCAGCTTGTCGAAGGCGACGGAGGGCAGCTCCCACGCTTCGTACACATCGGGGAAGTGCGCGAACAGATTGGCCACCACGTCGTGCCGCGCGGCCGAGCGGATCGGCTCCACGGCGGGTGCGTTGGTGGTCATCACCACGATCACGATGCGACCGCGCGTCTCCGGCGTGTTCACGATCTGCTGCACCAGTTGGTCCTCCGGCACCAGCACGCCGCCGCCGACACGCCCGAAAGGAAAGGAGCGCCACGAGCGCGAGTCGGTGAAGATGATCTGGTGGCTCGGCCCTTCGACGGTGTAGTTGAAGATCAGCTCGCCCGCCTCATGGAACGTGGCATGGTCCGGCCGTGCCGCAAGTTCGGATTCCTCGTGCACCGCGACCAGCTTGCGCAATGCAGGCGACCGGGTGTCGTAGACGCCGGCATCGGTGATGCCGTTCACCAGGTCGAGCAGGGCCTTGCCCGGTGGCTTGGGGCCACCGGCCGGCGGGTCCTCGAACTGTTCCGGCACATTGCCCCAGTGCTGGCACAGCGTGTAGGCCACCAGCGAGTTCTGCATCACGCGCAGGCCCAGCGGATTGCCGTAGAGCGCCTTGCAGATGTCCTGCGTCATGTTCCAGTCGTCGGTGGTCTCGTGGTCGTCGAAGATCATGTAGCTGGGGATGTTGGCCAGCAGCCTCCGGACGTTCTTCAACTCCTCCCGAAACAACACGAGTCCTTTCGCATGGCGGTCCATGGCGAAGTGGTCGCCCTTCTTGGCACGCTTGCCGAACCACTCGCTAAATTCCTTCTGCCCGCCGCCGAGCACCACGCGCGTGGCATTGGCGACGTCGCTGAAAATCGGCATGTCGACGGGCCACAGCACGTCGGACCAGACCATGATGTACATGCACAGGTACTCGCCGAGCGACAACAGTTGCCCGTCAAGGTCTTCAGAGGTGAACCCTGCTTTTTCCAGCGGATCGCGGCGCAGGAAGGGCAGGAGCTTGTCCACATCCGCCTTGTTGCCTGCCTTGTCGTAGGGGATGAGCTCCTTCCAGCCGAGCAGCACGTGCGCGGCATCCGAGAGCACCATCAACTGCGAGGCCGACACATCGTCCGCGTAGATCTGGTCGCCGGTCAGCAGCATCTGGTGCGGACGCCCGATGGCATTAGTGGCGGCCTGCCGGATCAGCTTGTCGCCTACCGCAAAGGCATCGCGGCCGTTGCCATGCGGAATGCGGCAGGAGCCGCACAACAGGCGCAGGTCGTCGAGGTTGGCAGGCGGCAGGCAGAAGCTCGGCAGGCCCAGGGTGTCGTACGCGAAGGATCTGATATCGCCCGTGCCCGTGGCGGCGGCGAGGTCCATGGTTGGGCCGCCATCGAACACGAAGTCGAGCTTGTAGCGGTAGACGATGCCTTCCACCAGGTCGGCCTGGGACGCGCCGGGATGCGCCGTCACGCAGACGATGTGCAGTTGCGTGCCGACAGCGATCGTGTGCCGGTGACCGGTGGCCAGCGGCTTGTCGGACGCATCGACGACGGTGAGCGTCACGTCGCCGCCCGTTCGCATCGCGAGCCAGACGCTGACGCTGCGTTTGTCGACCTTGCGCAGCACAGGTCCCGCCAGCACGCGCGGCAGCGTGGAGATCCTGTTGGCGAGCGACTGCCATGCCATGGGTTGCCTCCTGTCGGGGCCGCCATCCTGAGCCAAGCGCCGCCGAGACTCAAGTCAGTCGACGGCCTATACGCCGAATGAAGTAAGCGCCTCGGGCCTCTCTACTTACTCCTCCCTGTGTGGACATTGGCCGGCGCTGGACCGGGCTTCCGTGCTCGGCCATGATCCGCAGAACCATGGCCCCGTCCACGCTTCGTGCCGTCGCTGCGGCACTCGCCCTGGCCGCTTCGGCCGCCCTCGCCGCGCCGGAGCGGGACTACGCATCCGAGCGCCAGCGGATGGTCGAGCAGATCGCGGTGCACGTTCGCGAGAACCGCCGTGAGACCGGCACGGCCACCCTCGACGAGCGTGTCGCGGCCGTCATGCGCACGATTCCGCGGCACGAGTTCGTTCCGGCCGACCAGTTGCCCTTCGCCTACCAGAACCGCCCGCTCCCCATCGGCCACGGACAGACCATCTCGCAGCCCTACATCGTCGCGTTGATGACGGACCTGGCCAGGCCGGAACCGGGCCACAAGGTGCTGGAGGTGGGGACAGGATCGGGTTACCAGGCCGCGGTGCTGTCGCCATTGGTCAGCGCGATCTACACCATCGAGATCGTCGAGCCGCTGGGGGTGCAGGCCACGCGGCGCCTCGAGAAGCTGGGCTACGCGAACGTCCACGTGCGGCTCGGCGACGGCTACAACGGCTGGGAGGAGCATGCGCCCTTCGACGCCATCCTCGTCACCGCGGCGGCCAGCCACATCCCGCCACCACTCGTGCGCCAGCTCAAGCCCGGCGGCAGGATGGTGATTCCGGTTGGGCCCGCCTTCATGGTCCAGCAGTTGATGCTGGTCCAGAAGAACGGCGACGGGACCGTCTCGACGCGGCAGATCCTGCCTGTGGCGTTCGTACCGCTGACGGGCACGCGCTAGCGCGCCGCGGAACGCGCGGATGGCCACAGCGCCGCTGATTGCCGTGACCCTGGTCTCGGCTGCCGCGCTGGCCTACGAGATCCTGCTGATGCGGCTGTTCTCCATCATCCTGTGGCACCACTTCGCGTACATGATCATCAGCCTTGCACTGCTCGGCTGGGGCGCCAGCGGCGCGTTGCTGACGCTAGCGCAAGGCGCCGCCGAGAAGCGATTCGCGCCGCTGTTCTGCGCGGCGGCTGCGACCTTCGGGCTCAGTGCCGTCGGCTGCTTTGCGTTGGCGCAGCGCGTGCCCTTCAACCCGTTGGAAATCCTGTGGGACCCGTGGCAGCCGGCGTACCTGCTCGCCATCTACCTGCTGCTGTTGCTGCCCTTCCTGTGCGCCGGTGCCTGCGTGTGCCTCGCCTTGTCCCGCTTCCGCGGGCAGGTGGCGCGCATCTACAGCTTCGACATCCTTGGCGCGGGCGCGGGGAGCCTGGGCATCGTGGCCTTGCTGTTCGTACTGTCTCCGACCGACGCGCTGAAGGTGGTCGGGGCGCTCGGATGCGCCGCAGCCGCACTCGGCTGGATTGAATGCGGTGGCACGCGGCGCTGGCCGGCGGCCATGCTGATGGCGCTGTGCAGCGTGCCCTGGCTGCTGCCCGTGACCTGGACGGAGCCCGTCATGTCGCCGTACAAGGAGTTGTCGCAGACCCTTCGCATTCCCGGAGCGCGCGTGGTGGTGCAGCGGTCAAGCCCCCTGGGCCTGGTCAGCGTGGTCGAGAGCCCGCGCATTCCGCTGCGACATGCGCCGGGCTTGAGCCTCAGCGCCAGCACGGAGCCGCCACCCCAGTGGGGCGTCTTCAGCGACGGCGAGGGGCTCAACGCGTTGACCCGCTTCGACGGGCGCCGCGAGAGCCTCGCCCACCTGGACCAGATCAGCTCGGCACTGCCCTATCACCTGCTGCGCCGGCCCCATGTGCTGGTGCTTGGCGCCGGTGCGGGCGCCGACGTACTGCAGGCGCACTATCACGACGCGAGCCGCATCGACGCGGTGGAGCTGAACCCGCAGGTCGTCGACTTGGTGCGACGTGACTTCTCGGCTGCTGCCGGCGGCGTCTACGGGCCGATCGCGCAGGTGCATGTGGCCGAGGGGCGCGGCTTCGTCGCGGCCAGCCGCGCGCGCTACGACCTCATCCAGGTGGCGCTGCTCGATTCCTTCAGCGCTTCGTCGGCCGGGCTGTACGCGCTCGCCGAGAACTACCTGTACACGGTCGAAGCCCTGCAGGACGACCTTCGCCACCTGCAGCCCGGCGGCCTGCTGGCGATCACGCGCTGGGTCACGCTGCCGCCACGCGATGCGCTCAAGCTCTTCGCTGCGGCGGTGGCCGCGCTGGAGCGCTCGGGCGTCGCCGACCCGGGATCGCGGCTCGCCATGATCCGGAGCTGGAAGACCGTCACGCTGCTGATGAAAAACGGTGCGTTCGGCAGCGAGGACATCGCGGCCATCAAGGCCTTCTGCATGGCCCGCTCATTCGACCTGGCCTTCTACCCGGGCATGCGCCCGGACGAAGCGAATCGCTTCAACGTCGTCGAAGGCCCGGACCTGTTCGACGGTGCCACGGCGTTGCTGGGCCCGGGCCGCGACGAATTCATGCAGCGCTACAAGTTCCACATCGAACCGGCCACCGACGACAAGCCGCACTTCTTCCACTTCTTCAAATGGCGCTCGCTGCCCGAGCTGCTGTCCGCGAAGGACCGGGGCGGCCTTCCGCTCCTGGAATGGGGCTATCCGGTGCTCGTGGCAACCCTGGCCCAGGCAACTGTTGCAAGCCTGCTGCTGATCGGCCTGCCGCTGGCGTGGATGGCGAGGGCCGGTGGCAAGTCGCGGGCGCAAGGCGTGGCTGCCGGCGTGTCGCGCGGCCGCGTGCTGGTCTATTTCCTGGCGATCGGGTTCGGCTTCATGTTCATCGAGATCGCGTTCATCCAGAAGTTCGTGCTGTTCCTGAGTCATCCCCTGTACGCGGTCGCGGTCGTGCTGTTCAGCTTCCTGCTGTTCGCCGGCCTCGGCAGTCGCGTATCGGGTCGACTTGCAGCGCTGCCGGCCGGCGCGGTCGCGGGTGCCATCGCCGTGTCGGCGGCGCTCTGCGTGCCATTGCTGGACTGGCTGTTCCAGCACGCGATGGGACTGCCGGACATCGCGCGCATCGGCTTGTCGGTCGGGCTCATCGCGCCGCTGGCCTTCTTCATGGGCATGCCCTTTCCGCTGGGCCTGGCCCGGGTGGAGGCCGGGGATGCGCGGCTCATCCCCTGGGCGTGGGGCATCAACGGCTGCGCCTCCGTCACGGCGGCAGTGCTGGCGACGCTGCTGGCCATCCATGTGGGGTTCACCGCCGTGGTCATGGCCGGGTTGGCGCTGTACCTCCTCGCCGCTGCCACACGGCCCTGAGTCTGGCCGCACCACTGCCACCCCGCACCGCGCCTGCCCCTTGCTGCAGGCGCGGATTCGCTCAAGACCCGAAGGTATAGCGCACCCCCACCCACGCGGCACGCGGCGAACCCGGCGACATCAGGCTGCCCTGGCTCACCGGGTAGTCGCCATTGGCGTTCTGCGGCAAGCCACGCGCGATGTAGGTGCCCGCGTTGGTGAAGCCATTGGCGCCGAGCTGGCCACCGGTCGTGTACTTCCTGTTGAACAGGTTCGACACCTGCACGAAGAACTTCAGCCCAGGCCGCGGCTTGTAGTCGACGCCCAGGTTGAACACCGCATAGCCCGCGCTTTTCCCCGGCCCGGTGTAGTAGACGCCGTCGGGCGTGTGCAGGCCGTTCTCGTTGCCGCGCAGGTTGGCGCCGCTGGAGGCGACCATGTCCATGCCGATGCGCCATTGCGCGGTCGGCTCGTAGTCGGCATACAGCTTGAGCACCTGGCGCGGCAGCATCGGGATGCGGTCGCCGGACCGGATGGCGATCGTGCCTTCGGTGCCGGGGAAACCGGCCAGCGCCTGGTCGTTGGTGCTGTTGCCCGAGCCGCCGACAACCTCCTCGCTGCGATAGGTGGCGTCGAGCAGCATGAGGTTGCCGCCCAGCGTGAGTCCGTTCATGGCCTTGGCGCTCAGGCCCATCTCGATGCCCTGCCGGCGCGTCTTGCCGAAGTTCTTGAAGTAGCCGAAGCCACTCGAATCGTCGGACACGAACAGCAGGTCGTCCTTGTTGTCGGAGCGGAACACGCCGAAGTTCCAGGCCACCTTCTGCGACACGATGCCGCGCAGGCCGGCCTCGAAGGTGGTGGTCACCACCTGCTTGAGCGGCGGGTCGCCGGCGAAGGAGTTGGGCAGCTTGCAGGGGCTGGCCGGATCGGCGCAACCGAGCTCGATCGCGGTCGGCGCACGGCTGCCCTGGTTGACGCCGGCGTAGATCGTGACGGCTTCGCTCGGCGCGAAGGTCAGCCCGATCGCCGGATTGAAGCGGTTGAAAGTGTGGTTGCCGTCCAGCGAGCCGGGGCCGCCGCCGGGCGTGATGCCGTCGCGGTTTTCGACCTTCGTGTAGTTGTAGCGGCCCGAGAGCGTGAGGTGCGTCTTCGGATTGAACTCGATGGTGTCTGCAACGTAGACGCTGCTGGTGCTGGAGCGGCTCTTCAAGTCCACGCGCGCATCGAAGGCGTCTTCCGAATCCTGCGTGCCGTCGGCGAATGCGCCGGGGCCGAAGATCGGCGTGATGCTTCGGTTGGGGTTGATGAAGCCGAACTGCGTGCTCTGGCCGAAGCGCACGCGGCTCGTGTCGTAGGCCGCGCCGACGACGAACTGGTGGCCGATATCGCCGGTCTTCGCGTCGGCCGACAGTTGCCCCGCGATGCCGTAGTTCTTCTGCTTGGTCTCGGTGCGGTTGATGAGGCCGTTGCACTTCTCGTTCGGCTCGGAATTGAGCAGGCCGTTGGCAATGCAGCGCCAAAAGGGGAATGGCGTGTTGCGGGCGTTGGCGCCGCTGGTCGGGTAGCCGGTGAATCCGGCCGCGGCCAGGGCCGCGCGCTCGTCCGCGCTCGGCTGGTAGACCGATTGGTCGAACGCCTCGTCGTTGGCGTCGCCGTTGAAGGTCCTGGTCTTGATGTCCCGGTAGTAGATGTTGCCCGACGCGGTCCAGGTGTTGTTCAGGGCCTGCGTCACCGCAAGGTTGAGGGAGCCCATCCTGTTCTTCGTGTTGTCGGGAATGGTGCGCACGCTTTTCCAGTCGCGTTGCAGCGCCCCCAGTTCCTGGACGCCGTTGCCGGTGAGGTCGTTGTCGGCCAGGCCGAGGGACAGGTAGACGCTGCCGTCGCGCGTGGTGCGGCCGACCTTGGCGAACAGCTGGCTCACATCGGAGGGCGATTCGACGCGCCAGCCCTTTTCATGAAAGCGGTTGCCAGTGACGAACCAGTTCCAGCCACTGTCCTTGCTGCTGCCCCCGGTCTCGAACTCACCCGCGATGCGGCCCCAGGAGCCGCCCATCAATTGCACCGAGGTGCCAGGGTTGCGCAGGCCGTCCTTGGTCTGGATGGCCAGCGCGCCGCCCAGCGTGTTGAGGCCGAACAGCGGGTTGCTGCCAGGCATCAGGGCGATCGTGGAGATGGCCGAGCGCGGGATCAGGTCCCAGCTCACGACATCGCCAAAGGGCTGGTTCAGGCGCACGCCGTCCATGTAGACGGACAGGCCCTGTGGCGTGCCCAGCAGCGGCGACGCGGTGAAGCCGCGGTAGTTGACGTCCGGCTGGAAGGGGTTGCCCTGGGTCTCGTTGACGGTCACGCCGCCCACGGCGCGCGAGAGGTAGTTCGACAGGTCAGGCGAATGGAGGCGCTCCATGTCGGCGCCTGTCCCCGTCTGCACATTGGACGGCACCTGGTCGCGCGGCACGTCGAGGCCGGGCAGCGGCGTCGGCGAGACGACGGTGACAGTCGGCAGTTCGCGCGGCGCGCTCGCGTCCTGGGCAGTGGCGTTCATCGATTGGCACAGCAGCAGGCTGGCAGCGGCAAGCGGCGCCATGGAGAAGGCGGGAAATCGGGCGCGGCGATGCTTCATCAGGGATGTCTCCTCGGATAATGAAAATCTCTTGAAATCGGGCACGTGCGCGCCCATCGCCCAAGTTATGCGCTGCCCTGTCAAAGCGACAGGGAAAACTTCCCGACGTGTGCACTTCCGACTTACTGGCCGCGATGCAGCGACCCACCAGGACGCCGCGGCGAGTTCCTTCGGCATCCCGCACGTTGCGTTCGGCGGCACTCCGCAGCACACTCCTACCCGCCGCGCGCGGGCCAAGGCCCCGCAGGCACCGCCGGCAAACGCGACCCCCTCCAAGGATCGAACCATGCTCGACCGTCTCAAGGCGATGTTTCGCTATTTCAACGACGCGGTGCCCTTCCGGCTCGGGCCTGCCCTGATCGCAACGGCCGTGCTGGTCGTGTTGTTGTTCATTCCGACGCCCCAAGGCCTCACGCCCAAGGCCTGGGGCCTGGTCGCGATCTTCCTGACGACCATCGTCGCGATCATCCTCAAGGTCATGCCGATCGGCGTCATGGCCATGATGGCGATCGTGATCGTGTCGTTGTCGCAGGTGACGGCGGAGTCGTCCAAGGAGGCGATCGGCGATGCGCTGAGCAGCTTCGCCAATCCGCTGATCTGGCTGATCGTGGTGGCGATCCTCATCTCGCGCGGCCTGAAGAAGACGGGCCTGGGCAGCCGCATCGGCCTGCTGTTCGTCGAACTGCTGGGCAAGCGAACCATCGGCATCGGCTACGGGCTGACCGTGTGCGAACTGGTGCTGGCGCCCTTCACGCCCAGCAACACCGCGCGCGGCGGCGGCATCGTGCATCCGATCATGAAGTCGATTGCCAACGCCTTCGACTCCGACCCGGCCAAGGGCACCGAAGGCAAGGTCGGCACCTACCTGGCACTGGTGAACTACCACGCCAACCCGCTGACCTCGGCGATGTTCGTCACGGCCACCGCGCCCAACCCGCTGGTGCTGGACTACATCGCCAAGGCCAGCAACGGCAGCCTCCAGTTGACCTGGACCACGTGGGCGCTGTGCATGCTGCTGCCGGGGATCGTCTGCCTGCTGGTGATGCCGCTGGTGATCTACATGCTGTCGCCGCCCGAGCTGAAGGCCACGCCCAACGCGGTCGAATACGCGAGTAACGAACTGAAGCGCATGGGGCCGCTGTCACCGAAGGAAGGCGTGATGCTCGGCACCTTCGCCCTGCTGCTCCTGCTGTGGGCCAACGTGCCGGCGATGATCTTCGGGCCGGCCTTCACGCTGGACCCGACGGTGGTCGCCTTCCTGGGCTTGTTCGTGCTGATCATCACCGGCACCATCGACTGGGACGACGTGCTGTCGGAGAAGAGCGCCTGGGACACGCTGGTGTGGTTCGGCGCGCTGGTGATGATGGCCGAGCAACTCAACAAGCTGGGCGTGATCAAGTGGTTTGCAGAGGCCATGAAGGATGCGATCGTGGCCAGCGGCATGGGCTGGCTTGCCATCGCCACGGTACTGGTGCTGGCCTTCGTCTTCTCGCACTACCTGTTCGCCAGCACCACGGCGCACATCAGCGCGATGCTGCTCGCGTTCCTTGCGGTCGGAGCGCAACTGATTCCCGCCGGGTACATCGCGCCCTTCATGCTGATGATGGCCGCCGGGTCGTCGATCATGATGACGCTGACGCACTATGCGACCGGCACTTCGCCGATCGTCTTCGGCAGCGGCTTCGTCACGCTGGGCAACTGGTGGCGCGTGGGCTTCGTGATGTGCGTGGTCGAGTTGCTGATCTTTGCGGTGCTGGGTGGGGTGTGGTGGAAGGTGCTGGGGTATTGGTGAGGCATAACCGCCTGTCTAGCTGCGCGGCCGCTCCGCCCCCAACCCGATCGGCGCCGGCACTGCATTGACGATGCGCGTGAACAACGCGGCGTATTCGGCATCCGGCTTGCACCCGGTCATCGGGTCGCGGTTGGCGGCGAAGGCCCGATCAAGCTCGGCCCAGTCGTCCTCCGTCAGCACGCGTTCGGCCAGCGGCAGGATTTCGCGCTCCTCCATCGCCATGTGCGCGAGGTAGAAATCCACATAGCGCTCGACGGCCGTCTCGAAGGCCTCGCGGCGCGACTCGCCCATCATCTCGAAGGCGAGCAGTGCGTGCTCCACGTTGCGGATCTTGCGTTCGCCGCGATCGTGGTCGTCGTCGAGCCGGTCGAGCAGTTCGCGCGAGATCGGCGTGCGCGAGCGAAGCTTCGGGAACAGCAGTTCAGACTCCTTGCGGTGATGGCGCTTCTCCGGGAATTCGTCGACATAGAACAACATGGCGCGCAGCGCCGCGAAGTCCGGCAAGGTACCGTCGCGCCGGTGCTGCGCGAGCAGCAGCAGGATGGACCGCAGCATGGCCGACAGCGCGGAATGCTCGTCCCGGATGATGTGGGTGGTGAGGTGGGTGGTGATTTGCTGGGCCATGAGATGCCTCCTGTGGGGTTGCCTGAAGGTTCGCGCAAGCGTCGGCTTGCAGTCTTGCGCGAGATCAAGCCTCCCGCATTTGCAATTCGCAGTGCATTGCGCCACGTCAAGGCGGTCGCGCACCGGCGTTTCCATACTGGCCGCACCCCATCACCCAAGGAGCTTGCGATGTACCAGAAGATTCTC
The DNA here is from genome assembly GCF_037889975.1 of Variovorax rhizosphaerae. Lineage (NCBI taxonomy): Bacteria > Pseudomonadati > Pseudomonadota > Betaproteobacteria > Burkholderiales > Comamonadaceae > Variovorax > Variovorax rhizosphaerae. The sequence continues at coordinate 126,290 of NZ_JBBKZT010000016.1, read as the reverse complement.
GTTCCCGTCGACGGCAGCGGCACGTCCACTCGCGGCCTCGAGGAGGCCATCCGCCTGGCCAGACTCACCCAGGGCCGGGTGCGCCTGTTTCATGTCATCGACGAACTCTCGTTCGCGCTGGCGATGGACGCCTATTCGGGTTACGCCGGCGACTGGCTCAAGACCCTGCGCGAGAACGGCACCAGGCTGCTGCAGGACGCCAAGGCGAAGGCGCTGGCCGGCGGCATCGACGCGGAAGTCGTGCTGCATGACAGCTTCAACGGCAAAGTCGCGGAGTTGGTCGCGGCAGAAGCCAGCAACTGGCCCGCGGACCTGATCGTGGTCGGCACGCATGGCCGGCGCGGCATCGGGCGCATGTTCCTCGGCAGCGGCGCGGAAAGCATCCTGCGCACCGCGCCCGTGCCTGTGCTGCTGGTGCGTTCGCCTGGAGAGGCCGTGGCCGAGGAGGCGCCGAAGGTCGAGGCGCGCGTGAGCATTCCGTCGGCGGCGCTGTCGATCGAATAGGGTCGTGTGGCAGGAGCGGAAGCGCCCGTCAAGGCGACAGACGCCTCCGGCCGGCGCAGGGCAGGCCTGCCGATCTACCGGCGCCGCGCTGGCGTGCTCGAGGTGCTGCCGAGACTGGGGATTTCTACTCGGCGCTCTCCCGCAGGATTTCAAGAAAGCGCAACGCCAGCGGCGGGAGCACATGATTCCTGCGCAAGACCACGCCGATGGCCCGCATGAAGCGCGCCTCTGCGAAGGGCAGCGGCGCGAAGCCCTGGCCGATCGGACCTGCCAGGTTGGCCTCGCTCATGAGCGCCACCAGGTCGCTGTGCGCAAGCAGCCGGCTCAGCGGCGCGGCGGTGTTGCTCACCTCGACCGCGACACGCGGGGGTGGAAGGCCGGCCTCCGTCAATCTTGCCTCCACCCCTCGACGTGCAGCGACGTCGGGACCGGGCAGCATCCACTGCGCGTCCGCCAGATCCTGCAAGCGCACGCGGCGACGCGAGAGCAAGGGATGGCCTTCGCGCACGACCATGCAGAGATCGTCCTTCATCAGCGGCAGCGCCTGCAGGTCGTCGGGCAACGTGCGCGGGATCGCGTTGATGCTGAGGTCCAAGTCGCCAAGGCGCAGGGCGGCGAGCAGCGTGTCGTTCAGGTTGATCATCAAGCGCAGCCGCGCAGCGGGGCGCTGATGGTGCAGTTGCAGGAAGGCCGGCACAAACAGGCGGTCCGCGTAGAGCGGGGACACGCCCACGCGCAACGTGCCCATCGCGCCCAAGTGAAGGTCCGCGGCTTCCTTGATGGCGTCGCCGAGGCTGGCGCGCAGGGTCTGCGTGCGCTGGCGGAACTGTTCGGCCACCGGCGTGAGCGTCATCCCGCGCGCGCCGCGCTCGAACAGCGGAAAGCCCAGCTCCTTCTCCAGCCGCTGCAGGCCCTTGGTCAACGCCAGTTGCGACAGGGCCAGGGCCGCGGCAGCGCGGCGCACCTGCCCGTGCTGGGCTACCGCCAGGAAGTAGTCGATGTCGTCCAGCCGCAGGGCCATGGCGAGCCGCCCTCTGAAGTTTCCCGTCGCACACGGGCGTGGCCGCTGCGATAACGGAGCGTTATCGCAGGCCGGCAATTGATTATCCGCAGGAAGGCTGCTGCTTCCTAGACTTCCGCATCACTTCAGGAGACAACCGTTGAACCACCGCCTCATCACACAGGAGTGCCGACCATGAACCTCGGCATGTATCTCGCACGCGGCGCCCGCCAATGGGCGGAGCGTCCCGCCGTACTGTTCCGCGACAGTGCGCTCACCTACCGTGATCTTGAACTGCGCTCCAACCGGCTCGCCCACGCCCTCCTCGCGCTGGGCCTGCGGCGCGGCGACCGCGTGGCCGTGGTGTCACCCAATCGACCGGAAATCGTGGAGCTGGAATGCGCGCTGTACAAGGCCGGTCTCGTGAAAGTCGCACTCAACTCGCGGCTCGCGCCCCAGGAACTTGCCGATGCACTCGCCAACGCCGAGCCCATCGCCTGCCTTGCCGGACCCCAGCACCGGGGCATGGTCGAGGAGACCTCTGCAAGCCTGCCGTGCCTGGCGCACCGGATTGCCTTCGAGGCCGGGCCCGCCAACGAGGATGGCGGCTGGCTCTCGTATGAAGCGCTTCTGGCACGTGCTCCCGACACGCACATTCACGAGGAGATGCGGCCGGACGAACTGGCCGTGCTGCACTACACCTCCGGTTCCACCGGAAAGCTCAAGGCCGCGATGCAGACCGTCGGCAACCGCTATGCGTCGCTGCGCAAGAACGTCATGGGCCGCATGCACGCCGCCCCTGGCGACGTGCTCATGCTGTCCGGCCCGATCACGCATGCCAGCGGTATGTTCATCCAGCCGATCCTGTTCCAGGGCGCAACCATCCTGCTGATGGAAGGCTTCCGCCCCGCCGAGTACCTCGAGGCCATCGAGAAGCATCGCGTCACCATGGCCTTCCTGGTCCCGGCAATGATCTACGCGCTGCTGGCCGAGCCGAGCCTTCGCATACGCGACCTGTCCAGCCTGCGCCTCCTGAGCTATGGCGCCGCACCGATGTCGCCGGCACGCATCCGCGAAGCCTGGGCCGCGTTCGGCCCGGTGCTGGCGCAAGGCTACGGCGCGGGCGAGACCACTGGCGGCGTCGTGGGCCTTGGCATCGCCGACCACGCGGCGGCCATCGAGGGCGGCAAGGACGCGCTGCTGTCCGCGTGCGGGCGTCCTGTCTGCGAGTCGGATGTGCAGGTGCTGGACGATGCAGGCCTGCCCGTCAACGGCGACGCCATCGGCGAGATCTGCGTGCGCGGCCCCGACGTTTTCGCCGGCTACTGGCGCGAGCCGGAGCAGACCGCGCAGGCACTGGATGCCAACGGATGGCTGCACACCGGCGACCTGGCCCGTGTGGACGCACAGGGCTACATCTACATCGTCGACCGCAAGAAGGAAATGCTCGTCTCCGGTGGCTTCAACGTCTATCCAAGCGAGATCGAATCGGTATTGGCCCACCACCCTGCGATCTACGAGGTCTGCGTGGTCGGCGTGCCCGACGACCACTGGGGCGAGACGGTCAAGGCGGTCGTCGTTCTGCGTGAAGGTGCCCGGGCGGATGACGGCGAGATCATGGACTTCTGCCGCGGCCGGCTGGCGGACTTCAAGCGGCCGCGCTCGGTCGACTTCGTGCCGCACTTGCCGAAGAACGGCAACGGCAAGCTCTCGCGCAAGGACGTGCGCGAACACTATTGGCGCGGCCGCGAGCGGCGCGTGAACTGAGGAACTCGACATGGACATGGACACCACCCACCTGGCCCTGCGCATACCGTTGCCTCCTTTCGAGGGTTCGGACGCCGCGCGAGACTTCATCGCCCGACTCGACACCTTTCTTCGCGAAGAGTTGCAGCCGCTTGCCGCCGAGCACCACATCACCTCCGAGAACGGCGCGCCGCGCGCAGTGCTGGAGCAGGTGTGGAAACGCTCGCGTGAGCTCGGTTTCTATGGCATGACGCTGCCCAAGTCGCTGGGCGGCGCCGGCTTCGACATCGTCGACCACGCACTGATCAAGGAGTTCATCTACGCCAGCGGATCCCCCTTCGCGCCGCACGTGCTCGGTGAACTCACGGGGCCGCCACGCGTGGGTGCGCTGGCCAGGCAGGCGACACCGGATCAGATGGAGCGTTTCATCCTGCCGGTGGCACGCGCCGAAAAGGCGATCTGCTTCGCGATCACCGAGCCCGAGGCGGGTTCGGATGCCGGCGCATTGCAGACGCGGGCGGTGCGGGACGGCGACAGCTTCGTGTTGAACGGCACCAAGCGCTTCATCTCGGGCTCGCCGTTCTGCGACTTCGCAGTGATCATCTGCTCGACCAGCGAGGACACCGCGGTGCGGGAGACGACGGCCTTCTTCGTCGAGCGCGATCGCGAAGGCTTCCGCGTCGACGCAGGCTACAAGACCATGGCGGGCCAATCCCATACGGGCAACATCGTCCTGACCGACTGCCGCATTCCAGCCGCCAACCAGATCGGCGAGCGCGGCCGTGGACTGGCGCTGGCCTTGGGCCGAATCACCGTCAACCGGCTGCTGCACTGCCCTGCGATGCTCGGGCTGGCTCGGCTGGCCCTGGAGGATTCGCTCGCGCATGCCGTCAAGCGGCGACAGTTCGGCCAGCCCATCGGCGCCTTTCAGGCCGTGCAGCACATGCTGGCCGACATGGCGACGGAACTTGCCGCTGCCCGCGCGCTGATGCTCAGCGTGGCGCGCAGCCTGGATGCAGGCGGCGAGGCGCGAGGCGAAGCGTCGATGGCGAAGCTGTTCTGTTCGGAGACCGCCTTCCGCATCGCCGATCGTGCCGTGCAGGTGCATGGCGGCGAAGGCATCGTGCAGGGCAGCCGCGTCGAATTCCTCTTCAGGCTGCTGCGCATGTACCGCGTATTGACCGGCACCAGTGAAATCCAGCGCAACACCATCGCACGCGAACTGCTCGGCCACGCGGCGCGCTGAGCCACACAAAGGAGACAAGCATGCAGACACTCAACCGACGCAGCCTGTTGGTTGCCGCCGCCGCCCTCGCACTGCACGGTGCGGCGCTGGCGCAGGACTACCCCGCGCGGCCGATCAAATGGGTCGTGCCCTACCTCGCCGGCACCGCCCCCGACACCACGGTGCGCATCACTGCCGAGGCGATGTCGCAGATCCTCAAGCAGCCGGTGGTTGTCGAAAACAAGGGCGGCGCAGCCGGCAACCTGGGGGCACAGCTCGCGGCCCGCGCGCCGGCCGATGGCTACACGTGGGTCTACTCCGCGACGCCCATGGCCACCAACATGCGCATGTACCGCAAGCCCGGCTACGACGTGATGAAGGACTTCATCCACGTGGGCGGGATCACACGCTCGGACGTGGTGGTGGTCGTGGCCGCGGACAGTGGTATCCGCGACGTCAACGATCTGGTGGAGCGCATGCGGCAGCAGCCCGGCAAGTTGTCCTATGCATCCGGCGGCGTGGGAACCCCGGCGCACATGGGTGCCGAGCTCATGCTCAAGACGACCGGGACACAGGCGCTCCACGTGCCCTACAAGGGCGCGTCGGAATCGGCGAATGCGGTGTTGGGCAAGCAGGTGGACTTCGCGCTCACCATCAGTTCGGTTTCGCTGCCGCACATTGCCGGGGGAAAACTGAAGGCGTTGGCGGTGACGGCACCCACGCGCAATCCGCGCCTGCCTGAAGTACCCACGCTTGCTGAAGCGGGCCTACGTGGCGTCACGCTGGTGTCCTACGGGGGCCTCTCGTTGCCGGCCGGAACGCCGGCGCCGATCGTCCAACGCATCTATGACGCGCTGCAGAAGGCGCTGGTCGACCCCGGGGTGCGTGCGAAGCTCGAAACCAACGGCGCCGCTGTCGTTGCCAGCAAATCCGAGGAATATGCGCACAGCCTCGAATCGGAGATTTCGGCGACCGAGAAGTTGATGAAGGCCACCAACGTCACAGCACAGTGACTGGCGTTTCTCCGGACTCAGGCCTTCTTCGCCCAGGCGCTGCACCAGCCCTTCGCATGCACCTGCTTGCCGGCAAAAAGCGCGCAATTGCCGAGCGCATCCGTCGGCTTGGCCTGCCACAGGGCGCAACCATTGCATTGCTGCGCCTTGTCATGCTTGGGGAACTTCTTTCCGTCGGCCTTGGTGGTGTCTGCCACGTAGCTCAGCGCCACGGCGGTCGGGTCCTTTTCATCGACCACCGCCTGCGCCGAGGCGCGAGCGGCAGACAGGGTGGCGCCTGTGGCGGCAAGGGACATGAGGAAGATGCGGCGATTCGAAGTCATCGTGGGTTTTCCATGTTGTTGAAAGTCTTCGCGCCACTCACCCGTGCCCGCCATGGGGCTGCAGGGACAGCGAGTGGCTGGCCGGTATGGCGTTCTCTTCATCGAGCCCGGCCGCGACGAGCAGTGCCGTCGCAACCAGGGTGAGCGCAATGAAGGCCATCACCTGCATCGCGCCCTGCCAGGAGAATTTCATGAAGCGTCTCCGGGGTCAAGCCGCAATGGAGACGCGAGGCAACACGTCGTCAGCCGCCAGCGCGGGCTCTGCCTTCGCAGCCGACGCCACATGCTTCGACCGCACCAGCAGCACCGGCACCGGCGAGACGCGCAGGATCTGCTCGGCGTCGCTGCCCAGCAGTACCCGGCCCAGGCCGTGCCGCCCGTGCGTCCCGATCACGATGAGGTCTGCCTTCCACGCGTTGGCCTGCCCGACGACGACATCGGCGACCCGTTCGGTCAGACCGGTGAGCAGCAGCGTTTCCGCCTGGATGCCCGCGCGCTGTGCGCGTTCCAGGCCTTGCCGCAGGATCTGCTCGCCGGCCTCCTGCATGTGGGGCAGCAGGTCGGACATGTAGACGGCGGCGCTCTCGTAGCCGTTCAGGTACTTGAGCTGGTCGACGATGTGCACGAGCAGCAGGCGGCCGTGCGTGAGGCCGGCCAGCCGCAAGGCTTCGTCCAGGCCATGCAGCGAAGTGTTGCTGCCGTCGATGGGAACCAGGATGCGTTCATACATGGTGGACCTCGTCTGGAAAGTGATGCGACCAGTGTCCCGGCGGGCGCAGCCAGGAGTCTTGATCCGCGTCAAGGGACCACGCATCCGGCCGCCGAAGAATCAGCCCATGAAAAGGCGCGCGTTCGCATCCTGTTTCGCAGGCAGCATGGTGCTGGGCACGATCGCGGCTGCACAGCCGAACGCGCCCGCATCCGAGACCTCCGCCTTCGCGGCGCTGGTGACGAGCCGCAACGAGTCCGTGGTTGACATCGTCACCTTGCGCCTGGAGCGCGAGGGCAACGTCTACGACGACGCGGTCGACAACGTCGACATCCTTCCCGACAACGACTTCGCCGACCGCTTCGCCCTGCCCCTGCCCGTGGGCTATGGCGCAAACCAGGAACGCGACCTGGGCTCCGGCGTGATCATCAGCAGCGACGGCTACATCCTGACCAGCGCGCACGTGATCGCCGACACCGACGAGACGCAGGTGCGCCTGTCCGACGGGCGCCGCTTCAGCGCGCGCATCGTGGGTTGCGACAAGCGCACCGACGTGGGCCTGCTGAAGATCGACGCGCGCGGACTGCATGCCGCAGTCGTCGGGGACTCGTCGAAGCTCGCGCCCGGCGACTGGGTGGCCGCCATCGGCACGCCCTTCGGCTTCCACGGCAGCGTGACGACCGGCGTGGTCAGCGCGACCAACCGCTACGTGGCCGGCAGCGGCGAGATTCCCTTCGTCCAGACCGACGTCGCCATCAACCCCGGCAGCTCCGGCAGCCCGCTGTTCAATGCACGCGGCGAGGTGGTCGCCATCAATTCGATGATCTACAGCGGCAGCGGCGGCTTCATGGGCCTGTCCTTCGCGGTGCCGATGAACCTGGCGATGCGCATCGTTGGCGAGTTGCGCGCCAACGGCAAGGTGCGGCGCGCCAGGCTGGGCGCGGAGATGCAGGAGGTCAACCCCGCGCTCGCGCAATCCTTCCGCCTGCCCGACGCGAGCGGCGCACTCGTCGTGCGCGTCCAGCGCGACGGGCCGGCCGCCTCGGCGGGCCTGCTGCGCGGGGATGTCGTGCGGGCCATCGACGGCGTGCGCATCTCGCACTTCACGGACCTGGTGCAGGACGTGGCGCAACGGCAGCCGGGCACCAGCGTGCGGCTCGAGCTCTGGCGACAAGGCCGCGCCGCCAGGGCAACGGTGGTCCTCGAGGAAGAGGCCATTCCGTCATCGCCCAAGACGATCGCCACACCCCTCGAATGGAACGACGGGCTGGGCCTTCGTCTTGGCGAGTTGTCGCGTGCGCAGAAGTTTCAGCTCGGCATCGAGGAAGGCCTGATGGTCCGTGAAGCGGCAGGCGCAGCGCGCAGCGAAGGCATCCGGCCGGGCGACATCGTGATGGCCATCAACGACAGTTCGGTCGATCGCATCCCTGACATGGCCCGCCTGCTGGCTGTCATGGCGCCCGGCCGCGTCGCGGCATTGCTGGTGCAGCGCAATGGCCGCCGCGCGTACGTGCCGGTGCCGATCCCGGACCGCGGCGCGCGTCGCGACAGCCGCTGATCCGGTCCCTCGCGTTCAGTGCGCCTCGTTCAGCTGCGAAAGGATCGCCGGGTTCTCCAGCGTCGAGACATCCTGCGTGATGGCCTCGCCCTTCGCCACCGAGCGCAGCAGGCGCCGCATGATCTTGCCGCTGCGCGTCTTGGGCAGGTTGTCCGCGAACCGGATGTCCCTGGGCTTGGCGATCGGCCCGATCTCCTTGCCGACCCAGTTGCGCAACCGGACCGCCAGCTTCTCGGCCGCCTCGCCGGTCGGTCGCGGCCCCTTCAGCACGACGAAGGCGCAGATGGCCTCGCCGCTCGTGTCGTCGGGCCGGCCCACCACCGCCGCCTCGGCCACCAGCTCGGTGCAGGCCACGAGCGCGGACTCGATCTCCATCGTGCCCATGCGATGGCCGCTGACGTTCAGCACGTCGTCGATGCGCCCGCCGATGGTGAAGTTGCCCGTGTCCCTGTCGCGTGCGGCGCCGTCGCCGGCCAGGTAGTAGCCGCGCAGTTCCGGCGGGTAGTAACTCGACACATAGCGGGCATCGTCGCCCCAGATGGTGCGGATCATCGAGGGCCACGGCTTCTTGATGACGAGCAGGCCGCTCTGGCCATTGGGCACGTCCTCCCCGGTCTCGTCGACGATCGCGGCCGTGATGCCGGGGAACGGCAGCGTGCAGGAGCCCGGCACCAGCGTGGTGACGCCGGGTAGCGGCGTGATCATCTGCGCGCCAGTCTCGGTCTGCCACCAGGTGTCGACGATCGGGCAGCGTCCGCCGCCGACGTATTCGTGGTACCACTCCCACGCGGCCGGGTTGATCGGCTCGCCCACCGAGCCGAGGATGCGCAGGCTGCGCAGGTCGAAGCGGTCCGGGTGCACTTCGGGATGGGTCTCCGCGGCCTTGATGAGCGAGCGGATGGCCGTCGGCGCCGTGTAGAAGACCGTGACCTTGTGCCGCTCGATCATCTTCCAGAAGCGGCCCGCGTCAGGGAATGTCGGCACGCCCTCGAACACCACCTGCGTCGCGCCGATGGCCAGCGGGCCATAGGCGATGTAGCTGTGGCCGGTGATCCAGCCGATGTCGGCAGTGCACCAGAACACGTCCTCGGGATGCATGTCGAAGGTCCACTTCATCGTGGCTGCCACCTGCACCAGGTAGCCGCCGCTGCTGTGCTGCACGCCCTTGGGCTTGCCGGTGGACCCCGAGGTATAGAGCAGGAACAGCGGGTGTTCCGCGCCCACCCATTCAGGTTCGCAGACGGCGGGCTGTTCGGCGGTCGCCTCGTGCATCCAGCGATCGCGCGCATGCCAGGCGATGCCACCGCCCGTGCGGCGGTAGACCATCACGTTGCGCACCGAGTCGCACCCGCCATGCGCCAGCGCCTCGTCCACCAGCGCCTTGAGCGGCAGCGTCTTGCCGCCACGCACCTGCTCGTCGGCCGTGACCACCAGCACCGCGCCGGTGTCGGCGATACGGTCGCGCAGCGCATGGGCCGAGAAGCCGCCGAACACCACCGAGTGGATGGCGCCGATGCGTGCGCAGGCCTGCATCGCCGCCACGCCTTCGATCGACATCGACATGTAGATCACGACGCGGTCGCCCTTCCTTACACCCAGCGCCTTCATCGCGTTGGCCATGCGGCAGGTCATGGCCAGCAGTTGGGAATAGCTGATGCGCGTGACGGTGCCGCCATCGGCCTCGAATAGGATCGCGGTCTTGTCGCCAAGGCCTTCTTCCACCTGCCGGTCGAGGCAGTTCCAGGAGACGTTCAGCACGCCGTCCTCGAACCATTTGTAGAACGGCGCGTTGTCGCTGTCGAGCGTCCGCGTGAAGGGCTTCTTCCACTGCACGAACGCGCGCGCGAGCCGGCCCCAGTAGCCGGCGTAGTCCTCCTGCGACTCGGCGACGAGCGCCTGGTACGCCGCGTGCCCCGGCACATGGGCCGTGTGCAGCAACCGGTGCGGCGGTGCGTATTGGGCGAGGTGGTGCAGTCGGTCCGGGGCGTTCATGCGTGTCTCCTTTGAAGGGAAGCCTGGGGGTTGAAGGTGCGGCCATGGTCGGCCAAAGCGCGAACGCAAACCTTGCGTTTGCTCAAAGGTCTGCCGCGCGCCAACGCATCCAATCCCCACATCCCCATCCACCTTGAAGGAGACATTCATGGAAGAAGACCTGGCCCGGCGCATCGCCAGCCAATCCCAATACCAGTTGCTCAAGGGCCGGCGCAACCGCTTCGGCTGGACGCTGACGCTGCTCATGCTGGTCGTCTACTACGGCTTCGTGCTGCTCGTGGCCTTCAACAAGCCCTTCCTCGCGCGGACCATCGGCGACGGCGTGACCACGCTGGGCATCCCGATCGGCTTCGGCGTCATCGTCTTCACGATCCTGATCACGGCCTTCTATGTGCGGCGTGCCAATGCCGAGTTCGACACCCTCAGCGACGCGGTCGTGAAGGCAGCATTCAAATGAACACGAACATTCCACGCCTTCGCCGCGCGATGGCGCTGGCCGCGTTGCTCGGCACATCCGCATCCGCACTCGCGGCCGGTGGCGACCTCGGCCAGATGCAGAAGCAGGCCACCAACTGGACCGCGATCAGCATGTTCGCGATGTTCGTGCTCGGCACGCTCTACATCACCAAATGGGCGGCATCGCGCACGCGCTCGGCGTCCGACTTCTACACGGCGGGCGGCGGCATCACGGGCTTCCAGAACGGCCTGGCCATCGCGGGCGACTACATGTCGGCGGCGTCCTTCCTCGGCATCTCGGCCGCGGTGATGGCGGCGGGCTACGACGGCCTGATCTACTCGATCGGCTTCCTGGTTGGCTGGCCGGTCATCACCTTCCTGATGGCGGAGCGCCTGCGCAACCTCGGCAAGTTCACCTTCGCCGACGTGGCGGCATTCCGCTTCAAGCAGACGCCGGTGCGCATGTTCGCGGCCTCGGGGACGCTGGTGGTGGTCGCCTTCTACCTGATCGCGCAGATGGTCGGCGCGGGCCAGCTCATCAAGCTGCTGTTCGGCCTCGAATACTGGGTGGCGGTGGTGATCGTCGGCTCGCTGATGATGGTCTACGTGCTGTTCGGCGGCATGACGGCCACGACCTGGGTGCAGATCATCAAGGCCTGCCTGCTGCTCGGCGGCGCGAGCTTCATGGCGCTGTCGGTGCTGTGGCACTTCGGCTTCAGTCCGGAGGCGATGTTCGCGGGTGCCGTCAAGATCAAGACCGACCTGGCGATGAAGGACGGCAAGACGGCCGAGGTGGCCGCCAGCATCGGCCAGTCGATCATGGGTCCGGGCAACTTCGTGAAGGACCCGGTCTCGGCGATCTCCTTCGGCATGGCGCTGATGTTCGGCACGGCCGGCCTGCCCCACATCCTGATGCGCTTCTTCACCGTGCCGAGCGCCAAGGAGGCGCGCAAGTCGGTGATGTGGGCCACCAGCTGGATCGGCTACTTCTATCTGCTGACCTTCATCATCGGCTTCGGCGCGATCACCTTCGTGCTGACCAATCCGCAGTTCACCGATGCCAAGGGCGCATTGATCGGCGGCGGCAACATGGCGGCCATCCACCTCGCGAATGCGGTGGGCGGCAACGTGTTCCTCGGCTTCATCTCGGCCGTGGCCTTCGCGACCATCCTGGCCGTGGTGGCAGGGCTGACGCTGTCGGGCGCCTCCGCGGTGTCGCACGACATCTATGCCACCGTGATCAAGAAGGGCGATGCCGACAGCGCTTCGGAGTTGCGCGTGTCGAAGATCACCACCATCGCGCTCGGCATCGTCGCCGTGGTGCTGGGCATCGCCTTCGAGAAGCAGAACATCGCCTTCATGGTGTCGCTCGCCTTCGCGATCGCGGCGTCGGCCAACTTCCCGGTGCTGTTCATGTCGGTGCTGTGGAAGGGATGCACCACGCGCGGCGCGGTGATCGGCGGCTTCATGGGGCTCGTCTCGTCGGTGGGCTTGACCATCGTCTCGCCCTCAGTGTGGGAAGCGACGCTGGGCTACCCCGCGGGCTCGGCGCCCTTCCCCTACACCTCGCCCTGCCTGTTCTCGATGACCATCGGCTTCGTCGGGATCTGGCTGTTCTCGGTGCTGGACAAGAGTGCCCGCGCCAAGGTCGACAAGCACGGCTTCCTCGCGCAGCAGGTGCGCTCCGAGACCGGCATCGGCGCCGCTGGTGCGAGCGGGCATTGAGCGTGGCAAGCAGCACGCCATCGATGCACGGGACCACATGCCAAATGCAATTGGGAGCTGAGGTGAGCCACTTTCCGCAATCAAGGGGGACGCGCGAGCGCTGGGTGCGGCGCGCGGCCTGGGCCGGCGCCGTACTGGCCCTGTCCGCGGCCGTTGCCTGGCTCGCGCTGTACACCTGGGTCATCCTGGCGACACTGGACTGATGCCGCAGGGGGAACTGCCAACCTGCGAGGCTGCGCGTGGCACAGCTTCACAGCCCTCGCACACCGGCAAGTGACGAGATCCATTCAGCGTTGACGCAGCGCAAGGCTGCCAGCTCGCGCCCCGGCCATCACTTGATCCAGCGCAATCCCGTTGGCGGCCCGGTGCAGGAGCATGTCCTTCCCTTCCACAGGAGAACCTGCCATGAAGATACTGGTTGCAACCGATGGCTCGAAGCATGCCCTCCGCGCCGTGAAGTACGCCGTGCGACTCGCGCACCTCCTGCGCACCAGGAACAGGATCACGCTGGTCAGCGTGCATGACGACACCGGCCTGCGGCACGCCAAGTCCTTTGTCGGCAAGGACCAGGTCGCGGACTACCTGCGTGAACTCAGCGAGAAGGAGATGAAGCCGGCCATCAAGCTGTTGAAGACCGATGACATCGACTACGACATGGAGATACGCACGGGCCATGTCGCGCAGGAGATCGTCGCGTGCGCGAACGAAGGCAAGTTCGACATGATCGTGCTGGGCTCCAAGGGCCGCGGCGCAGTGGCCGACATGCTGCTCGGCTCAGTCGTGCACAAGGTGATGGCGCTGGCGAAGCAGCCGGTCGCCGTCGTCAAGTAGACATCCACCGTTCATCCCCTGTACGGACCACGACAGGAGCAGCCATGTACGAGCACATCCTCGTCCCGCTCGACGGGACGGAAACGTCGCAGCGCGGCCTCGACGAGGCCATTCGCCTGGCGGGATTGACCAAGGGACGCCTGCGCCTGTTCCATGCCGTCGGCGACATGGCGATGGCACATGCCATGGATGCGTACGAGGACCACGGTGGGCACTGGGTCGAGGCGATGCGCGCCTACGGCACCAAGCTGCTCGAGGACGCCAGCGAGACGGCCCGCGTCGCGGGCGTCCAATCCGAGTCGGTCCTGCACAGCAGCTTCACCGGCAGGATGGCCGAGCTGGTGGCGGCGCAGGCGAGCGAATGGCCAGCGGACATCGTCGTGCTGGGCACGCACGGTCGGCATGGCGCGAAGCGCCTGCTGCTCGGCAGCGGCGCCGAGGCGGTGCTGCGTACATCGCCGGTGCCGGTGCTGCTGGTGCGCGACGCTCCGTCGAGCACGGCTGCGGCCTGATACCCCCCGATGCGCCGTCTGCGCCTGCTCACCAACCGCCATCGCGCACCATCGACGAACGCCGTACTCGGCCTGCTGCTCGCCTTCAACGCGGGCGCCGTCAACGCTGGCGGCTTCCTGGTTCTGCACATGTACACCTCGCACATGACCGGCTTCGCGTCGCAGGTCGCGGACGGCCTCGTGCTCGGCAACATGACGCTGGTGCTCAATGCCTTCGGCGCCATCCTCGCATTCACGGTGGGTGCCGCCAGTTGCGCGGTGCTCGTCAACTGGAGCCGCCGCCATCGCCTCCACAGCGTCTATGCCCTGCCCTTGCTGCTGGAGGCCGGGCTCATGTTTCCCTTCGGCCTGGCCGGCGCCATCACGCTGACCTGGTCCACCCCCTTCGCGGTGCCGCTCACGGTGCTGCTGCTGTCCTTCATCATGGGCCTGCAGAACGCCGTCGCGTCGAAGACCTCGGGCGGCAGCGTTCGCACCACGCACATGACGGGGAACATCACGGACCTCGGCATGGAACTGGGCAAGTCGCTCTACTGGGCCCGCAGCCGGCACGCGCCGTCACGGGTGCAGGTTCAGCACAGCCGGCGGCGCATGGGCATCGCCGGTGGACTCGTCGCCATGTTCGTGCTGGGCGGCATCACCGGGGCGCTCGGGTTCAAGCACGTGGGCTTCGTGTTCGTGGTGCCACTTGCGGCACTGCTGCTCGGCTTGTCGGTGCCGCCGCTGCTGCGCGATCTGCCGCGTGCACGGGCGCTGCTGGACCGGGCGCACGCCGCCGCACCCCGCGAGACAAAGCGGTGAGAAGCTCGCGAAATTGCACGACGCGGTCAGACAGCCGCCTGCCCCCATGACCGCAAGCGCCGCAGCCATACGATCCTCTGCTTGCGCGTGAGGTTCTCCACCGAACCGACCACCGCATCGCGCACCGGCGCGATGCCGATGAGGCCGAGGATGTTGCGCTTGAGCAGCCGCAGGCCATGCGCGAAGAAGTACCAGCGATAGACCACGGCCGGCATGCCCATGGTGACCACCACGCGTGCGCTGCGCCCCGCGAGCAGCTTCGCGCGCAGGCTGGGCCGATCCGCCGGCACCGCGAAGCCCGGGCGCATGACCTGCTCGAGGAAGCCCTTGAGCGCCGCCGGCATTCCGCCCAGCCACAGCGGATAGATGATGACGAGATGATCCGCGCGCGTGATGGCCGCTTGCGCGTCGGCCAGTGCGGGCGGCAATCTGGCATGCTGCCATTCCTCCTGGCTGCGCAGGAAGGCGAAATCCAGCATGCCGATGTCGATCCATTCGACCGCGTGCCCGGCGCTGCGAGCACCCTCGGCGTAAGCATCGGCCAGCGCATGGCAGAAGTGCCAGGCACAGCGGTCCGGATGCCCCTGGATGATGAGGACTCGCATGGCGTCAGTGGGTCATCAGCACCGGCACCGTCATCTGCGCCAGCACCTGGCGTGTGACGCCGCCGGGCATCAGCTCGCGGAAGCGCGAATGCCCGTAGCCGCCCATCACCAGCAGGTCGGCGCCGAGGTCGGACAAGCGAGACAGCAGCGCATCCCCGACGTCGATGTCGGTCACGTCGCTCTCCGCCGTCGCATGGACGCCATGCCGCGCCAGAAACTGCAGCACGTCCGGCACCAGCAGGCGATCTGCCCCGCTGTCGGCATGGACCGCGCAGCAGGACACCAGCGTGACCTTCGACGCCTGGCGCAAGGCCGGCACCGCGGCCCGCATGGCGACGGCCGACTCGCGCGAGCCATCCCATGCCACGACCGCGTTCTTCGGCACGCCTTCGAAGCGACCCGCGTACGGCACCAGCAGCACCGGCCGGCCCACTTCCATCACCACGCGTTGCGGGAGGTCGCGCGTCGTCATGTCCTTGACCTCGCTGTCGTCGCGCTGCCCGAGCACGACCAGGTCGCTCGTGCGCCCGTGCCGGACCACCGCATCGACCGTCGTCGAATCGATGAGGCGCACTTCGTAGGACAGGCTTCCCTGCGCCGCCACGCGCTCCCGGAAGTCATGGCCGATGGCTTCCGCGCGAAGGCGCAGGTATTCCGCGCATTCCGCGATGCAGTCGGTGGCGCCGGACTGGAGTTCATCGGCCGGGATGATGCCGTCGATCAACCCGGTCGAGATGAGCCCCACGAGGTGGCTGCCGTGGGCACGCGCCCACTGCGCCGCCAGGTCCGCACGCACCTTGCAGGCCGCGGTGCGATCGAGATGCACGAGGATGGTCGGATAGCTCATGGTCTTGGCCGGAGTTCAGGTGCATCCATGCGACTTCAGCCGTCGAGCGGCACGCCGCCACCGAAGCGACAGATCCAGCGATCCGTCAGATCCCGCTGCACGTCCTGCATCGCCTTTTGCCATGCGGCCAGGACCTGCAACTGGTTCTGCTGCCCTTGCAGCATGAGGGATGCACAAGCCTTCTGCCAGTCGAGCATCAGTTGCATCAGGCCATCCGGTGAGGGGTATGCGGGCTTGTCGTCATCGTGCATGGTGATCTCCTGTGGATGAGGACTCCAGCTTCCCACTGGCGCCCCTCGAAGGTGTTGATATGGCGCAAGAGCCTCGCCCGCACTACCATCCGCGCGTGAACATCAAGACCCACCTGGCCGTCCTCGACGACGAAGCCGACATCACGCAACTATTGGCAACCTACCTCGGCAACCAGGGCTATCGGATCAGCCAGGTCCACTCCGGCAAGGCACTCATGGAACTCATGGCGCGCGACGCACCCGCGCTGGTGCTGCTGGACCTGGGCCTTCCCGGCGAAGACGGCTTCTCGATCGCGCGCACGCTGCGCGAGCACTGGCACTGCGGACTGGTGATCGTGACCGGAAGGGGCGATGCGGTGGACAAGGTGGTCGGGCTGGAAGTCGGCGCGGACGACTACGTCACCAAGCCCTTCGACCTGCGCGAGCTGCTGGCGCGCATCAAGGCCGTGCTGAGGCGGATCACGCCGCCTGCCGCACCGCCCGTACCGCCGCAAGCAGAGGCCTCGTCGACGCTGCGCTTCGCGCAATGGCAGCTCGACACCGACGCACGCCGGCTGGTCGATTCCAAGGGGGACGAAGTCGCCCTCACCACCGGGGAGTTCGACCTGCTGACGGCGCTGGTCACGCACCCCGGCCGCGTGCTCTCGCGCGACTTCCTGCTCACCGCGACACGTGGCCGCGATGGCGGGCCCTTCGACCGCACGATCGACGTGCAGATCGGGCGCCTGCGCAAGAAGGTCGAGGCCGACCCCGACAACCCGCAGATCATCAAGTCGGTGCGCGGCGCCGGCTACATCCTGGTCCCGCGCGTCGAGGCCGGATGATGGTTCCGCTGCCGTCGCTGCCGGGCATGGACGACGGCGCGTTGTTCCGCTCGCTCTTCAGCGCCTATCCGGACGCGCTGCTGCTGGTCGACCTGCAAGGCACGATCCAGCTTGCCAACCCGGCGGCGCTCGACCTGCTCGGCTATTCGATCGACCAGCTCACCGGCCTGTCGGTCGAGCAACTGGTGCCCGACGCGATACGCCCGCGCCATGCCGCCTTTCGCAACGCCTACGCCGCGCGACCCGTGGCCCGTCCGATGGGCACGCAGATGGACCTGGTGGCCCGGTGCCGCGACGGCAGCGAGGTGAAGGTCGAGATCGCCCTGAGTCCGCTGCAGGACCACGGCCTGCCTTATGTGGTGGCGGCCGTCCGCGCCGTCGGCGAGTACCCGCGCGTCAAGCAGGCCCTGCAGCGCGCACGCTATGCCGAGCACCTGGCCCGCTTCGGCCGGCTCGCGGTCGAGGCCCGGGATGCAAGCCAATTGATGGAACTGGTGCCGGTCGTTGCTTCGGAAGCCTTGCAGGTCGAAATGGCGAAGGTCCTGCTGGTGGAATCGAACGGCCTGGAGTTCCGCATTGCCGCAGGGGTCGGGTTGTTGCCGCAGGAGTCGATCGGGCAGCGCCTGCCCAACGCGCCAGGTTCGCCGGCGAGGCATGTGATGACCACCGGCGAGACGGTGCTGATGCGCGACTACGCGAGCGAAACGCGCTTCACCATTCCCGCGCACTACGTCGACGCAGGCATGGTGTGCGAGCTTTGCGTGGCGCTGGGCGACCGGGGCCGCACCATCGGCACGCTGGCGGTGCGTTCGCGCACGCCGCAGCGCTTCGGCGACGACGAGGTGCGCTTCCTTGAATCGCTCTCCAGCATGCTGGCCACCGTGATGCAGCGCTCGGCCAGCGAGGAGGCGCTCAGCCATGCGCAGCGGCTGGAAACGGTCGGCCAGCTCACCGGCGGCGTGGCGCACGACTTCAACAACCTGTTGACCGTCATCTCGGGCAACCTGCAGGTGCTGGAGGAACTGCCCGCCTGCGAGGACGACGAGATGGTCCGGCAACTGGTCGCGGCCGCGCAGCGCGCCACACGCCGCGGCGCCGAACTCACGGGCAAGCTGCTGGCCTTCTCGCGGCGCCAGGTCCTGCAGCCCGTCGCCGTCGACACGCTGGCGCTGCTGGGCTCGCTGACCGACATGCTGCGGCGCACGCTCGACCAGCGCATCACCATCACGCTCCACGCGCAGGCTTTGCTGTGCCTGGCCGACCCGGTGCAGCTGGAGTCCGCGCTGCTGAACATTGCCATCAACGCCCGCGACGCGATGCCGCAAGGCGGCACGATCACCATCGAATGCCGGTCCGCAGCCGATCTGCCCGCCGAATCCGGCGCGGCGCATGCAACGAGGTCGACGGACGGGTATGTCGCCATCGAGATATCGGACACCGGACAGGGCATGCCCGAGTCGGTGAAGGAGCGCGCCTTCGAGCCCTTCTTCACGACCAAGGAGGCCGGCCGTGGCACCGGGCTGGGCCTGTCGACGGTCTACGGTTTCGCGCGGCAGTCGCACGGGGCGATCACGCTGGCCAGTACGCCGGGCGACGGCACCACCGTCACGCTCTACCTGCCCCGTGTCGCCGAGCAAGCAGCTGCAGGCGCCGATACCGACACGGTCGCGGGGCAGCACCTGCGCCCCGGGCTGCGCGTCCTGCTGGTCGAGGACGACCCGGAGGTGCGCAACGTCATGCGGGCCTTCCTGGCCGCGTTGTCGTGCGAAGCGATCGCCTTCGCGAACGCAGAGGACGCCTTGCAGATGCTCGACACAGGCATCCCCGTCGACCTGCTGCTGACGGACATCGTGCTGGGCGCCGGCATGCGCGGCACCGAACTGGCCGACTGCGTGAATGCGCGCCTGCCGCAGCTGCCGGTGCTCTTGATGTCAGGCTATTCCAGCGACCTGCTCGACGAGCCGCACCGTCGCGAACTGCTGCGCAAGCCCTGCACACGCGCGGACCTGGAGCGTGCCATGGCCAGGGTGCTGAACGACCCTCAGTGAAGCGCCGCCGTCTGCGGCGCACCAAGGTCGCGGATGAAATCCGTCAGCGCCTCGACCTGCGGAATGTGGATGTCGCGCCGCCCCTTTTCCGTGAAGCGGATGACATCGCCGCGCGCGAGCTTGGACAGGGCGCGGCTCACCGTTTCCAGCGTCATGCCGAGGTAGTTGCCGATCTCGGCACGGGTCATGCGCAGCGTGAACTGGTCGGTGCGCAGGCCGCGCTGCTCGAGCGCATCGGCCCAGTAGCGCAGGAAGCCGGCCACGCGGGCGTCCGCGGAGAGCGTGCAGAGCGACAGCATCGAGTCGTGCTCGCGCCGCAGTTCCCGGCTCATGGCGCCGTGCATTGCCGTCAGCAGGGCCGGCGTGCGAACCGCCGCCTGGATCAGCGCGTCGTAGCGGATGGCCCAGACCTCGCCGGTGTCCATGGCGACGGCGTCACAACCGTACTGGCCGTTGGCAATGCCGTCCAGGCCCATCCAGTCGCCCTTGAAGTGCAGGCTCACCACCTGCTCGCGCCCCTCGCCGGAGAGGTTGACCATCTTGAAGAAGCCGGAGTTGACGACGTACAGGCAGTTGAACTGCTGGCCCACCTGGTAGACGACGTCGCCGCTGCGCACCACGCGGCGCTGGATCGGCACGCTGTCCTGGAGCAACTGGAGCATTTCGGCAATGTGGCCGAGGGCTGGACTCCCAAGGCCGGACTGTGCGCGGCTTGTCCCCCGCGAGGGATCAAGTCGAGCGGGCGAAGCCACATCGACTTGAGAGCTGTTGAACCGGGAGAGGTTGGGCACTTCGTTCATCGCTGGCTCCTTGCTGTGGGATGAACAAAAGCTTAGGCAGCGAGTGCAACCGGCTCGCGACAGCCGGAAGGGCTTGGGTAACAGTGCATGAATACATTGTGTCCACAATGTGTCTTGATGCGGCAGGGCTAGCGCAGGCCTGGAACGTCCAGACGGTCGCGCCAGGGTTTGACGCCCGTCAATATCGGCGACGCGGCAACGCCTACCTTCACGGGCGTGCCCTCCATCCCCTTCCTTGCAGCCGCCCTGCCGTCCTCACATCGGCCGCTCGAGGCAGCGCATATCCTCGAACTCTTCGCGGCCGCCTGCCGGATCCGGGCGGAACTGCGGGCCCACAGCCAGCGCCCGCCGTTGCGCGGCAAGAACCTCGCCTTGCTCATGGACGACCCGACCACCGACCCGTGCGTCATCCTCGAGCGTGCCGCTTCCGATCTCGGGGCTCGCGTGGCGCAGGTCCGTCACCGCCACCGGGCGGGCACGCCGAACCCCGACGTCGTCCCCATGGCCCGCACCCTCGGCCGGATGTACGACGCCATCGATTGCGGCGCCCTGCCCGCAGCGACCGTGCGCGAGATCGAGGTGGCTGCCGGCGTGCCGGTCTACGACGGGCTCGGGCGCGACAGCCACCCGCTGCGCGTCCTGGCCGACCTGATGACGCTCCATGAGCACCCCTTGCCGCCTTCGATCCCCTTGTCGATCCGGTTCGTCGGCGATGCCGGCAGCTTGCAAGGCAAGGCGTTCGTCTCGGCGGCGCGCAACATCGGCTTCGACGTGAGCGCCGTTGACGCGGCGCCGGGCGCAGCCAATGACGCCGCTTTCACCGTCAACGCGTACGGCCCTTCGCGCTGGCCGATCTGCACGTGCGCCGGCGCCATCGACGAGAACCGCAGGGCAGAAAACCACTGCCACATGATCCAGGCCGTGCTGGTCGATAGCATCGGCCACGCGTGACGGCCGGCGAGGCTCGCCATGGACAGGACATGCCGGAGATCACGGGCTGGCGCTGGCCATCGCAGTGAACCCTTGATCTGACACAAGTCACGAGCGCGCGGTGCCGCCGACATTGAAAGTTCCTTCCCAACCCAACTGGAGATCCTCATGAAGTCCGACGTTCAAATGAGAAACGATGTCCTGTCCGAACTCGCGTGGGATCCGGCGGTCACTGCCACCGATGTGGGCGTGATCGTCAAGGATGGCGTGGTGACGCTGACCGGCCATCCTTCGAGCCATGCCGAGAAGTGCGCCATCGAGGTGGCGGTGAGCGACCTGCTCGGCGTGACCGGCGTGGCGAACCAGATCGTCGTCAAGCCGAAGGTCACATCGACGGACATCGCGCTGAAGATCCAGAACGCACTCGAACGCCAGGCCGACCGCGAGGCACGCCGCATCGAGATCAGCGTCAACGGCGCCGACGTCACGCTGCGCGGCACCGTCCATTCATGGGCCGAACGCAACGCGGCACAGGGCGCGGCCTGGTCGGTGCCCGGCGTGGCCAATGTGGTGAACAACCTGCTGGTCGAAGCGTAGCGATGCACGATGGCTCGACGATGCGGGCCATGGTGCTGAAGGGCGACCGCCATCGCCTGCACGAGATCGAGGAAGCGGAGCACCGTCTCGCCTGCGGGCGCTTCGGCGTCTGTGTCGATTGCGGCGAGGAGATCGGGCGCCTGCGCCTGCTCGCGCAGCCGATCGCCATCCACTGCACGGCGTGCCAGGCGGCGCTGGAGGCGCATCGGCACTGAGCAAGCTCGTGCGCGAAGGCGGGCGCCCTCAGGTGCCCGCCATCCAGAGCGCGCACAGAGACGCAGCGTCCGGTCGCATCTCGGTCTCGACGCTGATGGCCATCGCACGCTCCTGCGCGTCGAGCGGCTCCTGGAATGCGAACTGCCGCTCCAGCACCGCCGGGCTCGCCTCCGAAGCATCGAGATCCCCGGCCTGCCGCGAAGCGATCCTGCGCCGCAGTTGCGCCGGGCTGGCGCGCAGGTCCAGGATCGCAAAGGGCAGGCGCAACGAGGCCGCCAGCGCATGGAACGCGGCCCGCTCCGCATGGCACAGGAACGTCGCGTCCACGATCACCGGGTAGCCGGCCTGTAGCGCGATTCGGGCCGCTTCGGCAAGCCGCGCGAAAGTGCGCCGCGTGGCTTCGGTCGTGTAGATGTCGAGCGCGTGATCCGCCGAGTGCGCCAGTGCCGGCAGGCCGAACAGGCGCTTGCGTTCGACATCGGATCGCACCCGCACCGCGCCCGCGAGTTCCAGCAACTGCGCGGCCACGGTCGACTTGCCGGAGCCGGACAAGCCATGCGTGATCAGCAGGCGCGGGCTGCGTTCGGCGCGGCGCACGATGTCTTCCGCGCACAGCAGGTAGTCCTCGACGCCGGGATGCCCCTCGTCGGGATGCCCCTCGCCGGATGCGCCACGCAGGCTGGCGACCTGTGCCCGGACCAGCGCCAGGTACACCTCGTAGAAGCGCAGCACCGGCAGGCCTTCATGGTCGCCCGAATGCTCCAGGTACCGGTCGAGAAAGCGGAAGGCCAGGTCGGTATGGCCGTGCGCCTTCAGGTCCATGGTGAGGAAGGCGACGTCGCTCATCACGTCGATGCAGCGCAGCGACGGATCGAACTCGATGCAGTCGAAGGGCTGCAGCCGTCCGTCCAGCCGCACCACGTTCGCCAGGTGCAGGTCGCCATGGCATTCGCGCACCGCGCCGGTTCGCTGGCGCAGCAGCCAGGCCATGCGCAGGCCCTGTACCTTGCCCTCGACCCAGCGCCGCAGTGCCGCAAGTCGCGCCGTGCCGCATGCGCCTTCCAGGCTGCCGAGGGCGGCCATGACCCGTTGCTCGACACCCTCCGGTGCACCGAAGCCGGACGCCACGGTTGCCACGGGCGCGTCACCGTGAAAGCGTGCGAGCGTGCGCGCCAGATCGTCCAGTTCCGCGCCCTTCAACTGCCCGGACATGAGCCGTTCGTTCAGCAGCATTCCATCGGGGAAGCGCCGCATGCGGACCACGTAGTCGATCGCATCGCCTGCTGCGCCACCCTCGTCGCCGATGTACGGCGCATCGCAGGTGCCGCACACCGGCCGCACGTCGAGGTAGAGGTCGGGCGCGAGGATCCGGTTGAGCCGAAGCTCCTCCTCGCAGAAGTGCCTGCGCGCCGCAAGCGCGCTGAAATCGACGAAGGGCAGGCGCACCGGCTTCTTCAGCTTGAAGGCCAAGGTGGGCGTCAGCAGCACCCACGAGATGTGGGTCTCGACCAGGTCAACGCCCTGCCCAGTCTCCGACTGCAACTGCCGACGCAAGGCGTGGACCAGGGAAGGATCCACGAAACGTGGGCTGGCGACTCGGCAGTTCATCCACGCGCACTGTGCCACGCGCCCGGACGCATTCCTTGACTCAACGCAAGACTTCGCTTGCATGCACGGCCTACATTGAATCGCATGCACCCCTGGAGGCCGCGATGAAAAAAGTCCTTGTGATCTTCTACTCCCTCACCGGAACTTCCCGGAGCGTGGCGAAGCTCTTGTGTGCACAGCAGAACTGGCCGATGGCGGAGATCACGCAAGTGCATCGCCGCACGGGCGGATGGGGCAACCTGCTCTGCATCGTGGACTCCATGCTTCACCTGCGACCGCCCATTCGCTATCTGGGGCCGCACCCGGCGGACTTCGACGCCGTCGTACTCATCTCGCCGATCTGGCTGATGCGCCTGGCCAGCCCCATGCGCAGCTTCCTGGCGGACCACCGCAAGCGGCTGCCGGAGGTTGCCGTCGTCTCTGTCATGGGCGGCACGGGCGTCCCGGATGCCGCCGAGGAGGTGGGGCGCTGGATCGGCCGGCCGCCTGCATGGAGCACCACCGTCACGGCCCGCGAGGTGGAGGACGGCAGTTGCGCCGAGCGCATGCAAGTGTTCGCGGCTGCGCTTGCCACTGCGGATTCGCAAGAGATCGCGCAGCCGGATGTCCTTCCCCTGAGCGCCCCGAGGAGCCTCGCATGAACAACCTGATGACCCGATGGCATGCCGACCATGTCCATTTCTCCCGGCTGCTGGACCTGCTGAGGCAGCAGCTCAGCGCCTTCCATGCAGACAGCGGTCCCGACTACGACCTCATGCTCGACATCGTCGCGTACCTGCGCGAGTACGGGGACAGCGCACATCATCCGATGGAGGACATGGCGTTCACGCGGCTGGTGCAGCGTGCGCCGGAGATGCGCATCCCGGTCAATCGCCTCAAGCAGGAGCACCGGGCCATTGCCGTCGCCGGCGAGGAACTGGTGGGACTGCTGAAGCAGATCACCACCGATGGCGTGGTCGCGCGCGCCAGGGTGGAATCCGCCGCATCGCTCTATCTCGTCTACTACCGGCATCACCTCGCCACCGAGGAGCGCGAGATCCTCCCGCGTGCGGCACGCCTGCTCGACGAGCAAGACTGGCAAGCCGTGGCCGGGGCAACGCCCAGCCGCTCGGATCCGGTGTTCGGCACGGCGCAAGGGGCCGGCTTCAGGAAGCTGCAGGACGCGCTCAGCCAGACCGCCTGACGCGGTGCTCGGAGCGCGTGCCGCACGGAGGCTGCGAATTCCGATCAGCACCGCATCTTGCTGTCGCTGGCGCCGCTCCTCAATTCGCAAAGAGCACCGGCAGCGTCATCCATCGAAGCATCCGCTGCGTGACGCCGCCCAGCATCCACTCGCGCCAGCGCGAGTGACCATAGCCGCCCATCACCAGCAGGTCGGCGTGCATGTCCCGCGCGCTCGACAGCAGCGCTTCGGAGATGTCGTCATCCACGATCTCGCGCCGGACCATCGCGTGCAGGCCCTGGCGCTCGAACCAGGCGACCTGCTCCGGCGGCAGCAGTGCCTCCTCGTCGTCCAGTTCGCCGGCTGGGCGCAATGACAACACCATGACCCGCGATTCGGTGTTGAGCAATGGCAGCGCCGCGCGCATTGCGACAGCGGCGGCACGGCCGCCATCCCAGGCAAAGAGGACACGCTCGCCGATGGCGTCGAAGCGGCCGAAACATGGCACCAAGAGCACCGGCCGCCCCACTTCCAGCATGACCTTCCCGGCGAGGCCGCGCGATGCGCCTTCCGGCAAATCGTGCGCGTCTTCCTGGCCCATGACGACGAGGTCCGCCGTGCGGCCATGAGCCACCAGCGCCTCCAGCGCCAGGCGATCCGTGCGACGCACTTCCCAGGGCACCCCGGTCATCCCGGTCATCTGGTGCCGAAAGGCCTCCGCGACATGATCGGCCCGATGGGGCAACCATGCGGCGGAGGCTGCGGCGAGGTCAGGCGCATCCCGTGGCACCGCCCCTGACGGGATGGCGCCGTCGTAGCGCCCTGTCGGGAGCAGCCCGACCAGATGGCCGCCATGCGCGCGGGCCAGGTTGGCCGCGAGAACCACGCGCGCGCCGCAGCGCTGCGTGGGGTCGAGGTGGACGAGGATGGTCTTGAAGTTCATGTCGGCAAGCTCTTTCCCTCAACGACGGCAAACCATGCGCTCGTTCAACGGCACCAGTCGCTGATGCCCTGCGCGAAGTCCAGCCACAAGGCCTGCAGCGCCAGCAACGCGAGCAGCCCGCCAGCGATGCGCGCCCCCCAGCCTTCCCGAGAAGGCCCGAGCCTGTTCCCGAGGACCTGCAAGGCCCAGGGCGCCGCCACCAGAGATACGCCGCTCCCCAAGGCGAACAGGACCATCACCATCGCCCCGTCCAACGCGCCGTTGCCGAGGCTGGCCAGCGCGAGCGCCGAATAGAGCAGGCCGCAGGGCATCAGCACCCACAGCGCGCCCATCGCCAGCACGCCGAAGGCCGAGCGCGTGTGCGGTCGCACGCCCCCGGCCAGCCCCTTGCCGAACCGGTGCGCCCAGTTTGGCTGCCGCCCCTGGACGATGAGCGCCAGGCCCCAGGCCAACGTCGCCGCATGCAGCAGCACCCACAGTGGCTTGAGTGCCGCGACGTGCTCGCCTGCATCAGCGAGCGACTGCACCGCCCCCGCAACCAGCGCGCCCGCCGTCGCATAGCTCACGGCCCGGCCCGCATGGAACACAAGGGTCTTGGAAGCCGGCGCCAGCAGCGACGGGGACTCCACGGAAGCAAGCGGCCCACGCACCAGCCGGATCACGCCCGCCGCCGGCGCACCGCACATCGCCACGCAATGCGGCCCGCCCGCGAGCCCCATCAGCAATGCCGCACTCGCCAGGCCGGCCTGCATCACACGATGCGCGAGTAGCGCGTGCGGTTGCGATCAGCCTGCAGGTAGCGGTCGAACACCATCGCGATGGCGCGCACGAAGAACCATCCCATCGGCGTCACCTCCAGCGCGTGGTCGCTCAGGCGCACCAGACCATTGGCGATCAGCGGCCCGAGCGCGGCGAACTCCGGCGCGAAGTGGTCGCGGAAGTCGATCAGGTGCGCCTGGCCCAGCGCCTCGAAATCCAGGTGGCCCTGGCACATCAGCGCCATGATCACCGCGCGGCGCAACAGGTCGTCCCGCGTCAGCGCCAGGCCGCGCACCACTGGCAGGCGGTGCTGGTCCAGGTGGTCGTAGTACTCCGCGAGCGACTTCGCGTTCTGGCTGTAGGTCGCGCCGATTCGCCCGATGGCCGACACGCCCAGCGCCACCAGGTCGCAGTCCGGCTGCGTGCTGTAGCCCTGGAAGTTGCGATGCAGGCGGCCCTGTCGCTTCGCGACCGCCAGCGCATCCTGCGGCAAGGCGAAGTGGTCCATGCCGATATGGACGTAGCCCGCCGCGCTCAGCACCGCGATCGATCGCGCCAGCATCTGCACCTTGTCCGCCGCGGCCGGAAGCTGCTCGATGTGGATGCGGCGCTGCGCCTTGAAGCGGTCCGGCAGGTGCGCATAGGCATAGAGCGCGATGCGGTCGGGCCGCAACTCGCACACCTGCGCCAGCGTGCGCTCGAAGGACGCCACCGTCTGCAGCGGCAGGCCATGGATCAGGTCGATGTTGACCGACTTGAAGCCCAGCTGCCGCGCGGCGGCCATCAGCTCGAGCACTTGCGCCGCCGGCTGGATCCGGTGGATGGCCTTCTGCACCTCGGGATCGAAGTCCTGCACGCCGAAGCTCAGGCGGTTGAAGCCCAGCACCGCGAGCTTGGCCAGGCGTTCGGCATCGACGGTGCGCGGATCGATCTCGATGGAGCGCTCGCAGTCCGTCGTGAAGGTGAAGGCGCTGTGCAGCATGCCCATGAGGCGGGCCAGGTGCGCGTCGTCGAGGAAGGTGGGCGAGCCGCCGCCCAGGTGCAACTGGCTCACCAGCGCCCCGCGCCCGAGTTGCTCCGTCTGCAACTGGATCTCCTTTTCCAGGTAGTCGAGGTACTGCGTGGCCCGCTCGCGATGGCGCGTCACGATCTTGTTGCAGGCGCAGAAGTAGCACAGCGACTCGCAGAAGGGCACGTGCACGTAGAGCGACAGCGGCAGCGCACGGGCGCCGGCGCTGCGGCGCTGGCGCAAGGCCTGCGCATGGTCCGCCGCGTCGAAGGCCTCGACGAAGCGATCGGCCGTCGGATAGGAGGTGTAGCGCGGCCCGGCCACATCGAAGCGCCGCAGCATGGCGACGGAAGGCAGCAAGGGGCCGACGGAGGTCTCGGCGGAGGGGCAGACGAGGGACATCGGGTGACTCGCACAAGGGAAAGGGAAATTCAATGTGCCCCCGCAGGGCTTCGCGCGCCTTGACCTGCGTCAACACGACCACAGGTAGCGCTCCGCAGAATTCGCGCAAACGACGAATGCTGCTCATGACCACCTCACCCACCATCCAGGTCGCCTGCTCCAACTGCAACCTCCGCGAGCTGTGCATGCCCGCGGACCTGCAGCCCGATGACCTCCGCCGCATCGACGGCCTGGTCAAGACGCGGCGCAGGCTGCGCCGGCGCGAGACGCTCTTCCACAACGGCGACAAGTTCACCTCGCTCTATGCCATCCGCACCGGCGTGTTCAAGACCCGCGTGGCCAGCGACGATGGCCGCGACCAGGTCACCGGCTTCCAGATGGCCGGCGAGATCATGGGGCTCGAAGGCATCGTCAACGCCCGCCACAACTGCGATGCCGTGGCGTTGGAGGACGCAGAGGTCTGCGTCATCCCGTTCGACCGCGTCGAGGCCTTGTCGCGCGAGGTGCCGGCCCTGCAACGCCATGTGCACCAGGTGATGAGCCGCGAGATCGTGCGCGAGAACGGCGTCATGCTGCTGCTCGGCAGCATGCGGGCCGAGGAACGGATGGCCGCCTTCCTGCTGAACCTGGTCCAGCGGCTGCATGCACGCGGCTTCTCGCGCACGGAAGTGGTCCTGCGCATGACGCGCGAGGAGATCGGCAGCTACCTCGGGCTCAAGCTGGAGACCATCAGCCGGACGCTGTCGAAGTTCAGCGAGGACGGCATCGTCGACGTGGAGCAGCGCAAGCTTCGCATCCTCGATGCGCAGGCCCTGCAACGCATCGTCAATCCGCCCGGGCGTTGAAGCGCCGCGGCGGCGCGTCTTCAATCCGCCCGGACGTTGAAGCGCCCCGGCGGCGCATCGTCCTGGGGCGGCTCCACCGTCAGCGCCACCGCGAGCGCGCAGGCGGCTGCCGACATCGCCCAGAACACGAAGAAGCTGGTGGTGTAGATGGCCTGCCGCGTATAGCCCAGCCCTTCCCTGCCCCAGCGCAGATCCGACGGATCGACCAGCGCGAACACCACCAGCTCGATCAGGCTGGCCACGAGGAAGGCTGGCCACAGGATCGCGATCCACCTGCGCGCGCTCATCGCCTGGCTCCCGGCCCGCCGCTCGCGGGCACCGGCACGTCGTCCGTCGGCGTCATCGCATGGTTGCGGCCCTTCTGCGCCGGCATGAGGCTCTTGTCGGCCAGGGTGCGGTTGATCTCGATGCCCTTGCGGTAGTAGTCCTCCTCGACCACGCTGTCGCTGCTGTTCACCGCGATCCATGCGGAGACCAGGCAGGCGACGATCACGATCGCGGGCAGCCCGATCACCAGCCAGACGTGCGGATGGCGCCACCAGGGGGCCGAAGCCCGGGATTCGATGCTTGTCATGGCGTGTCCTTCAGATCAGCGCGGTCGACTGTTTTCTTGCAGGTTCATGTTCATCGCGGCACCAGGAAGACGGACTTCTCCGAAACATGCGCGCGGCCATCCGGCGTGCCCACGTCGAAGTGCACGGTGTGCGAGCCCGGCGGCGCCTTGTCGGCCGGCAACTGCAGGCGCACCGCCACCCAGCGCGACTCGGCCGCGCCGACCTCCACGTCCTCGGCCGAGGCCACGCGCAAGCCATCGAGTCCACTGGTCGCGATGCGGTAGACCTGCTTCTGCTCGGTGGCATTCATGATCTGCAGCCGGTAGACGTTCTCGAGCTGCCCGCCTTCCACGATGCGCGCGAGCGCGCCCCGGTCGCGCACCACGTCGACCTTCAGCGGCATCCGCAGCACCAGGCTCGCGAGCAGGCCGATGCCCAGGGCCACGAGCACGCACGAATACACCAGCACCCGCGGCCGGAACACGCGCCGCAGCACCTGCGACGACGACCAGCCGTTGGCCAGCCCGTTCTCGGTCGCGTAGCGGATCAAGCCGCGTGGCAGGTCCATCCGGTCCATCACGGTGTTGCAGCCATCGACGCACAGGCCGCAGCCGATGCATTCGTATTGCAGCCCCTGCCGGATGTCGATGCCGGTCGGGCACACCTGCACGCACAGCGAACAGTCGATGCAGTCGCCCAGGCCGAGCGAGCGACCATCCTTGCCCTTGGCGCGCACGCCGCGCGGCTCGCCACGCGCGCTGTCGTAGCTCACGATCAGCGTGTCACGGTCGAACATCGCGCTCTGGAACCTGGCATAGGGGCACATGTACTTGCAGACCTGCTCGCGCATGAAGCCGGCGTTGCCGTAGGTCGCCAGGCCATAGAAGAAGACCCAGAACACCTCCCACGAGCTCATGCGCGTCTGCAGGAATTCCATGCCCAGTTCGCGGATCGGCGTGAAGTAGCCCACGAAGGTGAAGCCGGTCCACATCGCGATGATCAGCCAGACGAGGTGCTTGAACCACTTCTTCACCAGCTTCTCGAGCGAGAAGGCCTCGCCGTCGAGGCGCATGCGCGCGATGCGGTTGCCCTCGATCTTCTGCTCGACCCACATGAAGATTTCCGTGTAGACCGTCTGCGGGCAGGTGTAGCCGCACCACAGCCGGCCCGCTACGGCGGTGAACAGGAACAGCGCCATCGCCGAGAGCACCAGCAGGCCCGCCAGGTAGATCAGGTCCTGCGGATAGAGCACCAGCCCAAAGATGTAGAAGCGCCGCGCGGCCAGGTCGAACAGCAGCGTCTGGCGCCCGCCCCATTGCGTCCACGGCATGGCGTAGAAGAAGAGCTGGGTCGCGAACACCATCGCCCAGCGCCAGCGCGCGAACCTGCCGCGCACGCTGCGCGGGTAGATCTTTTGGGAAGCCTCGTACAGCGCGGTCGACTCCCCTGCCGCAGCGGCGATTGGAATGATCTTGCGGGAGGGCTCGTCTCGGGCCATGGCAGGACTGCCCGGGTCAGGGCACTGCCTTGGGGGCAGGCTGCGCCTTGTTCGACAGGCCCCACACATAGGACGCGACCACCTTGATCTGCGCCTCGGTCAGCCGACCTTCCTGGGCCGGCATCACGTTGTGCTTGCCGCCGTTGATGATCGCGATGATCGCTTCCTGGCCAAAGCCATGGAGCCAGATGTTGTCGTTCAACGCCGGCGCGCCGAGCGCCTGGTTGCCGACGCCGCCGATGCCGTGGCACGCGGCGCAGGCCGTGAACTTGGACTTGCCGAGCGCGGCGCGCACCGAATCGGTGGAATTGCCCGACAGGCTCAGCACGTACTGCGCCAGGTTGCGCACGTCGTCCGCCCCGCCCACCGCCGCGGCCATGGGCGGCATCACGCCGATGCGGCCCTTGGTGACGGTCTCGATGATCTTGTCGGGCGTGCCGCCGTACAGCCAGTCGGTGTCGGTGAGGTTCGGGAAGCCCTTGCTGCCGCGCGCATCGGAACCGTGGCACAGCGCGCAGTTGTTCATGAAGATGCGCTCGCCGATGGCCATGGCCCTGGCATCCCCGGCAATCGCTTCCACCGGCATGGCGGTGTAGGCCGCATAGACCGGCGCCAGTTCCTTGTCGGCCTGCGCGACCTCGGCCTGGTATTGCCCGGAAGCGCTCCAGCCGAACTTGCCGTCGTAGGCGCCCAGCCCCGGATAGAACGCGAGGTAGGCGAGGCCGAAGATGATGGTGATGACGAACAGGCCCACCCACCACAGCGGCAGCGGGTTGTTGGCCTCGCGCAGGTCCACGTCCCACACGTGGCCGGTGGTGTTGTCTTCGCTGGACACCACACGCTTGCGCGCGGTCAGCCACAGCAGCAGTGCGCAGGCCAGGATGCTCACCACGGAGGCCGCCGCGACGTAGTTGGCCCAGAAGTTGTTGATGAAGTCGCTCATGGCATGCCCCCTTCAGTCCTGCTCGAAGGGCAGCCGTGCGGCCTCTTCGAAACGCTCTGTGTTGCGGCGCGAAAAGGCCCAGGCCAGGATGCCGAGGAAGACGAGGAAGCAGGCGACGGTGGCCATGATGCGCAGTGTTGTGAGGTCCACGTTTCTTGCTCCTTCACTTGAGCGCAAGGCCCAGGGATTGCAGGTAGGCGACGGTCGCATCCATCTCGGTCTTGCCTTCGACCTCCTTCGCGGCCGCGGCGATCTCCGCATCGGTGTAAGGCACGCCAACCCGGCGCAGGGCGCGCATGTGCGCGGGCAGCGACCCCGCATCGACCAGGTTCTTCTCCAGCCAGGGGTAGGCCGGCATGTTCGACTCGGGCACCAGGTCGCGCGGATCGTTCAGGTGGATGCGGTGCCACTCGTCGCTGTACTTGCCGCCGACACGGTGCAGGTCGGGCCCGGTGCGCTTGCTGCCCCACTGGAAGGGATGGTCGTAGACGAACTCACCGGCCACCGAGTAGTGCCCGTAGCGCAGCGTCTCCGAGCGGAACGGGCGGATCATCTGCGAGTGGCAGCCGTAGCAGCCCTCGCGCAGGTAGACGTCGCGTCCCGCCAGTTGCAGCGCCGTGTACGGCTTGAGCCCCTGGATCGGCTCGGTGGTCGACTTCTGGAAGAACAGCGGCACGATCTCCACCGCGCCGCCGATGGCGACGACCAGCAGGATCAGCACGATCATCAGGAGGTTGTTGGTCTCGACCTTCTCATGGGTGAAACCAGCGGCTTGGTTCGGGTTGGATGACATGTCGTTTGCCTCAGGCGTGGGCCGGTGCGAGCGGCGGGATCTGCGCGCGGGCGGAGATGCCCGTGATGGCCGTCATCCAGACGTTCCAGGCCATGACCAGCATGCCGCCGAGGTACAGCAGGCCGCCGAGCAGGCGCACCACGTAGAACGGGAAGGTCGCCTTCACGCCCTCCACGAAGGTATAGGTCAGCGTGCCGTCGGCATTGATGGAGCGCCACATCATCCCCTGCATGACACCGGCGATCCACATGGCGGCGATGTAGAGCACCACGCCGATGGTGGCGATCCAGAAATGTGCCTCGATCGCCTTCACGCTGTACATCTCGGTGCGACCGTACATGCGCGGGATCAGGTAGTACAGCGCGCCCATCGAGATGAAGCCGACCCAGCCGAGCGCGCCGCCGTGCACGTGGGCGATGCCCCAGTCGGTGTAGTGGCTGAGCGCATTGACGGACTTGATCGACATCATCGGCCCCTCGAAGGTGGCGATGCCGTAGAAGGACAGCGCCACGATGAGGAAGCGCAGGATCGGGTCGGTGCGCAGCTTGTCCCAGGCGCCCGAGAGCGTCATGACGCCGTTGATCATGCCGCCCCAGCTCGGCGCCAGCAGGATCAGCGAGAACACCATGCCGAGGGACTGCGTCCAGTCGGGCAAGGCGGTGTAGTGCAGGTGGTGCGGACCCGCCCACATGTAGGTGAAGATCAGCGCCCAGAAGTGCACGATCGACAGGCGGTACGAATACACCGGCCGGTCGGCCTGCTTGGGGATGTAGTAGTACATCATCCCGAGGAAGCCCGCCGTGAGGAAGAAGCCCACCGCATTGTGGCCGTACCACCACTGCACCATCGCGTCCTGCACGCCGGCATACATCGAGTAGCTCTTCATCCAGGTTGCCGGCATCGTCATGCCGTTGACGATGTGCAGCAGCGCCACCGCGATGATGAAGGCGCCGTAGAACCAGTTCGCCACGTAGATGTGGCGGACCTTGCGCATGCCGATGGTGCCGAAGAACACGATGGCATAGGCCACCCACACCACGGCGATGAGGATCGTGATCGGCCATTCCAGCTCCGCGTATTCCTTGCCGCGCGTGAAGCCCATCGGCAGGCTGATGGCCGCGGCAACGATCACCGCCTGCCAGCCCCAGAACACGAAGGACGCCAGCTTCGGCGCGAAGAGCCGGACCTGGCAGGTGCGCTGCACCACATGAAAGCTCGTCGCCATCAGCGCGCAGCCGCCGAAGGCGAAGATCACCGCGTTGGTGTGCAGCGGCCGCAGACGCCCATAGCTGAGCCACGGGATGCCGAGGTTGAGTTCCGGCCATGCCAGTTGCGCGGCGATGACCACGCCGACCAGCATGCCGACGACGCCCCACACCACGGACATCAGGGCGAATTGCGTCACCACGGTATCGCTGTAGACCGCGGCAGGTGGGTTTGGAGATTGCATCGCGAGCCTCTTCTTCGATGGGATGCGGCAGTGTCCGGGGACCGCCGGGGCAACCACTTGATAAAGATCAATCGTTGCGCAGAATGCGCTGGCCTTCGGCCTCGACGTCCTCGAACTGGCCACGGTCCACGGCCCACCAGAGGCCCACGAGGATCAGCAGCACCAGCACGACCGAGAGCGGGATGAGCAGGAACAGGATGTCCATCAAGGCCCTCCTTCGCCGTGCCTCGCCAGGCGTGCGGCATTGAGCACGACCACGAGCGAACTCGCGGCCATGCCCAGGCCGGCCAGCCACGCGGGCAGCATGCCGGCCGCCGCCAGCGGCACGCACAGCGCGTTGTAGCCCGCGGCCCACCACAGGTTCTGCCGCACCACGCGCATCGTGCGTCTTGCCTGTGCGAGGGCCGCAGGGATCGCGCCGAGGTCCCCGCCCATGACGATGAAGTCCGCCTGCGCCTTGGCCAGCGGCACGGCATTCCCGAGCGCGAAGGACGCATCGGCGCGCGCCAGCACCGGGCCGTCGTTCAGGCCATCGCCCACCATGGCAACGCCCCGTCCCTTGTCCTGCAGGTCCTTCATGAAGGCCAGCTTGGCTTCGGGCGTGCAATCACCCTGCACACTGCGGATGCCCGTCCGCTTTGCGACGACGCTCGCAGCAACGGCGCGGTCGCCGGACAGCAGGTGAACCGACAGCCCTTGCGCGTGCAACGCAGCGATCGCAGGCACCGCCTCGTCGCGCACGTTCTCGTCCAGCACGAAGGTGGCCAGCCATCCCTGCGCATCGCTCAGGTGAACCTGCGGCGCATCGGCAGCGATCGGCGCGACACCGCAAAACACAGCCGAACCCAGCAACATTCGACATGCGCTCGCATCGCCCATTCCCTGTTCAACCAATCGCGCCTCCACGCCCCTGCCGACGTGCTCGACGCCCTGCACGAGCCGCCATGAAGACGCGGGATGCGACGTCGCCTTCCATGCGTCGACGATGGCCCGCGAGGCCGGATGAAGCGACTGCGCTGCGATCGCGGCGGCGCGCTCCAGCGCCTCGCCGGACTGCACGCCAACCCGGCAATGGATGTCCACGACGCCCGGTGCGTCCAGGGTCAGCGTGCCCGTCTTGTCGAACACCACCGTGTCGACAGACGCCAGCGATTCCAGCCCCTGCAGCTTGCGCACCAGCACACCGCGCCGGGCCAGCATCCCGGCGCTGGCCAGCATGGCCGCGGGCGTGGCCAGCGAAAGCGCGCAAGGACAGGTGACGATCAGCACGGCCACCGCGACCATCAACGCCTTGCCGTGGTCCACCGGCCACCAGAAGGCCGCGGCCAGCACGGCCGCACACAGCACGAACAGCAGGAACGGCCGCGCCGCGCGGTCGGCCATCGAGGCGAGCCGGGGCTTGTGCAGCGAAGCGCCTTCCATCAGCGCCACGATCTGCGAAAAGCGCGTCCCCTGCCCCACCGATTCGACACGCAGCTGCACCGTCGACGACAGGTTGTGGCTGCCCGCCAGCACGCGCGCGCCGCAGTCGCGCACGACCGGGCGCGATTCGCCCGTCAGCAGCGCCTCGTCCGCCGTGGTGCTGCCAAGGCAGATCACGCCGTCGGCCGGAAAGCTCTCGCCGGGCCGCACGCGCACAACGTCGCCGCGCAACAGGCGCCGCACCGCCACGCGCTCGAAGGCGCCGTTCTTCGCGAGCCGCTCCGCGCTGTCGGGCTGGCGGTTCATCAGCGCCTCCAGCGCGCCGGCAGTCCGGCCGCGCAGGCGCGTCTCGAGCCAGCGGCCGGTCAGCAGGAAGAACACGAACATCGTGAGCGAGTCGAAATACACCTCGCCACCCAACGGACCGGAAGGGTCGAAGGTGGCCGCGCTGCTCACCGCGAAGGTAATGACGATGCCGAGCGCAACGGGCAGTTCCATGCCGATGCGCCATCCCTTCAGGTCGCGAAGCGCGCCGGCAAAGAAGGGCTTGCAGGAGAACAACAGCACAGGCAGGGTCAGCACCCACGACGCCCAGCGCAACAGTTGCGACGCATCGGAAGTCATGTCCCCCGGCAGCGCCACATAGGCGGGGTACGCGTACATCATCACCTGCATCATGCAAAGGCCGGCCACCAGCCATCGCCACAGGGCGAGCCGCCCCTCGCGCAGCCGCCGTTCGCGCACGAAGGTGTCACCCGCCGGCACGAGCCGAAAGCCCGCCGATGCGCAAGCCTGGAACCAGGCCGAAGGCAAGACTCGCGCGGCCGACCAATCGATCCGCGCGCGCCGGGTCGCCGCATTCACCTCCGCCCTTTCCACGCCGACGACCCGCATCAGCGCCGCCTCGACAGCGAATGCGCAGGCGGCGCAATGCACGCCCTCGACCAGCACATGCGACTCCCATCGCCCCACGGCAGCATCGCCGTTGAGCAGCCGGCTGAATGCCGACCATTCGACAGGATCGTCCAGCACCGCGTCCATCCCGCGCGCCGGCTCGGCGGGTGGTCCATGGCGTCCGGCCGGAGCGAGCGAAGGCATGGCAGCTTGCATGCCCCGAGGCTAGACCCATCCGCGCGACGGAGGCTTGATCTGCGTCAACGCCTCGCTACGCGGGCGGCCTACGCTCGCCTCATCAACACCAGGAGCATCCGATCATGTTCAAGCGCATCCTCGTCGCCACCGACGGCTCGACACTTTCAAGAAAGGCGGTCAACAGCGCCATCTCCCTCGCGGCCGAGAACGAGGCCGAGCTGGTGGCCGTCACCGTCGTGCCCCGCTATCCGAAGAGTTACATCGAAGGCGCCATGACCTTCTCGCCGGACGACATCGCCCGCATCGAGGGTCAATGGGCGGAAAAAGCCCAAGGCAAGCTGGAATCGGTCAGCGCCCAGGCGAAGGCAGCGGGTGTATCGATCAAGACTACGGCGCCGAGTTCCGACAGCGTGGCCGACGCGCTCATCGCCGCAGCGAAGAAGCACAAGTGCGACCTCATCGTGATGGCCTCGCACGGCCACAAGGGCATCAAGCGCCTGCTGCTCGGCAGCGAGACGCAGCATGTGCTGACGCATTCGGGACTGCCGGTGCTGGTGCTCCGGTAGATCAACGCCTTGGCCTGCCCCGCGCAAAGATGGCGTTTTCGCGTGCCGCCGCGCCGGAAATGCTTCGCAAACGGGAGTGCGAATGACTTGGTCATTTTCGCGACGCCGGTGATCCGGACGATCTTCTCGATCGGCCCCCGCAAACACTTCCGTGAGTCTTTTCATCGTCCTTCGCCGGGTCTAAGATAAGTCGATGAGCTCACCCATGTCTACGTGCTCGGGCATCGGTCGACGCGCAGTCGTCGTCACGATGTTGCTTGTCTTCCTGGTCGGTCACGTATTCACGAGCGCCAATCTTTCCGCCGCCTTCGGGATCCAGTCCGAGCTACAGCACGCACTGCTTCACTGGCAGGGAACGCCTCATCACCATCACGACGATGGATCCATCGGAAGCGATCATTCAATGGAGTCCAGCCAACACATGAGCATGGATGGGTGTCAGACTGCCATCGCGATCCAGTGCGGCATGGCCGTCGACTTTGGTCCACCGCCTGCCGTGGGTCCTGCGAGCCACGACGAGCGTGCATGGCCGTGGCCCTATCTTGACGGGCCAATGCGACCGCCACCCGTGCTCGCCTGAAGATCGCTGTCCCCAGCCGGGCGCAGCGGGATGCGGGTCCATCCCCGCATGGTTGACAGCGCGTCAGAGCGCATGAGGGCGAGCAGCTTGCTCGCGGCCTCGTTTCCACCCACGGCAAGCCATCGATAGCACGTTGCCAGGCGCGCGGCGCATGCCGTTGATTCATTCCCTCTTTTTGCAACGGCGCGATCTCAACACCTCGGGAATGCAACCGTTGCTGGACCGGAGGGCGATGCCGGCCCATGGCCATGCTGCCCTCCTTCACCGGAGAATTGAAATGAACTCCAGGAACGATGATCCCTGTTCAGAAGATCAGGTGGAGCAGTCACCATGAGCGTCGGCATGCTTATCGGCGGCTTGTTCCTCTACGCCGAACATCGGGCCGATCTGTTCGGGGTACTTCCCCTCTTGCTCCTCGCGGCGTGTCCCTTGATACGCGAGGTCATGCACCGCGGGCATTGCCGTGCCAATCCCGACCGAGCTCGGTATCCATCGGAGGACGATCTGTGAACGTTGCCACTTGCGCACGCGGGGTGCAGTAGGTCGACCCGCCACCCCTGGTGTGCTAGTTCGTATTCCCGAACATCGCAGCCATGTGCGCCTCGCCCCGTTCCAGCATGAAGTAGCGAAAGGCCTCGGCCGCCGGCGACAGCATCTTGGCCGCGGCATTCACCAGGTGCCAACGCCGCATCAGCGGCAGGCCCTCCACGGTCGGTGCCGCGATCAGCCCGTTGCGCCATTCCAGGCCGATGGTGTGCAGCGACACCAGGCTCACCCCCAGCCCCGCCATCACCACCTGCTTGATGGCTTCGTCGCTTGGCAACTCCATGATGAACATCGGCTGCAACCGGTGCGCCGACAGGAACTCCTCCAGCGCCGCGCGCGTGCCCGAGCCCTGTTCGCGCACGATGAAGCCTTCACGGACCAGCGCAGCCGCCGGTATGCCCTCTGCCCTGGCGAAGGGATGGCTGGGCGCGGTCACCAGCACATGGGGATGCATCGCAAAGGGCTCGGCGCGGTTGGGCCATTCCCGGGGCGCGCGACCCATGACAGACAGGTCGACTTCATTGGCATCCATCAGCGCGGACAACTGCTCCCGGTTGCCCAGGCGCAGCCGGACGTCGACGGAGGGATGTTCGGTGTGGAACTGCGCGAGCAACTGCGGCAAAAAGTACTTCGCGGAACTCACCATGCCGATGGTCAGCATGCCCGACTGGACGCCCTTGAAGCGCGCCATCGCATCCTCGGCCTCCTTGAAGGTGGCCAATAACCGGCGCGCATAGACAAGGAAGTATTCGCCCGTCGTCGAGAGCGACAGGCGCCGCCCGGTGCGGTCGAACAGCGGCATGCCGACCTGCGATTCCACCTCCTTGATCTGCATCGACACCGCAGGCGGCGTGAGGTGCAACGCTTCCGCTGCGCGCTGCACGCTGCCCTGTTTCGCAACCTCGACGAAGACCCTGAGCTGGCGGAAGGTGATGTGCATGATTAAGTAAAACCTTAACAAACAACAAACGAATCGTGAATTTACCTTAGCAAGCCCCGTTCATACAGTGGTCTTTCCTACTCACCTTTCCGGCTTGGAGGCCCACTTGAACAAACCCTATGAAGAAGGCCTGATCACCGACGCAACCGTGGTCACCAATGAAAAGAAGCGCTACAGCGCCGGTGTCCTGAAGTACCGCCAGATGGGCTACTGGGAGCCGGACTACGTGCCGAAGGACACCGACGTGCTGTGCCTGTTCCGCATCACGCCGCAGGAAGGTGTAGACCCAGTGGAGGCCGCAGCCGCCGTGGCCGGCGAATCCAGCACCGCCACCTGGACCGTGGTCTGGACCGACCGCCTCACCGCCTGCGACAGCTACCGCGCCAAGGCCTACCAGGTCGAGCCGGTGCCGGGCATTCCGGGCCAGTACTTCGCGTGGGTGGCCTACGACATCATCCTGTTCGAGGAAGGCTCCATCGCCAACATGACGGCCAGCCTGATCGGCAACGTGTTCTCCTTCAAGCCGCTCAAGGCCGCGCGGCTGGAAGACATCCGCATTCCGGTGGCCTACGTGAAGACCTTCAAGGGGCCGCCGACCGGGCTCATCGTGGAGCGCGAGCGGCTCGACAAGTTCGGCCGCCCGTTGCTCGGCGCCACCACCAAACCCAAGCTGGGCCTGTCCGGCCGCAACTACGGCCGCGTGGTGTACGAAGGGCTCAAGGGCGGCCTCGACTTCATGAAGGACGACGAGAACATCAACTCGCAGCCCTTCATGCACTGGCGCGACCGCTACCTCTACGTGATGGACGCGGTGAACAAGGCCAGCGCCGCCACCGGCGAGGTCAAGGGCAGCTACCTGAACGTCACCGGCGCCACGATGGAAGACATCTACGAGCGTGCCGAGTTCGCCAAGGAACTGGGCTCGGTCATCGTCATGATCGACCTGGTGATCGGCTGGTCGGCCATCCAGAGCATGTGCAACTGGGCCCGGCGCAACGACATGATCCTGCACCTGCACCGCGCCGGCCACGGCACCTACACGCGACAGAAGAACCACGGCGTGAGCTTCCGCGTCATCGCCAAGTGGCTGCGATGTGCGGGCGTGGACCACATGCACACTGGCACGGCGGTGGGCAAGCTGGAGGGCGACCCGATGACGGTGCAGGGCTACTACAACGTGTGCCGCGACAGCTTCACGAAGAAGGACCTGCCGCGCGGCCTGTTCTACGACCAGGACTGGGCCGACCTGAAGAAGGTGATGCCCGTGGCCTCCGGCGGCATCCATGCCGGCCAGATGCACCAGCTGATCGACCTGTTCGGTGACGACGTGGTGCTGCAGTTCGGCGGCGGCACCATCGGCCATCCGGGCGGCATCCAGGCCGGTGCGGTGGCCAACCGCGTGGCGCTGGAATGCATGGTCAAGGCGCGCAACGAAGGTCGCGACATCAAGAACGAAGGCCCGGAGATCCTGCAGGCCGCCGCGCGCTTCTGCACACCGCTGAAGCAGGCGCTCGACACCTGGGGAGAGATCTCCTTCAACTACACGCCCACCGACACCAGCGATTACGCCACCACGCCTTCGGTGGCCTGAGGAGACCCACACCATGATGACCAACCCCACCGGCCGCATCACCCAGGGCCAGTTCAGCTTCCTGCCCGACCTCACCGATGCCGAGATCACCGCGCAGATCCAGTACGGCCTCGACCGCGGCTACGCCTGGAGCGTCGAGTACACCGACGACCCGCACCCCCGCAACACCTACTGGGAGATGCACGGCGCACCGATGTTCGACCTGCACGACGCAGCCGGCGTGATGATGGAACTGACGGCCTGCCGCAAGGCTTTCCCCAACCACTACATCCGCATGATGGCCTTCGACTCGACCCGCGGCATCGAGACCATCACGATGAGCTTCATCGTCAACCGGCCCGCGGACGAGCCCGGCTTCGGCCTGGTGCGGCAGGAGTCCAACGGCCGGACGATGCGCTACACGTTGCACAGCTACGCCACCGACAAGCCCGAGTCGAAGCGCTACGGCGGCTGAACCCCTTGCCTGAAGGAAGCGCCGCATGACCGCACCGCTCTACGCCATACCGGGCACGCAGGCCGCAGCAGCAGCCGCCGAGCCGCAAGAGGCTGCACAGCCGACAGCGCCGGCACGCTCGGTCGCCGACGTGCTGGCGCAGAGCCAGGTCGAGCCGGTGCTGGACGAACTGGAGCACGACCTGATCGGCCTGGTGCCAGTGAAGACCCGCATCCGCGACATCGCCGCGCTCTTGGTCATCGACAAGCTGCGCGCACAGCACGGCCTGGCCGCGCAGGCGCCCTCGCTGCACATGTGCTTCACCGGCAACCCCGGCACTGGCAAGACCACGGTGGCGATGCGGATGGCGAAGATCCTCCACAGCCTCGGGTATGTGCGCAAGGGCCACGTCGTGAGCGTGACGCGCGATGATCTGGTCGGCCAATACATCGGCCACACCGCGCCCAAGACCAAGGAGGTGCTGAAGAAGGCGATGGGCGGCGTGCTGTTCATCGACGAGGCCTACTACCTCTACCGCCCCGACAACGAGCGCGACTACGGGCAGGAGGCGATCGAGATCCTGCTGCAGGTGATGGAGAACCAGCGCGACGACCTGGTGGTGATCCTCGCCGGCTACAAGGACCGGATGAACACCTTCTTCCAGTCCAACCCCGGCATGAGCTCACGGATCGCGCATCACCTGGACTTTCCGGACTACGACGGCTCGGAGCTGCTGCAGATCGCCGACCTGCAACTCGCCTCGGCGCATTACCGCTTCGGCGACGGCGCGCGCGAGGCCTTCGATGCCTACCTGCACCGGCGCATCGCCCAGCCGCACTTCGCCAACGCGCGCAGCGTGCGCAACGCGCTGGACCGCGCACGCCTGCGCCAGGCCAGCCGCCTGTATGCCGACCGCGACAGCCCGCTGACCGCGGAAGCGCTCAGCACCATCGCCGCCAGCGACATCCTGGCCAGCCGCCTGTTTACCGAGCCCCCCGGGCCGGACTGCACCCAGCCCGCCGCCCAAGGGGGATCATCCAGTCGAGATGGCAGAGCCACATCGACGTCAGAAACCGAAGGAACCACGACATGACCTCTCCCCGCCTGCGCGCGCTGATCTTCGATGTCGACGGCACCCTGGCCGACACGGAGCATGCGCACCGCGCCGCCTTCAACGAAGCCTTTGCCGAGGCAGGCCTCGATTGGCATTGGGACGAGCCGCTCTACACACGCTTGCTGGAAGTCTCGGGCGGCAAGGAGCGCATCACGCACTACTGGCGCGAAGTGCGCGGCGACATCAAGGCCATCAACGCCGGCGCACTCGCCGACACGGTGCAGCACATCCATGACCACAAGACGGCCGGCTACGAGCGCAGGGTGCACGATGGCGCCGTGCAGTTGCGCCCCGGCGTGCTCAAGCTGATCGAGTCGGCGCACCGCGACGGATTGCGCCTGGCCATCGCGACCACCACTTCGCCGGTCAACATCGCTGCGCTGCTGCGCGCCGCGATGGGCCCGACGTGGTCCTCCTTCTTCGACGTGATCGAGGATGCAACGACCGCCCCGCACAAGAAGCCGCATCCGCAGGTCTACGTGCAGACCCTGCAACGCCTGCAATTGCCGCCTGCCGAATGCCTGGCCTTCGAGGATTCGGCCAACGGCCTCAAGGCCGCGCGCGCGGCACGGCTGGCGACGGTGGTCACGCCGAACCCGTTCACCGCCCACCATGACTTCAGCGGCGCGTTGCGCATCCTGCCCAGCCTTCAGGGCACGACGGTCGCGGACCTCCGCGGCTGGCACGCAGCGACCCAGACCCAATAGCAACCATGAACCTAGAAAAAGCAGTTGACCGCGCTCAACCTTTGGAAAAGCCGCATGGAAGCTGAAACTTCTGCCTTCGATCACGTTCGCCGCCGTGGTGAGAGCGCTATGTACCCGATTGCACCGCGCTCGACGCGCCATGCGGCGTTGCTCGGCCTTGCGGGCATGAGCCCGCCGCGTTCTCCCGCCTTGCCTGGCACGCCGATCACGGCGCACTCGGGCACATCCAACTGCTTTTTCTAGGTTGAAGGACCTGTCATGCCCCTCTCCCAACGCGCCACGCTCACGCGCTACCTCATCGAGCAACGCCGGCGATTTCCGGACGCGAGCGGCGACTTCAATGCGCTGATCCTCGACGTCGCCCTGGCATGCAAGGCCATCGCGCGCGCGGTCGCCTTCGGGGAACTGGGCTACGCGACCAGCCAACTCAGCGGCGAGTTCGAATCCCGCAAGCCGGTGAACGTCATCAGCAACCAGGTCTTCACCCACATGAACGACTGGGGCGGCCACTGCGCGGGCATGGCCTCGGAAGGTGCAAGCGAGCCACACCAGATCCCCGCGCAACACCCGCGCGGGCGCTACCTGCTGGTGTTCGATCCGCTCGACGGCGGCTCCAGCAACATCGAGGTGAACGTGTCGGTGGGAAGCGTCTTCAGCGTGCTGCGCGCGCCGCCGGACGTGATCGACAGCGGACGCGACGTGACCGAGGCCGACTTCCTGCAACCGGGCGCGGCCCAGGTCGCGGCGGGCTATGCCTTGTACGGCCCGACCACGATGCTGGTGCTGTCCGTGGGCAACGGCGTGGCCGGGTTCACCCTCGACCCCAACCTGGGCGAGTTCATGCTGACGCATCCGGACATCCAGGTGCCGCCGGAGTCGCAGGAATTTGCCATCAACGCCTCCAACAGCCGCTTCTGGGAGGCGCCGGTCAAGCGCTACGTCGACGAATGCCAGGCCGGCAAGACCGGCGCGCGCGGCAAGGATTTCACGATGCGCTGGATTGCGTCCATGGTGGCCGAGGCGCACCGCATCCTCATGCGCGGTGGCGTCTTCCTGTATCCGCGGGACACCCGCGACCCGATGAAGGCGGGCCCGCTGCGCCTGCTGCATGAAGCCAACCCGATCGGCTTCATCATGGAGCAGGCGGGAGGGCGTGCGAGCACGGGCCGCCAGCCCTTGTTGGGCGTGGTGCCGACATCGATGCAGCAGCGCATCGGCCTGGTGTTCGGATCGCGCAGCGAGGTCGAGCGCATCGAGCGCTATCACCGCGAACCGGCCGGGGCGGAATTGGAAAGCCCCCTGTTCGGCAAGCGCAGCCTGTTCCGCGCTTGAAATGAACCCACCCCCGCAGCGCCTGCGGCGCACCCCCTCAAGGGGGCGCACCCAACGGCCCGGCAAAGCCGGTTCCGTGGGTGCCCACGAACAGGCATTGCTCCCTGGCTCCATGCGTCGCGGGTCGCGCCATGGCGTGGTGAAAAACTGATACCTCAAACCGCTTAGGGACCCCATGTCCGAACGCCACCCCATCATCGCCATCACCGGCTCCTCCGGCGCCGGAACCACCTCCGTGACGCGAACCTTCCAGCACGTCTTCCGGCGCGAGAACGTCAACGCCGCCATCATCGAAGGCGACAGCTTCCATCGTTACGACCGCAAGGAAATGAAGCTGCGCCAGGCCGAGGCGGAAAGCGCCGGCAACATGAACTTCAGCCACTTCGGCGCGGAGAACAATCTCTTCCCTGAGCTGGAAGCGTTGTTCGCCGCCTATGCGGCCAAGGGCGTCGGCCGGCATCGCAAGTACCTGCACGATGCCGACGAGGCCGCACCGTATGCGCAGGAACCCGGCACATTCACGCCCTGGGAAGACCTGCCCGAGGGCACCGACCTGCTGTTCTACGAGGGCCTGCATGGCGCCGTGGTCACGCCCGAGGTCAACGTCGCGCAGCACCCCGACCTGCTGATCGGCGTGGTGCCGGTCATCAACCTCGAGTGGATCCAGAAGCTCTTCCGCGACAAGACGATGCGCGGCTACAGCACCGAGGCCGTGACCGACACCATCCTGCGGCGCATGCCCGACTACCTGCACTACATCTGCCCGCAGTTCAACCACACGCACGTGAACTTCCAGCGCGTGCCGATCGTCGACACCTCCAACCCCTTCACCACCCGCACCATCCCCACGGCCGACGAAAGCATGGTGGTGATCCGCTTCGCCCAGCCC
Organism: Variovorax rhizosphaerae; assembly: GCF_037889975.1. Classification (NCBI taxonomy): domain Bacteria; kingdom Pseudomonadati; phylum Pseudomonadota; class Betaproteobacteria; order Burkholderiales; family Comamonadaceae; genus Variovorax; species Variovorax rhizosphaerae. Next base: position 81,599 of record NZ_JBBKZT010000016.1, on the reverse strand, counting down.
AAGGGCATCGACTTCCAGTACCTGCTCAGCATGATCCACGACTCCTGGATGTCGCGCGCCAACACCATCGTCGTGCCCGGCGGCAAGATGGAACTGGCGATGCAACTGATATTCACGCCCTTCATCTGGCGGATGATGGAACGGCGCCAGCGCGCCCTGAGTGCCATCTGATGCGCGGCGAGCACATGGCCTTTCCCTACGACCTGGTGATGTTCGACCTGGACGGCACCCTGGTCGAGACCGCACCGGAGATCTGCGATGCGGTGAACGACACCTTGCATGGCCTCGGACTGCCCGCGGCGAGCCTGGCCGAAGTGGAGCGCTGGATCGGACATGGCACGCACGAGTTGCTGATCGCAGCGCTGGCCTGCGCGACCGGGACCGATGCACAGGCGGTGCGCGCCAGCAAGGGCCTGGCCTCCACGTCCGCCACTTTCGACAAGCACTACCAGCGGCGCTGCGGCACGCGCAGCCGCCTCTACCCCGGCGTGCGCGAGGCCCTGGCCTTCCTTCGCACCCAAGGCGTGAAGCTCGCCGTCATCACCAACAAGGAAGCCCGCTACACCGACACCGTACTCGGCGTGCACCAGCTGCGCGACAGCTTCGACCGCGTGATCAGCGGCGACAGCCTGCCCACCAAGAAGCCCGATCCGGCTTGCGTGCACGCGTGCCTGCACGCGTTCGACGTGCCGAAGACGCGCGCCCTGTTCGTCGGCGATTCATCGATCGATGCCGCCACCGCACGCAATGCCGGCGTCGAGGTGTGGCTGCTGCCCCATGGCTACAACATGGGCGCGCCGATCCAGCAGTGCCGGCCGGATCGCGTCATCGCGGATTTCTCGGTGCTTGCCGCCGAAGCCTGACCGCAGGCAACCCGAGGGGCGTGCCGCTACGCGCGGCGCGCCGTTTCGTCTTCCCCCGTGTGCCGGCTCGTCCAATCCGCCATCCATCGTTCCGCGCGTTCCTTGGCGCGGCGATAGGCCTCCGACTTGGTGCGACCGATGTGCGTGATGGCCATCCGGCATTTCAGGACGCCGTCGCACTTCAATTCCAGCGTGCCGCCGTACTGGCCATCCCCGGTCGCATCGATCTCGATCGAACAGCGCCAGTTGTCAGGGAGCTTCGGCCAGTCCTCGTCGCTTGCCGGAACGGCACTCGTGTCGTCCTTCATTCGAACACCACCACCGTCGCGATCAACACACCGTTGACCACCTCGGCGCCACGGATGTTGACCTTCACGCCATTGCCGAGCTTGCCCGCCGAGCCGTTGGGGAACGCCACGTCTGGCCCGCTGGCGTTCACGGGCTGCCCGCGGACGCGGAAATCGGCCGGCGACCGGAAGGCCCCCACGGTTCCGATGACGTTGAAAGATGCCGGTCCGCCTGTCCCCGGCACATGGCGGATCTTCAGCTTGCTGACCCGCAGCACGCCATTCGACATGACGCCGCCGACTTCCACTCTCACGCCATTGCCGATGCCGCTGGCCGGTCCACCGGTGATCTGTGCCGACGACGCATCCACGGGTCTGCCGAGCACCTTGAAGGTCCCCAGTCCCGCGTAGCCCGTGACGAGGCCGGCGAGCTGGGCGGTCGTGCCGTCGGCGATCGGCACCGGGTACCAGCGTTGCACCACCGTCGCGGCCAGGCCGCTCGGGCCGGCGCTGTTGGCTCGCACGCGGACCAGCGCGCCATCGGCCAGCGGCTGGCCGTCGAGAGCGCCGGTCAACGTTGCGGCGCTGTAGTCGATCAACAGGCCGCCCAGCTTGAAGCTGCGTGCCACGAGGTCGAGGCCCTGCACCGTGCCGGTGAGGATCAGTGTGGAGGCTTCCCGCTGTTCCACACGCGTGGCGCGCAGCACGCCAGGCGCCCCAGGCAATCCCCAGACCTGCACGGTCTTGCCCGACGCCAATGCCGCAAGACCGGCCGCGTCGGCCCAGACCGTGGCGTCGTCGGTGGTGACGGTGGTGCCCAGGACCACGAAGCTGCCCTGCTTCAGGTCGATCGATGCCAGCGGACCGCGCAGGTCCGCAGCCGACTCGACCCGGCGTGCGATGCCGCTCGTGAAGTCCGCGTTGACCGGCCCGGTGACCTTCGCGGTCATGCCGAGTTGCAGGCCGGCCGGTGCGTCCTCGATGTTGCCGACCGCGGAATCTGTCGCGTAGCGCAGTCCGTTCACGATGATGCTGCCGGCGCCGTCGACGGCACCCACGCCGGTCGCGTCCGCCGTGCTCACGCCGGTGCCGCCGGAGCCGACACCCGAGCCATCGTCGCCGGTCGATGCGGTCGCCGTCGGGGTGCCTTCGGCGTTCGATGCAATGCCGCCGAGGCCGCCGACGCCTTGCGCACCATCACTCGCGGGCGCACCGGCAGAGGGCACCTCGGCAGTTGTCGCCGTGGTACCGGTAACGGACGCGTTGCCAGCAACCGTCGGGGTGCCAGCAACCGTCGGGGTGCCAGCAACCGTCGGGGTGCCAGCAACCGTCGGGGTGCCAGCAACCGACGGGGTGCCAGCAGCCGTCGGGGTGGCGGCGTTGCCTGCCATCCCTGCAGTGCCGATGAACACGCCACCACCGCCGCCACCGCCGCCCCCTCCGCAGGAGAGCAGCATGGCGAACCACAGCGACAGCAGGCCAAGTCGGAGCAGGAAATTCATGGTGCGTTTGGTTCTGACGGTCTTGAGGATGCGACGGCCATCGGCGCTGGAGCATCGTCGGCGGCAGCGTCCTCGTAGTAGGTATAGATGCCGATCCGGATGCGGCCCGAGGCCTTTCCGTCGGCGGCTTCATAGGCTTCCCGCATCTCCTGCGTCAACGCGTGGTGCATGCCGTCCCAACGCTCCCGCGCGAGCTGGTGGATGCGCTCGCAATCGGCCAGCGAAAGGCCGGCGGCGAACACCGAGCGTTCGAGCAAGGGAGGCGCGGCGCCAAGGGTGTTCGACACGCTCGCCAGCAGGTGGTCGCGCGAGTTGTCGCCGAGGAATGCCAGCATGCCGCGCAGGTCGCTTGCCGGCACGAAGCCGGCCGCCGCGAGCTCGGCACGGCCGTCGTGCACGGTGGCCATCTTCAGGCGCACCAGTTCGTCGAGGATCGCGCGGTGGTGAAGGTTGCCGCGGCTCGCGCGCCGCGCCAGCGCCTCGAAGGACTGCTCGCTTGCCTGGTCGACGATCGGCAACGACCGGTGCCGCGGGTCGACGGCCACCATCTGCAGCCACAAGGTCAGCGTCTTGGCCTCGGCCGAGGTTTCGGTCTGCGGCAGGCTGTCGCACTCGCGCACCTTGCTGGTGACGACCTTGCGGTTCAGGCCGGTCGTCACGGAAAGCTGGCTGATGTTCGGCGCCGGTCCTTGCGCGAGCCAGGCGCGGCGCGCCTCGTCCACGAGGATGTCGCGCAGCAGTTCATCCAGGTGCGCATGCTTGATGCCAAAGGCCAGGGCCAGCCTCACCAGCGGACGAAGCACGCGTTCGCACGCACCCAGGACCCAGGCCACCTGCCCTTCCCGGCTGCGCACGAGCTTGTCGCGAAGGGATGGCATCGGTCTTCGGCGGTGTTCCAGGCTTTTTGATCCCACTGTTCGATCGGCCATTCGTCGTCACTTACCACTGGTTACCAGGCGGACAACGATATCCGTCGCTGTCTGACAAGAAACATTTAGCCACTATAAGACAAGGAAGTATCAAATGTGAATTTTTCACATACCAGCCTCCTCGCAATCCTCGGAGCATCTGCCATGACCCCTTCTTCCCTGAGACATGCCGAGCGCCCGATGCGTGCGGCGGAGCGGCCCGGCCTCGACGCGAGGCCGGCCGTCGGCGCCCTGCGCACGCGCGAAGTCGAGATGCGGGAAGCCTTGGCGGCCGCGACACGCGAGCGGTCGGCGTTGCAGTCGCGCATCGCCTGCGCATTCCGCCACCAGGTGGCCGGTGATGGGGACGGGCCTTCGGAGGCCGACCTCATGTTGTTTGCGCAGATGGCCGTGCAGGAGCAGCGCCTTTCCCGAAGGTTCGCCGCGACACGGCCGGCGCTCGTTGCGCGCCGACGCTGAAGCGCGCCCTTTGCCGACAACGCCACTGCAGTTCAAGGAGAGACTCATGAACCCGGTACCCACGTCCCTCGATCTTGATGCAGGCGAAACAATGGTTCCTGTCGCGTTTGGAAGCTTGCTGGATCTTGCGCGGCTGCGGATCGGCGGTGCTTCGGCCGAGACCTGCGACGCCTGCAACACGATCAACCCGGTGCATGCACGTGCCTGCAAGTGCTGCGCGCACAAACTGCCGGCCTTCCACGCAACGATGCGCCCTGGCCCTGGCAGCGCTGCGATCAACACCGTGCTTTACGGCAACGTGCTTGCCGAGGCAGACCGGATGTGGACAGCCTTGTGCGCCGCGCTCTCGCTGATGGCCCGATCGCCCTGGGTCGCGGCGCCGGCGCAGCCTGAATTCGCACGCGGCATGGTCGCCACCGGCCCAAGGAAATGACCAAGTACTGCGACGGCTGCCATACGCCCAACAGGGACAGGGCGCGGTACTGCCGTGGCTGCGCAGGTCGGTTCTCGGGCTTTCGTTTTGCCGCGAATGCCTTCGTGTCTACCGAGCCGGCAGCCCTGTTCTCGGAGACATTGCCCAAGGCCCCCGAGCCTCCCTGGATGGCAAAGGCCCCGCCAAGGCCGGCGCGCCCCGAGCTGCGCGCATGGGACCCGGCCTCGATCGTCACGCAGGCCGTGGCGAGGGCGGCGCCTGCGCCGCGCGCGGCCCCGACGACGCCCACGGCAGTTTCAACGGCCATACGCCAGGCGTGGCGGCCACTGCGCGTTCGCAGGGATGTCCTCGCAGGTCTTTTGGCGCTTTCGGTGCTGGTGACTGCCGGCGCCTTCGTGGCAGCGCACTGGCAGCGCAGCGACGACCACGCGCCTGCTCCGCAGGCTTCCGCAACGGTGCCCTTGCAGGAGCCAACACCGGCCGACGCGCCTGCGACGCCTGCGACGCCTGCGACGCTTGCGCCGCCGCAGGCGATTTCGCAGGCGGAGCAACCAGCGCCCGCGGCCGACGCGGGGGAAAGCCAGGTGACCGTCATAGCGCCGCACGCGGTCGAGACGACATCCGTTGCACCTGAGGAGAACGGGGGATTGGCGCCGGACGTTGCGACGCTTTCACAGGACACGCAGGCGCCGCCGCCATCACGATCCGGGGAAGCTGCGCGGCGGCAAGCCGGGCGCGGTGTCGCCAACACGGCGGCGTCGACGGTGGCGCCTTGGCGCCAGGCCCTCCCCGTGACCATCGAAGCGCCGTCACGTCGCCCCGTTGAAACCAGGCGCGCAGACGCGGGACACGTCCAGGCGGGCACCGTGCCGCCGGTGCCGCCGGTGCCGCTGCGTGCGCCCGCGCAGTCCCCGCGCGCTGCGCCGGTGACAGCGGCGAACTTCAATCCGTGCAATCGCCAGAACCCGTTCGGCGATGCGGTCTGCGTGGACTCGCCCTCCGCCCCAAGCCAGGCGCCGGTTTCATCGATGGCTGCAACGAGCCCTGCGGTCGTGGCTGGGCGGAAAGCGAAGGTCACCGCAAGCGTCACTGCGAGCGGTCCTGCCGGGGTGAATGCGGGTGATGGCGCTGGTTCGGTCGCCGGCATGGGCCCGGCGATAGCCGCGGCGGTCGCCGGTGCTTCGGGTCCGGCTGGGGTGGGAGGTGTCGCGGCTGCTTCGGCTGGGGCGAGCGCCGGTTCAGGGGCTGGTGGCGCAGCGCCCTCCGGCGGGGGCGCCGGCTCGAGTGGCGGCAGCGGCAGCGGCAGCGGCAGCGGTAGCGGTAGCGGTAGCGGTAGCGGTAGCGGTGCAGGTGCAGGTGCAGGTGCAGGTGCGGGTGCCGGGGGTGCTGGTGGCGGCGCTGGTGGCGGCGCTGGCGGCGGCCCGGGCGGCGGTGCTGGTGCTGGTGGTGGTGGCGCTGGCGGCGGCCCAGGTGGCGGTGCTGGTGGCGGCGCTGGCGGCGGCCCAGGTGGCGGTGCTGGTGGCGGTGCTGGTGGCGGTGCTGGTGGTGGCGCTGGTGGTGGCGCTGGCGGCGGCCCAGGCGGCGGCGGTGCTGGTGGTGGCGCTGGCGGCGGCCCGGGTGGCGGTGCTGGTGGCGGTGCTGGTGGCGGTGCTGGTGGTGGCGCTGGCGGCGGGCCAGGCGGCGGTGCTGGTGGTGGCGCTGGCGGCGGCCCGGGCGGCGGTGCTGGTGGTGGCGCTGGCGGCGGCCCAGGCGGCGGTGCTGGTGGTGGCGCTGGCGGCGGCCCAGGCGGCGGTGCTGGTGGTGGCGCTGGCGGCGGCCCGGGCGGCGGTGCTGGTGGTGGCGCTGGCGGCGGTCCAGGCGGCGGTGCTGGTGGTGGCGCTGGCGGCGGCCCAGGCGGCGGTGCTGGTGGTGGCGCTGGTGGCGGCCCAGGTGGCGGAGCTGGCGGCGGTCCTGGTGGCGGTCCTGGCGGCGGCGGGGGTGGCGGAGCCGGCGGCGGAGGTCCCGGCGGTGGCGGCGGTCCTGGGGGCGGTGGTGCTGGGGGCGGCGGCCCCGGCGGAGGCGGCCCCGGAGGCGGTGGGGGTGGCGGTCGATGAACGCCGTCTTTGCTCAGCGCGATGCTTTCCGACGCGCCTTGCTCGACGACACCCGCCATGCAGCCACCTGCGCACTTACTTCCAAAAGACAAGATCGGAGACATCGGCATGGCACAACAAGCGACAAGTTCCGGCCCGCAACGCATCGACCTGGAGGATCCCTCGGAAGTCGCCTCGTGGAGTGACCAATACGGTTGCACCGAGGAACAGTTGCGGTCAGCGGTCAAGGCGGCAGGCGCTGTGGCGCAGGATGTTCGCGAGTACATCGCGAAGCAAGCCAAGGACGCGATCAAGCGCGCGTCGTAGCGACCCCGACGCGAGCCCCGTACGCCGTGAGCGCCAGTCAATCGGGAAGATGGGGGTGCGCGCCGCCTCAATTCATCCGCTGCACCGCTGCGATCCACTTGGCGAAGGCATCCATCTGGCCTGTGACGACCCTGCGCGTGGCCTCGTCCGTGCAAAGGCCGGCTGCGTCGAACTTCGCGGCCGCGTCGCCGATGAACACCTCGGGCTTCACGAGCGTCATCGCATTGACGTAGAGCAGCACCTTGCGCAGGTCGTACTGCACCCTGGCGCCGCCACGTGGGCCCGGCGTCGCGCTGAGGATGGCCACGGGCTTCTTCGAGAAGGGCTGGTCCTCGCCACGGCTGATCCAGTCGATGGCGTTCTTCAACATGCCGGGGATCGAGTAGTTGTATTCGGGCGTTGCGATGACCACGCCATCGGCGCGACGGATACGCTCCCGCAACGCCACCACCGAAGCCGGCATGCCTTGCGCGGCCAGCAGGTCGGCATCGAAGGGCGGCAGGTCACGCCACTCGACGATGTCCATGTGCATGTCTTGCGGCATCGACGCCGACGCCAGCTTCAACAGCATCCGGTTGAGGGACGCGGCGCGCAAGCTGCCGCAAAGGCCGACGATGTCCAAGTTGCTCATCAGCAAACCTCCGTGTTGTGCACGACGGTGCGAGCGCCGTCGTGCGGCCGGGCGGCGCTCATGCGCTCCGTTCGTGTTCGCACAAGAAAACGGCATCCTGCAACAGCCGCGCCGGCAGCGCGCCACGCAGCGCATTGCAGACGACGATGCCTTCGGCGCGTTGCAGGTCGGCCAAGGTCAGGCTGCGCTCGATGGCGCCGTACGCCTCGTCATCGAGCAGGCAGGCGCGCATCACGCCGGGCAATGCGCCATCGCTGAGGGGCGGCGTACACCATCGTCCGTCGATCTTCAGGAACACGGACGTGCGACCGCCTTCGACGAGACGGCCGTCCACGGTGAAGAACAGGCTGTCGAAAGCGCCAGCGCGCTCTGCCCCGCGCACGCCTTCGTCATAGACCTCACGCAGTGTGGTTTTATGGGCGGCCAGTGGATTGAAGTCGGGCAGGCGCTCGTCGGCCACGCGCAGCATGACGGTCTGATCCGCCAGCGAGGCGAGCGGTGCGTGCTGGAGTTGCAGGCGCCCGTCATGGCGCAACGCGAGCCGCACCCGCCAGCGCACATTGGAAGCCAGCCCCAGCATGCGCTCCGACAGCGCCGCGAGCGCCTCGGCGCGATCGAAGCGGAAGCCCAGCAGGCGGGCGCTGTGCTGCATCCGTGCCAGGTGACGATCGAGCTTGAGAATGGCCGGTCGCGCGCCCTCTTCCGCGGACTCCGCGAGCATCGTCTCGAACAACTCGAAGCCCGGGTCCAGCCCGGTGAGAAAGCGCGCCTTCAGATGGCATTCCTCGAACTCGTCGTCGGCCCGGCTGTCCGCCACGATGCCGGCGCCGATGCCCAGGCGCGCCGGTCGCAGGCCGCGCGCTTCGCGTTCCAGCGTGAGCGTGCGGATGGCGACCGACAGGCAGAAATCACCCACCAGCGCTCCGTCCGGTGGCGCGTCCATCCAGCCGATGGCGCCGCAATAGAGGCCGCGCGGTGTCGTCTCCAGGCCGGCGATGAGTTGCATGGTGTGGTGCTTGGGCGCCCCGGTGATCGAGCCGCAAGGGAAGGCGGCGCGCAGCACGTCCGTGAACGCGATCCCAGGCTTGAGGCGGGCCTGCACCGTGGAGGTCATCTGGAACAGCGTGCTGTGATCCTCGATGGCGAACAGGTCCTTTACCTCCACGCTGCCGATGCGCGCGATGCGGCCGAGGTCGTTGCGCAGCAGGTCCACGATCATCACGTTCTCGGCCCGGTTCTTGACGTCGATCGCGAGGTGGCGCGCGGTCTCGCTGTCGCCTTCGGGGCCCTGCACGCGTGAGATGCGCGAGGCCGTGCCCTTCATGGGGCGGGCAGTGAACAGGCCGGCTTCGTGGCGCAGGAAAAGTTCTGGCGAACACGAGAGCACATGGGTGACGGCATCGCCAGCGGCTTCGGGCAACGCGATGAGCGCGCCATAGGAAACAGGCTGGCGATGGCGCAACTGTTGGTACAGCGCCACCGGCGAACCATAGGCCTCGCCATGCAGCCGGAAGGTGTAGTTGACCTGGTAGGTCTCGCCGGCCGCGATGGCCGCCTGGATGCGCGCGATGGCTTCAATGAAGGCCGGCCGCTCAACGCTGGCCGACAGGTTCATCACGCCCGCGGTGGACGACCCATGTTCAAGGCCCTGGAGCCATTCGCCCGCCTCGTCTGCCGACAGTCGCGCAAGGTCACGGAACATCAGCACGCGCAACACGGACGCATCGTCATGCGCAAGCCGCTCGTGGCCCGCCCGCAGCAGCTTGGCGCCCCATTCGTAGTCCGCCAGCAGCACGGCATGCAGGCCACTGAGCAGGTCGGCATCCACGCGGGCCCACATCGCGTGGAGCGCGGCGGGGTCGGTGCAGCGATGCTCACGCACGAAGCCTTGGTAGAGGCGGCTCGTCGGGTGCTGGCGCGTCGCACTGCGGTCGTCGAGCAGCGCGAAGCACGCAGTTTCACTACGCGATTCAATCGGCACGCCAGGCCACCAGTTCCAGCCGCATCGGCACGAAGGCAATGCCGTTCATCTCGGTACGCTCTCCCGTGGCTTGGAAGCCGAATCGCTCGTAGACCGGTATCGCGTTGGGGGAGGAGTTGACGGTGAAGCCGCTCCCGTTGCCCTCGGTGATCGCCCATGCCTTGGCCTGATCCCACAGCTGCCGGCCAAGGCCCCGACCCTGATGCAGCGGGTCCACGAACAGGTGATAGAGATGCGCGTTGTCGCGCACGCCGACGAATCCCGCGAGGTGATCCTCATCGCGCGCGACGAAGTAGCAGAAGTTGGGCGCAGCGATATAGCCCCGGATGGCGTCGACTTCAGCGGACTTCAGGAACACCTCCGCGCCGCGCCCCTCGGGATCGACGGTGAAGTGATGCACGAGCTTCTGGATGAGTTGGCTGATGGCCTCGGCATCGTCGGTGCTCGCGCGGGAGATCTGGATGGTCATCGTCGCTATTTTGCGGCGATCAGTTCACCCTTGCCGTCGGCGCAGAGGTCGCCGAGGTGCCGCTCGATGCGCCGGGAAGCCAGCGCCGCGAAAGGCCCGCCGTGCCGCGCGAGATCGCGCGCCAACAGTTGCCAGATGACATCCGCCGATGCGATGGCGGGAACGAATGTCGCTGCAGGTTCAAAGCTATCGGAAGACGACAACACCACGCTGCCACGCCGCATCCCATGGCCGACATGATTGCCGACGCTCCCGCCAACGGCGATCGTCCCGGCCACCATGCGCGACGCGAGGAAGTCGCCCGCGCGGCCATGCACGACCGCGCTGCCGCGTCGCATGCGGTCGCCGAAGCGCGCACCTGCGTTGCCCCTGACGACGAAGGTGCCACCGCGCATGCCGTCCATGCTGCCCGGCAGCGTGCTGGCCGCGAAGTCGCCCACATCGCCTTGCACGGTCAGGCGGCCACCTGCCATTTCGCATGCGGCAAGAAGGCCAGCGTCGCCTTCGACAAGCATCTCGCCTGCGCTCATGCAGCCACCAGCGTAGTGGCCGACAGGGCCCATGACCCGGAGGCTGCCACTCGCCATCTTCCAGCCGACGCGATCGAAGCGCGACAGATCGCCGTCGAAGCGCAGCGATTCGTCTTTGTCATGCGGCGTGACACTGAAGAACTCGGCCAGTGCGACAAAAGCGTTGCCATGGCCGACGGGGATTCGCTCCACCTCGGGAGCCGACATCCCGGCCAATGCGTCCGGCACCACGCCACGCAGATCGACCCGCAGCGTGGGCTGGGACTTGAGCGCGAGTCGCCAGCCGCTCATGGTCGCGCTCCACCGTCGAGCAGCTTGTGCAGATGGAAATGGAACGGCCCCAGCTTGCCCCCGTAGTTGCCCGCAGAAATACGCAGCAACCCCTTGGCCGCGCCAAGCGCCATGCCGGCCTCCATGCCCACGCGCATCGCCGCGCCCACGTCCGCTTCGGTCAAGCCGTCGATCACGATCTCCATCACGCAGCGCGTCTGCGGGGTCAACTCGCTGCCAGCCACCAGGCCGTAGAGACTTGGGCAGAACGCATCGTTGGTCGATGCACTGAGTGCTGCGTACTTGCTGCCCACCTTCGAGCCCGAACGGACCACGCCGCCGGGGAACGGCATGATCACGTTGGGCAGCGTCTTCATCGCCAGCACCGCAGCCTCCGCGACGGCCAGTGCGCTGTCGGTGTCGGTGCACAACAGCAGCAGGTTGCCACCGCCCACGCCCTTGACCACGGCGGTGGTCTCCTGCGCCACGAACTCGCCATCCATCACCGGCACGCGCCAGTACCGAACGCCGTCGATCACCTTGGACATCTGCCAGCCATCGCCGAAGAAGCGCAGGTTCTTGCCCAATGCGATCGCCTCGCCCTCCGTGATGCCGGCGTAGACCGCGGTCGTCGGGCAGGTGAGCACGCATTGGCCGACGCGGCGCTCGACCTGCTTGGCCAGTTCCTTGCCCGACATTGCGAACAGCAGCACGCTGAGGCCGGGGCGGCCGTCGGGTGTCTCCGTGGGAGCGAGTTCACGCTCGATGCCAGCCTCGCAGCCACAGCCGATGACCGACGTGGCCAGGCCCGTCGCCGACGCGGCCGCGTGGCGCGCCCAGGTGAGGTTGTGCGCGGTGATGACGATGCGCGTGGCCTTCATGGGGAAGGCCTCGGCGAAGGTGTCGTCGATCTGGACGCCGTTGCGCATGAAGGCTTCACTCATGCCTGGCCTTTGAAACACTCGGCCGGCAACAACCGCCCGCCATTGCAGCAACTGCACAACTCGTCGCGGCTCATCGCGATGTGATCGAAGTTCACCGAGCCATGCGCGGCGAGGTGCTTGCGCAAGGTCTTCTCGATGCCACGGTCGTAGTCGGGCTCGACGAAGTGCGTGCCGCCGACAGGCACCGCCGTGATCTTGCCGCCGCGCGCCACCATCGCGCCATCCTTGAAGACGTACTCCGGCGTCGCGAACATCGCCTCGCGATCGGCCTGTTCACGGTACACGGCAATGTCCGCCGCCGCGCCAACACCCAGGTGCCCCCGGTCCACCAGCCCGAGCAGCCGCGCAGGCGCAGCGCGAGTCATGATGGCGATCTCGTTCAAGGTCAGTTCACGCGTGATCGACTTCAGCGCGCAGTTGGCCGCCACCTCCGGATGCAGCTTGGCGAGTTGCTCCTCGCGGAAGCTCCGGTCCATCAGCAGGCGGATGAGGTGCGGATAGCTGGTGAACGGCCCGCCATTCGGATGGTCGGTGGTCAGCACCACGCGCCAGGGATCGTTGACCAGCAGGAAGATCTCCAGGCCGATGACCCATTGCAAGGCATTCACATAGCTCTGCTCGCGGTATTTGAACGGCACCACACCGCATCCGGCCTCGCATTCGATGTCGCTGCCGATCCACTTGCGCGGGTTCGCGAAGCCGGACTGCGCATGCTGGCGCATCGTGTCGGCCGAGGTCGTGACGGTCTGGCCGAACATGATCTGGCCGACGTCGATGCTGACGTTCGGATGGGCATTGACCGCGTCGGCCAATTGCAGGGCCGCCGATGAGAATTTCTTCGGCCCGTCCGTGCCGTAGGCGTGGAACTGCACATGCGTCAGGTGCGCAGGGAGGCCTTCGAGCGCACGGATAGTCTCCAGCGTCGATTCGATGTTGCCGGCGACGCCGAGGTTGCTGCCGTGGATGTGCAGCGGATGCGGCACGCCGAGTTCGCGCAAGGCACGGGTCAGCGTCTGCACCACCTGGCGCGGCGTCACCTGCCAATGGACATGCGGCTCGTCGACATCGAGCTTGCGCTGGTTGAACTTGAAGGCCGAGATGCCGGCCGGGTTGACCACCTTCACACCCATCGCCTTGGTGGCATGGATCGTCCAGGCCATGTAGTCGCGGATGGTCTCGTAGTTGCGCCCACCCTCCCCACCCTCGGCCAGCAGCTGGAGGAACAACTCGTCGTTGCCGAGCATCACGTAGGCGCCGTGGTCGAGGATCGGCGTGTCGCCCATTTCCATGTGCGCCTGGCGTGCGTTGCTGGCGATCATCGCGGGCTCGAAGGCGGCCGTGTAGCCCATCTCGACATAGCGATAGCCCGTGGCCAGCGTGCCGGGCGTGCAGCCGCCGCAGGAGGCCAGTTCCAGCGCGTTGGCCGGCAACCCGAACGGGTCGCCATTGGCGCGCTGCAGCTCCGGCATCAACAGGCGCGCGAGGTTGGTCTTGCCGCCGCCGATATGGGTGTGCATGTCGATGCCGCCGGCCATCACGATGCAACCGCTGGCATCGATGTCCTTGTCGACCGTCGCGCGCGGGTCGAATGCAAGCGAGATGCGCCCGTCCTCCACACACAGGTCGCGCACCGCTTCATCCGGCCGCGTCGGGTCGATGACGCGGGCGCCGCGCAGGCGCAGGCTGCTCATGCGGCACTCCTTGCGCGACGGGCTCGCACGGCAGTCGTCAGGTCAGCAAGTACATCGGCCAGCGTCGGCAGCGTGTCGCGATAGAGCGCTGTCAGTGGCAGCACCGCGCCACCATCGGTGCGAATGAGATGGCCGGGCGACCCGATCCCAGGAGTCGACACCGGAATGAAAACGCCGCCAGCCCGCGCCGCTGAAGAGGCCAGCCAGGGGTGCCCCATCACGATCAGCGGCAGCGTGGTCGGCGGCGGCGCGCAGCCGGCATCGAAGCTCGACACCCACAGCAGGCTGTCCACCGCGCCGTCGTCCAGCAGGCGCTGCGCGCCGAAGCACAGTGGCTCGTGCTCGAGGCCGGCCGGCCCGGCACGCGAGCGCAAGGGCAGGCCCGACAGCCAGGTGAAGACCTCGTTGACCGTTCGCGCGCCGTTGCCGCCGCCAAGCCACATCGCGGCGGCCCGTGTGCTGGCGTTGAGCTTGGCGACGACGCGGCCGACCGCTTCGACGATCAGTTCGCCTTGCGACGGAAGGCGACCCACCTGCCCGACGATCACCGCATAACGCGCCGCACGCAGCCGCCCGACCAGCGCTTCGAGCGCAGGCGGCACCTCGCGCGCTGCTCGCCCCGCGACACGCGCAGCCAGCAGCCCCACCGTCGCAAACAAGTCCCCTCGCAGCGGCACCGTTTCAGTCGTCACACCGGAGCGCCGGCCCAACGCCGCAAGCGCTTCCCTTTCAATGCCCGTGCCGCCCAGCAGCACCACATGCCGCTGCGGCACCACGGCCTCGCCCACGCCGCAGCGATCGAAGAACCCGTCGGCCTCGCCATCCGGAAGCCCGCCCACGCAGACGATCAGGTCGGCCCGGTTGCGCACCTCGGCCAGCGTGGTCGTGAAGCCGCCGCGATCCTGCAGCGCGCGAACCCCCTGCATCAGCGCGTCGCCATCGGCCGCATCGCAGATCGCACCGGTCGCGCAGGCCAGTCGATACAGGGCACGCGCGCCCGCCACGTCGGTCCCCAAGCCGCCGAACAGCGGCTGGCCGCTGCCCGCCAGGATGCCGGCTGCCGCTTCAACAGCGTGGGCCAGTTCGCAGTCCTTGCCATCGACCTGCGGCTTGGCGCTCGAGGGGCTTGCCGGAAATCGGGCGAGCCCTGCGCGCGCGCCAGGGCACTCGCCTTCAGCCAGCTCTAGCGCCGCCCCCACACGCACGCCCAGGTCGCCGCAAAGCAGCACGCAGAACGGACAGGTCCATCGTGTCAACTCCCCTCGGGCGGCAGGGACGGCTTCGTTCATTTGGTTCAAGGCAGCAAGCGACGTGCCACGACCGGGGCTGCGCTGGCAGCAGACACCGGCATGCGCGGTCCACCCCTCAACGATCAGAAGCGAGACACTGTGTCGCGCTCATGTTGCAGTTCTAGCCGCGCGCGTGTCACTGGAGCGCAAGGCCCACCGCCGATTGCGCTGGCACGAATCGTGATGCAGCAAGTGCATGAGGCCGGGCACCCCATTTCACCCATGCGCGCACAGGATGCCGCGGCGTCCCTGCTTCCGTCAGCGGCGCACGCGGGGCAGCCCCCCGTCGTGCAGCGCACTGGCCACCAGCCAGGCCCCGGCGCCGGCCTCGCGCGCTTGCGCCAGGTCGCTTTCATTGCGGATGCCGCCAGCACCGACGACAAAGGTCGACGGGGACTTTCTTCGTACATCGGCCAGTGTCTGCAGGTCGGGGCCGGTGCCGGCACCGACGCGCTCCAGCGTCATCACGATCACGCGGCGCGGCCACAGCGCGGGCGCATCCCAGCATCCGGCCGCGTCCAGCCGCTGGCCATCACGGCGGTCCAGCGAGAGCACGCCCTCCTCGCCGGATCGCGTGTCGCCAAAGCACTGCGCAAGCGCCTCGCGAGATGCCAGCGATTCGCTGCCGAACACCGGCACCACGCGACTTGCCGCATCGCCGAGTTCAAGCCGGAGCGCTTCAGCCGCGTGTGCGCTCGCGAAGCCGGCGTCCAGCCACAGTTCCAGCGAGGGCAAGGCTTGCAACAGGGTGCGCAGCACTGCTGCCTGGGCCGGGCGCCCCAGCAAGGCGTCGAGGTCGGCCACGTACAGCTGCTGCGTCGCGCAGTGCTCGCAGAGGATGCTTGCCACGGTGACCGGGTCGCTGCTGCCGCACAGCGGTGACACGATGGGTCGGTAGGACTGGCGGTCGCCGCGCACGGCGCGCACCACCTGGCCCTGCATGAGGTCGATGACGGGAATGAGGTTCATGTCGAACAGACGAACGAATGGAGGAGCATCAGGGTCATGAAGCGGATCTTCGTCTACGAACACCTGAGCGCCGGTGGAGAGTTGGCGGGCGAGTTGTCGGCGGCGCACAGCGCTGACGCCGATGCGCTCCTCGCCATGGGCCGGCAGATGCGCGATGCCATCGTTGTCGACCTGCTGGGGCTCGAAAATTATGGCGTGACGGTGGCCACATGCAAGCGCGCGTCGCAGGTGCCGCGCCCGGCGCATGCGGTGCTTGCGCAGGACGGCGAGTCCGCTTTCGAGTTCGTCGCGCGCCAGAGCCTGGCGCATGACCTGGCCTGGGTCATCGCGCCGGAGACCGATGGCTTGCTGTCGCGCTTTCGCCAATGTGTCACCCATGGCCGGTGGCTGGGCTGTGATGTCCCGGCGATCGCGCTCACGACCAGCAAGCGCCGAACCCTGTTGCGGCTGGCGGATGCCGGCATCGCCACCCCGCTGGCCTTCGAAGGCACGACCGGGATCAACCGCTGGGTGATGAAGCCCGACGATGGCGCCGGCGCCACGGCGACGCGTCTGCACCGCACACTCGCATCGGCGGTCATCGCATCGAGGTGCACGCTCGCCAACGCCGCCATGGAAGTCGAGCCCTGGGTCGAAGGCGAAGCGCTGAGCCTGTCACTGCTTTGCAGCCGCGAGGGCGCCCGGTTGCTGAGCGTCAACCGCCAGCAGCTGGACATCGACGCACAGGGCACCGTGTCGTTTCTCGGCGTCGCAGTGAATGTCATGGCCCGTGCCGATCCCCGCTTTGCCGCTTTGAGCGCGCTGGCTGAAAGCATCGGCGAGGCCATTCCGGGGCTGCGCGGCTTTGTCGGCGTCGATGTCGTCTGGCACCTGCAGCGCGGCCCGGTGGTGATCGAGATCAATCCGCGCGTGACCTGCGCCTATGCCGGCTTGTCGGCTTCGCTGGGCCGCAACCTGGCGCGCGAAGTGATCGATGCGCACGACCACGCGGACGCCATGGCCCCGGCCCCGGGGATGGCGCATGCCTGAGCGCACCGTCATCGGCTGGGACATCGGCGGGGCCCACGTCAAGGCCTGCATGCTGCAGGGCGGCGAAGTGCGCGACGTGGCGCAGTGGCCCTGCCCGCTGTGGCTGGGCATGGACCGGCTCGATGCCGTGCTGAACGAGGCACGCGCGCGCTGGCACGGGATGCCGGCGGCGCGGCACGCAGTCACGATGACCGGCGAGATGGTCGACCTGTTCGCCAATCGCGAAGACGGCGTGTGCAGGATCGCGGGCGAACTGGCGCGCTCGCTCGAGGTGCCCGCCGCTTCAGCCCGCGACGCCGGCTCGCTGCATTTCTTCGCCGGCGATTCCGGCTGGGGCCGGGTCGCCGAAGTCCCGGCCATGTGGGATGCCATCGCATCGGCCAACTGGCTCGCCACCGCGCGCCATGCCGCGCTGCGCTTCGACACCGGCGTGCTGGTGGACATCGGCAGCACCACCACCGACCTGATCGCCTTCCGGCACGGTCGCGTGCTGGCGCCGGACCGCACCGATGCACAGCGCCTAGCCAGCGGGGAACTGGTCTACCACGGTGTCGTGCGTACCCCGCTGTGTGCGCTGGCCCATCGCATCGACTGGCGCGGCACGCCGCACAACGTGATGAACGAATTCTTCGCGACCACGGCCGACGTCTACCGGCTGACCGGCGAACTCGACCCGGCGCACGACCAGCATCCGAGCGCCGACAACGCGCCCAAGGACCTCGACGCCACCCGCCAGCGCCTGGCCCGCATGATCGGCCTGGACCGGCGCGATGCATCGGACAATGAATGGCTGGCCTTCGCGCACCGATGGCGGGCCGCACAGGTCACGCTGCTGGCCGCGGAGATGCGCCGCGTGACCCTGATGCACGGTCTGGACGAAGAAGCGGTGATCGTCAGCGCAGGCTGCGGCGCGTTCCTGGTCGGCGACGTGCTTGCGCAAGCCGCGGCCGGTGATCGCTTGCCGCAGCGGCCCGCCCACCGCCAGCTCGCCTATGGCCGCGACGTCGCCCGCATCTCGGCGCATGCCGACGCGGACCGCCGCGCGATGCAGGACTGGGCCCAGGTCTGCGCACCCAGCGTGGCCGTGGCTGCGCTCTTCGACATGGACCAGTGACCATGTGGATCGTGAAGCTCGGCGGCAGCCTGACCAGCAACCCCCTGCTGCCCGCATGGCTCAGCCTGCTGGCCGATTGCGGCGGCGGTCGCGTCATCGTGGTCTGCGGCGGAGGCGCCTTCGGCGATGCGGTGCGCCAGGCCCAGTCGCACTGGCGTTTCGACGACCTCAACGCCCACAACATGGCCATCCTTGCGATGGCGCAGACCGCCTACCTCATGCACGGCCTGAACCCCGCGCTGCAACTGGTGCGAACCAAGACCGACATCCGCCGCGTGCTGCACAAGGGCCAGACCGCCCTGTGGCTGCCCTTCGAACTGCAACGCGAACGCAACACCGCGCAGACCAGCTGGGACGTCACCTCCGACAGCATCGCACTCGAACTCGCGCAACGGCTGAACGCGGAGCGGCTCGTGGTGGTGAAGTCATGTGCGATCGACCCGCGACTGAGCCTGACGCAACTGACCGAGGCCGGGATCGTGGATCGGAGCTTCGGCAGCCTGTCGGAAGGCGCGGCCTTTCCGATCGATGTCGTTCGGCATGATGAGTTGGAGCGGATCAGGGGGTTGCTGCTGGGAGGGGTGCGGTTTGTTGAAACCTGATGGCGCCTTCAGGTCAGCGGGGCGAGGAGGCGAGCAGCAAAAAAGGGTTTGCGTGGAGTCTGTCCTGAATTTTGTGTTTGAGGAATAGCATGACAGCGAGCTCAAAGACCCGGAGTCTTGCCACGCTCATAAATGACCAAGTCGCCCAGTTCGATACGATAGGTGAAACATCGGCATAGGTGAACATGGGTCGCAGCCTAAGTTTGACATGCGGGGCAGCCGACAGAAGGTGAAGGCGGCGGCTGGATGTCCGCGCCCTCGCTCGTCGCAGGCTCAATTCGTTGGCCTAGCCGCCTTTTAGGCGCCTCTGCAGTTCCGAGTTTCCGCCCCACTTAGCGAACCGCTTGGCCCCTTCTGTAGCAATAAGTTCGGGAGTGATATGTCCCGAGAGCTGCGAGTCTGGAATGACTATGTACACAATTCCCTTGCTTGTGCCGCCTGAGCGCGCGTCTACAGACAAACCAAGTTGGGCCGCGAGAGCAATAGAACCCTCTCCATAGTGTCCCGCCGGCCCCAAGTCTCCAACGACTGCGTAAGCTATTCTTTGATTTTCTCGGTTGAACACAATACACAAATCACCGAGCTTCATACCGAAAAAATGATATTCCCGCGCCGGGAGGACAACGTATGGAACGGTGAGCGGGTCAAGGGCGCTTCTCGTATCGGGTTGGACAAGAGCAGTATTTTCGGTTCGATTTCGGTACTTGCTACAGTCCCCGCTACAGGCTCCGTCAGCAGTAATTCGCATGCCTGCTTCGAAATAGGTCAAATCCACTGTTCCGCGCGTCGATAGTCCGGTTGCCGACGGCAAATTTGGGCCTGTCCCTGGCTTCCGATTCGCAAGAAATTCGCTCAAATTGCTCTTCAAGCCAGCATCCAGTATAAGTCCTGCACTCACGAGGAAGCGCAAGTTGTCGGCCGCTTTGTCTGGATCCCCGGTTTTGATCATCTCGAGAATGCGAGCCTGCTCCGATTTTTGCGCCTCAAGCTCCCGTTGAAACTGTCCATTGGTGAACGAAACAATGGCGTTTCCTGCGCCTGCGACGGCAGCGGCAAAGACTCCTACAACCAGCGGATTGCGCCAGCGCGACGCGTTGAGTTCCGCTTCCTTGAGTTTGAGTTCAGCTTCCTTGGTTGCCTGCTCGCGCTCTTTGGCGAGAAGCTCGCGCTGACGTGCACTCTTCTCGAACTCCCACCTTTCTAAATCCGACACGGAGCTTTGCTGAGCAGCCGAACAGTCGGCAGGTGTGTGAGTCTCTTCGCCAGATGGTGTCATGTGGGGGACGACGCTATGTTTGGAAAAGGGGGACAACGTTTGAGTTGAGCCGCCCGCATTGGCGCAGCGCAATACCCCAGAATCAATGACGAGCAACTGCACTACGCCGCAGCAAGTGCCTCGAACGGAGGGTTAGGCGGCACGTGGAAAGTCTATATGAGCGCGACGATGCTTTACGTGAACATTTTGCAATACAAAGGCACATTATTAGCAGCGGCCTTCTCTTTTGCGACAACAGTCGACTCTTGCAAATCCTGGAGCGAATGATCCAGCCTCCGAATTTCAATTTCAATGGTCTCTAGGCGCCGAGCAAGTATGTCAGATGTCGTCTCGCCGGGAGGTAGCGGTGGGCTTGAGCCAAAGATTTCGCGCAAACCAGCGTAAAGTTTCTGATGTCTACCCTGATTGCGGGCTTTATCAAGCATTCGCCCAAGGTCGTTTGCATATGCCTGCATTGTTGGGGGGCCACCAATAGAACCTTTAAGCAAAACAAGTGCATCCCCGGGTGCGATCAATTCTTTAGTGGGCCAATACCAAACCGGACCTTCAGGCTCAAAGCCGGATGAAACCAATATTGCATACCATTTTTGTTCAAAGCCGGCCACATTTATATTTAGCTGAGACCTTTCTGCCAATACAAGGGCTCGGTTAGCGTTTTGAATGATTTCCTCAGCCTTTTTTTCATTGCGGACGTCGCGTAGATAATCCAAATTTAAGCCGATTAGGCTTTGTACCGCACTTTTAGCAATCCTAGCATCTCCAATTTGAGCCACCAGTAGCTTTGACGCCTGTTCGGAGCGGGCTAATTGATTCCGCACGTCGATATTAATACTCAGCTTGGAGTCGCAATAGGGCACAACAAATGCAACTATCGATGCCCACAGGGCAAGTGCACCCAATATGAGACCGGCAACTTGGTTTAATGTGGAAAACGACTTGATCATGCGTCTACCTATATTCTGGGGTGAAACGAATGAGTTTGAGAGTCTTTGGACTTCACTCCGCCAGCGTTGTAACTCCAATACCCATCGACGAATTGGCGTGCACGTGGCGAGCCATTTGCCACGTATTTCAAGTAGCCCTCGTACTCCGGTTGTGAGGGTTGTTCCGCCTTGTGCTCAGTCCAAAACCGAAATGACAAGAACTCGGCCAAAACAGCAACACCGCACGCGACCAGCACGCCCCATCGGCGTAAGAACGACTTTGGCTGTGTTGAATACATGTGCTCAACAGATGACAAGCATCCTACCCAGCCATGCCGCCCATTCCAAGCGTGCTGGCCTCGCATGGCAAAACTTCCCCACGTGGGCAAAGTTTCAAAAGCCTTTGGCAACCTAAAGATTCCCGAATGCGGCCGTCCGTTCCTGCGCTGTGCCTTACGCATGCACGAGAGCGGCCGCAGAATGCCCGCGCATCAGCACGCAGAGCGCGCGCAGCCGCTGTGAATCCAGCGCGGTGCTTCGATCACCCACGCAGACTGCCGTCCTGAATCCCGCGAAATCAGGGTCGAGCGTGTGCAGTAGCGGCGCGTGCATCGCCCGGAGCGCCCCCGCCAAGCCCGCTATCGACCCGCCCTTGCGAACGGCTTTAACGAAGTCCCGCAGCGCCTCCATCGAAAGCACATCGAACAGGCTCCCAGCTCGCTTGTCAAACGTGTCAGCCATCACACCAGGGAAACCCAGCGCACAGGCGTGGGCCACATGGGCCATGTCCAAGCCCCTGTCGGCAATGAACACCGGCACGATGGGCCAGTCGCTCGCCGCGAGCGCATCCAGCACTTCCAACGCCAGCGGATCGCGCTCGATCCCCACCTTCACATAGTCCACACCGCAAGCACCGACGGCATCGACACAGGCCGCGATGCGTCGCGTCTCATGCATCGGCACATCCCCGATGGTCGCGCTCACGGCCAAGTCGCTGCGATGCCGGCGCAACGCGGCGACGATCTCGCGGATGGTCGCCACCGGCAGGCCGCCCAGCGCACCCGCGCCTGGCTCCTTCAGGTCGATGAAGTCGGCGCCGCCGTCCGCGGCCAGCAAGGCTTCCTCGACGCTTCGAACGCTGACGAGCAGTTTCATGACGATCCTCGTGTGGTCTCGGCGGTGGAGGAAGTGGCTCGCTCACGGTGCCGCCGCACCGCATCGACCAGCCAGCCCCAGGCCTCGTGCTCCCCCGGGCCGGCCGTCTTGTCGATGGCGATCTGCAGGTAGGCCATCTCGCTGTCGATCTTCTGCGGCGGCAGCATGTGCAGACGACTCACCAGCACCGCGCCTTCAAGCACGGCGGCCTGCGCGCGGTTGAAGCCGGTGAAGCTGGCATGCACGACCTCATGGACGCGCGCCATGTTCAGCACGGGGCGTTGTGCATCGTCGGTCATATCGCTCAAGGTCAGCTCCACATGGCTCAACGCGCAATCCAGCCGAACACCCGCGATCCGCTCCGCCGGCTGCGTCGGCCAATCGCGGCGGCCGGTCACGCAGCCAGCGAACACACGGGTATCGGTCACGATGTTGAGCACCGCGCAACGCGTCGCGATGATGTTGTCGAAGGTGGTCGAGGGCCGGAAGGGCATCAGCACGACGTGCTCGCCGCGGTAGCGCACGCCCATCGGCGCGACGTGCTTGCGGCCGTCGGGCGCGAGCGTGGTCACCACGGTCTCGAAGATCACATCGTTCATTTCAAGTACCCATTCGGCTCGTCCGAAATCTCTACGCGTTCGCCAGTCTTCTTCGGGTTCATCGGCTCCTCGGTGGTCTCGTGTCGCGCCAGCGTCGTACCGGGCGCGCACCAAGCGTTTGAGTCCTCGGCAACACGCTCGACGGCGCAACCCCAGTCCAGCGGCTGGTCCTGCACATAGCGCTTGCCGAGCTTGTGCGCGATCTCCGCATGCGCCAGTTCCACGCCCATGTAGAAGGCATGGGCCGCATCGTCTTCGAGCCCGAGTTGCGGCCACAGCTCGAAGGCGCCCTGCCCCGTGCGCAGGCCGTCGCGGTTGTAGACATGCAGGCCGCGAGCGGACACCTGCACGCGGAAGTTGGAGTCGCGCACCTGCGCGGCGGTTGCGCCGATCTCCTCCGGCGTGTCGAGGAAGGGGCGCTTGGCATGCACGGTCATCAGCGCGTCGCTCATGCCCTTGGGCAGGGTCTGGTGGCGGCGCGCGGCATGCATGATCCGCCGCGCCCAGTCGGCCTCCTTGACGGCACGGCGCGCATGGTTGCTGACCTGCGTGGTGAGCACTGCGGCCACGTCGAGCTCGGCGCAGATGCCGAACAGCAAGGCGTTGATGCCGCTGGTGTCCGCTTCGGTCAGCTCGGTCAGGTTGCCCACACCCATCATGATCGGTGCTTCGGGGAAGCGCTCGCGCAAGCGGTGATAGCGCACGAGTGAAGTGGCGAAGCCGAAGGGGATCGGCTCCAGGATCGGGTCGGCCAGGAACTCTCGGCCCTTGCGCTGCATGTGTTCGATGGCCTCGTACAACGAGGCTTCGTCGGAAGGCACGCGCGGGATCAGGATCGGCACCGACGCCACCTCGTCCGCCACCCAGAGCGTGTCGAGGTTCAGGCTCAGCAAGTAGTCCGCGCCGGCGCGCCCGCCACGCAGCAACTCGTCCGCATCGATCGAATCGACGCTGACGCCAAAGCCCTCGGCCTTCAGCGCCTGGATGCTCTCTTCGAGATGACCGAATTCCGTTTCCGGCAGGCAGCCCAGGTCGATGACATCGGCGCCATCGGCACGCAGGCTCGCCGCACGCGCCAGGATCGCGGCCACATCGAGGCGCGGCGCATCGACGATCTCGGCAAAGATCGCGACCTCGTAGTCGTCCAGCGTGATCGGGCTGGCGGCGCGGTTGAAGAACAGCGGTAGATCCTTCAGTTCCTCCGGCCCGCGCTGCACCGGAATGCCGAAGTGCTCCGACAGCGCCGCCATGTCGCCGCGGCAACGCCCAGGCACCACGATGCGATCGATGCCCGCCATCGGCAGCGCCACCCGGCGGCGGATCATGTCGGCGGTCATCAGGCCGGCCACCTGCAGGCCCAGGTCGCGCGCCTCCCAGGTGAAGGGCGCAGGCGCGATCTGCGCCAGCACCCGCTCCAGGCTCGGCCGCGCAAGATGCCCCGTCAGGAAGAGGATGTGTTCCATGCGAGCGCGAGTTCGTTCAGGCGGGCGTCGAGCGCCGCCTTCAGTTCCGCGGGCGAGGCGACGACCTGGCAGAAGTCGATCTGGCGCAGCCGTTCGACGTTGTCCAGCTCGATGCGGCGTGGCCGCAGCGTGACCCACTTGTGCGGCGACTTCGTCACCACCACCGGCTCGGTGTCGCACGCGAAGACGATGCCCGGGATGCCCAGCTTGCCGGCCTGCGCGAACATGTTGCTCGGCAGCGTGTCGCTGATGCCGAAGGCGCATTTCGCGACCGTGTTGCTGGTGGCGGGGGCGACGACGACCGTGTGATAGACATCGTCGTAAAGCATGCCGACCGGCACGCCGCTCGCGGTCTTGTCGCGGAAGACGCGAAAGCGCGGCTTCAGTTCGTCGACGTGGAGCTTGTAGATTTCCAGGACTTCCTCGCCGGCGGCGGAGAGGAACAGGTCGACGTTCGGCAGGCGCGCGGCCAGTGCCATCGACTCGTCGAGGAAATGCCCGGAGCCGGTGATGCACCAGGCGAAGCGGGAACGCGGCTTCGAGTGTTCGCCCAGCAGCCCGTCGCCAGGGGCAGCCCCGGCGACGTCGCTGATCTCTGTGGCTTCGCGGTGGTTGCTCTGGATGGGAGACCTCGGATGAACCTTGAATGGCGCCGAAGTCCCGGGCCGGAGCGAAACTTGACGGACTAGTTCGGCGCGAAAGGATGGCTCACCGAGCTCTTCTTGGCAACCACTTCCGCTGCCGTCGGCGAACCGGCGACCGCGCGCTTGATCGATTCCTTGGTGGCTTCGTAGTTGTACTGCTGGATCTTCTTGTCGTCCTCGGCCAGCCAGTGGATGAACACACCGACGCAGACGAACAGGTTGTCGGCCTCGTCTGCCGGGATGGTGCCGTCTTCCACGCAGTCGGCCACCGCCATGGCCACCGCGCGCTGCGCCGGGCCGAACATCTGCACGGCCTGCTTGGCGCCCTTGATCGTGACCTTGTTGAACATCACGGTGGCAGGCTTGGCCAGCAGGTTGGGCGCGACCACGGCCAGCAGCGTGGTGAAGCCGTCCTTCTGGTTGGTCAGCGCGTTCGCGAACGCGGATTCGGCGGGGCTGCCGCGCGGTCCGATGATCAGGTCGATGTGGGCCACTTCATTGCCCTCGCCGACGAGCGATTCACCCACCAACATGCGATCGATTTTTGCCATGGCTGTTTGTCTCCAGGATGCGTTTTGGCCACAAGTACACCGGCCCCTTTGGCCCGTGCGAACCATCGGATATCACGTTCCGTGCCACCCGGTGTCGCCGGGCCTCCCCAACCCGGCCAGCAGCAGCGCGGCCACTGTCAGGTCGGCGGTGGTGCCGGGGTTGATACGGCGGGCCTTGAGTGCTTCGTCCCAGGCTGCGAAATCCGGATCGCCGTCGAGCGGGGACGCGCCGGTTGCACGGGCCTGCCAGCCCTGCGCCGCAGTCATGACACTGTGTGCCACGGCCTCGCCATGAATGCGAACAATGTGTGAATCCGCCGCGTTGGCAAGCAGCGCAAGGTACAGGCGCTGCACAGCCGCTGCCGTCGCGGCATCGGCAAGCCCTGCCGACGACTCCGGCTGCAGCGCGAACCCGGCGCCCAGGGAAGCATCTGCCAGCGCGGACAAAGTGCCATAGCCGTCCCGATACAGGCGCGCGATGCTGTCCCTGTCGGCGGCCAGCGCCATCGCCGCCCGCAGGCCGATGCTCGGTGGTTGCCGCACATCCTCTTCCGGCGCCGAACCCAGGCCGCCCGGATGGGCGCGCGCGATGGCGCGATAGGCGGCTTGCGAATCCGACAGGTCCAGGGCGTTCAGCACCTCCTCGATCGCCGCAGACAAGCCCGCCGCAGACCCGACAGCATCAGGCCGAAGCTCGACCGCACGCGCGACCGGCGCGCACAACAGCAGGATGCCCAGGTTGGTGTTGCAGCCGGCCGCCGCCCAGCTGGCTTCGACCGCGCCCTCGATGCGCTCGCCCACGCCTGCCCCGGGTTCGAACAACGGCCCGGCCGCCGCCTGCGCGCTGGCGATGAAGAGTTCGGCCGTCATGCCATGGCCCGGCGATGCCCGGCTTACGTTGCCCGGCTTGCGCACCGCCACGTCGAGTTCACAAGCCCTCAGGAAGCAGGCCCTGGCCCGCTGCGTCGCAAGCTGCTGCGGGGTGGGGCCACTCATGCGCGGCGCGGCGCCTTCGAGCGCGCGGCGCTGTCGGCCAACGCGAGCCTTCGCCCCAGCAGGTCGTCGACCAACGCGGCGGCGATGTTGAAGCGCGTCACGCGCTGCAACCCCTGCCATGCGGCAACTCCGTTGACCTCGATCACCTGGATGCCAGCGCCCGACCTGGCACCCGCACGCGGCGAGGACGGCATCAAGTCGACGCCTGCGTAGTCCATGCCCAACGCCAGCGCGGCGCCCTCGGCCAGTTGCGCGAGCTCCGGCGTCAAGTCCGCCGGCTCGCAGCGTGCCCCTTGCGCGACGTTGTGGACCCAATGCTCGCTGACCCGCCGCATGGCGGTGACCGCCCGTCCACCAATGACCAGCACCCGCCAGTCGAAGCCGGGCGTCGACGCCGCCGGCAGAAAGCGCTGCAGGTAGGCCAGTCCGCCATAGGCCGTATCGATGTCAGGCAACGCGTGATGAACCCCTTCCACCTCCCCCACCAACCGCAGCCCCTTCCCCTGCGAACCGAACAGCGGCTTGAGCACCAGCGCATGCCCGGCCGCGCCTTCGCGAATCGCGATGCGCTGAGCCTGTGCCAGCGATTCCGTGGCCCAGGTCGGCGGCGTGGGGATGCGCGCGGCATGCAGCAACAGGCTGGTCATCGACTTGTCGACGCTCCGCTCGATGGCGCGCGCATCGTTGTAGACCGGCACGCCGAGTTCACGCAGCGCATGCAGCACGCCGAGCCGCTTCGTCACCTGCTCGAAGCTGCCGCCCGCGATGCCGCGCACCACCACCGCATCCGGCAGCTCCCGTCCGAAGCCGGGGATGACCAGCCCATGCCAGGCGGCCGGGGTGTCGATCCTGCAATCCGCCAGGTCGATGCATCGCCCGACGCAACCCCGCGCCCGCAACGCCGCCTGCAGCTGGCGCGTGTGCCAGCCGATCTCGTCCGTCATGATCGCGACGGAGAGACCCATCACGCCGCCTTGCGCCAGAGACCAAGCAACAGTTGCATGTCCAGTCCTCCGGCATGCCAGGTGTTGCCGCTGTCGAGGTTGCTGACCCAGACTTCGGCCGGCGCGAACAAGGCTCCGTCGATCTTGTAGAAGTCGTAGTCGGCAGCCTTGAAGATGTCGGCGAAGGAACGGCCGTAGTCGGTGGAGTTGCTTGAAGGCAATCGCTGCGCCAGCGAACGCGCCGCCTCGTCGTCACCGCGCACGGTCAGATGCACGCGCCCGCCATACAGGATCGCATCGTTGGTCCGCCCCATGGCTTCCACGCCATCGGGGCTGGGCGCGGGCAATGGCGCAGCGCCGGAGCCACCGACGATGTCGCCGGCCGGGAAGCCCAGTTGGTGTGCCTTGTGCAGCGCCGTCTCCAGCACACGCGACACCACCTGCGTCGTACCGGCCAGGCTGGTCGTCGGCGTGAGGATCAGCGTCAACGCGTCCGCTTCCAGCCCGCAGTCGCGCAGCAGCTTGTCGATGATCACCTGGGGTGGCGCGCGGTCCACTTCCATCACCAGCACGCCGGTGTCCGCGCTGTCCCGGTAGCCGATCTCCTCGAACAGCGTCTCCTTGCCGGCCAGCGCCCGCGCAGGTCCGGAGCCGAGCGCGAAGAACTTCTTGCCGCCCGTCTCCTCCTTGCTGGCCGCCAGGCTCCAGCCGGCGTACTGGCTGCCCATGCAGGCCAGGACCGGCTGCGCGCTGCGCACCTCGATCCATGTGGGCCAGCCTTCCAGGCAACCGGTCGCCAGGTGCGCCTGGCCGAGCCCGCCCATGCAGATCTCGCCGATCAGCAACCCCGCTGCCACACTGCCGCGCACCGCGATGCCCGCATCGACGATGCAGACACCGGACGCGTCCCGACGCACCTGCACGTCCAGCAACTCCGCCTGCGCACGCAAACGCTCCACCAGCGGCCGGGCCAGCGCGTTGACGCTGGGCTTCTTCGACGCAGGCAGCGTCGGGTTGTCGCTCATTCGGAGGTCTCCAGGGAGAGGTGCACGGCCTCGCGACGGCGGCGCAGCATCGCGCACACCTCGTCGGCATTGGAACCGCTCGCGCTCACGCTGCACAGGGGTTCGCCGGCTTCGAACTGCGTCGGGGCGCTCGGCAGGTCATGGCAGTCGGGATGGGTGGCCAGGCGCCTTGCCGCGGATTCGTCCAGCGACAGCGCGCGCCTGGCATAGACGATCTCGGTGCCTTGCACGGGGACGTTGCCGGTACGCGAGGGCCATTGCGGCAGTTCGCCATGAAGGCAGGCACGAACGTGCGCAGCCACCATGCCGGGCGTCGCCGACAGGCGGCGCACACGTCGATAGAGCCCCATGCTCAAGGACGGCCGCGCGTTGACTTCGAGCACGTTCGCCGCATCCCCATCCAGCATGAAGTCCAGGCTGCCGAGGCCGCGCAGCGAGAAGGCGCCTGCCAGGGCGCGCACGGCGGTCCGGATCCGGGAGGCCAACTCGGCGGGCAGTGTCACGGGACCGACCGCGCCGCAGAACACGAAGGGCCGCCCGCCCATCGGTCGCACGATCATGTGATTGAAGCCCAGCACTTCGGCGTCGCTGCCGTTCGCGATGAAGGTCGCCGACATCGGGCTGCCCGGGACCTCGCGCTGGAAGTAGTGATGCTCACCGGGTGTCGCGCCGCCCAGGGCCGTGGCATGCTGGATGTGCGAGCCGCCGCTGCCTTGCGCGTCCTTGAGCAGCCAGCCTGCAGCATCCTCTGGCGCGTCCATGCGAATGGCGGGATGGGCAATCCCCTGTTCGTCCAGACACCCGAAGAAGAGGCGCGGGTCGCGCACGCGCCGCACCGCGTCGGCCTGCGTGCCGATCAAGGGCAGCAGCGCCGCGCCACGCTCGAGCACATCGGGTTGCCCCTCGAAGCCCGGGCCGGCGATCCAGCCCGTCACGCGCCCCTGCCGGGTGAGCGCCTCCAGCGCCGACAACAGCAACGCGCCGTCGATCTGCAGCTTCGACGGCTCGCCGATGCGGATCCACTCCTCGCTGGCCCGCCGGGTGTCGGCGTCGCCGAACAGGTCCAGCGCCACCACGTCGATGTCGTCGTCGCGCGCCGATTCCGCCAGCATGCGCGCGGAGATGGCCGCCACCGCAAGCGTTGTCATCGGGTCCTCCGCTTCATGCCGCCTTTTCGGCGATGAAGGCCCGCGCCGTCGCAAAGGCCTCGGCGAAACTCAGCACCACGGGCGCCTCTGCGTCATGCATCTGCACCAGCATCCGCTGCTGCGTCTGGTACTTGACGTTGCCGATGGCCAGGGCGCCGATGCCCACCGCCGACGTGCCGGCCAGCGGTTTGGCGTTGTCCATCGCATCGACGCCGGCAATGCCCTGCGGCGGCACCGCGTTCACGTCGGCCACGACCTTGAGTTGCTTCGCGGAAGCCAGCGTCTCGCCCGACACCACCTGCACGCCCGCCGCCGCGCAGGCCAGCAGCACATCGGCATTCGCGATCGAGTCACGCATGGCCGTGCCGTCGGTGCCGGACAGGCCCTTCAGTTCGACGCCGAAGCGCTCGCCCGTCTTGCGCGCGGCCTCCTCCGCCGCATTGATGCTGCTGCGACTCGAAAGCGCAACCTGCGCCCCGGCCTGCGCAGCAATCACCCCGGCGATGCGCCCCACCGGCCCGGTCCCGCCGAAGATCACGACACGCTGGCCCTTCAGCTCCGCCTTGTGATGCTTGCGAAGCGCAGCCTCCACGCAAGCCACCATCGCCGCCGCGGTCGTGTACGCCCCGCTCGGGTCAGCCATCAGCGACACCTGGAAGGGCTTGAACATCGAGGCCTTGGCCCGCTTGAGCAAGTCGGCGGCTTCGAGCGCATCGCGCCCGCCGATGAAGATGCCGGTGCGCAGCAAACCCTTGGGGCTGCGCGAGAAGATCGTGTCCTGCGTCAGGCTGGCCACGCTGTCGGCATCGCAGTCGGTGTACGGCACGATCACCTGGTAGCCGGCGTCGGCGGCCATGTTGATGTCGAACGGGCTCATGCGAGGGCCCGGCGTGAACATGTGGAGGATGTAGGGACGTTCCATTTGACAGATGCTCCGGATGACGGCGGCCTGGCCTGTTCAGCGCCCCGGCGCGCCGGGGCGACGGTCCACCAGCATGGCGCCCGAGTTGCGGCCTGACACGACGCGCAGCGTCAGCGATGGCGCAACGACCCCGGCCACATGCAGCGCGCCTGCCAGCGCCTCGGCACGCGCCAGCGACGGCAGGATCGCGAAGCCGGTCGGCCCCCATGAACTCTGGCCCAGTGCGGCGAGCGGTTCGTGCACGCCGACCCAATCCATCACCCGCCCCACCGCCGCACTCGTGAAAGCGTGCCCGCCCTGCCCTGGCGCGAAGTGCGCACCCAGAAGCCGCTGGATGTGCGTGACGCCGGCCGCGAAGGGCGCGAACTCCGCGCTGGCCGCACCCGGCAACACGCGCATCAGAACCTGGTGACAGATGTCGGCGGCCTGCGACTGCGGCATGGGCTGCAAGGCACCGATGGCCTGCCTTTCCGCCGCGCCCGACAAACCCTGCTGCGCGCTGTCCTCCACGACCAGCACCCGCCACTCCACAGGCAAGGCAAGGCGCGACAACACCACGGGCGGCTCGCCATGCGCACTCGGCCCGCCATCGACGATCAAGCCGCCCAGGTCGAAGCCGATGACGCCGATGCCCGAGCGCTGCCCGCGCCCCAGCCATTGCGCCAGCCGCGCCGTCGACATGTCCAGTCCGTGCCAATGTGCGAATGCGCGCGCGATGGCCAACGCCAGTTGCGTGCCGGAGCCGAAGCCCGCATGCGCCGGCAGCACCCGGACCAGCCGCAGATGCAACGGCTCATGGCGGCCGCTGTGGCGTTGCAGCAGGAGCAGGTCGGCCTCCGCGCGCTCGATGTCGGCCTGTGCGGCCGGCCCGTTCGCACTCACCTGCGTGAAGGACGAGTCGCCCAGTTCGACCTCGGTCTCGAAGCCGTTGATCACCAGCCCCAGGCTGCCGAAGCGCTGGCCCAGCGAGCCCGAAGGATCAAGAAAGCCCAGGTGCAGGCGGCCGGGGGCGCGCACCGTGACGGTGGCCGATTCGTCGGCATGCATGGCTTCCTCGGCAGGGGATGGAGACAACTGCATCGTGCCTTCAAAGCAAGGTCTGTTCCGTCGCGAAATCCAGTGCAGCTGGATCGCCGAGCACTCTCGCGGCTGCAGGGATCAGGCCAATGCGCTAGCGGACACCGGTGCCAATCAGCGATCCGGACCTGTATCGAGGCAGGGACACTGTGTCACGCGACGCGCCCTCCCTTCAGGCGCATTCGGCCGGTACGCCGCTTGCAGCAATTTCCGACGATCCGGCGCGCAATTCCGCCGACAGTGCCGGCCTGCCGCCGGTCATAGGATCGCCTCATCCACTACGAAGGTGTTCGATGAAAGTACTGATGACAGCGTTGACGGTCGCCCTGATCCCGCTGGCCGCCTTGGCCGCCGGCGACAAACCCACGGACGCGGTCGTCGCTGCAGCCTTCAAGAAGGCCGACCCCGACAACGACGGCACCGTCAGTTGGGCGGAGGCGAGGAAGTTCGGCATCACCAAGGCCGCCTTCGACCAGTCGAACCAGGACAACGACCGCACCCTCGACAGCAAGGAGTTCCTGGCCGCGATCACCTACCAGTTCCAGAAGGCCAACCCAGACGAGGACGGAACCCTCGACCGCAAGGAAGCCGCCAAGGCCGGCATCAAGAACAAGAAGCTCTTCGATGCGGCCAATGCGGACAATGACGGGACGCTGGACCTATCGGAATACATCCAGGCTCTGACCCTGCAAGCCAAGTAGCGCTTCAGCGCGCAGGACCGCGGGCTCCGCCGCTCGCGGGCAAGCCCTTATCGCGCCAGCCCATCGGATCGGGACAATTTGGACATCGTCCAGCAACCCCGGAGTCCGAGAATATGTACCCAGGCAAGTACGCGCAGCAGCACGCCGACCGACCCGCTTTCATCATGGCCACGAGCGGCGAATCGCTGACCTATGCGCAACTGGAGGCGCGCAGCAACCGCCTCGCGCACCTGCTGCGCGCGCAGGGCCTGAAGCGGCTCGATCACTTCGCGGTCTTCATGGAGAACAACCGGTACTTCATCGAGTGCTGCGTCGCGGGCGAGCGCACCGGCCTCTACTACACCTGCATCAACGCGTACCTCACGGCGCAGGAGATGGCGTACATCGTCAACAACAGCGAGTCGCAGGTGCTCATCACCTCGGCCGAGAAGCTGCCCGTGGCGCGGCAGGCGCTGCTGGAATGCCCGAAGGTCAAGCTGTGCCTGGTGGCGGGCGGCGGCGCGAGCGTCGCAGGCCAGACCGCCGGCACGGCGCGGCTCATCGACTTCGACGAAGCGGTGGCCGGCCTGCCCGAAACGCCCGTCGCGGACGAATGGCTGGGCCACTCGATGCTGTACTCGTCCGGCACCACCGGCCGGCCCAAGGGCGTGCTGCGGCCATTGCCGGAAGAACCGCCGAGCCATCAACTGCCCTTGATGACCTTCCTGACCGGGCTGTGGAAATGCGAGGAAGGCATGACCTATCTCTCGCCCGCGCCGCTGTACCACTCGGCGCCACTGGCGAATGTGTCGCAGACCATCCGGCATGGCGGCACGGCGATCATCATGGAGCACTTCGATCCTCAACAGTACCTGGCGCTGATCCCGCAGCACAAGATCACCCACACCCAACTCGTGCCGACGATGTTCTCCCGCCTGCTCAAGCTGCCGCCGGAGGAACGGGCCAAGGCCGACATGTCGACCGTGAAGATCGTGGTGCATGCCGCCGCGCCCTGCCCGGTCCAGGTGAAGGAAGACATCATCCGATGGTGGGGCCCGATCGTCCACGAGTACTACGGCGCCACCGAGGGCCTGGGCTTCACCGCTTGCGACACGCCACAGTGGCTGGCGCACCGCGGCTCGGTGGGCAAGGTGCTGCTCGGCGACATCCACATCTTCGACGAGCAGATGCAGCCGGTGCCCAAGGGCCAGCCCGGCGAGATCTGGTTCAAGACCGCCACGCCCTTCGTCTACTTCAACGACCCCGAGCGCACGGCCCTCACCCGCTCGCCGGATGGCACCATGAGCACGGTCGGCGACATGGGCTATGTCGATGACGACGGCTATCTCTACCTCACCGACCGCTCGACGTTCATGATCATCTCGGGCGGGGTCAACATCTATCCGCAGGAAAGCGAGAACCTGCTCATCACCCATCCAAAGGTGGCCGACGCGGCGGTGTTCGGCGTGCCCAACGCGGAGATGGGTGAGGAAGTGAAGGCGGTGGTGCAGACCGTACCGGGCATCGCGCACACGCCGGAACTGGCCGCCGAACTGATCGCGTTCTGCGAGTCGAACCTGGCGCACATGAAGTGCCCGAAGTCGGTGGACTTCACCGACCAGTTGCCGCGGCTGCCCACGGGCAAGCTGTACAAGCGCAAGCTGCGGGATGCGTTCTGGGAAGGGCACGCGAGCGGGGTCATCTGAGCGGAGCTTTGCGTTCGTGCCTGCGGCATGGCCGCTCGATTTGTCGGGGCGTTGCGATTCGCGACAGCATGTGCCGGCCGGACCCGGTATCGTGCGGGCATCCAGAGCAGGGAGGACTTGAACAATGAAACAGCATCTCTTTGCGATCGCCATCGCATCGGCGCTGCTCGCCTTGACCGGCGTGCAGGCGATGACCAAGGACGAGTACAGGGTCGCATGCTGCGCCATCGAAGCCAGGTACCAGGGCGCGAAGGACAGGTGCGACACCTTGGCCGAGGACGCCAAGGACTTCTGCATGGTGCAAGCACAACAAGCCAACGCGATCGCGCGGGCGGAACTGGAGCAACTCTACCGGCCGAGTCCGGCCAACGCGCGAAAGGTGAACGAGGCGAGGACGGCCGCGGCGGCCCTTGAAATCCGTATCGATGCGAGCGCCGCCCCAGTGAGCGCTGCGGCCGACACCTGTGAACACGGGAAGAACGCCGAGCACGACATGGCCACGACCGGTTTCAACATCAACAAGGGATAAGGCCGCCTGGACTCAAGACCGAAGCCATCGCATTGGCGGCTTCGGTCTCGACCGGGGAGGCCTCCCTATCAGGTCCTGTCGTTATGCCTCGTCGCGCGCACGTGCGGCGTTGCGCAGGTCGCGGATCTGGTCATGGTTGCGCTGGGCGCCTTCGGCCTGGCGCTGCACCACGCTTCGAACATTCGCGGGCAGGTTCTGCCTCAGCGCCTTGCGATAGCGCGCGATGGCCGTGTCTTCGCCGCGTTCGCACGATTCCAGGATCGACAAGTCGCTGTTGGCGCCCAGTGACCCCTTCACATGCACCCAGCCGCGATGCAGCGCGCCTGCGGTCGTCCCGCCTTCGGCCGGCTCGCCGCCCAACGACGTGATGAGTTGCACCAGTTCCGCTTCACCCTGGCGGCAACCTTCGGCACGGCTGACGAAGAGCTGCTTCATGGTCGGGCTCTCCACCTCTTCGGCGCAGGCCAGGAAGCCGTAGCCGCCGTCGCGCGTGTTCTCGAGCAGGTCGTTGAGCACATCCACCACGTCGTCGTTGGACATCGGGTCCCCGTACTGCGGACCTTCGCCAGTGGTGATTTCGTCGGTGCTGAAGTAGGTCTCGTCCGCACGGTCCCATGCGGCGCGCGTCGCGGCGCGGGCACGCGGCCAGTCGAGCCGGGAGGTTCCCCGGTCGGTTTCCCAGCGGCTGGCGAGCGTCGGCTCGACGGTGTCCCAGTCGCTTCCCAGCGTGCCGCGTCCGGTGTAGCCCAACTGGTAGGCCGGGCCGTAGTCGTCATATCCGAGGCCGGATTCGTAGTAGGGCTGCGTGTCGTAGCTCTTGCGCCAGTAGGCGTCCTCGGCGGTCGGGTTGATGCGCTCGCCGACGGCCTTGCCGCCCAGGCCGCCAACGACAGCGCCCGCCACCAGGCCGACAGCAGCGCCGACCGGGCCGGCCATCGCGCCTGCCGCAGCACCTGCCAGTGCGCCGCCTGTGGCGCCCACGCCGGTACCCACGGGATGTGCGCCGGGAGCACCCGTGATCGGGTCGCGGTTCAGGTCACGGGTTTCGGGAAAGTCTTGAACATTGGCCATGTTGTTTCCTTTGATGGTTGGTTGAAAAGCGCCGCCGATGGGGCTGTGCGTCGAAGTCAACGATGACTTCGCAGACGGCCAGGCTTCGTCAGCAACGGGGGCTGCCCTTTGTAGGCAATCCGGAAACGCGGCTGCGTCTTTTGACATGGCGTCTCGCGCTCCACGCGAGCCGCGCTTGCAGTCCCGGCGAAGCAGCCGGAACTTCCCGACAATGGCGCACATGCAAACGCTCACGCTGCGCCAGTTCGCCCTGCTCGTCCCACTCACGCTGGCCTGGGGGCTCAACTGGCCGGTGATGAAGCTGGGGGTGGCCGACTATCCGCCGCTGACCTTCCGCGCGCTCTCGCTCTGGCTCGGCTTGCCGGTGCTGGGCCTGGCGCTGGTCGTGTTGAAGACACCGTTCAAGGTGCCGCGCCAGCAGTGGCCCGAGCTGCTGTGGCTGGCCGCCACCAACATGTTCGTCTGGCACGCCTGCATCATCCTGGCGGTGAAGGCGCTGTCGAGCGGACGCGCGGCCATCCTGGGCTACACGATGCCGGTGTTCTCGGCCGTGATCGGTGCGGTGCTGTTCTCGGCGGTGCTCACGCGTCGCGGCTGGGTGGGCGTGGGCGCATGCGCGCTCGGCGTGGCGCTGTTGCTGTGGCATGAGTTCACGCACCTGGCCGGGCGCCCGGCTTATGTCGCGCTGGCCCTGATCGCGGCGGCCACCTGGGCGCTGGGCACGCAACTGTTGCGCCATACGCGCATTCCCTTGCCCACGCTCACGCTCTCGTTCTGGATGACCGCGCTGACGGCCGTGGTGATGACGGTGCTGTCCGTGCTGTTCGAACGCGCGCAATGGGGACCGCCAGGCAAGGCCACCTGGGCCGCGATTGGCTACAACGCCGTGCTGATCTTCGGCTTTGCGCATGCCGCCTGGTTCTACCTGGCGCGTGGACTGCCGCCCGTGGCCTCCACGCTGAGCGTGATGTTCATACCCGTGCTGGGCGTGTTCAGCGGCGCGCTGTGGCTCGGCGAGACGGTGTACTGGCAGGACTGGACCGCCGTCGTGCTGATGATGGTGGCGATTGCCTCGGTGCTGTGGCCGGTGCGGGCCAGACCCGCGCCCGAGGCATCGGCGCCCTTGCGCTCCTGAGGCCCCCGGCACATCGGCGCCTCGGCACATCGGCGGACTTCGACCCATGGGCATCCTCGACCGCGTCGGCGACTGGGCCAAGCGCATCAAGCGCGACGGCGTGACGCTGTGGTTCGCCGGCAAGAACCCGCGGACACCCTGGTATGCAAAGGCCCTGGGCCTGTTCGTCGTGGCCTATGCGCTGAGCCCCATCGACCTCATCCCGGACTTCGTCCCGGTGCTGGGCTACCTCGATGAGGTGCTGCTGCTGCCCGGCCTGATCTGGCTGGCCATCAGGCTCCTGCCGCCCGATGTCCTCGCGGAATGCCGCGCGCAGGCGGACCAGTGGATGGCCACCCAGGGCGCGAAGCCTCGCAGTTGGGCGGGCGCGGCCTTCGTCGTCGCCGTGTGGCTGGGCCTGACTGCAGCGGCCTGGTTCTGGCTCAGGGAGCCGCCGTAGCTGTCACACCGACGGTACGGGTTCAGTCGTACTTCAGGTACTTGAACCTTGGATCGTCAGGCGTCCCTTCCAGCACGGCCCCTTCCACCGCACCCGGTTGCCACATCACCACTTCCTCGATCTTCTTCGCCAGTTCGAAGTCCTTCTCGGTGATGCCCTTGGCCGCGTGGTTCATGAGCTTGACCGTCACGAAGGCGTAGGAGACGGTCAGGTCCGGATGGTGCCAGGCGGCCTCGGCAAGATGGCCCACCGTGTTGACCACCATCAGCGTGCCCTTCCAGCCGCTGGTCTTGAACTTGCGTCGGATCCAGCCGTCTTCCAGATACCATTTCGGCAGTTCCTCGGCGAGCCTTGCGGTGACCTCCTCGGGCGTGAACACCTCGGAAGCGGTTTGTTTGCGCCATTGGGTCATCTCCGACTCCTTCTTCAAATTGCGAAGTGGTGAAGGTCGATCCTATGGCGGCACGGGGTCGCGAGGCAGATGCCTCGTGGAAAGCCGCGACAACGAGAGGAGTAGCCGAATGATCCGCGCCCGATGTTTCGCGATCTCGACCGTGATATCGACAGTGGTCGCGCTGCTGTCCGCCACCGGGGCCATGAGCGCCGCGTCGGCCGAGCTTTCGGTCGACCAGGTCGGCGCCTTGCTCAAAGCCGCCTCGCCTGCCAAGCCGGCAGACCTCGCAGGCAAGGACCTGTCGGACCTCGACCTGAGCAAGCTGGACTTTCGCCATGCCCAGTTGCGCGGCACCAGCTTCTTCGCCAGCAAGCTCGTACTGGCCGACTTCCGCGGCGCGAACCTGGAAGGCGCCAACCTCAACGGCGCGTGGCTCATGGGCACCGACTTCAGCGGCGCCAACCTCACGAAGGCCAGCCTGCTGTCGGTTGTGATACTCGGTGGCGAGGTCAAGAAGATGCCGGTGTTCAAGGGCGCCAACATGACCGGCGTGAAGATGATCGCGGACCTGCCGGGGGCCGACCTGTCCGGCGCCAACATCAGCAACGCCATGGTCGGCGTCAACATCAAGAACCAGGGGATGGGACAGATGCGGACCGACCTGAACGGTGCGAACCTGGCAGGCGCCAACCTGTCGGGCTCGGACTTCAACCGCTCGGTGATGAATTTCAGCAACCTGCGCGGCAGCAACCTGCAGGGCGTCAGCTTCTATCTGGTCCGGCTGGCCGGCGCCGACCTCACGGGCGCGGACGTCACCGGCGCCGACTTCACTGAAGCCGACCTGGACGGGACGATCTTCAAGGACGCGAAGGGCTTCGACCAAGCCAAGGGCATCGATCGCGCAGTCAATCGCGAGAAGATCGTCCGTTAGTCGCTTCAACCCTGGCCAGATGCCGTTCGCGCCGCGGGTCGGTCCGTCGGGCCGATCGACCCATCGGCCCTTGCGGCGAAGTAGCGATAGATGCCTTCGATGTTCGCGTCGACGAGCGGATTGCCGCGGTAGGCGGGCATGCCTCGCGGGCCATTGCCATCCAGCACGGTGCGAACGAAAGCCGCGTGGTCCTGCGTGCGGGCGAACTCGACGATGGACGGCGCCGACAGACCCTCATAGCCTTGGCCGTGGCAGCGTTCGCATTGGAGGGTGCGCAAGGCCTGCCACGCACTCGCGACGGCCGGGTCGTCGATACCCGTGAACGGCGCGGGCGCACGGCCGATGTGTTCCGGTGTGCCGAGCTCGCCGGACAGCGCCAGGAACAGCGCCGCCGCGTAGCGGGCCATCTGCCCCGCCCGCAAGCGCTTCGCCAGATCCACTGCGCGCCACATTGCGCACTCCAGGTGCCCTGCCGTCGTCACGCACGGGGTTGCTACCGACCGTCGTTGGCAATCTGCCCGACGAACTTCCAGCCCTGGTCGAAGGTGTACATGAAGGCGTAGCCGGTCGGGCCGTCGATGAACACGGTCAAGGGCCGCGCCTCCGCGGGCTGCTCGTCGGCCGGCACTGGGGGCGACTTCATCGCAGTCTTCATGATCTGGAACATGCCATCGCCCCGCGTGGTTTTCGCGACCGAGGCCCAGCCGCGATTCAGGCGCCAACCCGAATCGGCCGAGAACACGAGTGTCGAGGGGTCGCCCGTGGGCCCGCGCAGCAGCAAAGTCAGCGGCGTACCCTGGGCCGAGGCCTGCGGCGGCGTGTAGCTGGATTGGGCCAGCGCCATGCAGGCGGCGCCTGCCAGCGCGAGGGCGGCCACCGCGGCAGCGGGCGCGCGCCAGACAGAACGGGAAGAGAAAATGGAAGACTTCATCATCGGCTCCTGCGATCGGTTGCAAGGGTCCGAATGCGTCGATACCTGCTGTCAGGTGGTGTGATCGAGGGGCTTCGAACCTGTGCAAATGGTAGGCAGCGAGACTTTTTTTCGATGTGGCCCTGTTCACACGAAAAATGTGCGCTAGTGTTTTCATCCCCTCAATGAGGGAGGCAGGTTCAGGCGAGTTCGGCCGGGATCAAACCATGTCGCAGCGCCAGGTGCA
Source organism: Variovorax rhizosphaerae (assembly GCF_037889975.1). NCBI lineage: Bacteria > Pseudomonadati > Pseudomonadota > Betaproteobacteria > Burkholderiales > Comamonadaceae > Variovorax > Variovorax rhizosphaerae. The sequence goes on along the minus strand of NZ_JBBKZT010000016.1, from coordinate 42,443 downwards.
CCATCGCCGCGGTGGTATGCACACCCAGCTTGTCCTTCAACAGGCTCTGCAGGTTCGACACCGTCTTCGGGCTCAGGTGCAAGGTGTTGGCGCAGGTGGCCACCGACTCGCCGCGCGAGAGCAAGCGGAACAGTTCGAATTCACGCTGCGTCAGCGAGTCGAAGGCCTGCGACTCGTCCGCGCCGTTGCGCAGGCGTTCGGCCAGCGCCGGGCTCAGGTAGCGTCGCCCGTCGCGCACGCTGTGGACGGCTTCGATCAGGCACTCGGGCGGGCTGCTCTTGGAGACGAAGCCCAGCGCGCCGAGTTCGAGCGCGCGCTGCACCAGCAGGTTGGTGTCGTGCATGCTGAAGACCAGGGTGCGCGCCCGCGGGTCGCGTTCGCGCAGCCGGCGGATCAGTTCCAGCCCGCTGCTGCCGGGCATGGCCAGGTCGGTGATGGTGATCTCCGGCTCATGGATGGCGAACTGCGCGCAGGCTTCATCGACGCTGGCCGCCTGCGCCACGACCTTCATGTCGCCGTCCTGTTCCAGCAGGTGGCTGTATCCGGCCCGCACCACCGGATGGTCGTCGACCAGCAGCAGCCGGATCATGCGAGCGCCTCCGACTTGGTTTGGCGCGCAACCAACGGGAGTTGCATGCGGATGCGCGTGCCGGCGCCCGGAGCGCTGTCGGCTTCGAGCCTGCCGCCCAGGGCTGCGGCACGCTCGGTCGCACCGAGCAGGCCGAAGCCGCGCTCCGGCACCACGGCACCAAAGCCGCGGCCGTCGTCTTCCACGCACAAGCACAGGCTCTCCGACGTCGCCGCCAGCTCGATGTTCACGCGCGTGGCATTCGCATGCCGCACGACGTTGGCCAGGGCTTCCTGCGTCACGCGATAGACGGTGGTGTCGACGGCCTCGCTGTGCTGGCACAGATTGCCACGGGAATGGAACAGGCAGGGCACGCCGCTGCGCACGGTCCAGCTTTCGCAGAGCGACTGCATCGCGGCAACGAGGCCCAGCTCGTCGAGTTCCGCCGGGCGCAGGCGACAGACCAGGCGCCGCACACCCTCCTGCAATGACTGGGCAGAAGCAGCGGCGCGTCGCGCGGCCTCGCCGATCTGCTCGAGCGAATTCGAGCGCTGGATATAGGTGGCCTCGATCCGGATCGCCGTGCAGTGCTGGGCGAATTCATCGTGCAACTCGCGCGCCAGCGCCAGCCGTTCGTTCTCCTGCAGGGCGATCAACTGTTGCGTGAGTTCGCGGTTCTTGACCAGCAGGCGCGACGCGTCGATGCGCCTGCGCCACGCATACCAGGCCAGACCCAGGGAGAGCGCCATCAACGTGAACGGAACCTCGTCGATCTGCCACGCCTCGCCATGGGCCAGGAGATCGGCCATGCGCTCGCGCAGTTCCAGCGCGCTGGACACCACGAAGGTCAGCAAAGTCAGAAGCAACACCCCCGCGAATTCGAATCGCTCGGGGGCCCAGGCACGCCATCGTGGCAATCGCCAATGAGTCGTCATCCGCCATGTCTCCAATTGGAACGCCGTGCTGCACTCTGTTCCGCAATGTAACGTTGCCACGCAGGGGTGGCCCCCGTACTGACCCGAGTGCCACGCTTGCTGCGCAAGTCCGGGCCGTCGCCTGCATCGAGCATCCGAAGAAGGGGCATTCGTAGCATCATCCCGACCTCTTTCTCGACTTCCGCGACAGCCGTCGCCACCCCAACCGCAATGTCCATGCCCAATCCGACCGAGGCCTCTTTCGGAAGCTGGTCCTCCCCCATTACGTCCGCGCTGGTGGCCAGCGAATCCATCACCCTTGTCGATGTGCTGCTGGATGGCAGCGAGGTGTACTGGGTCGAGGCCCGGCCGCAGGAGGCCGGGCGGCATGTGCTGGTACGCCGGGCTGGGGATGGGTCGAACGTGGACGTGACGCCAACGGGGTTTTCCGTGCGCACGCGGGTGCATGAGTACGGCGGCAACTCGGCGCTCGTGGTGGATGGCAGCGTCTGCTTCAGCGACTTCGCGGACCAGCGGCTGTATCGCCTGGACAAGGGCGGCAGGCCCGAACCGCTCACGCCGGCCGCTGCGGCCGGGACGCCGCGCGCCGCGCTCCGGTATGCCGATGGGCGTGTCGACATGGCGCGCCGCTTGTGGATCGGCGTGCGCGAGGATCACCGCGAGGCCGGCAAGGAAGCGGTCAACACCATCGTGGCACTGGATCTTGCGTCGGACAGCGAAAGCGCCGGCACCGTGCTCGTTCAGGACCATGACTTCTTCGCTTCGCCAAGGCTCAGCCCGGACGGTCGCCGCGTGGCCTGGCTCGCATGGGACCACCCGCGCATGCCGTGGGAAGGAACCGAAATCTGGGTCGCGGACTTCGACGGCGCCACGGTGCGCAATCCGACCCTGATGGCGGGTGGTCCGGGTGAATCGGTGTTCCAGCCGGAATGGTCGCCGGATGGTGTCCTCTACTTCGTGTCGGATCGGACGGGTTGGTGGAACCTCCATCGCTGCGAGGCGAACGCGCACATCGTCAACGTGCGCCCGATGGCAGCCGAGTTCGGCCGGCCGCAATGGGGGCTGGGGATGTCCACCTATGCCTTCCTGTCGGCCGGCGAGGCGGTCTGCAGCTACATCGAGGGCGGCCTCGGCCGGCTCGCGCTGCTGGACCTTCAGAGCGGCAGGCTGACACCCTTCGACCTGCCCTACGCCGACTTCTCCCTGGTTCGCGCGTACGGCACAACTGTGGCCTTCAAGGCCGGCGCGCCGACCCTGCCGACCGCCATCGTCCGGCTGGACCCGCGCACCGGCGCGACCACCGTGCTGCGACAGTCCGGCGCAGTCGCCGACGACCCCGCCATCCATCGGCACTTCTCCACCCCGCGATCGATCGAGTTCCCCACGCCGCGCGGCCAGACAGCCTTCGCCCAGTTCTATCCCCCCGCCAACGCGGACCATCGCGCACCGGATGGCGAGTTGCCCCCGCTGCTGGTCCGCTGCCATGGCGGGCCGACCTCCTCGGCCTCGACCCTGCTCGACCTGCGCACGCAGTTCTGGACCAGCCGGGGTGTCGCGGTGGTTGATGTCGACTACGGCGGCAGCACCGGCTATGGCCGCGCCTACCGCGAGCGCCTGCACGGCATGTGGGGCCTCGTCGATGTCGAGGACTGCGCTGCGGCTGCGCGCTGTCTCGTCGGCAAGGGATGGGTCGATGGGCGACAGATCATGATCACCGGCAGCAGCGCAGGCGGCTTCACCGCCCTCGCCTGCCTGACTTCTGAAGATCCCTCGGTGCGCAAGGCGTTCGCAGCGGGCGGCAGCCACTACGGCGTCAGCGACCTGGCAGCGTTGGCACGGGACACGCACAAGTTCGAGTCGCGCTACCTGGACTGGCTGGTCGCGCCCTATGTGGAAGGCAGCGAGGTCTACGCGCAGCGCTCCCCCGTTCGCAATGCCGACAGGCTCACCGCGCCGGTCGCGTTCTTCCAGGGCGCAGAGGACAAGATCGTCCCACCAAGCCAGACCGAGTCGATGGTCGCCGCGCTGCGCCAGAAAGGCATCACCGCGCAGTACCTGCTCTTCGCAGGCGAGCAGCACGGCTTTCGCCAGGGCCGGAACATCGCGTGGGCGCTGGATGCCGAGTTCTATTTCTACGACGCCCTGGTCTTCAAGCCGGCGCGCGAGGCCCGGCGCCTGACCCGCAGCGACAGCGCATAGCGCGCCACCAGCAGCCCCCAGGCGACAGCCGCCAGCACGCCGGCCAGGCTGAAACGCGCCGGTTCCGGCCGGGTCAGCGCGGGCGCCATCAAGGCTTGCGCCAGCCGCTCGGGCGATTGCAAGCGCACGAATTCAAGCCCCTGCTCCCCCGCCAGCAGGCGCAGATAGGACTCGCGCAAGGCCGACATGTGTTCACTGCCCGGCGTCGCGCCGAGCGTGGGCGCGTTGGTGCCCGCCACGTCATCCACCATGCCTTCCGACCTCACGCTGGCGTTGCGCCCCTGGCTGCGCAAGTCGGTCTGCGCCACCTCGTCAGGGCGCCAGAAGCCGAGCGGGTTGCCCTCCTGGTCAGTCTTTGGAATCGGCGAGGGGCGCAAGTCGCCGACGCCGACGATCAGCCCGGCCACGTCGCCCGGCTTGTCGTCGAAGGCCGGACGGTAGCGCGGGTTCAGCGGCGGCGCCTCCTGCCCGTCGGTCACGAACACCAGCGAGGGCTTGTCCGGCAGCAGCTTCGCAATGCCGATGGCGCTGTGCAGTCCCTTGGCAATCTCGCTGTTGCCCGACCAGGCCATGCGCGTGTCGATCCGCGCCAACGTGGAGCGCAGTTCCTTCAAGTTGGCGCAGACCTCGATCGGCGACAGCAGCAGCAAGGCGCGGTATTCGGTGAACACCGCCCAGCCGACCTTGGAGCCACAAGGCATCCGCAGCAGCGACTGGCGCAGCGCCTGCTTGGCAAAGGCCAGGCGCGACACCGGCTCGCCGTCGATCCGCTCGTCTGTGACGTTCATGCTCTGGGTCACGTCGATCACGACGACATGGTCGACCAGCGGGCGCTGCGTCATCACGCCGGGATCGAACAGGCTGGCGGCCAGCGCGATGGCGGCCAGCAGCAGCAGCCAGCGATCGGCGAGGTGTCGCCACCCGGCGCCTGGCATGTCGCGCCGATCATCGCGTGGAGCAACGCGTGGAGCGTCACGCGGACTGTCGCTGGCCGTCATGGCAGGCCCGGCGAGAAGCCGCGCATCGTCGTGGCCGCGCGTTCGGAGTTGCGCTGCGTGTCGGGCGGCGCCAGATCGAGTTCGTCCGGGTCGGGCAGCAGCCGCTGGGCGCGCTCCAGGTTGTAGCGCGCATCCCAGCGCCCGGGCTCCACACGCAGCACGTCGCGGTAGATCTCCTTGGCCAGTTCGATGAGCGGGATGGCCTTGCCGGGTTCGGCACCGCCCTGCGCTGCGACGGCCTGCCGGATCAACAGGTTGGCACTGTTGTAGCGGGCGGCCTGGCCCAAGGGCGTGTCGTCTTCCAGGCTGCGGTAGAGGTGCAGCGCCGCTTCCTCCTCGCCCGCGTCGGCTTGGGCGTGGGCTCGGGCGAAGCGCACCTGCGGAGGCGCATCTTTGACATCGGCCGGCAGCGTGCCTGAGGCGATCACCTCGTTCCACTGGTACTTGCGCCAGGCGAGCGCGCCGTCGACTGTCGCTGCCACCGCCAGCGCAACCAGCAGGCCCCACACCACGCGCGTGCGCCGCCGCCGCGAATTCAGGCCCATCGCCGCAGCTCCATGAGGTTGGCCGCCAGCAGCAGCAGGACACAGCCGAAGGCCAAGCCGAGCACCGGCTGGCGGAGGTCGCGCTGCGGCACGGTGTCCAGGTAGGTGATCGGCAGGTTCTCCAGCCGGTTCACCGCCTCTATGGCCGTCTTCAGCGCCGCGGGGTCGTGCGCCTCATAGGCGTGGTACGGCGTGCCCAGTTGCTCGAAGAAGCGATGCAGCGCGTATTCCGGCACGGCGTCGACGTTCGACGGCGTCTCGCCCTTCTCCATCACCAGCCCGGGCGCGTTGTTCGAGCGCAGGTAGATCCAGTAGATCGTCACGCGCAGCTTGCGCGCCATGTAGGCGATGCGTTCCTTGGCATCCGGGTCGAGCCGGTCGCCGCCGTCGGACACCAGCATCACGATGCGCGAGCCGGTGTAGGGCTCGTCCTCGAAGTACGACAGCGCCGATTGCATCGCCAGGCCGATGTTGGTCTCCGACAGGCCGCGTCCGATGTCGCCCGCCGAGATGGCGGCCTGGATGGCGTCGTTCTTCGACGTGAAGTCCAGCACGCGGATCGGCAGGGTGCTGAAGACGATCATGCCGAAGCGGTCATCCGGCCGCTTGGCCGCGAACTCCGCCAGCAACTGGCGCGCGACCTTGCCCTTGGGCTCGCTCAGGTTCCTTTGCCGCATGTAGTAGTCGATCGCCTCGGGCCCGGTGCCCTTCACGGCACCAGGTCGCACGCCGCCGAAGCCCTGGTCCATGCTGCGGCTGCGGTCGAGCACCAGCACGATCTCCGCACCCTTGCCGACGCGCTCCACGTCGTACTCCGGCAGGTGCGGCCCCGCCATGCCGAGCAGCGATGCAGCCAGCGCCAGCACGCCGATGCCGCGCAGCGTCCAGCCCAGCAGGTCGGAGGCGCGGTCGTGCGGCATCTGCGCGGCCCAGGTGTTGCTGAGTGCGCCGCCCGTGCGCGCGAGCAGCGGCAGCAGGGCCAGCGGCAGCAGCCAGAGCAGCAGCGGGTGGTCGAAGGTCACCGGGCGACCTCCGTGCTGCGCACTGCGGTGCGAGCTTGCTTGGGGCGGCCCGGCGCAGCGCTCATGCCGAACCTCGCTCCGCATCGCGGCAGCGCCGGCAGAACTCGATCAGCCAGTTGCGGTCCGCCTTGGCCGCCGCGCCGGCACCGAAGAACTCGTTGCGCGACTGCGCGAAGAAAGTGGCGAGGTCGTCGCGCAAGTGCGCGAAGCGCGGCCGTGCGCCGACGAAGCGGTCGATTCCCTGCTCGAACACCACCTCCCCCATGGATTGGTTCAGGGCCGCATGCAGGCGCTGGTAGGCCTCGCGCCATTGCGCATCCGGGCTTGCCGGCGTCAGCCCCCGCAGCGTGCGCCAGGCCATCGTGAACGGCCGGTGCGCGCGGCCCCACCACGGCAGGCCGATGTACACATGGGCCAGCCAAGCCAGCAGCACCAGCGCCACGCAGCCATAGGCGACGAGGCGATAGCGCCCGAAGCGGGTGTCGATCAGCGGCGGCGCCGCGTCGGGCCGCAGTTCGCCGAGCCCATGCCGGGACGACACATCCACCGGCACCAGCGGCGCCACCGTCACCGGCCAGCTCTCGATGCGAAGCTCCTGCGCGCGCGGTTCGCCCTTGAAGCGCAGCGTGAAGCTCGGCATCTCCAGCGTGCGCGGCTCCGGCGGCGACAGGAACACCTGGTAGGCCAGCTTGAACTCCAGCCGTCGCCCGCCGGACTGCCCGCTGCTGCTTCGCTCGACGCTGCGCAACTCCAGCGCTTTGCCACGCGCGCCCGGGCGCGGCACGCTGGTCTCGTCGAGCAAGAGGCCATCCGGTTGTTCGACCGTGACGGTGCGTGACACCATGTCACCCACCTGGTAGCCGAAGGCGCGCGGCTCGGATGTCGTCGCCTCGAGTTGCATTGCCGACGCGCCACATGCCCAGGCGGCCAGCACCCCTGCCAGCACCGCGCGGCGCAGCCGGTGTCGTGCCGGATCGCTGGAGCGCGTGCGGTAGGTCATCTCGCCGCTCAGGAATGAAAGTGCCGCGTCACCGCATCGGCATCGAAGGCGCCTTCGATGAACAGCGGCTTGAGCCGGTTGGCCTGGAACACGTGCAGCAACGCCTCACGACGCTCCGCCAGCGCAGCGAGCCACTTGTCGCGCAACGCGGGCCGCCACCACACCAGCCGGCGCCGGCCACTCTCCGGGTCGACCACGTTCGCCAGCCCGCGCTGCGCCGTCAGGCTGAATTCGATCGGGTCCCACAGCACGACCGGCACCAGTTCGTGATGCGCCATCGAGGCGATCAGGGCCTCGACCTCAGGCAACGGCAGATGAAAGTCGGACAACAGGAACACCAGCGCGCGCTGCCGCCCCAGGTAGCGCGAGGCCGACAACAGCCCGTGCGCCGATTCACCCTCCAGCGCCAACCCGCGCAAGGCCTGCGCCAGCGTCGCACCCACGCCGCGCATGCGCGTCGGCGGCAGCAGCACGTCTTCGCGCACGGCGCGATCGCAACCCACAAAGCCGAAGCTGTCGCCCGTCCGCCAGGCCGACCAGGCCAGGCTGTCGACGAAGTCGGCCAGCACGTCGAGCTTGCGACGCGTGCCGGCAAAACCCATCGACGCCGACAGGTCCGCCACCACCACGACCGGGATCGACTTGCGCTGGCTGTAGACCCGCACGACCCAGTTGCCGAAGGGGTCGCGCAGGCTCGCATGCAGGTCGAGCCGCCGCGGGTCGGGCGCGTCCAGCAGTGATGCATGGCCGCGGAACTCGAAGCCGCTCTCGCCCCGCGTGCTGCGGTGATGGCCGGGGAAATGGCCCATGGCCGGCGTGGCGAAGCGGTAGTGCACCTCGCGCGTGGTGGGCGCCTGCTGCATCACGGCATTGACCTTTCAGGGCGCCGCCACGCTGGCCACGATGCCGGCCATGAGCCGCCCCGAGATCTCCTGCCGCCGCATCTCGTACACCGGCTGGTAGCAGAGCCGATGCGCGATGGTCTCGACGAAGACGGCCTGCACATCCTCCGGTGCGACATAGCTGCGCCCATCCAGCCAGGCCGCCACGCGCGCGGCGCGCATCATCAGGCTCATGCCGCGCGGACTGGCGCCGGCCAGCATCAGCTGCGCGGTGTCCACGTCCGACAGGCGCACGCCGTATTCGGCCGGCACCGAGGTCGCGCGCCAGAGGTTCAGCGCATAGGCCTGCAGCGCATCGGAGGCCTGCACGCCGCGCTGGATGAGTTCCGACACCTGGTTCAGCTCCTCGTAAGCCACCAGCCCGCTGGACAGCGCGCCGACCAGCCGGTCGGTGTCGTGGAAGCGCGGGTCGAACATCAACTCGCGCCGCTCGGCATCGCTGGCGGGCGCATCGATGGTCACTTCCATCATGAAGCGGTCCCGCGCCGCCGCCGAGATCTCGAAGGTCTCCTCGCGCTCCACGCGGTTGCGGTCGGCGAACACCAGCAGATGCGGAAAACGGAACTCGCGGTTGAAGGCCGACACGCTGCGCTCGGCCATCACGCGCAGCAGCAGTGAATGCACCTGCGGCCGGGCGCGGTTGATCTCGTTGAAGAAGAAGATCGCCAGGTTCTCGCCATGCTTGATGAGCGGGCCGGCCTCGACCGCGGGCCTGCCCTCGGCGCTGATGTAGGTGTAGTAGATGAGGTCGTTGGGCATCAGGTCGATCGTGCCTTCGGTGCGCCCGAAGTCCCCGCCCAGCACCTGCGCGAAGGCGCGCAGCAGCGTGGTCTTCCCGACGCCCACATCGCCTTGCAGCAGCACATGGCCGCGTGCGAACACGGCGGTGCTGATGAGCCGGATCGCCCTCGCCTGCCCGATCACCGCCTTGGCGACTTCGGCCTCCAATGCCAGCGCCCGCTGCCGCCAATCGCTCATCACCGCATCGTTTCGATCCATCGGGCGTTCTCCGTTATTGCCTCAGTTGACCGCGCCGCGCGCGCCGCCCAGGCGCTCGGCCGCTGCGCGCTCCTTGGCGTACTCCGCACGGCACGCCTTGGCATAGTCCGCCGGCCCGAGGTAGGCCAGCTCCTGGTCGTACCTGGCCAGGTCCTCGATGAAGCGCGGGTCGTACATCGCCTTCTTGAACGCGTCGTGCAGCACCTTCACGACAGGGGCCGGCACCCCGCGCGGCCCGGCCAGCCCATACGGCGACATGGCCACGATGTCGAAGCCCAGTTCCCGCAGCGTCGGCACCTGCGGCCAGCGCTTCGAACGCTGCGCCGAGAAGGTCGCCAAGAGCCGCATGCGGCCCGCATCGACCTCGGGACCGAAGCCGCTGGAATTCACGCCCACCAGCACCTGTCCGGACTCCACGGCCAAGGTCAGCTCGGAGGTGCCTTTGTACGGCACATGGATGTAGCGCATGCCGCGTTCGGTGAAGAGCTGTTCCAGGACCAAGTGCGGCGTGGTGCCGACGCCGTTGGTCGCGATGCTGAGTTCCCCCGGCCGCTCGCGCGCGAAGGCGAACAGGTCTTCCAGCGAGCGGAAGCGACTCTCGCTCGCGACCAGCACGCCGAAGGTGACGCCGGAGATCTGGATGATCGGCGTGATGTCGCGCACCGGGTCCCACGCCACCTTGTGGACGAAGGGTGCGCGGAACACCGGCTGCGGCATCTGCGCGATGGTGTAGCCGTTGGGCTCGGCCTGGGTCAGCAGGCCCATTGCCATCGTGCCGCCCGCACCGGGGCGATTCGCCACCACCACCGGCTGGCCCAGCGCCGCGCCCGCGAGTTCGGCCAGCAATCGCAGCGAAAGGTCGGTGGCGCCGCCCGCGGCCCAGGGCACCCACAGCATCACGGGGCGGACGGGAAACGGCTCGGCCGCCGGCGCGCCGGTACTTTGCACGAACGGCAGTGCGGTCAAGGCGCCACCCGCCACGCGCACCAGCAACCGCCGACGTGCAAGGTTCACGGCGGGCCTCCGCGCTTGGTCAACCCGCCGAATCCACGCTGCGGGTCGTAGCCCCAGCAGGCCACGAAGAAGAAGACGAGCAGGCAACCCAGCACCACCCAAGGCGCCTCGCCGGGGTCCTTGCCATAGAGCGCGAAGCGAATCCATTCGACGGCGTGCGTGAAGGGGTTGAAGCGCGCCAGCTGGTAGACCCATTCGGCGCCCGACTCCTGCAGCTTCCACAGCGGATAGAGCGCGGTCGACATGAAGTACATCGGGAAGATCACGAAGTTCATCGTGCCGGCGAAGTTCTCCAGTTGCTTGACGTAGACCGACAGCAGCAGCCCGAGCGCGCCCAGCATCAACGCGCCGCACACCAGCGCCAGCAGCGCATGCAGGCCGGCCAGCGAGAACAGCGGAAGCTCGGTGCCGAGCAGCATCGCGACGACGATGAAGGCCAGCGCCTGCAGCACCGACAGCAGCGCCGTCGCACAGAGCTTGCAGAACAGCAGCCAGGCGCGCGGCAACGGCGCCGTGAGCAACAGCCGCATCAGGCCCATCTCGCGGTCGTAGACCATCGCCAGCGAGGACTGCATGCCGTTAAACAGCAGCACCATGCCGACCAGGCCCGGCGCGATGTAGACGTCGTAGGGGATGTAGGTGTCGTACGGCTCGACGATCGCCACGCCGAATACGTTGCGGAAGCCGGCCGCGAAGACCGCGAGCCACAAAAGCGGGCGGACCAGCGCGGACACCAGTCGCCCCGTCTGCTGGGAGAACTTGATGAGCTCGCGCAGCACGATGGCGCGCATCGCCTGCAGTGCGTGCGCGATGCCGCGCCGCGGCGCGGTGTCCGCGGTGACTTCCTGAACCGCGCTCATCGCAGCCCCCACGCTCGGCACTTCGTGTTCCTCGTTGCCCCCCGAGGGGGCCTGAGCTTGCTTGGGGCGGCCCGGCGCTGCGCTCATCGCGTCACCTTGCATTTCTTCTCCGGCGCATCCGCGCCCAGAGTGTCCAGTACGTTGGTGGGGTGCAGCAGGCCCTCGATCGGCGCCTGCGAGATCACGCCCTGGCCGTCGGTCAGCAGCATGGTCTGGCGCAACTGACCGTCCCACGGACGGAACGTCAGGCTGGTGCCCTTGGAGCCGTCGATCGGCGTCTTGGCCATGGCCTGCGCCCACTGCGCCGCCGGCCCCTTGGGCGCCGCGATGGCCGCCGCGACCAGCGCCTTGCCGGCCATCCATGCGGCCCAGTCGTTGGCGGTCATGGGCCGGCCCGCGGCCTTCGCAAAGCGGCGCGACACCTGCGGCGCTCCGAAGCGCTCGAACTGCGCATGCCATGCCACCGGCACCAGCCCCGCATCACCTACCACGGGGCGCGGCAGCACGGTGCGGTAAGGCAGGCTGCGCGCGAACTCGCCGTCGCTGTCGACCACCCACACCGCGTCATAGGTGCTGCCAGCCGTGAGCAGCAAGGGATTGGCCAGGTCGCGTTCGCGCGGATCGCCGGAGAGCTTGAAGGGCTTGGTCGCCACCACCTGCAAGCCGTAGCGTTTGATGGAGGCTTGCACCGTGGCGCTGCGCAACTGGTCCTGCGCACTCTGACCCACGAGCAGCAACAGCTTGCTCCATTTGCGAGACACAAGGGTTTGCGCCAAGGCGTCGGCGCGCATGCGCTCGCTCGGCAGGATGTGGAACAGGCGGGCGCGGCAATCCTGCTCGCGCAGGCTGTCGGCCGGGTTGCCGATGTTGAGGACCGGAATCTTCACCGCGTCCGCCACGGCCAGCGTCCAGTCGGTCGGCAGGTCGGTCAGCAGCACCGCCGCGCCGGCCTTCTCCGCGGCTTGCGCGGCCGTGCGCGCGGCTGCGAGGTTGTCGGCCGGCTGGCTGGTCAGCGCGACCGCGGCGTCGACGGCCTGCAACTCGAATTCGCTTTCCTCCAGCGCCACCTGCAAGCCGTCGTTCGCCGGCCCGTCGGTGTGGCCGAGGAAGTGACGCTCGATGCGCGAGCGCTCCAGCCGCGGGTCGTCGCCGGGCACGATCAGCGTGGCTTTCAAGGGCGTGACCGCGCCTGCCGCCACCCCCGTCACGCTCGCGCCCAGCGCCGCCAGCAGCAGCGCCAGGCCCGCGCGACAGGCGCAACCCTTCATTCCACCACCACCAGGCCGTAAGGCACGCGCCCGACCGGAATGCTCTTGAGCGCCTTGGCCCCGGCGACGTCCACCACGGTCACGTCATCGCTCAGGCCGTTCACGACGTAGAGCCGCGCCTCGGCCTTGTCGAGCGTGACGTTCCATGCGCGCTTGCCGACCAGCACCAGGTTCGTGACCTTGCGCTGGGCCACGTCGACGAAGGCCACGTGGTTGGCCCGGCCCAGCGCCACGAAGGCGCGCTTGCCGTCGCGCGTCATCACGACGCCGACCGGGGAGATGTCCTCGGCGCGCGCGCCCTTCACTTCGAACTTGATCGTGTCGGTCACCGCCTGCGTGGCCGTTTCGATGATGCTGACCGTGGCGTCGAGTTCATTGGTGACCCACAGTTCCTTGCCATCCGGCGTGAAGGCCATGCGGCGCGGACGCTTGCCGACCTTGATGTTCTTCACCACCTTGGCGCTGGCCACGTCGATCGCATGGACCAGGCTCGCGACCTCGGAGGTGACGTACAGCATCTTGCCGTCCGCGCTGACCTTGACGCCCTCCGGTTCCTTGCCGACCTTGATCGACTTGAGCACCTTGCCGTTGGCGGCGTTGATGAAGCTGGTTGCGCCCTCGTCCTCGTTGGAGACGTAGATGGTCTTGCCGTCCGGCGAGATGTCGAAGGCCTCCGGTTCGTCGCCCAGCGGGATGCGCCGCACCGACTTGCCGGTGGCCGGGTCGATCACGTCGGCGGCGTTGGATTCGGTGCAGGCGACCATGATCAGCTTGTCCGGCGTCATCTGGATATGCCGGCCGCGCTTGCAGGTCGGGATGGTTCCCTTCACCGTGAGCGTGGCCAGGTCGATCATGGTCAGCGCCTGGTCCTTCTCGCTCGAGACATAGGCCGTGCCCTGGGCCATCGCGGCCCCGCCAATGCACAAGCCCAGCACCGCCGTGCCCGCACAAGCCACACGCTTCACCCAGTCACCCACTTCGTTCATGTCACGGTCTCCTTTGGTCTTGAATCGTTCGTGCGCGAGATGAATCCCGCCTCCAGCGTCGGCCCGCCCAGTGCCTGCGTCACCTCGGCCGGCGTGCCGTCGCACAGCAGTTCGCCCTTGTGCAGCACCAGCACGCGGTCGGCGCCTTCGGCCTCGCCGACCAGGTGAGTAGCCCATAGCACGCCCACGCCGCGTTCCTTCACATCGGCGCGCAGGGCACGCATCAGGTCCTGCCGGGACTTGGGATCCAAGCCCACCGTCGCCTCGTCCATCAGCAGCACGGAGGGTCGATGCAGCAAGGCGCGCACAAGTTCCACCTTGCGCCGGTTGCCGCCGGAGAGTTCGCGCACCTTGCGATCGAGGTTGGGCTCGATGGCGAGGCGCGCGCAATCGGCCTCGATCCGTTGCACCGCAACACGCCGCGGCAGGCCGTGCAGGTCGGCCTGGAACAGCAGGTTGCGCCGGATGCTGAGGTCCAGGTCCAGCGACATCTGCTGGAACACGACGCCGATGTGACGCAGCGCCGCAGTCGCCGAACGGCCGAGCGAATGGCCTGCCACTTCGACCTCACCTTCGTCCGCCGCGAACAGCCCGGTGAGCACCTGGAACAAGGTCGATTTGCCGGCGCCGTTGGGCCCCAGCAGCGCGACGAATTGCCCCGACGCGAGGCTCAGTGAAAGGTTCTTTAATGCGACGCGCGAGCCGTACCGCTTGGTCAGGCCGGTGGTCCGGAGCATGGTCTTCGAAAGCGTCTCTTGCATTGATCAATCAGTACGGTCGGACACGGCCATCCGCAGGGGACGGCACCCCAGCAAAGCAATACCCGCGCCCATGGTTTTTCCGCCGTGGTCGGGTGCCTCGTCTGCCCGCGGATGACACCGTTCCCGGTGAAACACTCTGTGTCGAAAGTGGTTGCCACATTTCTGATGCAGCCCTCACCGGGCGATGCTGCGGCCATTGGCCGGATCGCAATTCATGGTGAACCCTGAGAGGGCCACGAATCGGCGTCAGGCCTCGTTGTGCGCGAGAGAACGTTCGCCCCGCCGTCCATCGCGCGCACGCCCCGTGATGGCATTGAAGGACTAGGGTTTCCCCTCGCCAATGCTGCAGGACGGCGCATACGAACGCGGCAACACACCGTTGCACGACGCCACGATTGCGGCACCTCGAAGCAGGCGCGCAACTTGCATTTGGTGCACTGGCCGGCTTCGTCGAGTTGCTCGGCAGGCGCCTGTTTGCGGTTGGTGCGGACAGGCTCTGATGTTCCAAAACAAGGAGACTTCGATGCGATTTTCCGGGCACTTACTAGGGCGCACCTGGCGCCTGCTGGCGGCGGCGCTACTTGCGGTGCCGGCATTGGCGCATGCCAATGCCGATGTCGAGAAAAATATCGCCAACTCGAAGAATTGGGCGATGCAGGCTGGCGACATGTACAACCAGCGCTACAGCAAGCTCAAGCAGATCAACACGGGCAACGTCGGCAAGATGCAGGTCGCGTGGATGTTCTCCACCGGGGTGCTGCGCGGCCATGAAGGTTCGCCACTGGTGATCGACGGGACGATGTACCTGCACTCGCCCTTCCCCAACAAGGTCTTCGCGATCAACCTCGACAACCAGAAGATCCTCTGGAAGTACGAGCCCAAGCAAGACCCGGCCGTGATCCCGCAGATGTGCTGCGACACGGTGTACCGCGGCCTCGCCTACGCCGAAGGCAAGGTCCTCCTGCAACAGGCCGACAGCAACCTGGTCGCCCTCGACGCCAAGACCGGCAAGGTGGTCTGGACCGTCAAGAACGGCGACCCGAAGCTCGGCGCGGTCAACACCAATGCGCCGCACGTCTTCAAGGACAAGGTCATCACCGGCATCTCCGGCGGCGAATGGGGCGTGCGCGGCTTCATCGCGGCCTACAACCTGAGCGACGGCAAGCTGGCCTGGAAGGGCTACAGCGTCGGACCGGATGCCGAGATGCTGATCGACCCGCAGAAGACCATGACCTGGACCGACGGCAAGATGGCCCCGGTCGGCGCGGACTCTTCGCTGAAGACCTGGAAGGGCGACCAGTGGAAGATCGGCGGCGGCACCACCTGGGGCTGGTACAGCTACGACAAGGCGCTCAACCTGATGTACTACGGCACGGGCAATCCGTCGACGTGGAACCCCTCGCAACGGCCGGGTGACAACAAGTGGTCGATGACGATCTTCGCGCGCGACGTGGACACCGGCATGGCCAAGTGGGTCTACCAGATGACGCCCTTCGACGAATGGGACTTCGACGGCGTGAACGAGATGATCCTGGCCGACATCGACGTCAAGGGCAAGCCGACCAAGGCACTCGTGCACTTCGACCGCAACGGCTTCGCCTACACGATGGACCGCGTCACCGGCGCCCTGCTGGTCGCTGAAAAGTACGACCCGAAGGTCAACTGGGCCACCAACGTCGACATGAAGACCGGCCGCCCGCAAGTGGTTGCCAAGTACTCGACGGCGCAGAACGGACCGGACGTCAACAGCAAGGGCATCTGCCCGGCCGCGCTCGGCAGCAAGGACCAGCAGCCTGCCTCCTTCGACCCGGAAACCAAGCTCTTCTACGTGCCGACCAACCATGTCTGCATGGACTACGAGCCCTTCAAGGTCGAGTACACCGCAGGCCAGCCGTACGTGGGCGCGACGCTCTCGATGTACCCGGCGCCGGGCAGCCATGGCGGCATGGGCAACTTCATCACGTACAACGCCGGCACCGGCAAGATCGTGCAGAGCCATTCCGAGAAGTTCTCGGTCTGGAGCGGCTCGCTCAACACCGCTGGCGGCCTGTCGTGCTACGGCACGCTGGAGGGCTACCTGAAGTGCGTGGACAAGAAGAACATCAACAAGGAACTCTTCAAGTTCAAGACCCCGTCCGGGATCATCGGCAACGTGTTCACCTATGAGCACAAGGGCAAGCAGTACATCGGCGTGTTCTCGGGCATTGGCGGCTGGGCCGGCATCGGCATGGCAGCTGGCCTCGAGAAGGACCAGGACGGCCTGGGCGCAGTGGGCGGCTACCGTGAGCTGAACCAGTATACGGAACTGGGCGGTTCGCTGACAGTCTTCGCGCTGCCGAACTGATCGCATACGACGACAGGGTAAGTCCCCGGGAACCCACGAGCCCGGACCCTGTTCTGATACCGGAGAGGGGCAGCTGGCACCTACTGGCTGCCCCTCTTTTCAATTGGAAAGAAACAGGGCTGAATACAAATGATGAGACTGAAATTGGTGTTGATCGGCGCATGCGCGCTGCTGTGCATGGGTGGTGCCGTTGCGGCTCACGCGGAAGACAAGAAGCTGTACACGGTGGTTGACGGCTACAAGGTCGACGGCGAGACCATGAAAGGCTTCCGGGCTTGGCGTGCCGCGGCTTGCGACCGCTGTCACGGCGCCAATCAGGAAGGCATGGTCGGACCCTCGCTGGTGGCCAGCCTGAAGACGCTCAGCAAGGACGAATTCGTCAAGACCGTGACCAACGGCCGGCTGGACAAGGGCATGCAGAGCTTCGGCAACAGCCCGGTGGTCATGGACAACATCAATCAGCTCTACGCCTATCTCAAGGGCCGGTCCGATGGCGCCATCACTCGCGCCAAGGTCGAAGAACTCCCCAAATGAACGGCATCCGCGCGCTGGCCGTCGTCGCCCTTCCGCTGAGCTTGCTGGCCACCGGCGCGGCAGCGCAGGAAAAGCCCGCGCCGCGCAAGGAGCTGCGTGTCTGCCAAGACCCGAACAACCTGCCCTTCTCCAACACCAAGGGTGAAGGCATCGAGAACAAGATCGCCGAAGTGTTCGGCAAGTCGATGGGGCTCCCCGTCGTCTACTACTCCTTCCCGCAGCGCCTGGCCTTCATCCGCAACACGCTGCGCTACAAGTTGCCGGGCCAGGACTACCCCTGCGACATCGTGATGGGCGTGCCTGCGGGTTACGACCAGGTCTCCGTCACCAAGCCGTACTACCGCTCGACCTATGCGCTGGTCTTCCCCAAGGGCAAGGGCCTGGACCAGGTCGCGTCGACCGAGGACTTCCTGAAGCTCGACCCGGCCACGCTGTCGAAGCTGCGCATCGGCATCTACGATCGCTCGCCCGCGTCGGCATGGCTCACCAAGCACAAGCTGATCGAGCAGGGCGTGCCCTACAAGATCATGAACGCGGACCCCGAGCAGTATCCCGGCGAGATCATCGAGAAGGACCTCGCCGCCGGCAAGATCGATGTCGCCATCGTCTGGGGCCCCATCGGCGGCTACTACGCCACGCGCATCAAGGCGCCTGCCTTGGCAGTGGTGCCGATGAAGTCGGAGCCCGGCGTGCAGTTCGACTACCAGATCGCCATGGGCGTGCGCTACGGCGAGCGTGAATGGAAGCAGCAGGTTGAGGGCCTGATCGAATCGAACAAGCCGCAGATCATGGCCATCCTGAAGGAGTACGGCGTGCCGGTCGTCGACGCGTCGTACGAGGTGCCGAAGTAAGCCCGCGGGTGCTGCCGATGAAAGCACTTCCCGTCCTGGCGTTGGTGTTCGCCGCGGCCGTCTCGGGCTCGTGGCCGGCGCAGGCGGCCACCGATTTCTCGGCCGCCGAGCAGTCCGTCTTCATGGAGGACCATCTCGGCAGCCTGCGTCCGCCGCTCACCCTGCATTACGTCTTCCGCAAGTCCGGCACGATGGAAGAAGCCTTCGACGACAAGGTCGACCTCGTACTGACGGCACAGCCCGACGGCAGTTGCTGCGCCGCAAGCCCGCAGTTCTTCACCGGCAAGCGCGCCATGACGCTGCCGCCGGTCGAAGGCGCCAAGGGCAACCCGGCGATCCTGTACTTCCTCGAACGCGACATCAAGGAGATGCAGCGCCTGACCAAGGGCCAGCCGAATTACTTCCGCAAGCGCATTCGCATGGCGGTGTACCAGGGCGCGACGGTGCGCGACACCACCTTGCCGTACCGCGGCAAGCCGGTGGCGGTGAAGGAGTTCAGCATCACGCCCTACCTCGACGACCCGAACCGCGCACGCTTCGAGAAGCTGGCCAACAAGTCCTACGTCTTCCTGATGTCGAGCGCCGTGCCCGGCGGCCTCTACGGCATCCGCACGCGCATCGGCGGCGCGTCCGCCGGCGATGCGCCGCTGATGGTCGAGGAGATGCTCATCGACGGCGCCGGAGCCGCGCCCAAACCCTGAATGCCTGCGTCGAACACCATGCCCAAGCTGAAACCCTTGCCCTCCGCGCTGACTGCCTGCGCGCTCCTGCTGGCCGGCGCAGCGAATGCCGCCGCCCCCGTCAACGACTTTCCGACCGTGGACAGGGTGCTGTACGTGCAGGAGTGCATGCGCGCACATCCGGGGTCCACGTTCGAGATGACCAACAAGTGCTCCTGCACGCTCGATGCGCTTGCCAGTTCCGTGAAATACAAGGACTACGTGACGCTGAGCACCATCGTCAAGGCCATGTCGATCGGCGGCGAACGCGGCGGTGCGATCCGCGACGTGCCCTCCTACGAGCCCGAGGTCAAGCGCTATAAGGCGCTGGTGGCGAAGGCTGAAAAAGGATGCTTCATCGGCGCTGCCGACCCGAAGTGACCGGATGATGTGATGCCAGGGAGCGGGGTTGCGATGCCGACGCGACGTTGGCCACGCGGCCTGTGGCTTGCCATGTTCCTGTGCGCCGCGAACGCGGGCGCGCAAGCTGCCGATCCCGTGGCGCCCCTGGCTGTCGTCGAAGTGAAGCCCGGCGTCTTCGCCCATGCCGGCAAGCTGGAGGACTGGGCGCCCGCCAATGGCGGGGACGTGGCCAACCTCGGCTTCGTGGTCGGCAGCCGCTGCGTCGCGGTGATCGATACCGGGGGCACGCCCGCCATCGGCCAGGCCTTGAAAGCCGCGATCGACCGCGCGACTACCCTGCCGGTCTGCTACGTCATCAACACGCATGCCCATCCCGACCATGTGCTGGGCAACGCCGCCTTCGTCGACGCCTACAAGCCGGCGCCGCGCTTCGTGGCCAGTGCCCGTTTCGCCCAGGCCCTGACGGCACGCGAACCGTATTGGCTGAATTCGCTGAAGCGCGACTTCGGCCTCACCGTGCCGCGCACCTCCATCGTGTACCCCGGCAACAGCGTCGACAAGTCGATGGACCTGGACCTCGGCGGCCGGGTGCTCACCCTGCAAGCCTGGCCCACGGCGCACACCGACAACGACCTCACCGTGTACGACCAGCGCACCCGCACGCTGTTCGCGGGCGACCTGCTCTTCGTGCGGCACCTGCCGGCGCTCGATGGCAACCTGCGCGGCTGGACCGCGGTGATGGAGGACCTGAGGCGCCTGCCCGTCGACGCCGTCGTGCCGGGGCACGGCCCGGTCAGCACCGACTGGCCCGGCGTGATGGATGCGCAGGCCAACTACCTCGGCGCCCTGCTGCGCGACACGCGCGCCGCGCTCCGCAAGCACCTGACGATCCAGCAGGCCGTGGACAGCATCGGCATCGCGCCCGGTACGACCTGGCTGTTGACGGATCGCTTCCACAAGCGCAACGTCACGGCTGCGTACGCGGAACTGGAATGGGAAGACCCCGATCCCACCGATGCGCCCAAGGCAACGAAGCCATGAACTCCTTGAAGAACCCCACGCTTGCGCCACGCCCGCTCACCCGGCGCGCCCTGGCCTGCGGTGCGTTGCTGTCCATCGCCTTGACCGGCATCGGCCATGACGCCGCAGCGCAGATCAAGACCGCTGACAACCCCGAAGGCAATCCGGTCTGGAAGAAGGTCCGCGCCAGCCTGTTCCAGTCGCGCCCGATCGCGCCCGCGAGCGATGACGTGCTCTCGCTGGTGGTGCCGGTACGCGCCGAGGACGCGGCCATCGTGCCGATCGCGATCCGCTCGCGCATGAAGCAGACGCCGGAGCGCTACATCGACAAGGTCTGGCTGATCATCGACAACAACCCCTCGCCGATCTCGGCCATCTTCCACTTCACGCCGCTGAGCGGACGGGCCGACATCGAGACGCGTGTGCGCGTCGACGAGTACACCCACATCCGCGCCATCGCGGAAACGAATGACGGCAAGCTGCAGATGGCGACGGCTTTCGTCAAGGCCTCCGGCGGCTGTTCCGCCCCGCCGGCCAAGGATGCCGAGGCCGCACTGAAGACGCTGGGCCGCATGAAGTTGAGCCTGCAGGGCCCCGCCGATGGCGACAAGCCGCAGCTCGCGCAGCTGATGATCAGCCACCCCAACAACTCCGGCCTGGCACTCGACCAGGTCACCCGCCTCTACACGCCTGCGCACTTCGTGCGGCAGGTGAACATCACCTATGCAGGCCAGCCGGTGATGTCGGCCGACGTGGATTTCTCGATCAGCGAGAACCCGAACTTCCGCTTCTACTTCGTGCCGAAGGGCGATGGGGTCCTGAAGGCGGACGTGGTCGATTCGCGCGACCTGCAATTCGAAAGCACGCTGAAGTACCGGCGGCCGGAATGAGGCCGGACAAGCGTCGCGGTCCAGTCGCTTGCGGGTCGCGCCGGTGATGCGGGTGCGCTCGACGCGGGTTGCGTCGTGGGTCATGGCAGTGCCGGCGCTGGCAGGCACGATGCTCGTCGCAGGCTGCGCGTCGCCCGGTGCATTGGGGCCGGCTGCGACTGCCCCCACGCCGCCCACAGCGCCCCTAGCGCCCACACGGTTCACATCGCCCACACCGTCCACGCCATCCACGCCATCCACGCAAGCCTATGTCTCGCCGAAAGCGGTCGAAGTCGGCGCCGGCGTCTTCATGGTGCAGGGCGAACCGGGCGCAGTCGATACGCGGAACCTCGGCCGCGTCGGCAACGCCGGCTTCATCGTCGGCGAGACGGGCGTGCTGGCCATCGACACCGGCACCTCCTGGCGCAATGGCGACGCGCTGCTGTCCAACATACGGAGCGTGACCGACAAGCCGGTGCGGCTCGCGCTCGTCACCCATGCGCAGAAGGACTTCCTCTTCGGCGCGCCCGCGTTCCGGGAGCGCGGCATCCCCGTGCTCATGCACCGCAAGGCCGCCGACCTGATGGCCTCGCGTTGCGAGCGATGCCTGCGCGTGCTCAAGGAGACGCTCGGCGAAGAGGAGATGAAGGGCACGGTGATGTTCACGCCGGACCAGCAGTTCGACGAATCGCAAACGCTGGACGTGATCGGCCGCCCCGTGCGCATCATCTACTTCGGCCACTCCAGCGGCCCCGGCGACGTTGCGGTGCTCGACCCGCGCACCGGCGTGCTGTTCGCCGGCGGGCTGGTTGACAAGGCGCGCATTCCCGATGTGATGGATGGCGACATCGACGGCTGGCTGGCCGCACTCGACGCCTTGCGAAAGCTGCCCACCCAGGTCATCGTGCCCGGCCATGGCCCGCGGACCACGACTGCCGCCATCGACGCGCAAGTGCGCTACCTCACCCAACTGCGCACGCGCATCGCGCAACTGTTGCAGGCCGGCACCGCCTTGAGCGACGTACCCAAGGCCGCGGCACTGCCCGAGTTCGCGGGCTGGGACCAGTACGAGACGCTGAACGCCAAGAATGCCTCCGCGCTCTTCGTTCGCATGCAGCGGAAGCAGTTGGATTAACCTCCGCTCCGCGCATATCGCTCCCGGAGAATGCAGATGCCCCTTGCCATGTTCCCCGCCCTCTTCTTCACAGTGGCACTGCTGGTCACCACCGCCTACTTCCTGATGGGTTCCGTGCCGCTGCTGGTCCTCAAGCACGACACGCCGCTGGACTCCCGGTTCGTGCGCGGCTTCTTCAATACCTACTACCTGGCGGCGATGGTCACCGCGGGCGCGACTTCGGTGAGCTACGCGTTCGCCGGCCGGGCCGCATTCGCCATCGGGGCGGCAGGGCTCACGGTCCTCGCCGTGGTGTTTCGGCGGCTGGTGATCGGAAAGATGGACCAGCTTCGCGCGCAGATCCAGGCCGACGACCTGGGCGCGATCCCGGGCTTCCGCCGGACCCATCTGGCCGCGATCTTCATCAACCTCGTCCAACTGGTGGTCGTGGTGTGGAGTCTCTCGACCTTGTCGCTGTAGCGCACGCGGCATCGCGTCGCTCAACAACTGGCAACTGCCACCCAGTCAAGGGTCCAGCAATGCGTCGCGCGGCTGCAGCGGCGTGGTGCGGCGGGCGCGGGCGCGCTGCACCAGCAACCCCACCAGCACGATCGCAGCGGCGGAGCCCGTCATGCTGCCCGAGCTCGAGAGCTGCTGCACGAGACTGTCGACGGTCTCGACGCTGACCTGCTGCGCATGGTGGACCAGCGCCATCATGTCGGCCGCGCTGACGTTCTGCAGGTCGTCGACGCGCACATTCAGTTCGTGCCCCGCGCTGCGAAACCGGATCTTCGCGAACACGCCGTGCGCAATCGCGACGAGCGACAGCACGCCCAGCGGTCGCAGCAAGGTTTCGACCAGGTGGCAGCGCTCCTCCACAGGCGCCGCTTCGTAGACCTGCGCGACCAAGGCCGGAATCTCGGTTTCCGATGCAGTGCCCATGGGTGCCGACGCACTACCGGTGAAATCCGATGCAATGGATGTCATGAGTCGTCCTACTTTGCGTCGGGCTGCGTCCGGCAGCGCCGACGGACTGGATCGGCAGCATGCGGATGCCGCCGCGGACTTGCATCGTCGTCCGCCAGTCTGACCTGTTGCTGAGCGATTCGTAAAGCTGCGGTGAATTTACGCAACCGACTGCGGATGACCTGGAGAGCGCGCGCGGAGAGCTACTCGCTCCCCACGCCTTCACGCCGCCCTACGATTCCCCGGAACCAGGCATCGAGCATCGGCCTCTCGTAGCGCAGGCGGTCGGTGCGAGGGTAGGTATTGGTCACCATCAGGTAATTCATGTCGACCAGGCGTTCCTCCCCGCTTGCCAGCAACTCGTCTCCGCGCTTCAGGGCCCAGGCCAGCTTGATGCGGGGCCAGGTGATGTCGCGCAGGATGCGCACGTCATGGCCCATGCGCGTGTTCCAGGGCTCGAACCAGCCGGCGAGGTCGATGTCGCGGACGTCGATCGTCAATGTCTCGTCGGGCGGCAGGCTGCGCTCGGCCAATCGCTCCAGGTGTTGCGTGATGTCGCGCTGCACCTCGGCACGGTCCTTTTCATTTGCGAATGCGTGCGAGTAGGCTGCGTCCGTGTAATGCGCCGGATCGATGAAATTGACCGCCACGTCGGCGTGGGCTGCGGTCACGGCGATGGCCAGCAGGCCACCTGGCAACAGGCTCGACAATCGAAGCATGGCGTACCCCTCGGAAAAGCGAGGCGAGTTTGACATGGCGCGGTGATCGACAGTTTCCTGAACCCTTGAGCGCTGCGAGGACTTGCGTCAACGCCAAAAGCAATCTCGGTCGCGCGCAATCAAGTCGCGTGCGTTCCCGGAACCGCGGCACCTGCCAGCCGTCGCGAATTGGCCGGGTCCCGGAACACGAGCGGATGCTCCATGGCCCGTGCCGGTGACAAGCTGCCCGCCCGCTCCACGGCCTCCTCCACCAGGTGATGGTGCGGGCTCTTGTAGCAAGCCGGATCGGCCACGGCCGGATCGTTGGCCAGCAAGTAAGCCTGGCATCGGCAACCACCCAGGTCCTGCTCCTTGAATTCACACGATGAACAAGGCTCCTTCATCCAGCCCGTGCCGCGGTAGCGATTGAAGCCTTCGGAGTCGAACCAGATGTGCCGCAGGTCATGTTCGCGCACGTTCGGGAAGCTCAGCCCCGGCAGCATCTTCGCGGTATGGCATGGCAAGGCCGTGCCGTCGGGCGCGACGGTGAGGAACATGTTGCCCCAGCCGTTGACGCACTTCTTGGCCTTGCCCTCGTGGTAGTCGGGCGCGACGAAGAAGATCCGCATGCGCTCGCCCATCCTCGCGCGCCATGCGTCGGTCTTGCGCTCGGCCTGCTTCAGTTGCTCGTGCGTCGGCAGCAGCTGGTCGCGGTTGAGGAAGGCCCACGAGTAGTACTGCGTGTTGGCCAGTTCCAGGTACTCCGCGCCCATGTCGGCCGCCATCTCGATGATGCGGTCGATGTGGTCGATGTTCATCCGGTGGATCACCACGTTCAGCACCATCGGCCAGCCGTTGTCCTTGATGATCTTGGCGACGCGGCTCTTCAGCTCGAAGGTCTTCGTGTGCGACAGGAAGTCGTTCATCTCCTTCGTCGAATCCTGGAAGGAGAGCTGCACATGGTCGAGCCCCGCTGCCTTGAGCGCCGCGGCGCGCGCCGCGGTCAGCCCGACGCCGGAGGTCAGCAGGTTGGTGTAGTAGCCGAGTCGATGCGCCTCGACGACGATCTCCTCAAGGTCGTCTCGCACCAGCGGTTCGCCACCGGAGAGGCCCAGTTGCACCGCGCCCAGTTCGCGCCCCTGCCGCAAAACGCGCATCCAGTCTTCGGTGGTGAGTTCTTCTTCCTGCCGCGCGAAGTCGACCGGGTTGAAGCAGAAGACGCAGTGCAGCGGGCAGCGGTAGGTCAACTCGGCCAGCAGCCAGAGCGGTGGGCCGGGCGTGGCATTCAGTCCCATGCCAGCCACCGCTGCTTGCCGGCCATCTCGATGAAGGCGAGCACGTCCTTGTCCAGGCCCTGCATCGAGAAGGCCGTCTCCAGTTCGCTCACGATCGCGGCGATGGTTCGTTCTCCGTCGCAGCGCTTCATGATCTCGCCGCCGCTCTGGTTGAGCTTGACCATGCCTTCGGGGTAAAGAAGGACATGGGCGTTCTGCGCCGGCTCCCATTGCAGGCGGAAGCCGGGGCCGACACGCGGCAAGGAATCGGCGGTCGGAGAGTTCATGCGGTCACCCCGTACTTCAACGCCATCGCATCGTTCATCGCCCACAGGATGTCGAGCTTCAACTGCAGCACCTCCAGCGCCCGTTCCTGCATCGGCCGCGTCGTGAAGTGCGCGAGCGTGATGGCCAAGCCCTGCTCCACGTCCCGCCGCGCCTGGCTGACGCGGTTGCGGAAGTAGGCCATGCCCTCGGGCTCGATCCACGGATAGTGCTCGGGCCAGGTGGACAGGCGCTGCTTGTGGATCTCGGGCGCGAAGAGTTCTGTCAGTGATGAACAGACGGCCTCTTGCCACGGTGCGCGGCGCGCGAAGGTCACATAAGCATCGACGGCGAAGCGCATCGCCGGCGCCACGTGCCGCAGGTCGAGGACCTCCTCGCGCGTGAGGCCCACGGCAGTCGCAAGGCGCAGCCAAGCTTCGACGCCGCCCTCGTCGCGGATGCCGTTCAACTCGAAGCCGTCATGGTCGAGGATGCGTTGCACCCAACCCCTGCGCACTTCCGGGTCGGGGCAGTTGGACAGCACCGCCGCATCCTTGATCGGGATCGAAATCTGGTAGTAGAAGCGGTTGGCCACCCAGCCGCGCACCTGCTCCGGCGTGGCGCGGCCGGTGTTGAGCATCACGTTGAAGGGATGGTGGATGTGATACGCCCGACCGCGCTCGCGCAGCTTGGCTTCGAACTGCTCGTGCGTCCAGGCTTGCGATGAGGGGATGGCGTCGACGGTGGGTGGGGTCTGGCTCATTCAGGACTCCCGACATGGCGCACACGGCCATGCCTGTTCGTGGGCACCCGCGGAACCGGCTTTGCCGGGCCGCTGGGTGCGCCCCCTTGAGGGGGAGCGCCGCAGGCGCATTCGGGGGCGGGCTTCATTTTCAAACGCGGATCAGCATGTTGTCTTCGCAAACCTCGACATCGGCGCTCCTGAGCGTGGCGCGCTCGACGGAATCTTCATCGAGGATCGGATTGGTGTTGTTGATGTGGATCAGCATGCGTCGCGTGCCGTCCGGCAGCTTCGCCAGCCACTCCAGCATCCCGCCCGGCCCGGACTGCGGCAGGTGGCCGATGTCGCGGGCCGTCTTGGTGCTGAGCCCCATGCGCGGCATCTCGTCGTCGGTCCAGAAGGTGCCGTCGACCATCACCGCGTTGGCAGCGTTCATCGCGTCGAACACGGCCGGCGTGATCTGCCCCAGGCCCGGCGCATAGAACACCGACTTGCCGCTGTGGGCATCGGTGATCAGCATGCCGATGTTGTCGCCTTCGACCGGGTTGTCGCGGTGCGGCGAATACGGCGCCGCCTTGCTCGACAGCGGCAAGGCACGAAAGCTCAGCTCGGCAATGCCCGGCACGCTGAAGGTGCTGCCGTCCAGCGCGATGCCATGCCGGTCCACGCCGCAGTAGTGGCCCAGCACGGCCAGCACCGGGTTGCCGCGGCGCAAGTCTTCTTCGACCGGATCGGTGCACCACAGCGGCAGCGGCGACGTGCGCTCGCGCAGCATGAACAGGCCGGTCGCATGGTCGATCTGGCCGTCCATCAAGATCACGCCGGCGATGGCCGTATCGCGCAGAGTGCGGGCGGGTTGCAGCGCAGGCTTGCTGCGGATCTGTTCCAGGATGTCGGGGGAGGCGTTGAACAGCACGCCATCGTCTCCGTCGTCGGGCTGCACGAAGATCGAGGACTGCGTGCGCGCCTTGGCCTTCAATGTGCCGGCGCGCAGGCCGGCGCAGTTTCGGCAATTGCAGTTCCACTGCGGAAAGCCGCCGCCGGCAGCCGAACCCAGGACGGTGATGCGCATATCAGTGAATCGACGAGACCAATAAGACAACAAGCCCCGCAGGCCAGGCCAGCGGGGCTTGAACTTGCGCAGCCCGGCTCAACGGGCAGCGACGTACATCGTGATTTCGAAGCCGAAGCGGAAGTCTTGAGCGGTAGGGGTTTCCCATTGCATAAGCAGTCTCTCCTTTTGCGCAGTTGCACGGCCACCGACTGGCGGTCGCGGGGATTTTTCGAGTCCCGTGACGTATGGTCCGCCCGCGCGCCCCGCACGCACAGTCCCCCGATCATGATTCGCGCCTCATGATTTTCATGAATCGCGCGGCGCCGTCACGGCGATGCGGGCAAGCCGCTACGATCGCGCGGGTGTCTGCCACAACCACTCCGAGCGCCGCGCCGGGCCGCCCCAAGCAAGCTCACTCCCCCTCGGGGGGCAGCGAGGACACGCAGTGCCGAGCGTGGGGGCTCATGGAACCCGCGCCGGGCCGCCCCAAGCAAGCTCGCACCCCCTCGGGGGGCAGCGAGGACACGCAGTGCCGAGCGTGGGGGTCATGCTCCAGATGAGTCTCCGGCTCAAGATCAACCTGATCGTCGTCGCGCTGACCTTCGTCTTCGCGGCAGCCATCCTCACGCTGGAGCTGCGCAGCATGCGCGAGTCGGTGCACGAGGAGACGGCGGCGGCCAATCGCGTGGCCTCCCTGCTGCTGCAGGGCCAGGCCATGCGCTACGCGGCGCAGGGCACGCCCGCAATGCTGGCCTTCCTCCAGAGCATCGGGCGCATCCGTTCCAACGACCTCACCTTGTTCGATGCGCAGGGGCACGAGCTCTATCGCTCGCCGCCGCCCACCTACAAGGCCGGCCGCGATGCGCCGGCATGGTTCAGCGCGCTGGTCGGCCCGACACGATCGGTACAGTCCATCGCCTTCCCGGACGGCAAGCTGGTGGTGCAGGCCAACCCCTCGCGTGCCGAGGTGGATGCCTGGGACTACATGCTGAACCTGGGCATCGCCGCGCTGGTATTCCTGTTCGTGGTCAATGCCTTGGTCTTCTGGCTGGTCGGCCGGGCCGTGCGGCCTTTCGGCCGGATCGTGGATGCGCTCAACCAGGTGCAGGGCGGCCGCTTCGATGTCGTGCTGCCGCCGCTTGCGGGCACCGAGGCCGGCGCCATAGGCGCTGCCTTCAACCGCATGGTGCATGACCTGCAGGGCCACATCGAGACCGAGCGCCGCGCCGTGCGCGCCGAATCCCAGCTGTCCGACAGCCGCGAGCTCTCCCGATGGGTCGACAAGCACATCGAAGCCGAGCGCCGCCTGATCGCGCGCGAACTGCATGACGAACTCGGCCAGTCGGTGACGGCCATGCGCAGCATGGCCCTGTCGATCGCGGCGCGCATGCGTTCGCTGGACCCGCAGTCCGAACAGGCCGCGCGCCTGATCGCCGACGAATCCTCGCGCCTGTACGACGCGATGCACGGGATCATCCCGCGCCTGACGCCCTTGGTGCTCGACAACTTCGGCCTGGCCGAAGCGCTCGGCGACCTGGTCGAGCGCACGCAGCGCACCCATGCCGGCGTGCAGGTCACGCTGCAGGTCGACCTGGCCGATGCGATGCTGGGCGCGGACGCCTCGCTGGCCCTCTACCGCGCCGCACAGGAAGGCATCACCAATGCCATGCGCCATGGCAAGGCCGCACGTCTTGGCCTGACACTGCAAGGCGGCCATGATGAAGTCCGGCTGGAACTCGTCGACGACGGCGCAGGCTTCGCGCCGGAAGACCTGCATCGCGGCGGACACCACGGCCTGCGCTGGTTGGCCGAACGGGTGCAGGCGCTGGGTGGTGCTTTCGAGATCGACAACGTGCCGCCCCATGGCGCACGCCTGCAGGTTTGCCTGCCCGTGAACAACAACAAGGAGACCGCGTGATCCGTGTGATGCTGGCCGACGACCATGCCCTGGTGCGCATGGGTTTTCGCATGCTGCTGTCCGATGCCGAGTGCGAAGTAGTCGCCGAGGTGGACACCGGCGAGCAGGCCTGCATCGACTACGCACGGGTCAAGCCGGACGTGGTGGTGATGGACCTTTCGATGCCCGGCATCGGCGGCCTCGAGGCCGTGCGCCGGTTGCTCGCGCAAGACCCGAAGGCCCGCGTGCTGGCCCTGTCGGCCTACGAGGACACGGTGCATCCGCGACGCGTGTTGCGCGCCGGGGCCTTGGGCTACCTCACCAAGCGCAGCGCGCCCGATGCCCTGATCGCTGCCGTAACCGCCGTGGCGCGCGGCCAGCGCTATGTCGACCCCGCCACCGCGCAAGCCATGGCACTTGCGCAACTCGAAGGCGACGCGAGCCCGGCCGACACGCTGAGCGAACGCGAGTTCTCGGTGTTCATCCAGCTCGCGCGCGGCCAGAGCGTGGCGCAGATTGCCGAGACGTTGAACCTGTCACCGAGCACGGTGGGCACGCACCTCTATCACGTGAAGCAGAAGCTGGGCGCGAGCAACCAGTCGGAGCTGACGCTGGTGGCGCTGCGCTGGGGATTGATCCAGGCCTAGCAGGTTCGCCTGCGCTCGATACCGAGAAGACCCTGCGGCGGGCGCCGCGAGCAAGTGATCGAGCCCGCGCCGAAGCCCCGCAGGGCGGCTCTCAAGCCCTCACCCATCCTGCCCCATGCCGGCGTGTTCCATGAACCAGTCCAGGAACCTCCCGACGGCCTCGTCGCCCGCCTGCTCCTCGCGATACGCGATGAAGTGGTGCGTGCCTCCCAGCACCATTTCCTGCTCAACAGGCCTCACAAGCCGCCCCTGCTCGACCAGATGCCGCACGAGGTGATCCCATCCCAGGGTCACGCCCTGCTCGCCAAGCGCCATCTGCACCAGCAGGTTGTAGTCGTTGGCATTGAAGTAGCGCGGGCCCTTGCGCAGCCGATCCTCGATGTCGAGCTGGTGCATGGCAAACCAGACGCCCCAGTCCACATGCTCGGCAATCTGTGATCGCCCGTACGGGCTCAAGTCCAGCAGCACGCCGTCCCTCAGCCCTTCGAGCGTCTGGATCTCGGGGTGCGCGGCCAGGTAGGCAGGCGCGCACACCGGATAGACCCGGTCGTGAAAGAGTGGCTTGCTCAGGTAGCCGTCCAGCACCCGCGAAATCTTGGTGATGAAGATGTCCGGATTGGTCCCGGGCTCCATCGAGAGAAAGTTTTCCGTCGCGATCAGGTTGAGGTCGATGTCGGGATTCGCGCGGAAGAAGCTGGGAAGGCGATGCGACATCCACAGCGCAGAGAACGCTGGCGAGCAGCACAGGGTCAGCGTGCGCCGCGTCGTGCTGCCGTAGTCCTTGCGGATGCGCGTGGCGGCCTGGGCAATGTTGATGAAGGACAGCTGTGCCGCATCGAAGAAGACGGTGCCGGCGGCAGTCAGCTCCACCGAGCGCCCCACGCGCTTGAACAGGGGCGTGCCCAGATGGTCCTCCAGCTCGCGGATCTGCCGGCTGATGGCGGCCTGTGTGACGCAGAGCGTCTCCGCGGCGCGCGTGAAGCTCTGGAAGCGCGCAGCCGCGACGAAGCACTTCACGGCCCTCAAGGAGGGCATCTTGAGCAGCGTCTGGTCGGGGGTGGCGTGCTTGCTCATAACAGGGCGTTATCAATTCTAAGCAAGAAAGGTCGATTGTGCCCAATTAACGTCATACCTAGACTTCGAATCACCCAATAAAGCAATTCGGAGACAAGGAAATGACCAAAGTTACTTCACTTCCAGCTGACGATTCGACCTGCGGCTGGTTTCACTTGAGCAAGCCCCGGAAGGCCCGCCCCGGGCATTCCGGAAATACCGAGGCCCGCTGGGTCGTGATTGGCGCCGGCTTTACCGGTCTTGCGGCGGCAAGGCAACTGGCAATTAATTTCCCGGACGAGGAAATTGTATTGATCGATGCGCAGGAGGTGGGATTCGGCACCTCGGGCCGGAACGCCGGATTCGCCATCGATTTGCCGCACGATATTGGCGCCGACGACTATATCGGCGACATCGAAACCGCCAAGACGACGATGAAACTGAATCTGAGCGGTCAGACGATCCTCAAAAATCTGGTCGAAGAACACCGGATCGAATGCCATCTCCGCCCCTCAGGCAAATACCAGGCAGCCATCGAGGATCGCGGCATTGCCGTGCTCGATGCCTATCGCCACGGTCTGGACAAACTCGGCCAGCCCTACGAAATGATCGACGGGAAGGACCTGCCGGACCACATCGGCACCCGCTTCTACCGCAAGGCCTTGTTCACTCCCGGCACGATGCTGGTCCAGCCCGCGGCGCTGGTGAAGGGCCTGGCGGACAGCCTCCCCTCGAACGTCACGCTCTACGAGAACACCGCGATCACCGACGTGGACTACGGCGAAAAGACCGTGATCACCCATCGCAACGGGCGCATCACTGCAGACAAGCTCGTTCTCACCAACAACGCCTTCGGCATGCGCTTCGGCTTCCTGCAGGGCACGATGCTGCCCGTCTTCACCTATGCCAGCCTGACGCGGGAGTTGACGCCGGCGGAGCAGGCCCGCCTGGGTGGCAAGGACTTCTGGGGCGTGATTCCTGCCGACCCGTTCGGCACCACGCTGCGCCGCACGCACGACAACCGGATCCTGGTGCGAAACAGCTTCAGCTTCAATTCCGACGGACGCAGCAGGCAGAAATACCTGGACCAATTCGTCAAGAAGCATCGCGATTCATTCCAGCGAAGGTTTCCGATGTTGCCGGATGTCGAATTTGATTACACCTGGGGCGGCTCGCTGGCCTTGTCGCGCAATCATGCGGGCTTTTTCGGTCAACTCGCGCCCAATGTCTACGGTGCCCTTTGCTGCAATGGCCTGGGCGTGACGCGTGGCACGGCCACCGGCACCCTGCTCGCCGATTGGCTCGCCGGCGAGCGCAATGACCTGATCGATTTTCTGCGCAATTCGCCGGGGCCTGTCCGGAATCCGCCGGAGCCATTTCTTTCAATTGGCGTGAATCTCAGCCTGAAGTGGAACCAGTATCGGGCCGGCCAGGAAGGCTGACAAGTCGCCGGGCAAATCTGCGAATTTCAATTCCGCTCCATCGAGCATGGCGCCCTCCCTTCAATTCAAGGCGTGAACAAGACCTGGCGTATTGACCAGGCGGCACGCCCTCACTTCACGTAAACAACGGAGACAAGATGACCAACACGACTTCCATCGAAGACGTTCCCCTGAACAAATTCCACCAGTGGCTCAGCGTGCGCTGCGGCGGCGGCTGGATCCTGGACGGCTATGTCCTGAGCATCATCGGCGTGGCCATGGTCCCGCTGGCCGCCGCGCTCGATCTCGACAGCTTCTGGCAGGGGATGATCGCGGCCTCGGCGCTGATCGGGATCTTTTTCGGTGGCTTCCTCGGCGGCGTGCTCACCGGGCGGCTGGGTCGCCAGAAGCTCTTCTTCGTCGGGCCCACCATCTTCGTCCTCTGCTCCGTGGCGCAGTTGTGGGCCGACTCGGGCATGGCGCTGTTCCTGCTCCGGTTCCTGATCGGCATCGGCGTGGGCTTTGAATACCCTGTGGCCGGCTCGCTGCTGGTCGAGTTCATGCCCCGGAAGCACCGCGGCCCGCGCCTGGCGATGCTGACCATCCTCTGGTTCGCCGGCGCCGCGCTCGCTTATGTGGTCGGCAACATCCTGCTGGGCGGCGGCGAGGCCGAGGCCTGGCGCCTGGTGCTGGCGAGCCCGGCCTTCATCGGCGTGGCGCTGCTGCTGGTGCGCATCGGCACCCCGGAGTCGCCGCGCTGGCTGCTGAGCAAGGGCCGCACGACGGAAGCCGAAGCCGTCATCAAGCAGGTCTACGGCCCGTCGTTCTCGCTGCGCAACCTGCCCGAGCAACCGGCCGAGAAGAAGGTGTCGATCGCCGACCTGCTGCACTCCGGCTACGGCCGACGCATGCTGTTCGTCGCGGTGTTCTGGAGCTGCTCCGTCATCCCGGTGTTTGCCGTGTATGCATTCGCCCCCAAGGTGCTGCAGGCACTGAACCTGAGCGGAGCCTGGGCCTCCTTCGGCTCCGTCGCCATCACGCTGCTGTTCGTGGTGGGCTGCGTCATCGCCACGAAGCTGATCAATGTCGTCGGCCGTCGCAGCATGCTGATCCACAGCTTCCTGTGGTCGGGCCTGGCGCTGCTGGGGCTGGGCTACTTCTCGGCTGGCGCGGAAGTGCTGGTCCTGGTGCTGTTCGGTGCCTATGCGGTCTTCATCGGCGGTGCGCAGGTGCTGCAACTGGTCTACCCCAACGAACTGTTCCCTACCGAGATCCGCTCGGCAGCGGTCGGCATGGGCGCCTCGCTATCCCGCATCGGGGCCGCCGTGGGCACGTGGCTGGTGCCGATCGCGCTGCAGGGCATCGGCATCGGCAACACGATGTTTGCCGCCGCGGCAGTCACGATGCTCGGCCTGCTGGTGTCGCTGGTCCTGGCGCCGGAGACCCGTTCAATGAGCCTGCAGGAGGCCGCCTCCCTGGCGCGCTGACACGTCACTTCCCTCGCCTGCCAGGCGCAGGCGTCCCTTCATCGCAAACCCTCTCAAAATCAACGGAAACATCATCATGAAATTCGAAGGCATCTACACCCCCGCCATCACGCCCCTGACGTCCGACGGGCAGATCGACACGACCGCATTCGCAGAAGTCCTGGAGTACCTCATCGACGCCAAGGTGCACGGCATCATCATCGGCGGCTCCACCGGCGAGTACTACGCGCAGACCATGCAGGAGCGCCTCGAGCTCGCGGCCCTGGCAAAGCAGGTGATCGGCAGGCGGCTTCCACTGATCGTCGGCACCGGCGCCGTGCGCACGGAGGATTCGGTCGAATACGCCAAGGCCGCCCGCGCCATCAAGGCCGATGCCATCCTGGTCGGCTCGCCGCCCTACGCGCTGCCGACCCAGCAGGAAAACGCAGCGCATGCGCTGGCCATCGACAAGGCCGCGGGCCTGCCGGTCATGCTCTACAACTACCCGGGCCGCATGGGCGTGTCGATGGGCCGCGAGTTCTTCGACATCGTCACCAGGGCCTCGAAGAACTTCGTGGCGATCAAGGAGAGTTCGGGTGAGACCGCGCAACTGCACATGCTGGCGCGCGAGTTCCCGAACATCGACATCTCCTGCGGATGGGACGACCAGGCGATCGAGTTCTTCGCCTGGGGCGCGCGCAGCTGGACCTGCGCCGGCTCGAACTTCGTCCCGGCCGAACACGTGGCGCTCTACGAAGCCTGCGTGCTCGAGAAGGATTTCGACAAGGGCCGCCGCATCATGACCGCCATGCTGCCGCTGATGGACTTCCTGGAAGGCGGCAAGTTCGTGCAGTCCATCAAGTACGGCTGCGAACTGGCGGGCTTGCGAACCGGCGGCGTTCGCGCCCCGCTGCAAGCGCTCGACGCCAGCGAGAAGCGATCGCTGAAGGCCATCGTCGATGCGCTCAAGCGCGAGGTGGCTGCCATCGTCGACGGACCTTCGAGCCATCTCCTCAAGAAGGTCGCATGATCAGCAAGACCAAGGCGACCCTGATCGGCCTGGTCGCGATCCTGTTGTGGAGCTCGATCGTCGGACTGATCCGCGGCGTCAGCGAGAGCCTCGGCGCCACGGGCGGCGCCGCGATGATCTACACGGTCGCCTCTGTTCTTCTGCTCTTCACGGTCGGCTTTCCCAGGCTGCGCGCCTTTCCTCGCCGCTACCTGCTTTGGGGAAGCCTGCTCTTCGTGGCGTATGAGCTGTGTCTTTCGCTCTCCATCGGCTATGCCAACAGCGGCCGGCAGGCCATCGAGGTGGGCATGGTCAACTACCTGTGGCCGAGCTTCACGATGCTGTTCGCGATCGCGTTCAACGGGCAGAAGTCGAACCTGCTGATCGTTCCGGGTCTTGCGCTGTCCCTCTTCGGCATCTGCTGGGTGCTGGGCGGCGACCAGGGGCTGGATTTCCCCGGCATGGTGGACAACGTCCGGACCAACCCGCTCAGCTATGGACTGGCCTTCGCGGGCGCCTTGATCTGGGCCGCCTACTGCACGGTGACGGCGAGGCTCGCCGGCGGGAAGAACGGCATCACGCTGTTCTTCATGCTGACGGCGCTGACGCTGTGGGGCAAGTACCTGGCGGACGGCGGTGGCGCGATGCAGTTCAGCTTCCACGCCCTCCTCCAGCTTGCGCTGGCTGCTTCGGCCATGGGCTTTGGCTACGCGGCCTGGAACACCGGCATCCTGCATGGGCATGTGACCGTGCTGGCCGGGGCGTCTTACTTCACGCCGGTGCTGTCCGCCGCGCTGGCAGCGATGCTCTTGCACCAGTCGCTTTCGATGTCCTTCTGGCAAGGCGCTTCGCTGGTCTGCGGGGGATCGATCCTGTGTTGGTTCGCAACGCGTGGCGCACGCGTGCGACTGGCTATTGGGAGCCAGGCGAGGACGAGCGCGTGATGGCTGCCGCGGTGGGATTTGCGGGAGCCCAGTCAAGCACTGGCCAACCGGCGTTCAAAGCATGTGTCCGCAGCCGATCGTCCGGGCAGACTGCGACCGGATCAGATACCGCTTCCAACAAGGGCAGGTCGCCGATCGAATCGGAATAGAACCAGGACCGCCCGAAGTCGCCAAGCCGCGTCGCGGACCCTTGCGGTCGCGCTGCCAGCCATTCGCCCACCCGGCTCACTTTGTGATGCCGGTAGCAGGGCTCACCGTCGATCTCTCCAGTGAAGGCGGCGTCTGGCAACCCGCCAACGGTGGCGGGCCGCGTTGCGATCAATTCGTCGATGCCGAACAAACGGGCGATCGGCCAGGCGATCAATTCCGTGGTCGCCGTGACGATGGCGCAGAGGTCTCCATTCGCCCGATGCCGCTCGACCACTTTCAGGCTCGCCGGCGGAATGCTCGGCGCCAAGTCGATCTCGAATTCGCGTTGCCATTGCGCCAGCGTCGATCGCGGGACCGGCAGCAGCGGCTGCATGTTCGAGCGATGCATCGCATGGATGTCGAGCGTGCCGGCCACATAGAGGCGGCAGAAGTCCAGATGACGCTCCTCGGCGTCGGCCGGAAGGCGTCCATGCCGCATCAGGAAGCGAATCCAAGCCGTGCCGCTGTCGAAGGGAATCAGCGTGTGGTCAAGGTCGAACAGCGCCAGGTTGCCGGACGACGCCCTACCCCCCGCGCCAGCCCCGCTGTCAGTCTCGCTCACGCACTCTGCTCAGGATGCGAAACCTCGATCTGCAGCTTGTGGATCTTGCGATAGAGCGTGTTGCGGCTGATGTCGAGCGCCTTGGCCACATTGCTCACGTTCCAGCGGTGCTGCTCCAGCATCTGCAGCAGCAGTTGCCGCTCGTTCGCCTGGATCGGGTTGAGCCGGGCCGAGGCGTGCGCGTCGTCATGCTGGGCGTTGTGCGGCGCGGCAGTCTGCGCATCGGCAGCCTGCATCGGGGCCGCGCCCAAGCGCTCGCCGCCCACCTGGGGCACATGCTCTGCGTCATGCGGGGCATGGAGGTTGACCGCCAGCGCCGGCAGGTGCGCGCGGGTGATCGGCTCGCCATCGGCCAGCGCCGCCGCGGTGCGCAGCACATGCCCGAGCTGGCGCACGTTGCCGGGCCAACTGTGGGCCATCAGCATGCGTTCGGCCTCGGCGCTCAGCACGGCGTCGCTGCCGCCTTCGGTGGCCAGCATGCCGCGAATCAGTGCGAGCTTGTCGGTGCGCTCGCGCAGCGGCGGCAGTTGCACCTCGATGCCGGCCAGCCGGTAGTACAGGTCCTCGCGGAAGCGGCCCTCGCGCACCAGCGTCGGCAAGTGGCGATGGCTGGCGCTGATGAGCTGGAAGTCGACCGCATGGCTTTCCTCGGTGCCCAGCGGCGTGACGCGGCGCTCGTCCAGCACGCGCAGCAGGCGCGATTGCAGTTCCAGCGGCATGTCGGCGATCTCGTCGAGGAACAGCGTGCCGCCATCGGCCTGCTGGATCTTGCCGCGGCGCCCTGCCTTTTGTGCGCCAGTGAACGCGCCGGCACAGTAGCCGAAGAGTTCGGATTCGATCAGCGCCTCGGGCAGGCTCGCGCAGTTGATTGCCACGAAGGCGCCCGATGCCTGCGGGCTGCTCTCATGCAGCGAGCGCGCGAAGACTTCCTTGCCTGAACCCGTTTCACCGCAAAGCAGCACCGGCGTGCCGCGGGCGATCACGCGCCGAGCGACCTCCAGTTGCGCAGCCAGTCGCGGATCCTCGAAGACGCGGGCAACTGCCGGGGCACGCCGGGCCACCGGCCGCGCCTTGCCCTTTGCGAGCGCCATCGACGCACCGCCAGGCGAAGGCATGCCGCTCGCCGACGAAGGCAAGGACAGTGCGTCCGCAGTCGAGGCCGGGCGTCGCGCCACCGCAAAGAAGCGCGATGCCGCATTGGTTCGATAGGTCACCACGGGATGGAAGGATGACGACGCGCTGCGCTGCAGCATGTCCGGCAGCGAGGTCTGGAACAGGTCCTCGATGCGCCGCGACCGGATCTCGTCCATCGACTGCAGGCCCAACTGGAACAAGGCGCTGCGGTTGGCGGCCAGCACGCGCCCGTCATCGTCCACCGCCAGCTTGCCTTCGTGCAGCGTATAGACGAATTCAGGACGGCTGTGGAAATGCAGCGGATGGGCGTTGCGGAACTGGTGGTCGATCAACCGGTTCTCGATCATCCGCGCCGTCATCGTCAGCAAGACCAGCAGGTGCTGCTGCATCAGGCTGGACCGGCTCGTCACATCCAGCGCCGCGACGATGTTGCCGGCCGGATCGCACACCGGCACCGCCGAGCACGTCAGTTGCGTGAACTGCGTGTAGAAGTGGTCCTCACGCCGCACGCAGACTGGGCTCGCCGCGGCCAGGCAGGTGCCCATGCCGTTGGTGCCGGCCTCGGTCTCGCTCCAGATGCCGCCGGCCCGCAGGCCCAGCGGGCCGACCTCGGCCGCGAACTCCGGGGAGGACACCATGTGCAGGATCACGCCGTCCGTGTCGGTCAACAGCACGGCCATCTCCGTATCGGCCAGCTGCTGGTAGAGCGTGGTCATCTCGTAGCGCGCGCACTCCAGCACAGCGGCGTGACGCACGCGCCGCTCCTCGAGCAGGACGCGCCCCATCACAGCGGGGTCGCGCGGCTTGTCCGGGCGCAGGTTGTACTGGTTGAGGCAGCGAATCCAGGAGAGCGTCACGACATCGTCGCTCCGCTCGGAGAACCCGCCCCGCACCACTTCCAGAACTCGATTCGCGTGGGCATCCGCCGGATGTCCCGCATTGCGCACCGTCAGCACCATCGACGTCTCCAGTCCGTCCGGCGTCGATTTGCGCCGGTTGACAATTCTGTAGCGCAGTGGCGGCCGAGCGCAACGGGGTGTGCACGGGTGCATGCCAATTCCCAACGCGCGCTCAACGCGATGTGTGGCCCGGATTTTGCGGATCCATGGTCCGCTGCATAGGGAAATCTTCCCGACAACCGATCGCTCCAGACAAGAAGGCGCCCTTTGGACACGAGCATTTCTTCGTTCACCCCACCCTCCAGCGCCGCCGAGCAACTGCCCGGCTTGGCCGCCATGGACGTTGTCTTCATCGAGGGATTCACCGGTGACACGGTGATCGGCATCCACGAGACCGAACTGCACCGCCCGCAGCCCCTGGTCATCGACGTGCACATGGGCCTGCTCCGCGCGCGGGCTTGCGACACCGACCGCATCGCCGACACCATCGACTACGGCGAGGTCTGCCAGCGCCTGCGTGGCCTGATGGCCCAACACAAGCTTCAATTGCTGGAGGCCTTCGCCGAGGCCATTGCCGACATCGCGATCGGCGAGTTCGGTGCGTGCTGGGTCCGGGTCAAGGTGGTGAAGCCGCGCAAGTTCAAGGACGTGGGCGCCGTGGGCGTGCAGATCGAGCGCCGGGCGCCGTTGCCCGAGGCGCCGCTGCCCGAGGCGCCGCTGTCACGCGCTGGCGCCGTTCTGCGGCTGATCGGTTCCGGCATGGTCCCGGACCAAGGTCGCTGAAAAAAAAGACGGCCGGGCGTGCCCCGACAGCCGTGCACTGCGCCACGGCCATGACAGTGTGTACCGCTCGCCCGGCATGACGCCGGACACTGTGAGCCGCCTTTTCTGTTCCCTCCCCATCCAGTCGGGTTATTTGCGGAGACGGGGACGCGCGAAAATGCGCGGCCCTCCAATTCTTCGCAATGAACCCTCTTATCCGAGCAGCGGCACTCGCCGGCTATGAACAACAGGCTTCAGAAGCAGGCCTGTCCGCGGACGCTCAATTGCGGCGGGTTGGACTGTCGCTGGCCGTCTTGCACGAACCTGATCGGCTGATCCCCTATCCCGACATGATCGCGTTGCTGGAGCAGTCGGCGGCGGCGTCGGGCCAGCCGGACTTCGGCCTGCGGCTGTCTCAGCGCCAGGGGCTGGAGATCCTCGGGCCGGTGGCGGTGATCGCCGAGAACGCGATCGACGTGGCGCAAGCCTTTGCGCTGACGGGGCGCTACATGTTCGTCCACAGCCCCGCGAAACGCATGAGCGTGCAACCGGTCCCCGGCGGACGCTGGATCGACCTGTGCTTCGACATCGAACTCGAGCCGCGCCCGCCTTGCGTCCAGGCCATCGAGCTGGCGCTGGGCGTGATGGTGCGGTGCGCGCACATGCTCGGCCAGGGCGAATTCACGCCGCACGAGATCCTGCTGCCGCACCCCCGCGCGAATGGCAGCACGCAGCACGAACAAATGCTTGGCGCGCCCTGCCGCTTCAACCAGCCCCAGGCCGCGGTGCGGCTGGCTGCGCGCGACATGCGACGCCCGCTGCATGGCAGCAACCCGATGCTGCGCGAGATGGCGCAGCGCTACATCGACACGCAATTCATCGAGCCCAGCAAGCCCCTCTCCGATCGCGTGCGCCAGATCGTGCAGCGCCTGCTGGGTACCGAGCAGGCTTCGCACCACACCGTCTCGCAGATGCTGGCAATGCACCCGCGCACGTTGCAGCGCCGGCTGCTGGAGGAAGGCACGAACTTCGAGAAGATCAAGGATGAGGTTCGCCGCAACATGGTCGAAAGCCTGATGCGCGGCCCCGAGCCGCCATCGCTGACGGTGTTGATGGCGATGCTCGACTACGCCGACGCCTCGACCCTCACGCGGAGCTGCCGCCGCTGGTTCGGCGTCCCGCCGAAGGCACTGCGTACCGTGTTCGAACAGGGCGCAGGTTGAAGTGAACGGGGCGACCGCGCGCGCATAATGCGCGCTCGCTGGAATAAAGCGTGGTGCAGGTCACCAACAACAAACTCAGGAGGAGACAAGAAATGAACAACGCATCGGCGGCCGCGTGCCGCATGGACCCACGGCCTTCTTTCCTGCGGCGCGGCACCGCGGCCGTGGCAGGCCTGATGATCGCGGCGGCTGGCGCCTTCGCCCCCCCGGCACAAGCGCAGGCCGCTGCCAGTCAGCCCAACATCCTGGTCATCATGGGCGATGACATCGGCATCTGGAACCTTTCCGCCTACAGCCGCGGCAGCATGGGCTACCGCACGCCCAACATCGACAGCATCGCGCGCGAAGGCGCGATCTTCACGGACCATTACGCGCAGCCTTCGTGCACGGCCGGCCGCGCAGCCTTCATCACCGGCCAGTTGCCGATCCGGACCGGCCTGACCTCCGTGGGCATCGTCGGCGCCAAGCAAGGCATCCAGTCCACCGACGCCACGCTGGCCGAAGTGCTCAAGGCCCAGGGCTATGCCACCGGCCAGTTCGGCAAGAACCACTTGGGCGACCGCAACGAATACCTGCCGACCGTGCACGGCTTCGACGAGTTCTTCGGCAACCTCTACCACCTCAACACCGAGGAAGAGCCCGAAGACGCCGACTACCCGACCGACCCCGCCTTCAAGAAGCGCTTCGGCCCCCGCGGCGTGCTGCATTGCACCGCCCGCAAGGACGACAACCCGGCCACGCCGACGGATGCGCGCTTCGGCCCCTGGGGTGCGCAGAACTGCGAAGACACCGGGCCGCTCACGAAGAAGCGCATGGAAACGGTCGATGCCGAATTCATCGGCGGCGCAGAGAAATTCATGGCCAAGGCCAAGGCCGACAAGAAGCCCTTCTTCGTGTGGCTCAACACCACGCGCATGCACGTGTTCACCCACGCGCCGCAGGACTACTACAAGCGATGCCGCGCCATCACCAGCGGCTACGACTCGCACTGCGCCGGCATGCTGCAGCATGACGAGGAAATCGGCGGCGTGCTTGCCAATCTCAAGAAGATGGGGCTGGACCAGAACACCATCGTGGTCTACACCACCGACAACGGGCCGGAGCATTCGACCTTCCCGGAAGGCGCCACCACGCCCTATCGCTCGGAGAAGATGACGACCTGGGAAGGCGGCGTGCGCGTGCCGGCGATGATCAAGTGGCCCGGCCGCATCCAGCCCGGCACCGAACTCAACGGCATCCAGTCGCATGAAGACCTGTTCACCTCGCTGGCGGCTGCCGCCGGCGCAGGCGACATCAAGGATCGCCTGGCCAAGGGCGACGCCCTGGGCACCTCGGTGGTCAAGAAGGGCTACATCGATGGCGTGAACAACATCGACTACTGGAGCGGCAAGTCGCAGGAGTCGGCGCGCAAGAACTTCTTCTAATACGAAGAGTCGACGCTGCGCGCGATCCGCATGAACCAGTGGAAGCTGGCCTTCGGCAGCCGTGACGGCTACTACGGTGCTTCGACGACCTATCCGCTGCCGTTCGTGCTCAACCTGCGCCAGGACCCGTTCGAGTCGTACACACAAGCGCCGGGACCGCGCGGCGACGTGACCCAGCACAAGACCTGGCTCCTGAACGCTGCGCTGGAGCAACTCATGCAGCATGTCGGCTCGCTCAAGGCTTTCCCGCCGAGCCAGAAGTCCACGTCGCTGGACGTGAACAAGCTGATCGACAGCATGGTGAATGCGGGCGCTGCCAGGCCCGCAGCTGCACCAGCGCAGCAGTAGCAATCGGGGCTCGTGCCACATTCCCAGGAGTGAAAGAAATGACAGACATGCGAGTCCCGTTTGCCCCCGAGGCGATCACCCGTCAACTGACCGACGCGCTCGCATTGCAGCGCAAGGCCTACTTCGCACACCCGGTTCCCACCTATGAAGAGCGCCGTGCTGACCTTCGCCAGATCAAGCGCTTCATCCTCGACCACAAGGAAGCGCTGATCGACGCGGTCTCTGCCGACTACGGCAACCGCTCGCGCCACGAGACGCTGCTGGCCGAGATCTTCCCGGCCACCGACGGCGTCGACCAGGTGCTCAAGCACCTGCGCGGCTGGATGAAGCCGCGCAAGCGCGCAGTCGACATCCGCAACTACTTCGGCGCCAAGAACCGCGTCATTCCGCAGCCGCTGGGCGTGATCGGCGTCATCACGCCGTGGAACTTCCCGATCAACCTGACGATGATCCAGCTCACCTACATCTTCGCCGCGGGCAACCGCGCGATGGTGAAGATGAGCGAGAACTCGCGCCACCTGGCCAAGCTGCTGATGGACCGCATGCCGGCGTACTTCCCGCCGGAGAAGCTGCAGTTCTTCGACGAGACCGGCGGT
>NZ_JBBKZT010000015.1:0-184393 GCF_037889975.1 Variovorax rhizosphaerae | reverse complement strand
CGTGCACCGCCATCCTTGTCCAGTTCCATCGTCAACATCCTCAATGTGAAGACGTCGACCTTCCTTCATCAAGGATCCATTCGCAAGAACGGGGACGCTCGGACATTTACGGTGAGACGACGCCGTAGGCGGTCGGCTCGACCGGCGGGTTAGGCCCGAGGTAGGGTGCTCGGGCTTTCCGCCAAAGAGCCTACCCACCGCATACAGCAGCGCAAGAGTGGGGAGGCCGAGCAGGACGTATGCCGTGACCCAAGATAGGTGCTCCAGCATTGAGCCCAGTCCGACGAAATCTAGAAACGCGGCTTGGAGCGAGACCGGCAATT
Source organism: Variovorax rhizosphaerae (assembly GCF_037889975.1). Taxonomy (NCBI): domain Bacteria; kingdom Pseudomonadati; phylum Pseudomonadota; class Betaproteobacteria; order Burkholderiales; family Comamonadaceae; genus Variovorax; species Variovorax rhizosphaerae. Next base: position 184,070 of record NZ_JBBKZT010000015.1, on the reverse strand, counting down.
GCAGGAATACAAACTGGCCTTTTGGGTCGGCGCCATTTGAGAACGCCAGTGCGACACAAACGCAACTGGCCGCCAAGTAGATTGCACAAAAAGTAAGACCAACTTTGCTCATGGCTTAACGGACGAGGTGAGACGACGCCGTAGGCGGTCGGCTCGACCGCTGAGTTAGGCCCAAGGCCGATGAGCTGCACGGTACTCGCGTTGCGGGGGGCGTGGCAGTTTGAAAGCGCACAGTCCGCAAAGAGGGACGCGAAACACTCAGCACAGCACGAGCGACAAACCGCGAAGCGCGCACGACCTGCGCACGCTGAATGCGTGAGGCAGAACGGCAGGACTTGAACGCGGACATGGCCTGGCTGGAAATGCTTAACGGACGAGGTGAGACGACGCCGTAGGCGGTCGGCTCGACCGCTGAGTTAGGCGCGTTCTTCATAGGAAACCGAGTACTTCAAATCGGGTAGTTCGCGACAAAGCATTTCCAAGCCACGTTTGGCGGCAGCGTTGAAGCGCTTGAGTTCTTCGCTAGTCCATTGTTGGTCACTGTTGGCGGGTGATTCCCAGTCGAGAGACGTGTCGTACCAAGCGACCAAATGCTGGAGCCAGCGCTTTGTGTTTTCTGATAACGGCAGAGCCCAATGATCGATTGCATAGCCAAGTTCTTCGCGAGCGGCTTCGTTCGTGGACCATAGGCAAACACCGCTGCCGCTGTCGAACATAAGACGAAGCTCGTAAGTTGCCACTTTGTGCCCCGCGCTTAACGGACGAGGTGAGACGACGCCGTAGGCGGTCGGCTCGACCGCTGAGTTAGGCCCAAGGCCGATGAGCTACACGGTACTCGCGTTGCAGCGGACGCGATGTTTTGAAAGCGCGCCGGCCGCAAAGAGGGACGCGAACCACGCAGCACAGCACGAACGACAAACCGCGGAGCGCGCGTGACCTGTGCACGCTGGACGCGCGGGGCAGAACGGCAAGGCTTGAGTGCGGACATGACCTGGCTGGAAATGCTTAACGGACGAGGTGAGACGACGCCGTAGGCGGTCGGCTCGACCGCTGAGTTAGGCCCAGGGCCCGTGAGCCACACGGTACTCGCGTTGCGGCGGGCGCGGTGATTTGAAAGCGCGCCGGCCGCGGAGAAGGGCGCGAACAGCGCAGCACAGCGCGAGCAACAAACCGCGAAGCGCGCGCGACCTGCGCGCGCTGGATGCGTGACGCAGAACGGCAAGGGTTGAATGCGGACATGACCTGGCTGGAGATGCTTAACGGACAAGGTAAGCCGACGCCGTAGGCGGTCGGCTTGAGCGCCGAGTTAGGCCCAAAGCCGATGAGCTACACGGCACTTGCGTTGCGGCGGGCGCGACCGTTCCAACGTTCACTGGCCGCAGAGAGAGACGCGAAACACGCAGCACAGCACCAGCGACAGACCGCGGAGCGCGCGTGACCTGCGCACGCTGAACGCGTGATGCAAAACGACAGGACGTGAGCTTGGACATGGGCTGGCTGGAACTGCTTAACGGACAAGATAAGCCGACGCCGTAGGCGGTCGGCTTGAGCGCCGAGTTAGGCCCGCAGCCGATGAACCGCACGGTACGCGCGTTGCGGCGGGCGCGATGCTTCGGACGCTCGCCGCCGGCGAAGAGGGATGCGAACCACGCGGCACAAAACGAGCGACAAACCGCGAAGCGCGCGTGACCTGCGCACGCCGAACGCGTGGTGCAGAACGACAAGACGTGGGTGCGGACATGGCCTGGCTGGAAATGCTTAACTAAAAATGGATCGCAGCCATCCTACCCACCCCAGTCCCCCATTCCAACCCAACTCCGCACGATCCCCCCGCAAACCCGCGCCGCGCAACCATTCTTCACAGTACATCCAGTACAACTTTCGTTTAGGCAAACCTAAAATTTTCCGGATGGACATTCCTTCCGGATCGACAGCAGGCGTGGGGGCGCCACCACCGCCGCCGCGGTTGCTGCAGCAGTTGCGCGTGCACCTGCGGACCCGGCACTACAGCATTCGCACCGAAACCGCGTACGTCGACTGGGCGCGCCGCTTCATCCTGCATCACGGCAAGCGCCACCCTCGGGACATGGGCGCAATAGAGGTCGGGGCCTTCCTCTCTCACCTCGCGGTCGAGCGCAATGTCGCGGCTTCCACACAGAACCAGGCCAAGTCGGCCCTGCTGTATCTCTACAAGAACGTGCTCGGCGTCGACCTCCCATGGCTCGACGAAGTCGTCCAGGCCCGCACGCCCAAGCGCCTGCCGGTGGTGCTCACTCAGCGCGAGGTGCGCGATCTTCTGGCCGAACTCAACGGGCCGATGTGGCTCATGGTGAGCCTGCTCTACGGCACCGGCATGCGCCTGCTCGAATGCCTGCGCCTGCGCGTGAAGGACATCGACTTCGAGCGCCGCGAGATCATCGTGCGCGAGGGCAAGGGCAACAAGGACCGCGTCACCGTCCTGCCGGAGAACCTGCTCGGCCCCCTGCGCGACCAGTTGGCCCGTACCCGCCAGGTGCACAACAAGGATCTCGAGGCCGGCTTCGGCGACGTCTACCTGCCGTCCGCGCTCGCGGTCAAGTATCCGAAGGCGGGCAGGGCCTGGGGCTGGCAGTACGTCTTTCCGTCCGCCGCACGCGGCATCGATCCGCGCTCGGGCATCGAGCGGCGCCACCACGTCTTTCCTGAATCGGTGCAGCGCGCCGTGCGCGAAGCCGCGCGGCGCATCGATGCCGCCAAGCCCGTCACGCCCCACGTGTTGCGGCACTCCTTCGCCACCCACATGCTGCAGGCCGGCTACGACATCCGCACGGTGCAGGAACTGCTGGGCCACAGCGACGTGAGCACCACCATGATCTACACGCACGTGCTCAACAAGGGCGGCCGCGGCGTGCTCAGTCCGCTCGATGCACTCTGAAAATGAAGAAGAAGCGCCGCTTCAGGGCTTGGTGAACACCAGCACCGAGTTCGTCCCGCCAAAGGCGAACGAGTTGCTGATCGCCGCTTCCAGCCGCGGCGCGCTGCGGTCGGCTGCACGCACCAGGTTCAACCCGCCGCAGGCCGGCTCGACGGTGCTGCAGTTCGCATTCGGTGGCAACGCCTGGTTGTGCAGCGCCAGCACCGTCACCACGGCCTCCAGCGCCCCCGCCGCGCCGAGCAGGTGCCCGTGCAATGCCTTGGTCGAACTCACGCGCAGGTCGCCCAAGGCCTCGCCTTCACCCCACACCGACGCCAGCGCATCGCACTCCACCACGTCGCCGATGCGCGTGGCCGTGCCGTGTGCATTGCAATACCCGATGTCCGAAGGTTGCAGCCCGGCCTGCTTCAACGCCGCGCGAATGGCGCGCGCCTGTCCCGCCGCGTCGGGCTTGGTGAGGTGTGTGGCGTCGCAGCTCATGCCCCAGCCGGCCAGCGTCGCATAGCTGCGGGCGCCCCGGGCCCGTGCTCGCTCCGCCGATTCGAGCACGACGAAAGCCGCGCCTTCGCCCAGCGCAAAGCCGCTGCGATCGGCTGCAAAGGGCCGCACCGCCGAAGCCGCCTCGCCGGGCTGGAAGGTGGCGAGCGTCTGCATCGCCTGCCAGGCCAGCACCACGCCGGGCACGACCAGCGCCTCGCTGCCGCCGGCAATGGCCACATCGACCTCGCCCCGTTGCACCGCCTTGGCCGCTTCGGCGATCGCAATGGCGGACGAGGCGCAGGCCACGGAGTAGGTCAGCACCGGCCCCTGCACGCGTTGGCGCAGCGCGATGTGCGAGGCCGGCGCGTTGGGCATGAAAGCCGGAATGGTCAGCGGCGGCACGCGCCCGCCGCTGCGGTAGGCCGATTCGAGCGCAGTCGCGCCGCCCATGCCGCAGCCGACGAACACGCCGATGCGCTCAGGGTCCGGAGCGCTACCCTTGTCGCCGTCGGACAAGCCGGCATCGCGCATGGCCAGGTCGGCCGCGGCCACCGCCAACTGGCTGACCCGGTCGACGCCGGCCAACTGCAGCTTGGTGAACCAGCGCGTCTCGTCGAAGGCCACCGTGGCCGCGGCGGCGGGTTTGGGCAGATCCGGAAAGACGGGCTGCACCGCGGATTCACCGCGCATCAACGCGTCGAACAATCCCTGGGGGTCCGCGCCATGCGACGCCATCACACCCAGGCCGGTGACGTCGACCCGTGCGTTCACGACGGTTGCGCAGCCCTGACCTGGTCGACCAAGTCGGCCAGCTTGGCCAGCGTGTCGATGTCGGTGTCGTTGTCAGGCATCGTGATGCCGAACTTGTCCTCGATGGCGAAGACGAATTCGACCAGTGCCAGCGAATCGAATCCCTTGTCGCGCAAGGAGGTGTCCGGGTCGAGTGTGGAAGTGTCGATCCCGTACTTCTCGTGGATCAGTTCCTGCAGATCTTTCAGCGAACTCATGCCTGTATCGCGTGGCCACCGTGCGCGGCCTGTTAGTCATTGATGACGGATGATATCCGTTCAGGCTGTGAGGGCTTCCACTCGATAGGGGGTGGGCCGCCAATGCAGGGAGGGCAGCACGAAGGCCAGTCCCAGAAGCGCGCCGGCCAGGGCGTCGAGCGCCACGTGCTGCTTGACCGCCAGTGTCGAATAGACGATGGCCAGGAACCACAGCGCGTTGGCCAGCCTGAAGACGACCGGCGTGCGGACTCGCCGGAGCACATCGTCCAGCCGCACGGCGGTGAACATGGCCGCCGCCACATGCATCGAGGGGCAGGCGTTGCCCGCCGCGTCGACGCCCTGCAGCATGGCAAAGCCGGGGTAGCCGGAGACGTCGAAGGACAGCGGCGGCACCGCGGTCGGCCACAGGTAGAACAGCGTCAGTCCCGACAGGCTCAGCGCTCCCATCCAAAGGCCATAGACCAGCAGTTCGGCAAAGTTGCGCTGCAAGCCTGGCGCGACGCCCACATAGAGCCACAGTGAAAGGTACGCCCCCAGCCAGTGCGGGCCGAACGGGATCAGGTGGTCCAGCGCGGTCAGCGGCATCTCCGTGACCGGGTTGACCGGGTGGCGCAGCAGGTGGAAGTAGCCGATGAAGAAAATCCAGGTAAAGGCCGTGGTGCCGACCAGCTTCAGCCAGAACAGACTGCGAAAGCGCAGCCACATCTCGGCTTTCCAGGGCGATGGGGCGGCGGCGCTGAATGTGTCTGTCAAAGGGGTCATGGGCGGGGTCAGGACTGCCCGAGCATATGCCGAACGCGCGACATGAAGCTGACAGGGCGGGGCGCCACGCTTGTCCGTTTAAGAAATTCTGAGTAATCCCTTAGGCATTTCTTAGCAGCGCCGAAGCGCGCCGGTTCCTAGACTTTCCTTCAAGACTGGCGCATCCGGCACCCGTCGCCTCAACCACCTTGAATGAAGGACCGATCACCATGAAAAACGACCTCGACGAACTGCAACAAGTGGCGCAGGCCGCTGCCGCACAAGGACAGCGCGTCGACCTGTATGCGGGTATTCACAAGGGGCTGCGCGCGCTGATGGCCGACACGCTGCTGGCCGTGGGCCGCATGGATTGCGACGACGCGCTGGAGCTGGCGCAGACCACGCAGCGCGTGATGGAACTGCTCGACTTCTGCCGCTCGCACCTTGCGCACGAGAACAACTTCATCCATCCCGCCCTCGAGGCGCGTGCGCCGGGCGCGAGCGGGGTCATCGCGCATGAGCATGCGGAGCATGAGCGCGAGATCCGCCTGCTCGGGGACATGTGTTCGGCGCTGCTTCAATGCGCGCCGGAAGACAGGGCGCGCGCCGCCGCGACGCTGTACGCCCGTCTCTCGCTCTTCGTCTCGCACAACTACGAGCACATGTACATCGAGGAAACGGCGCACAACGCGGTGCTGTGGGCCCGCTACACGGATGCAGAGCTGATCGATATCCACAACGCGCTGGTGGCCTCGATCCCGCCGCAGGAAATGATGTTCGCCGTGCGTTGGATGGTGCCGTGGATCAACCCGGCCCAGCGCGCGGCGATGCTGGGCGACATGCAGGCCCATGCACCCGCGCCCGCGTTCGAGGCCGCGCTCGAACTGGTGCGCCCGCACCTGCGGGAGCAGGAATGGGCCAAGCTGATGAAGAGTCTGGGACTTTGATCAGCCCATCTCGACCATCTTCACCGGCCGATCCACACGCAACCGAAAGCGCCCGCGCCCGGTCTTCTCGATGCGGATGTGCGGGCTGTTCTCCACCAGCCGGCGCTGCAGCAGCACCAGGCGCGCCTCCAGGTTGTCGGTCACGTCGGGCAGGCCGATGCTGGTGTCGAGCCGCAGTTCTCGGTTGCTGAACTCGCTGCGGCCCAGGCCGGTGTGGTCGCGCAGCAGCTTCCACAGGATCGCACCGGCCACGCCCTTGATGAGGTACTGCCCGTCGATGAACACGCTGTCATTGGCGCGGTAGTGGCGCAGTTCCAGCGCGGGTTCGCCCGCCTGCGCGCGTGGCGGCGCGGCCTCCTGCGCTGGCGGCTCGCTCGCTGGCTCGGCCGCGTTCTGCAGCAATTCCAGCGCCGCGCCCAGTTGCCCGGCGATGGCGACCATCGCATCCTCGTCCTCATGGCCGAAACGCATGTCTTGCGGGCTTTCCACGAAGAGCACGCCCAGCAGGCGGCCGGTCGAGACGATCGGCACCGCCAACTGGCTGTGCGGCTCGGGCAGGCCGGGGTAGGGAATGTCGGTCTCGAGCGCCACGCCCGGCTCCAGCAATTGCATGCTGCTGCGCACCGCGTGGCTGTAGCTGGCCGCGTTGGTCATGTGGCTGATGCGCACCGGCGTGCACTCGCGCGCCGCGACGCCGATCACGCCGTGGCCCATCTCGATCTCCGAGCCCACGCCCGAGGTGGCATAACCCGCGCTGGCCACCGTGTAGAGCCGGTGCGCGCTGGCGTCCAGCATCAGCACCATCGCGTGCTGGACATCCATCTGGTCGTTCAGCGTGGCGAGCGTGGCCTGCAGCAATTCGTCGGTGCCGCTGCATCGCATGAGCCGCTCGGCCGAGCGGCGCAGCGCGCCCAGCAGGCCGATCGCGGGCGCCGGTGGCGCGGGCAGGGGGCAGCCGTCCACGCACTCGATGGACAGCACCTCGTAGATGTCGGAACCCAGGAGCTTGAACACGCCCGCCAGGCCGGTGTGCGAGGCGATGCCGGCCAGCTGCGCCCTCATGCTCTCGAAGGTCGGGCCGCTGGTTTCGGTGCGCAGGTAGTGCAGGTGCAGCCGGTAGAAGGCGGCGGTGCGCGGGTGCATGACCAGCGCCGACGCATACGGGTTGGCCAGGATGTTCTGGCGCGTCTTGTTGAAGAACTGGAAGGACAGCGCGACGTGGCGATCGTCCACATAGCAGACCTGCGACAGGTACGCGACGTTGGGCGTGCCGTCCTGCGCGCAGGTCGCCATCATCGACGGCACCACGCCTTCGAGGCAGCCGCGGATTGCGGACAGCTCGATGGTGGCGGTGGTCGTCATCGGGCGGGGCGGAAGTTCAGTTCGTCGCGGCCAATGCGCTGCCGGCACGCGGGCCGGGCGTCTGGTCGAAGGCGGCGGTCGGCGAGAAGGTGATCGCCACCAGATCGTCGATCCGGCAGGCCAGCATCGCGTCGACCACGCTGGTCGGATAGCCGATGGCGCAGATTTCCTCCTCCATCGCGAGCAGGTAGCGCCGCAGCAGGGCGGTGTCGCCCGCATCGGCGTTGCGCAGGTCGACCGCGCCCGCCTTCACCTGCAAGGTTCGGTGGCTGATCGGCGCGCTGAACACCGCGGCGATCTGCCCGGTGGACGCCACGTCGAGCAACAGTTGCCTGCCCTGGCTGCGCGCCACGAACACGGTGATGCGGGTGCCATCGATCGAGATGGAACTGCCCATGGCCCGCATCAGGCTCGGCCGCATGGCTGCGTCGCGCGATGCAACGACGGTCGACACGCCCTTGTTCACCATCTCGATGAACTCGGGCGTGAGCAGCGCGCAGGGCGGGGGCACGGCCACTCAAGCAAATGTGGCTTTGCCACTTTGCTTGACCCTTGGGGGTGGGAATGTCGAAGACATTTCCTGGGGGGTGGCGTGCTTCAATCCCCTGCGGCCTTCACCAGCAGCACCGGAATGCTGGACCCATGCACGACCGAATGCGAGACCGAGCCCACCAGCGCGCTGCGCAAATCACTCGCGCCGCGGGTCTGCATGATGATCATGTCGCAGCCGAAGCCCTCGGCCATGTCCACCAGCGTGTGGCCCGGATCGCCGTGGCCGACTTCGCTTTCGAACTCGAGGCCCGCATGCCGTAGCAGCGCTTCGGCCGAGGCCAGCAGGTGCGTGCCGGCGCTCGTGCTCACTTCCTCCAGCACCCCGATGTCGGGCGCGGACACCATCTCGTAGAGGTTGGCTGGCGCCTGCACGTTGGCCACCACGAAGCTCGCCTTCAGCCCTTCGTCCACGAGCCGGATCGCGTGCCGCACCGCGGCCAGTGCCTCGTCGGAGCCGTCAATGGGCAGAAGAATCTTCAACATCGCTTTCCCCGGGAGCTGTGGATGCACGAGGATACGACGCCCGTCGCGCGGCGTCACGCTAGAGTCGGCCCCATGTCCAACGTGCCCTCCACGCGCCCAGCAGCGCCATTGCCCACGCGTGATGGGGTCGGGCCGAGCGTGGTGGCGCTGCCGGAGGGCGACTGGCCGACGATGCTGGACTTCCTGGTGGAGCGCTTTCCGGCGATCGAACGCGACACTTGGCTGGAGCGCATCGCGGCGCGCACGGTCGTCGATGAGCGTGGCGAGCCTGTCACGCCCACGCGGCGCTACCAGCCGCGCCTGCGCCTTTTCTACTACCGGGCGCTGGGGCCCGAACCCGAGTTGCCGGAATACGAAACCGTGCTGCACCAGGACGCCGACCTTGTCGTCGTCGACAAGCCGCATTTCATGCCCGTCACGCCCTCCGGTCCTTACCTGCAGCAGAGCCTGCTGGTGCGCGTGAAGCGGGCGCTGGGCATCGACGCGCTGGTGCCGCTGCATCGCATCGACCGGGCCACCGCGGGACTCGTGCTCTTCTCCGCCAACCCGGCCACGCGCGGGCGCTACCAGACGCTGTTCATCGATCGTGCGATGCGCAAGGAATACGAGGCCATCGTGCACTGGCCGCCCGGCGCCGCGGTGCCCGCCATCTACCGGAGCCGCCTGCTGCCCGACGCGCATTTCATGCGCACGCAGGAGGTGCCCGGCGAGCCCAATTCCGAGACGCGCATCGAAGTGCTCGAAGTGCGCGGCCAGCATGCGCGCCTGCGCCTCTCACCGGTGACCGGGCGCAAGCACCAGTTGCGCGTGCATTGCGATGCGCTCGGCGTGCCGATCGTCAACGACGAGATCTACCCGGTGCTCAAGCCCTTCGGCCCCGACGACCTGGCGCGGCCGATGCGGTTGCTGGCGCGCAAGCTGGCCTTCGACGACCCGCTCACCGGCGCGGCGAGGGAATTCGTCAGTGCGCGCTCGCTCGATCGCTGGCCGCCTGCGGCCGCGACAGGAAGCGGCGGAGCGTCTGAGGATCGATCTGGTAGTGGCCATTGCGCCGGTGCGTCACGAAGCCCAGGCGCTGGTTGATCGTCAGGATCGGGCCGTTCGTCTCGGCATTGGAGGTGATGATCATCCGCGCCTGCGGGTAGCGTTCGTGCACGAGTTGGAGCATCGCGGCCTTCACGCTCTTGGCCAGGCCCTTGCCGCGCCATCTACGCGCCACCGCGGTCAGGGCCTGGTACACCCGGTCGCCGAAGCGCGCGTCCCAGTGGGCACTGCAGACGGCGGCCACCTCGTCACCATCGAGCAGCAGTACGACCAGGTGATCGCCGCCGGTCCGGTCGAGCTCCTCGTACCAACCAAGGTGCCCTTGCAACTCGAAGCGCAGCGGCGGCCCGGCGAGCGCGCCCCTGGGCATGTCGCCCGCCAACTGGCTGAACGGCCCCATCAGCTGCGCGAGGCGATCCGACGGCACCCGGCCGGCATGGATCTCCCATCGCAGGCCTGTTGCCTGCGAGGCGGCGGCGTCCTTCCACCGGGCCAGTTCGGGCCAGTCGAGGCCGGCAAGCGCCAACCGGTTCTCGAACATGCGAAGCTTTTCCGTCGCGCCGATGGCGCCGAGGAAGGCGTGCGCTTCGGGCAGGTGCACGCTCAGCGTCGCCGTCTGCTTCTGGTGCGCTTCCATGAAGCCCAGCAGGTGGCGCAGCAGGGCCGTGCCAACGCCGCGCCGGCGATGCGGATGCAGCACGCCGCCGCCGATGCTGAGGTGGGGCGCGAAGGTGTCGTAGTCGGCTGAGCCCTTCCGGCGCGATTCGAGGTAGAGGTTGCCGATGACCTCGTCACCCGCCCGCGCGATGAAGCGCCGCGTTTCGACGAGCGGCCATTGCCTGCGCACGAGGTGCTCGAAGTCGGCATCGCTCAGCACCGGTTCGCCGGGGGTGTCTTCGGCGGCGCGCAGTCGGCGGTAGCGGTGGTAGGCGGCCCACTGGTCGGGCGTTGCGGCATCGATGTCGAAGAAGGCGGTCGTTGTCGCTGTGCTCCTGTGGCGTGGCAGGCGCAGGCCTCGCCGTGGGCGGCGGAGACGAGTTCGTTGAGGATGCCGCAGTCGGCGGCCTCGTGTGGTTCGGTGCAGCGGCTGCGCAATTGCGTGAGTTGCGTCTCCAATGCGTGCAGGCTGGCCAGGCGGGCGCGGACCCGGACGATCTGGTCGTCGATCAATCGGTTGATGTCGCCGCAGTCGCCATCGGGCTTTGCGCTGAAGGCCAGCAGGCGCGCCACGTCGGCCAGCGGAATGTCCAGCGCCCGGCAATGCCGCACGAAGGACAGGCCCTCCAGGTGCTCCGGCCCGTAGGCGCGGTAGCCGTTGGGCTCGCGCGCGGGCGCGGGCAGCAGGCCCGTCTTCTCGTAGTAGCGGATGGTGTCGGTGTCGACGCCGGTGGCCCGGCTGAGTTCGCTGATTTTCATGACCTTGGCTCCGCATGGGTGCGAATCTGCATGCTACGCGCTTGACCTTGGAGCGACTCCAAGGTGTGAAATGCCCCCAGAAAGCGAACATGGCAAATCACACAGACACAGGTTGCGCGCACTCGGCTTGTTGCGCACCGGAACCGGACGCCTTGGCGCCAGCCGCCACGCTGGTCGCTGCGCCCGGCACCTTCCGCATCGCCACGATGGATTGCAGCATCGAGGAGTCGGAAATCCGCCGCGTGGTGGAGCCGATCGCGGGCATCCGCGGCTTGCATTTCCAGCTGGCCCGGCGGCTGCTGCGTATCGACGGCAGCGACGAGGCGCTGCCGCTGGCGCTGGCCGCGATCCGCAAGGCGGGCTTCGCGCCGGAGCCGGTCGTCGCAGGGCCGCACGCCGACGCCGCGGTGCAAGGTCACGGGCATGCGCACGATCACCCGCAGCAGGCCGCCGCTGGCAGCTCGATACACATGCGGCTTGCCGCCGCGCTCGTCCTCGCACTGGCGGCCGAATGCATTCACTACTTCGCCCCAGACACCACCGTTTGGCGCGCGGCCGGCATGGGCGTGGCGGCGGTGGCGATCTGGCTCGCCGGCATCGAGACCTATACCAAGGGCCTGCTGGCGCTGCGCCATGCCCGCCTCAACATCAATGCCCTGATGTCGGTCGCCGTGACCGGCGCCTTCGTCATCGGCCAGTGGCCGGAGGCGGCGATGGTGATGGCGCTCTATGCCATCGCGGAGCTGATCGAGGCGCGCGCCGTCGACAAGGCACGGCAGGCGATCCAGGGCCTGGTCGCGCTGGCGCCGGACGATGCCGAGGTCATGCGCAATGGCGCCTGGCAACGCGTGAAGGCCGCCGCCATCGACGTCGGCGCCATCGCGCGCGTCAAGCCGGGCGAGCGCGTCGCGCTCGACGGCACGGTGACCAAGGGCTACGGCAGCGTCGACCAAGCTTCGGTCACGGGCGAGGGCATGCCCGTCGACAAGGGGCCGGGCCTGCCGCTCTTCGCCGGCACCATCAACATCGACGGCGAACTGGAATACCGCGTGACGGCCGCGGCCACCGACACCACGCTGGCCCGCATCATCCATGCCGTCGAAGAGGCCCAAGGCAAGCGCGCGCCGACCCAGCGTTTCGTCGACCGCTTCGCCGCCATCTACACGCCGGCCATCTTCGCGATGGCGCTGGCCGTGGCGGTGCTGACGCCGCTGCTGCTGGGCTGGCCGTGGCTCGACGCGATCTACAAGGCGCTGGTGCTGCTGGTCATCGCCTGCCCCTGCGCGCTGGTGATCTCGACCCCGGTCAGCGTGGTCAGCGGGCTGGCGTCGGCGGCGCGGCGCGGCATCCTGATCAAGGGCGGCACCTATCTGGAGACGGCGCGGCTGATCAAGGCTGTGGCGCTGGACAAGACCGGCACGCTGACCGAAGGCAAGCCCCGGCTGGTCGAGGCGCGGGCCTGGGGCGGCGCGGACGAATCGCGGGCATGGCTGCTGGCCCGCAGCCTGGCGGTGCGCTCCGATCACCCGGTCTCGCGTGCCATCGCGGCGGGTCTCGACGCCGAGACGGTCGAGGTCGATGGGTTCAAGGCGCTGGTGGGGCGCGGCGTTGAGGGATCGGTGAGCGGACAGCGGCTGGTGCTGGGCAACCACCGGCTCATCCAGGAACGCCAGCAGTCCACGGTCGCGCTCGATGCCGAACTTGAAGCCCATGAGGCGCAAGGCCGCACCGTCACGCTGCTGTCCGACGAAAACGGCGTGCTGGCGCTGTTCGCTGTGGCCGACACGCTCAAGCCGGGCTCGGTGCAGGCCGTGGCGCAGCTGGCGCACATGGGCGTCGCGGCCGTCATGCTCACTGGCGACAACCCGGCCACCGCGCAGGCCGTTGCGCGCGAGGCCGGCATCGCCGATGCGCGCGGCGGCCTGTTGCCGCAGGACAAGCTGGCCGCCATCGGCGAGATGCAGAAGCGCTACGGCCCGACCGCCATGACCGGCGACGGCATCAACGACGCGCCGGCCCTCGCGCAGGCCGACATCGGCTTCGCGATGGGCGCCGCTGGCACCGACATCGCCGTGGAGACCGCCGACGTGGTCATCATGAACGACAACCTGGGCCGCATTGCCGACACCATCGCGCTCTCGCGCAGCACGCACGCCATCCTGTGGCAGAACATCGTGATCGCGCTGGCGATCAAGGCGGTGTTCTTCGTGCTTGCGGTGTTCGGCAGCGCGACGATGTGGATGGCGGTGTTCGCGGACATGGGCGCGAGCCTGCTGGTGGTGGGCAACGGCTTGCGCCTGATGAAAAAATAGAGTCGACCGAATGCGTGTGCGGCGCCGGGGCTGCCGCCAGAACCGGCTGCTCTTTGCGGGCCCCGTCCCAGCCTGCGATCGCCGCTTGGAGCCGCGGCCTTCAGCCCTTCCAGGCGGCGCACCCAGCGGCCCGGCAGGGGGCCCTGAACAAGCCGCACTTCACTCGTCCCGGGGTCATCGATGCCGATGTGCGGTGTCGGGCCGATCTGCCGAGTCGTATCAGTTTTCCATGACGCTGGTGCGTCTTCCGCGACGCATGAAACCGGGGCGAGCACAACGTTGCCTGTTCGTGGGCACCCGCGGAACCGGCTTTGCCGGGCCGCTGGGCGCGCCCCCTCGAGGGGGAGCGCCGCAGGCGCATTCGGGGGTGGGTTTCATTTCAGGCAGGTTCGTTCCGCAAGGCGTGCATCGGGATGTCATGCGCCAGCGCCAGAGCGTCGAGTTGATCGCAGCTCAGGGCCGCGACGAAGGCCGCGACTGCCGTATGCACGGATGAGCGAAACATGCCCTTGCCGCCTTCAGCGCCCAGGCCCGCCGCGACCGCCAGGCGCTGCGCGAAGTGCGGCTCCAACGCGGCGATGGCCACGCGGCCGTCGGCACACGGGTACACGCGATAACCTGCGTGCGCGCCGCCCAGCGCCGCGGACGGCAAGGTCAGGCCCCAGTGGCGCGGCAGCGCGAGGTAGCGCGCGGCTTCGGACAAAGCCACTTCGACACGGACCCCGGCGCCATCGGACGCGGCTGCGCGTTGCAGCAGTGCCTGCAGCACGGCCTCGCTGGCCATCAGCGAGCTGGCCATGTCGGCGTAGAGCGTCGCGGGCAGGTCGAGCCCGGTGATGAGCCCGTTTTCCGACAGGTAGGTCAGGTCGTGACCCGGCTCCTCGGCACGTTCAGCCGGTGCACTGACGATGGCGACCAGGCACAGGCGAGGATGGCGTGCGTGCAGCGCCTGCCATTCCATGCCGAGGCGGGCCAGGGCGGAAGGGCGGAACGCGGTGAGCACGACATCGGCCTGGGCCAACTCGGCATGCAGCGTCTGCTGGCCTTCGTCCGTTTTCAGGTCGGCCGCCACCTGCAGGATGCCTTCGTGCAGTTCCGCATAGACGCCTGGCGCGTACTGCCCCATCGGGTCCGAAGGGCGGCCTTGTGCGCCCGGTGGCTCCAGCTTGACGCAGGTGGCGCCCATTTGCTGGCAGCGCATCAGCGCCGCCGGGCCCGGCAGATTGAGGGCGAGGCTCAACACGCGCATGCCGTGGAGGGTGTTGGATTTCGTGAAGGATTTGGCAGTCATGAGGTGGATTTGCTGCTAGTTCCAAAGCATTAGTTGCTATGAAATTAATAGCAATAAACGGCGATGGGTGAACGATTACAGCATCTTTGCCACTGAATCACGCGTGATTCGGCTTGGCGTTTGTTCGAGTGACAATCAGTTTTATTCGTTTCAGGGAGTCGCGTGAAATCCATAGTCAGTGCCGCCAGTCACCCGATTGCCGGGTTTGTCTTCGTGTTCCTGCTCGTGGGCATCCAGCCGATATCGGCCGACACGCAGCACGAGGGGAGCGGGGTCGAACCGAGCCTTCAGGCGGCCCAGATGCTGATCGTGCGGGACTACGCTGGCTATGACGAAATCAGTCTTCCTTTGGACCCGCGGTCCGAATCCCGGGGTGTGCGTTCACCGTTATTCGAGGAGCCGCCGCAGCCCCGCCCACCGACGCCGGCCATCCTCAGTGTCCCGGAGTTGAGCAGCAGCCTCGACGCGAATGGCAAAGTGGTGGTCGCCGGCATCCGGTTCGACGCACGGAACGAACTTGACCCCTCCAGCAAGCCCGCGCTGGATCAGATCGGTGCGCTGTTGAAGCAGCGTCCCGCACTTCGGTTGCATGTCGTGGTGCACACGGACAACATCGGCGCCTTGGCCAGCAATCGCGAACTCAGCCAGCGGTACGCGCACGCGATCTGCGTCGCGCTCGTGGTCGATTACGGGATTGCGCGCAACCGCCTGACGGCCAATGGACTCGGCAGTCTCTCACCCCTGGTATCGAACCAGAGCGGGAGGGGTCGGGCCACGAACCGGCGCGTCGAACTGGTGGTCCAGTAGCGCCTCGGCCGGCCTGGCTTCGGGTGGAGGGCTCGGGCGGGTCGGCTGGATGTGCTGTCGCCATCGGCTGGCCAGTGCCGGGGCGGCGGCGAGCACGCTGCCGAGCAGCGCGCCAACTGCAACGTCGAGGGGGAAATGGACCCCGACATACACCCGTGCCCAGCCGGTGAGCAACGCCAGTCCTGCCAGGATCCAGCCGATCGCGCGCAACCGTGGCCGATACAGGAAGCACAACGCCACCGTGAACATCACGCTCGCGTGGGTGCTGGGCATCGAGCCGCGGGCGCTGTGCTCGATCCACATCGGGCTCAGCCCGATCATGAACGGCCTGGGTTGCTTCAGCACGTCTGCAAGCTCCCGCGCCAGCATGCTCGCCAACGCTGCCATCAGGCATGCCGCAAGGATGTAGTGTCGATCGGTGGGACGCAGCCAGACTGCGACGACGACCGCCCCGGCAGCAATCCAGGGCATGACTTCCACCACCTGCATGGCCAGCCAGAGGAGCGCGGCGTTGGGCGAGTGGCCAGCGCCGATCCAAAGAAAGAGTTGGTGGTTGAGCAGGTGCATGAAGGAGGTTGCCGTTCCGCCGCAGGGACTGGATGCTGCGCAGGGCGGCGGGCCGTTTGCATGTGCGCAAGCTATCACGCGTATATGAATTCCGAGTGAACGGGTCGTTCCGGCACTGCTCAAGTCGCATGCGCGGGCGAGCCGGGAATGCGCGCAAGCCCTGCTATGCAATCCCGGTCGAAGGTGCAGCCCACGGGCTCGCCGACGCGTGAGCGCCCTGCGGCAGCCGCGGCGGCGGATGCGCGGCGCCACTGCGGTAGACGTCGGGCGTCTGGCCGGTCCAGCGCTTGAAGGATCTGAAGAAGGAGTTGGGATCGACGAAGCCGAGCAGGTAGGCGATCTCGGTCAGGCTGGCGCGCCCGGCCGCCAGGTGGTGGCGCGCCATTTCCAGTCGCACGTCGTCCAGCAGCGCGGTGAACTGTGCGCCCTCCCGTGCCAGCCGCCGCTGCAGGGTGCGCTCGCTGACGCACAGCCTGCTGGCCACCTGTTCGACGGTCGGCAACTCGCCGCGCAGCATTTCGCGCAGCACGTCGCGCACGGCCTTCGTCATGTCGCGGGTCGCCCGGCTGGCCATGAGGTCGCGCTCGGCTGCATCGTCGAACAGCGCCGTGACCTGCGGGTTGGCGCTGACCAGCGGCAGGTCGAGGTCGGCGCGGCGGAACACGATGGCATCGTGCGGCTGCCCGAACAGCGCAGGGCAGGAGAAGACTTCCGCGTACCGGGCGTGATAGGGCGGGCGCTCGCCGCGCAGCGTCAGGCGCAGGGGCGTGATCGGCTGCTCGGTGAAGAAGCGGCCGAAGCTCAGGAGCGCGCCCATCTGGATGTCGATCCGGCAGCGGCTGTAAGGGCGTTCCGGCCCGCTGTAGTGCATGCGCACTTCCGCCTCGCGCGCGTGCTGGACAACTTCCAGGTCGCAGGCGGGCAGCAGCGCCGTGTAACGGGCGATCCGCGCCAGTGCCGCGCCGAAATTGGCGCTCGTCATGGCTGAAAAGCCGACCACACCAAAAAGTTCGGGCCGCATCTGCATGCCAAGTGCAAGGCCGGCCGTCGGATCAGCGAGGAGTTCGTAAGCGACGGTAAGGAAGCGGTCGGACTGCTCGTCGGTGAGCGGTCCCTTCAGGTCCTGGACCGTGAGGTCGGCAAGTGCCGCCGCTTCGGCCAGATTGATCCCTGCCTTCTGCAAGCCATGCAGCAGGTTTAATGGTAGAGGAGCGCAGGGCGCCACGACAAAGAAGCCTTGATCGGATAAGCCCGGCCACGAATCTCGGTCAAGCTTGGCGCGATAAGCGAGTGGATTGGCGGCTGCGGACAGTCTTGCTCCCTCCACAAAGCTTAATCTGGGTCTGCATGTAAACACAAGTATTACTTTCTGTATGACCCAAGCGCGATTTCACCGAGATCGAACCGGGCGTTCGCCGCCAAGCGGGTTCGGAGGCCGAGTTCGCCATGCCTGCGCGGAAGGGCGCCGATG
Organism: Variovorax rhizosphaerae; assembly: GCF_037889975.1. Lineage (NCBI taxonomy): Bacteria > Pseudomonadati > Pseudomonadota > Betaproteobacteria > Burkholderiales > Comamonadaceae > Variovorax > Variovorax rhizosphaerae. The sequence goes on along the minus strand of NZ_JBBKZT010000015.1, from coordinate 166,676 downwards.
CCGCGCGTCCTGATCGTCGAGGACAACGATGCGGACCGGGACGCGCTCTCGCGGCGCCTGGTGCGGCAGGGATTCGAGATCGCCGTGGCCATGGACGGCGCGGGGGCCATCGAACGCGCGCGCATGGAATCGCCCGACCTCATCTTGTTGGACTGGAGCCTGCCGGTGATCGAGAGCGGAGAGGCTGCGCGCCGGCTGAAGGCGGATCCCGGCACGCAATCGATCCCGATCATCGCGTTGACGGCCCAAGGCGCGGCTGATGAAGCCGAGCGCGCGCTCGACGCGGGCTGCAACGACGTCGACACCAAGCCGATCGACCTGCCGCGGCTGCTGTCCAAAATCAACCGCGCGCTTGGCCTGCCGGACCGCGTGAGGACACTGCACACCCCGCCGCGCGGAGGTGGGTGAGCGTGTCAGGAGCCCCCAGGGCCGGGCTGCGCGCCGGCCGCCCCCGCGGGGGGTTTGAGTCGAGATGGCAAAGCCACATCGACTCAGGAGGGCATCACGGAAGCGTCGGACGGCGAGTGCGCCACGTACACGTGTGCGCGGCCGAGCGCCACGGGCGCATCCGCACTGCGTTGCCAGCAGCGGATGCCGACGGCGGCGACGCGCCTGCCGACGCGGTGCATTTCGCATTGCGCATACAGGTCCGCCGGGCCCGCCGAGCTGAGGTAGTCGAGCGAGAAGTCCACCAGCTTGGGCGGCACCCGATTGCCCAGCGCGGCGCTGGTGGTGGTCAGCGCAGCGGCCTGCATGAAGGTGGCCAGCACACCGCCGTGGATCGCGGGCAGCGAGGGGTTGCCGACCAACCGCGCATCGAAGGGCAGGTGGAAGATCAACTCGCCGTCCTGCGCGCCGGGCGCCAGCCGGATGCCCAAGTGGCGGCAATAGGGCACGGCCTCCAAGGCCGCTGCGACCCGGTCGCGCATCGGCTGCGCGTCGTCGACGTCGTCGGCATCTGTCTCTCGCGTCATGACCTGGCTCCGCGTGGCGTGCTCGAGGAGAGCATGAAGGTGCCCATCACGGTGGCCACCAGCTTCGAGGCGGGCCCGGCCGTCAGCTCGCACCGGGTGAAGGCCACGGTGCGGGTCATGCGGTAGCACTCGGCTTCGGCGCGCAGGTCGGCATCCATCGTGGCTGGGGCAAGGTGGTCGATGCGCATGTCGAGCGTGGCGATGGGAACCATGCGCTCCAGGCCTCGCATCACCGCCAGGCCGCTGGCCGAATCGGCCAGGCTGAACAGCACGCCGGGAAAGAAGAAGGCGCCGCCGTTGTCGCCCGACAGATGGGGCTGCGGCGCGATGCGCATGCGGACCTTGCCGTCCGCGGACGCGTCTTCGATCTGCATGCCGATGTCGTGGCCGTGCGGTATGCGCCGGGCGAACAACTCGGCAAGGTCGCCGGGCTTGCCGGCAGTGCGCCGGGTCTCGTTCAATGTCATGCGTCTTGCGAGGCTGTTGTGAGCATCGGCCGATGATGGCATGACCCGCCCGACCCGGTATCGATGGCATAGTCAGCCCTTTCCCAGGGAACCACTGCCGATGCTGAACGAATTCGACCACCCCGTGCTGCTGTTTTTTCTCTCGGTGGCAGTGCTTTGGCTGTCGGCATGGTTTGGCCGCGCGGTGCTCCGGCGCAGGAGCCCGCCGGACGAGGACGCAACCCAGGACTTCAGCGTGGTCGTCGGCGCAGCGCTGGCGCTGGTCGGGCTGATCATCGGCTTCTCCTTCTCGATGGCGGTGGGCCGTTACGACCAACGCAAGAATCTCGAGGAAGCTGAGGCCAACGCCATCGGCACCGAGTACCTGCGGGCCGACCTGGTGCCGGCCGCCGATGGGGCCCGTATTCGCGCGTTGTTGAATACCTATGTCGACCAGCGCGTGCTGTTCTACACCACGCGTGACCGGGGCGAGCTCGCGTTGCTCAACGACCGGACGACGAAGCTGCAAGGCGAGTTGTGGGACGCGGTCAAGTCGCCTGCGCCGACGCCCATCGGCGCGCTGGTGGTGGCCGGCATGAACGACGTGCTCAATTCGCAGGGCTACACGCAGGCGGCCTGGTGGAACCGCATCCCAACGTCCGCGTGGGTCCTGATGTTCGCCATCGCGATCGGATGCAACGCGCTCGTCGGCTATGCCTTCCGTTCCTCCGGGAAACATCCGTTCCTGTTGCTGGTGCTGCCGGTGGTGTTGTCCCTGGCCATCCTGCTGATCGCGGACATCGACACGCCGCGCGCCGGCTTCATCCACGTCGTCCCGCAGAACTTGCTCAGCCTGAAGGCGACGATGCGGCCGTAGCTGTCGCGGTGCTCAGGTCGCCGCCGCTTGCTGCCGCGCATCCGCCGCCGGCTCCTTGCTCACCAGCCAGATGCCCCAGCACACCAGCACCAGGGCGACGGCGTTGCGCCATTCCAGGATGCTCTCGTGGAGGAACACCGCGGACAGCACGGCGCCGAACACCGGCACCATGAAGTTGAAGGCGGTGATCATGCTCACGCGGTTGTACTTGAGCAGCAGGCTCCAGATCGAGATGGCCAGCGAGGACAGCACCGCCAGGTAAGCCAGCAGCGCGCTCGACATCGGCGTGAAGCCGGTCAGCGCACCGCCCGTGGCATAGCCGCCGGCCAGCAGCGCGGCCCCGCCGATCACGAGTTGCCAGGCGGTCATGACGATCGGGTCGATGCCCTGCGAGATGCGCTTGCCGTAGATGCTCGCCGCCGCGAGCACCAGCGCCGCGATGATGATGAAGCCCTCGCCGAGCAGCGTGAATTCGAAGGACATGCCGCCCAGGCCGGCACCGACGTTGACCACCATCACGCCGACGAAGCCGACGATGCAGCCCAGCACCTTGTGATAGCTCAGCCGGTCGTTGTGATAGATGAAGTGCGCCAGCAGCACGCTGAAGAAGGTGCCGGTGGCATTCATGATCGAGCTCTTAACACCGGTGGTGTAGGCCAGCCCGATGTAGAAGAAGACGTACTGCAGCGTGGTCTGCGTGATGCCGAGGATGGCGAACTGGCCCAGCGTGCGGCGCGAGAAGCCGCCCACGCGCTTGCCGCTGAGCACGGCGTAGCCCAGCAGAAGGGCACCGGCCAGCACGAAGCGCCAGCCGGCGAACACCAGCTTGGTCGGCACGTCGACCGGCGCGATACCGAACAGCGCGTAGCCGTTCTTGATGGCCGGGAAGGAACTGCCCCACAGCACGCAGCAGAACAGGGCCAGGAGAACCACGACCTTGCGGTTGGTGAGGATGGGGTGATCGGAGCGGGAAGACAAGTTGATTCCAGGAAATTGAGAGGAGGCGTCAGCGTGGTGTGAGCGCAGTTCGGCCGCCGGTGGTGGCGACCCAGATACCCAGCAGCACGGCCAGCAGGCCCGCGATGTGGTTCCAGCCGATGGGTTCGCCCAGCAGGAACGCGCCGAACAGCGCCGCCGTGACCGGGTTCACCGTGACGGAGACAGCCACCCGCGTCGGCGTGGTGCGTTCCAGCGCATAGGCCCAGAGGAAGAAGCCGATCGCGCCGCCGAAGATGCCGAGGTAGACGATCGCCGCCCATTGAACCGATCCGAACTGTGCCACCGAAGCAAAGCCCCCGCGCGATGCCGAGATCAGGGCAAGGCACAGCGCACCCACGGCCATGGCAAAGCTGCTGAAGGCGACCGGTCCGGAGCGCGCGATCAGCGGCCGCGCGCTCACGTTGTAGAGCGCCATGCAGAGCGCGGCGGTGACCTGACCATCAGCAGGTCGCCGCGCCAGGCGCCTTCGGGCGCATGGGCGAGTCCGGCAAGCAGCGCCAACGCGACGCCACCCGTCGCGATCAGCACGCCCGCGGTCTTGCGCCGCGTGAGTCGTTCGACGCGGAACAGGGCGGCGATCAGCATGGTCAGCAGCGGCAGGGTCGACAGCGCCAGCGCGCCGCGCGCTGCGGTCGTGTGGATTAGCGCGGCATTGAACAGCACCGGGAACAAACCGAAGAACAGAAGGCCGAGCGCGGCGGTTGCGGGCCAGTCGCGCACGCCCGGCCAACGCTCGCGCCGCCACAGCGCGATCGGCAACAGCAACACGAAGCCGATGCCGAAGCGAAAGAAGCCCAAGGTCAGCGGATCGGTTGCGCCGGCCAGGTAGCGCGTGGCACCGATCGCCGTGCCGCCGATGCCGCTCGACAGCATGGCGGCCAGTACGCCTGCGGTTTCACCCACGACGGGCGGCCGGCGCGCTCATCCCGAGGACTTCACGAACACCAGGTCCCACACGCCGTGCCCCAGCTTGAGTCCGCGGTTCTCGAACTTGGTGAGCGGCCGGTAGTCGGGCTTGGGTGCGTAGTCGGTCGCGGTGTTGCGCAGCAGGGGCTCGGCCGAGAGCACTTCGAGCATCTGTTCCGCATAGGGCTGCCAGTCGGTCGCGCAATGCAGGTAGCCGCCGAGCGCCAGGTGCTCGGCCAGCTTGCGCACGAAGGGCGTTTGCAGCAGGCGGCGCTTGTTGTGCCGCTTTTTGTGCCAGGGGTCGGGGAAGAACACATGCACGCCGGCCAGCGAGCCGGGCGGAATCATGTGGTCGAGCACGTCGACCGCGTCATGGGCGACGATGCGGATGTTGCCGATGCCCTGTTCGCCGCAGCGCTTGAGCAGCTTGCCGACGCCGGGCTCGTGCACTTCGCAGGCCAGGAAGTTCGTCTCGGGCAGCACCGTGGCGATGTGCGCCGTGGCCTCGCCCATGCCGAAGCCGATCTCCAGCACCGTGGGTGCGTGGCGGCCGAAGGCGGCGTCGAAGTCGAGCGGCGCTTCGCGGTAGGGCAGGAGGAACTGGGGCCCGAAGTCTTCATAGGCCTTGGCCTGGCCTTCGGTGGTGCGGCCGCCGCGCTTGACGAAGCTCTTGAGTCGGCGGTGCAAGGGATGCGGCTTGTCGTCTTCGCCGGGCGTGGCGGGCGGGAGGTCTTGGGGGGTGGAAGGGGCTTGGCTCACGGGGCCGGATTGTAGAGATCGCGCCATGCGGGCACCCAGGCGGCCAGCGCCTCGGAGATGGTGACGGCGTTGCTGGCGGGCAGGCCGAGCGCGAACGCGGCGGCGTTGAGCGCGGCCAATGCCGCACCCGGTGTGCCGGTGTCCAGGGGTTCGGCGCCGTTCTGCTTCGACAGCTTCTGTCCGTCGGCCGCCAGCACCAGCGGCGTGTGCAGGTAGCTGGGCGTCGGCAGGCCGAGGGCGCGCTGCAGCTGGACCTGGCGGGCCGTGTTGTCGGCCAGGTCTTCACCGCGCACGATGTCTGTGACGGCCTGGTCCGCATCGTCGACCACCACGGCGAGCTGGTAGGCCCAGGGGCCGTCGGCACGCTTGAGGATGAAATCGCCGACCTCGGTGGCCACGTCCTGATGTTGCTCGCCGAGTCGGCGGTCGGCCCAGCGCACATCACCCGTTGGCACGCGGAACCGCCAGGCGCGTGCGGGTTTGCCATGCAACCCGTTCCGGCAGGTGCCGGGATAGACGCGCTCGCCGTGCCGCTCGTGCGTGAGGCCGAGCCGCTTCAGCGCATGCTCGATGTCCTTGCGCGAGCAGGCACAGGGATAGGCATGACCATGTGATTGCAACTTGTCCAGCGCCTCCTGATACAGCGCAACGCGTTGCGTCTGCCACACCGGCGGCGCATCCGGCACCAGGCCGCAGGCCGCAAGTTGCTGGAGGATCGTGTCGCCCATGCCGGGCAGGCAGCGTTCGGTGTCGGCGTCCTCAATGCGCACCAGCCACTTCGCCTGCGGGCCACGCGCGCGCACGTCGAGCCAGCTTGCCAGCGCGGCCACCAGCGAGCCTGCGTGCAGCGGGCCGGTAGGCGAGGGGGCGAATCGACCGGTCGGACGCATCCCGTGTCGACGGGCGCTGGCGCTAGATCACATCGAGGGCCAGCGAGAGGCCCGAAAGAAAGCCGTCCTCGACCCGATGCCCCGTGCACCAGTCGCCGGCCAGGCCGATCTGCGACTTGTCGTCCCAGTAGTGGGATTGCCCTGCCGGTACCAGCGTCTGCGCTTCGGGCCAGCAACGGGCCTGCGCGTAGCTCGGCGTGGCCAGGATGCCGGTGATCTCGGAGAAGGCGCGCAGCAGCTTCGCTTCCACGCGCTGCGCATCGTCGCGGATGTGTTCCTGCGACCAGGCGGGGCTGGCCTGCAGCGTCCAGCGCTCGATCGGGTCGCGGCCGGGCTTGGACGATTCGCGCGCCAGCCAGGCCACCCGGTGGTGGTTGCTGCGCGCGGCATTCCATTGGGGCCCGAGGTGCGACATGGTCGGCTGGTTGGCCTGCGGGAAGGCGATCATCAGCGTCCAGCAGGGCGCGATGCGCACATGCTCGATCTTCTTGCCCAGTGCTTCGGGCACCCTGCTGTTGGCCAGCAGCGTGCGCGCCAGGCCTGCCGGCACGGTGACCAGCACGCTGTCGAAATCGGAGTACACATGGGAGCTGTCGCCCGCGCCCGCGGTGCGGAGTTGCCAACGTGCGGGGTTGAGCGCATCGGGCTCGATGGCGGTCACTTCGGTGTCGGTCACCACCTCGTCGCCGAGCGGCTGCGCCCAGCGGGCCACCAAGGCGTCCATGCCCGGTTGCGCGACCCAGTGCGGCTCCCGCGAGGGCAATGCGGCTTCGGCCACGCGGCCATGCGCATCGAGCACGCGGATGAGGTTGGCGCTCCACGGCTTGCACAACGGATGCACCGTTTGCAGTGCCTGTGCGAAGCGGTCGTCACGGATGGTGAAGTACTGCGCGCCGCTGTCGAAGCGGCCGAACTGCGTGACCTCGCTGGCCATGCGGCCCCCTGCGCCGGCATTGCGTTCGAACACCGTCACGCGGTGGCCGGCCTGGACCAGCGTGCGGGCGGCGGTGATGCCCGCGATGCCCGCGCCGACGATGGCGAAATGCTTGGCAGCGGAGGGTCGATGGCGGTCGGCGGGAGGGCGTACTTTCATGACGAGTCTCTTTCTTTGGCGACGTGTTCGGGCAGGTTGACTCTACCTCGGGCGGCGCTCATCTTCCCCTGTGGCGTTCCAGCAATGCGCGGCGTGTACCTTCGTGTTCAAACTGCGCAAGCCACCATTCCAAGGCGCGGCCGGGCTTGCCCGCGGAGGGCGCGCGCCATGCGACGTGCATCTGGCCGACCGGCATCACGCGCTCGGTCTGGCACTCGACCAGGTGGCCCGCCTCGATGAAGGGACGGGCCATCGGCTCGGGCAGGAAGCCGCCGCCCAGGCCGTGCAATTGCGCCGACAGCTTGGTGTGCATCGTGGGCACGGTGAGCCGGTCCTGCCCACCGGCGAGGTTGACCGTCATGCTCGGCCCCGAGCGCGACGAGTCCGCCACCGCGACCGCACGATGCTGTCGCATGACCGCGTCGCTGAGTGGCCCGGCCACGCGTGCAAGCGGATGGTGCGGCGCGACCGCGAAGACGAAGCGCAACTCACCGAGCGGCCGTGTGCGGATGCCGGTCGCGGTAAAGGCCAGGCTCGACGCATCGAGCACGGTGCCGATCGCCAGGTCCGCCTCGCCGACGCTGAGTGCCTCGATGGTGCCGAGCAGGGTCTCGTTGCGCAGCTTCAAGCGCGTCGGCGGTTCGAGCGCGTAGAAGGCGCCGACCAGGTCCAGCACCGGGTCGCGCGCGATCACACTGTCGAGCGCGATGGTCAGCTGCGGCTCCCAGCCCGTAGCAACGCGTTTCACGCGATTGGCCACCGCGTCGATGTCGGCCAGCAGCCGATCGGTCTCGCGCAGCAACTCGGCGCCGGCCTCGGTCAAGCGCGCCTGGCGGGCGCTGCGGTCGAACAGCAGCACGTCGAGGGCGTCCTCGATCTGGCGCACTCGGTAGCTGAGCGCACTCGGCACCAGGTTCAGCGTTCGAGCCGCGCCAGCGAAACTTCCGGTGCTGGCCACGGTTTGCAACATGGCAAGGGCATCAGGGGTCAGGACTTCGCGGGCAGAGGGCATTTGGGGTCTTGATCGTTCAAATTATTTGAATGGTGCCATCAAAACCTTGCGCTGGTGAGCAGGAATACACGGCCTAAAGTTCTTCACATCCGCTGCGCATACGGCGCGGCATTCGAAGAGAGGCCCGACTGGGCCTCAGGAGTTCAACGATGTTGCAAGTTCGTAAGTCACAGGATCGCGGTTATGCCGACCATGGCTGGCTGCGTTCCTTTCACAGTTTTTCATTTGCTGGCTACTACGACCCGGCCCACATGGGCTTCGGCAATCTGCGCGTGATCAACGAAGACCGCGTGGCGGCGGGCGCCGGCTTCGGCACCCACGGCCACAAGGACATGGAAATCATCAGCTACGTGCTGTCGGGCGAACTGGCCCACAAGGACAGCATGGGCAACGTGAAGTCCATTCCGCCCGGTGACGTGCAGCTCATGAGCGCGGGGCGTGGCGTGCAGCACAGCGAGTTCAACCACAAGAAGGACGAGACGACCCACTTCCTCCAGATCTGGATCGAGCCCAATGTGCGCGGCATCGCGCCCGACTATGAGCAGAAGAATTTCGACGTGGCCGAGAAGCGCGGCAAGCTGCGCCTGGTTGCATCGCCCGATGGCGCTGACGGCTCCGTCAAGGTGAATGCCGACGCGAAGCTGTTCGCCGGCCTCATCGACGGCGACGAGCAAGCCACGCTGGCGCTGGACCCGAAGCGCAAGAACTACGTGCATTTGGTGCGCGGCGAGCTCGAGGTGAACGGCCAGAAGCTGGGCACCGGCGACGCCGCCATGCTGGAAGGCGAGTCGAAGCTCACGCTCTCCGGCGGCAAGGACGCGGAAGTCCTGGTGTTCGACCTGAATCCGTAAATCGTTCGCGGGCGCCGCGCATGTCGCGGCGCCTTTTTCCTTTCACGGCCGCGGGCCGGACACCCGGTTCCGCAGCAGTCACCCGTTTGTTTTTCTCAACCTAGGAGTCAGTCATGGCCTCAACCACCTCTACCTCGTCGTTTTCCTCGGGCGTCTCGACCAACTCGTTGCAAGACATCACGGCCCTCATCGGCCGCATCCTGATCGCCTACCTGTTCATCCCGGCGGGCATCGGCAAGCTCACGAACTTCTCGGGCACCGTCGGCTATGTCGCATCGTCCGGCTTGCCGTTGCCGGAAGTCGGCGCGGCCATCGCGATCTTCGTGGAAGTGGGCCTCGGCATCGCGCTGCTGCTCGGCTTCAAGACGCGCATCACCGCCTTTGCCATGGCCCTGTTCACCGTGGCCGCGGCGCTGTTCTTCCACAAGTACTGGTCGGCGCCTGACGCGATGAAGATGATGCAGACGATCAACTTCAACAAGAACATGGCCATCGCGGGCGGCCTCATCACGCTCGCCGGTTTCGGTGCAGGTCGGTTGAGCATCGACGGCAAGCGCTAAGCGCCGGTCGGCCAGGGCGCTTGCACTGCGGAGGCGGTGCGGCCATCCAGTGCAACCGTCCTATGCCGAGGGCGTCGTCTTCGGATTGAACGCGTCGGCACGGCAAAATCGCCGGGCACCGTACGGCGACAAAAGAGGCGATCGTCATGCGGTCGCCTCTTTTCTTTTACCCCCGAGGATCTTCATGGCCGACATCGTCGTCGTTTTTCATTCGGGCTACGGCCACACCCAGCGCGTCGCGCAGGCCGTGGCGGACGGCGCCCAGGCCGTGCTGCTGCAGATCGATGGCGACGGCAAGCTGCCGGCCGACGCCTGGGAAATGCTGGCCGCGGCGGACGCCATCATCTTCGGCGCGCCCACCTACATGGGCGGCGCGAGCTGGCAGTTCAAGCGCTTTGCCGATGCGTCTTCGAAGGTCTGGTTCGCCGAGGGCTGGCGGGACAAGCTCTTCGCGGGCTTCACCAACAGCGCGGCCATGAACGGCGACAAGTACGCGACCCTCACCTACCTGTGGACCCTCGCGATGCAGCACCACGGGATGTGGATCAGCCAGGGCCTCATGCCCAGCAACAACAAGGCCGCGACGCGCGAATCGCTCAACTACGTCGGCGGCTACGGCGGCCTGATGACCACCTCGCCGACCGATGCGAGTCCGGGCGAGATGTCGAAGGGGGACCTGGAGACGGCGCGCGCATTCGGCGAAAGGGTGGCGGCCATCGCAACACGCTGGGCATCGTCGAAAGCCTGAACCGGGCGCGGGGCGCGCGTGCATCCGATGCCCGTTTCCAGCATGATCGCGGCCATGAATCCAGACACGCTCCTGCTACTCCAACCCGCCGACAAGGACCTCGGCGGCGGCTTCAAGGTCCGGCGACTGCTGCCCGCCGCGAAGCGCCGATCGGTCGGGCCTTTTGTCTTCTTCGACCACTTCGGCCCCGCCACCGAGCAGCCCGGGAACGCGCACGACGTTCGACCGCACCCGCACATCGGCCTGGCCACCGTCACCTACCTTTTCGACGGCGCGATGATGCACCGCGACAGCATCGGCAGCGCGCAGGAAATCCTGCCCGGCGCCATCAACTGGATGACCGCGGGCCGTGGCATCGTGCACTCCGAACGCAAGCCCGAGCGGCTGCTCGATGCGACCTACGTGAACCACGGCCTGCAACTCTGGGCCGCGCTGCCGCAGGCCTTCGAGGAAACGGATCCGAGCTTCGAGCACACGGCCGCATCGGATATTCCGGAGGCGGTAGTACAGGGTGTTCCGGTTCGGGTGCTGATCGGTACGGGCTTCGGCCTCACCTCGCCGGTGAAGACCTTCGCGCCGACGCTTTACCTCGACATTGCACTGCCCGCTGGCGCACGCTTCGAACTGCCTGCGCTGGCGCAGGAGATGGCGATCTACGTGGTGGAAGGGGAGCTCATGCTCGACGGTGCCGCGGCGCCCGCGCACACCATGGCCGTGCTGTCCGACAACACCGGCGCGGCGCTGCAGGCGCAAGCAGCAGTACGCCTGGTCGTGATCGGCGGCGACGCCCTCGACGGCCCGCGCTTCATCACCTGGAACTTTGTCTCCAGCCGCCGCGAGCGCATCCTCGAAGCCGGCGCCGACTGGAAGGCGCAGCGCATGGGCCACGTCCCCGGCGAAACGGAATTCATCCCGCTGCCGGAACACCCCTTCGGCAACCCGCCGCCCGACGTCAAGACCACCCCGGTGTAACTCCCTCTCCCGCAAACGGGAGAGGGCTGGGGTGAGGGTGAAGCTCGGCGTGCGGGTTCCCTGTCTCACTCCCTCGCCGCTCTGGGGAGAGGGCCGGGGTGAGGGGCTACCGCTTCACCGCGATGTCCGGATCCTCCGCCGCCCGCGCACTCGCCGCATGCCCACTGGCCGCCAGGTTTGCATCCAACGTCCGCCGCCCATCGAACACGAAGCACTCGCCGCGATAGTGGGCCCCGCCCACTTCCTCAAAGTACTTGAGGATCCCGCCTTCAAGCTGCAGCACATCGGGCAGCCCGGCCTCATGCATCAGGATCGCCGCTTTCTCGCAGCGAATCCCTCCGGTGCAGAAGCTCACGACGGTCTTGCCGAGCAACTCGTCGCGATGGTCGAGCATGGCCTGCGGGAACTCGGTGAACTTCTCGATGCGCCAGTCGATTGCGCCCTCGAAAGTCCCATGGTCCACCTCGAAGGCATTGCGTGTGTCGAGCAGCACCACCGGCTTGCCCGCATCGTCATGCCCCTGGTCCAGCCAGCGCTTGAGCGTCTGCGCCTCCACGCCCGGCGCACGTCCGGCCGCGGGCTGGATCGCCGGATGGTCCATGCGGATGATCTCGCGCTTGAGCTTGACCAGCATGCGCCGGAAGGGCTGTGTGGCGGACCAGCTTTCCTTGGTCTCGAGATCGGCAAAGCGCGGGTCGGCATGCAGCGTCGCGACGAATTTGCGCACCGCGTCAGCCGAGCCGGCCAGGAAGAGGTTGATGCCTTCGGGCGCCAGCAGGATGGTGCCCATCAGGCCGAGCGCCCGGGACTGGGAGAGCAGGCGCTCGCGCAGTTCGTGCCCGTCGTCGATGCCGACGAACTTGTAGGCGGCTATGTTCAGGATGTCATTCACGGGGCGGGATTTTAGGCGGGCACCCTGTGGACCCTGCGGACTCGGGCTACTGCATCACCAGCCGCTGGATCGCCTTCCCATGCGTGTAGTAGATGAACTGCATGCACGCAGCAACCATGAACCCGCCGACCACTCCGCCCCCCACGGCAAGCCAGGTGCGATCCAGGTTCGCCTGTCCCCACGCAACGCCCAGCCAAAGCAAGGGCAGCGACAACAGCAGCGCCAGCAGCGGCGGCCCCCAGACTGCGCGCTCTCGCGCAGCTTGCCGCGCGAGCGGAAGGCGCTGGCCCTCAGGCACCCGTTTGAGCACCGGATAACGCTGGACGAGGCGGGCTTCGCGCGCCGAGATGGAAATGGCCATGAAACGTGTCTCCCTGAAATTTTTGGCAAGTATCGTCAATAAGCGCAGCGGCCTCGGGGACAACCCTCCCGCCGAAAGCGAATGCACCTTGTGAAAGGCGCGCTTCCTACAATGTGACCATGTTTGTTCACCTGCGCCTGCACACCGAATTTTCCGTCGTCGACGGCACCAATCGCATCGACGAAGTTGTCAAGGCTGCGGCCAAGGACAAGCAACCCGCGCTGGCCATCACGGACCTGAGCAATCTCTTCGGCGCGATCAAGTTCTACAAGGAAGCGCGCGGCAAGGGTGTCAAGCCCGTGCTCGGCGCGGAAGTCTTCGTCGAGGGCCTGGGCCACGAACCGGGTGCTCTCACGCGCATGGTCCTGCTGGTGCAGGACATGCAGGGCTACCTGAACCTGTCCGAACTGCTGGCCCGTGCCTGGACGCAGAACGTCGGTCGCGGCCAGTCGCAGGCGGCCTGCAAGGTGGCGTGGCTCGAAGAACTCAACGGCGGGCTCCTCCTGCTCTCCGGCGCACAAGCCGGCCCGCTCGGCCACCCGTTGCTGCAAGGCGGCGCCCACGGCGATTCACGCGCCGCGGAGGTCGCGCTGCAACTCGCGGGCATCTTCCCGCATCGCTTCTACATCGAGCTGCAACGCGCCGGCCGTCCGGAAGACGAGCCGCATGTGATCGCGGCCGTGCAACTTGCCGCGCGCCTGCAATTGCCGGTGGTTGCCACGCACCCCGTGCAGTTCGCCGCGCCGGAGGATTTCGAAGCCCACGAAGCCCGCGTCTGCATCTCCGAAGGCGAGATCCTCGGCAACCAGCGCCGTGTCCGGAAGTTCACACCCGACCAGTACTTCAAGTCCGCGGAAGAGATGAAGGCGCTGTTCGCCGATGTGCCCAGCGCCATCGCCAACACCGTCGAGATCGCCAAGCGCTGCAACCTCACGCTGGTGCTCGGAAAGCCGCAGTTGCCGGACTTCCCCACGCCGCTCATCGACGGCGTGCCGATGCCGATCAACGACTTCTTCCGACAGGAATCCTTCGAAGGCCTGGAGGTCCGTCTCGCGCATCTGTTCCCTGACGTGGCCAAGCGCGATGCGCAGCGCCCGCGCTATGTCGAACGCCTCGAGTTCGAGATCAACACGATCCTGAAGATGGGCTTCCCCGGCTACTTCCTGATCGTGGGCGACTTCATCAAGTGGGCCAAGAACAATGGCTGTCCGGTCGGTCCGGGCCGGGGTTCGGGCGCGGGCTCGCTGGTGGCCTATGCGCTGAAGATCACCGACCTGGATCCGCTCGAATACAACCTGCTGTTCGAACGTTTCCTGAACCCCGAGCGCGTCTCGATGCCCGACTTCGACATCGACTTCTGCCAAGGGAATCGCGACCGCGTCATCGACTACGTGAAGGACAAGTACGGCCGCAATGCCGTGAGCCAGATCGCCACCTTCGGAACGATGGCCGCGCGGGCCGCGATCCGCGACGTGGGCCGCGTGCTCGACATGAGCTACATGTTCTGCGACGGCATCAGCAAGCTGATCCCGAACAAGCCGGGCATGTCGTACACGCTGCAATACCCGCCGGTGCCCAAGGTCGACGGCGACAAGAACAACTACGCCATCGAGATGGAGCCGCAACTCGCGGCCCGCATCGAGAAGGAAGAAGAAGTGAAGATGCTGGTCGAGCTCGCGCAGAAGCTCGAAGGCATGACCCGCAACATCGGCATGCACGCAGGCGGCGTGCTGATCGCGCCGGGCAAGCTCACCGACTTCTGCCCGCTCTACCAGCAACCCGGCAGCGACTCGGCCGTGAGCCAGTACGACAAGGACGACGTCGAAGCCATCGGCCTCGTCAAGTTCGACTTCTTGGGCCTCGCGACGTTGACGATCCTGGAGATTGCCAAGGACTTCATCGTGGCCCGTCACAAGGGCCAGGAGAACTTCGCGTTCGAGAACATCCCGTTGAACGACGGGCCCACCTACAAGCTCTTCTCCGACGGCCTGACCGAGGCAGTGTTCCAGTTCGAATCGCGCGGCATGCAGGGCATGTTGAAGGACGCGCGGCCGACGCGGCTGGAAGACCTCATCGCACTCAATGCCCTGTACCGCCCGGGCCCGATGGACCTGATCCCCAGCTTCGTCGCGCGCAAGCACGGCCGCGAGCCGGTCGAGTATCCGCATCCGGCCGTTGGCACGATGCTGTCCGAGACCTACGGGATCATGGTCTACCAGGAACAGGTGATGCAGACCGCGCAGATCCTGGGCGGCTACTCGCTCGGTGGCGCCGACTTGCTGCGCCGTGCGATGGGCAAGAAGAAGCTCGAGGAGATGGCCGAGCACCGCGAGAAGTTCCGTGCGGGCGCGCTCGCGACACACGGCATCGTGCAGGAAAAAGCCGACGAAATCTTCGACTTGATGGAGAAGTTCGCCGGCTACGGCTTCAACAAGTCGCACGCCGCTGCCTACTCGCTGCTCGCGTACCACACCGGCTGGCTCAAGGTTCATTACTGCGCCGAGTTCTTCTGCGCCAACATGACCGTGGAAATGGACGACACCGACAAGCTCAAGGTGCTGTACCAGGATGCGATCAAGAACTTCGGCCTGACCTTCGAGCCGCCGGATGTGAACCGCGGTCGCTACCGCTTCGAGCCGGTGACCGACAAGGTCATCCGCTACGGGCTCGGCGCCGTCAAGGGCACGGGCCAGCATGCGATCGACGCCATCGCGGTGGCGCGCGAGGAGGGCGGTCCGTTCAAGAGCCTGTTCGACTTCTGCGTGCGCGTGGACCGCACCCGCATCAACAAGCGCACGGTGGAAGCGCTGATCAAGGCCGGCGCATTCGACCTGATCCAGCAGAACCGCGCATCGCTGGTCGCGTCGATCGACCGCGCCTACGAATTCGCCAACGCCACCGCCGCCAACGCCGCCCAGGTCGACATCTTCGGCGACAGCGAGCACGGCTCGGCCACGGCGGAGCCCGACCTGATCGCGGCCACCCCGTGGGGCGTGAAGGAGCGGCTGACCTACGAGAAGACCGCCATCGGCTTCTACCTGTCGGGCCACTTGTTCGACGAGGTCGAGCACGAGGTGCGCCGCTTCTGCAAGCGAGAGATCACCGACCTGATGGACTCGCGCGACCAGCAGGTCATCGCCGGCATCGTGAGCGACCTGCGCATCATCAACGGACAACGCGGCCGGCTGATCCTGTTCAAGCTCGACGACAAGAGCGACGCCATCGACGCCACCTGCGACGAAGCCACCTACAACGCGAACCGCAATGTGCTGAAGGACGACGAGTTCGTCGTGGTGAGCGGCGTGCTGCAACCGGGGCGCGGCGGCTTCGAGGCGCGCTTCAAGGTCTCGCAGGTGTACGACCTGGCCGCGGCACGCTGCCGCTTCGGCAAGTTCCTGCGCGTCACGGTGAATGGCAAGGCGCCGGACATCGCCCGCATCGCAAAGGACTTCCCGCCGCGCAAACTGGAGAACAGCGAGCCGGGCGAGCCGCGCATCGGCTTGCCGGTGCGCCTGTCGCTGGCGCGCGCGGGGGCGAAGGTGGAATTGCAGCTGGGCGAGGCTGCGCGCTTCTTCCCGGAAGATGCGGCGCTGGCCAGTTGGACGGCGCAAGCGGAGGAGGGGAAAGCGGTGGTCGTGTACGACTGACTGAGGTCGTCGCACACACTCGCTACGCCGTCCGTCCGATGGCGATTCCAATTGGCCGCAGGAACCTCGCGATGCAGGTTCCTGCGGCCAATTTGCATTGAGCGCAAAAGGGCGCACGCCGACCCAGGCGCCCCTTCATCCTCAGTAGTTTCCCGCAGCCCTTTCGCTTCCGCGGAATGGCTGATATCTCCGTTTGATGCTTCCTCGCGCGGCAAGCCGTTTCTAAGCTTGGGCCGTCAGCTTCGAATAGGTCGAAGTTGCAGTGACAAGGCGGAATCCAGGCCAGCGCATCGCACCCGGTCCGGCCGCCAACAACCTGAATGCGAGGACAGCAATGCCGATGTTTCTGAACGAGGTATGGCTCGGCGACATGACCCCCTCGGTCATCGCCGAAGCCGTGGAGTTTTTTGGCAACCTGAGCGTCGGCTCCAAGCCCGACAACCTGCCCAACGACCTGCGCATGCTCGCCGGGCCGTGGCTGTCGGCGGAAGAGTCGAAGGTGATGTTCATCTTCGAGATCAACGACCCGTCCGACATGTTCGATGCCTATGCGGAGCGGATGGTCAGCGGACTTTTCTCGCGCCGCAAGCTCACGCTGCTGTCCGGCTGGGAAGGCATGAAAGCCTACTCCGACCGCATCAACGCCCACTGACCCACCAAGGAACCGCAATGCCAGTTTTTTTCAATGAAGTGTGGCTGAAGGACATGAGCGCCCCGGTCATGAAGGGTGTGACCGACTTCCTCGGCAAGCTGCGTGAAGGCGTCAAGCCGCACAACCTGCCCGAGGACCTGAAGCTGCTCGCAGGCCCCTGGCTCTCGAACGAAGAGGCAAAGGTCTATTTCGTCTTCGAGATCGACGACCCGACGAAGACCTACGAAGCGTTTGCGGAACGCGTGGCCGACGGGCTGTTCCTGCGCCGCAAGCTCACGCTGGTGCAGGACTGGGCCGGCGCCCGGTCCTTCTCGGCGTACCTCAACCGCAAGCAGGACGCAGTCGAAATCGCGAGCTGACGCCTTCCATAAAACCGACGGAGACAACACCGTGACTCAAGAAAATATTCCCTCATCGTCCCTGGCTGCGGCCGGACACGAAGCGTCGCAGTCCGGCGCACTCCCGTCGCGTTCAAGGCGCCAGGCGTTCAAGCAGATCGCTGCGCTGGGTTCGGCCGTGCTGGCGCCGTCGCTGCTGCTGCGGCCGTCGTCGGCCTATGCCGCGGGCGCCGAGTTCTCGTACAAGCTCGGCATCGCCCTACAACCCTCGCATCCGACCACCGCCGGATTGCAGGAAGCCTGCGCCACGATCCTGCGCGAATCCAAGGGCCGCCTGGCGATCGAGGTCTTCCCCAACAGCCAGCTCGGCAGCGACACCGACATGATTTCGCAGGTCCGCTCGGGCGCCATCGACTTCGTGAGCACGGCCGGCCTGATCTGGGGCACGCTGATCCCGGTCGCGTCGATCAGCGGCGTGGGCTTTGCCTTCCCCGACTACGACGCGGTCTTCAATGCCATGGACGGCGAGCTGGGCGCACACATCCGCGGCGGTTTCGCCAAGGCCGGCCTGCTGCCGCAGACCAAGATCTGGGACCACGGCTTCCGCCAGGTCACCAGCAGCAACCGGCAGATCAAGGCGCCGCAGGACCTCTCGGGTTTCAAGCTGCGCGTGCCGCTCAGCCCGGCGCTGACCTCGCTGTTCAAGGCCTTCGGCGCCGCGCCGGCCGGCATCAATATGGCGGAGGTCTACACCTCGCTGCAGACCAAGATCGTCGACGGCCAGGAGAACCCCCTGACCATCATCGAGACGGCGAAGCTCTACGAAGTGCAGAAGTTCTGCTCCATGACCTCGCACGTCTGGGACGGCTTCTGGCTCGTCGCCAACCTGCGCAAGTGGAATGCGCTGCCCGAGGACCTGCGGCAACTCGCCTCCACCACCTTCGATGCCCAGGCGCTGCGCCAGCGCCAGGCCGTGCGGGCGCTGAACACCCGACTGGCCGACGAGTTGAAGGGCAAGGGCATGACCTTCAACACGCCGGAGCTCGCACCGTTCCGCCAGGAGCTGCGCAAGTCCGGCTTCTATGCCGACTGGAAGAAGAAGTTCGGCCCCGAGGCCTGGGCCATTCTCGAGAAGTACTCGGGCACCCTGGCCTGATGTTCCCCGAACCCGCCTGTCGACGCGCTGCCCCGCGCACCACGTCGGCGGGAGCCTGCGCCATTCACACAGAAAGCGAGACAACGCACATGAAATCGATCCGACCTTTCGCACTCGTCGCAGCCCTGGCTGCGCTGGCGATCACCGCCCTGCACACGGGCGAAGCACAGGCCCAGGACCTCAAGGGCAAGTACGTCAAGACGCCGACGGGCTACCTGATGGTGCTGCGCAATGGCGACGACGTCGTGGCCCACCTGGAGCGGCTGGCTGTCGTGGAGAAGATCCCCAGCGCCAGCTTCGTGGGCATCGGCTTCATGCGCGAGGCCAAGTTCGGCTTCTACGACTTCAGCCGCAAGGCCTTCGACCCGAAGACCTTCAAGGACGTCGAGATCGCGAACCTCACCGGCACCATCGCCTGGAAGGAGGGCAAGCCTTCCATCCACGCACACGGACTCGTCACCGACGGCAGCTTCGCAGCCAGCGGCGGCCACCTGCTCGGCCTGACGGTGGGCACGGGGTCTTCCGAGATCACCGTCATCCTGCACCCCGAGAAGTACGAGCGCTTCGTGGATCCGCTCATCGGCGCCAACGTCCTCGGCTTGCCGGGCCATGACTGACTCACAACGAGGTGACACCATGCACAGCTCCCAGAGCGTCGTCATCACGCCGGGCCCGATGGGTGCCGGCGCATCCAACGTGTCAATGCATCCAGTCACGGCGATCCCCGCCTCGCCATGGCTGGCGCGTTGCGATACCGTCCTCGGTTACCTGACCGAGATTCCCGCCGCGCTGCTGGTCCTGGCGGAGATCTGCGTGCTCTTCGCCGGCGTCGCCAGCCGCTACGTGTTCCATACGCCCATCATCTGGGCGGACGAACTGGCCTCGCTGCTGTTCCTCTGGCTGGCGATGTTCGGCGCCGCCGTGGCCTTCCGCCGCGGCAGCCACATGCGCATGACCGCCTTCGTGGACAAGGCCAGGCCGGACACCCGGTCCTTCCTGGATCTGCTGGCGATCGTGGCCGCATTGACCTATCTGGTGCTCATCGTGCACCCGGCCTATGACTTCGCGGTCGAGGAAATGATGGTCACGCTGCCGGCCATGGACATCTCGAATGTCTGGCGCGCGTCGGCCATTCCGGTCGGTGTCGGGCTGATCCTGGCGATGGCGCTGGTGCGGCTGGCCAGCTTTGCCAACCGAAAGCTCGCGGTGATGGTGGTGGTGGCGGCTGCGCTGCTGGTCGGCGCGTTGGTCGCCTTGCAACCGGTGCTGGCGGGCCTGGGCAACCTGAACCTGCTGATCTTCTTCGTCGGCGTGGTCGGCCTGCTGGTGTTCTCCGGTGTCCCGATCGCCTTCGCCTTCGGCCTGGCGACGCTGGGGTACATCGGGCTGACGACCTCGACGCCGGTGGGCGTGGTGATCGGCCGCATGGACGAGGGGATGTCGCACCTGATCCTGCTGGCCGTGCCCATGTTCGTGTTCCTGGGCTTGCTGATCGAGATGACGGCGATGGCGAAGGCCATGGTCGACTTCCTCGCCAGCCTGCTGGGGCACGTCAAGGGTGGCTTGTCGTATGTGCTGATCGCCGCGATGTACCTGGTCTCGGGCATCTCTGGTTCGAAGGCGGCGGACATGGCGGCGGTCGCGCCGGTCCTGTTCCCGGAAATGAAGCGCCGCGGTTTCAAGGACGGCGAGATGGTGGCGCTGCTGTCCGCCTCCGGTGCACAGACCGAGACGATTCCGCCCAGCCTGGTGCTGATCACCATCGGCTCGGTCACCGGCATCTCGATCGCGGACCTGTTCACCGGCGGCTTGCTGCCGGGCGTCGTGCTCGCCGTCATGCTCGGCATCGTGGTCTGGTGGCGCTGCCGCCGCAATACGCAGGCGGTCGACCGCAAGGCCACCTGGCGCGTCATCGGCAAGACGCTGGTCATCGCGGTGCCGGCCCTGGCCTTGCCCTTCGTGATCCGCGCCGCAGTGATCGAAGGCGTGGCGACGGCGACCGAGGTGTCGACGATCGGCATCGTCTACTCGGTGTTCGTCGGCTTCTTCATCTACCGCAAGTTCGACTGGCGCCGCGTGTGGCCTGCACTGGTCGAGACGGCCGCGCTGTCGGGCGCCATCCTGCTCATCATCGGCGCGGCGACCGGCATGGCCTGGGCGCTCACGCAGTCCGGCTTCTCGCGGCAACTGGCCGAGGTCATGACGCACCTGCCGGGTGGCGCCATGGGCTTCCTGGCCGTGTCGATCGTCGCGTTCATCGTGTTGGGCAGCGTGCTCGAGGGCATTCCGGCGATCGTGCTGTTCGGCCCCTTGCTGTTCCCGATTGCCAAGCAGTTGGGCATCCACGACGTCCAGTACGCGATGGTGGTGGTGCTGGCGATGGGCATCGGCCTGTTCGCGCCGCCCTTCGGCGTGGGCTACTACGCGGCCTGTGCCATCAGCCGCATCAGCCCCAGCGAAGGCCTGAAGCCGATCGCCGGCTACATGCTCGCGCTGACCGTCGGCACCGTCCTGATCGCGCTGATTCCCTGGCTCTCCATCGGCTTCCTCCGCTGAGCGAATGCCGCGACCCGAACCCATCAACTTTCCAGAAAGACACCCATGAAGTTTGCAAGCTGGATCACCTACGGCGGCGACGCGGCCAAGGTGGCCGAACTGCGCCCGCAGCACCGGGCCTACCTCGCACGACTGCTGGCGCAAGAGCAACTGGTGTTGGCCGGCCCCTTCGCCGACGGAACGGGCGGCCTGTTCGTTTACGAGGCGCCCGACGAAGCCGTCGCCATGCGCCTGGTCGGCGAGGACCCTTTCTTCACCGGCGGCGTCTTCGCCCAAGTGCAGATGAAGCCCTGGAATGCCGTGTTCTGCAACGCCGATGCCCTGCAGGCGCCGCTCGCCTGCGCCGCGATGGCCTCTTCCTGAAACGAAAGCGACACCCCATGACCACCATGCCTCCCTCGATCGCCGACATCGCCACCCGCATCCGCGTCGCGGCGCAGACCGGCATCGCCATCGCGCCCATCCGCGACGAACTGAAGGAGGGCGGCGCTGAAGCCGCCTACCAGATCCAGGAAGCCAATACGCGCTACCACCTCGACCACGGCCGCCGCCTCGTCGGGCGAAAGATCGGGCTGACCTCGAAGTCCGTGCAGGTCCAGCTGGGCGTGGACTCGCCCGACTTCGGCATGCTGTTCGCGGACATGGAACTGGACGCCGGCGAGGAAGTCGCCCTGGGCCGCGTGATGCAGCCGAAGGTGGAAGCCGAGATCGCCATCGTGCTGAAGCGCGACCTGGACGAGGAGGGCCTGACCCTGTCCCGGTTGATCTCCGCCGTGGACTACGTGCTGCCCGCCGTCGAGATCGTCGGCAGCCGCATCCAGAACTGGGACATCCGCCTGCTCGACACCATCGCGGACAACGCGTCATCCGGCCTGTATGCGCTCGGCACCGAGCCGCGCAAGCTCAGCCAGGTCGACCTGCGCCTGTGCGGCATGGTCATGGAGCGGCGCGGGGAGGTGGTCTCGGTCGGCGCGGGTGCCGCATGCCTCGGCCATCCGCTCAACGCCGCGCTGTGGCTCGCCCGCAAGATGGTCGAAGTCGGCCGGCCGCTCAAGGCAGGCGACGTCATCATGAGTGGCGCGCTGGGCCCGATGGTGCCTGTCATGCCGGGCGATGCGGTCGTCACGACCATCGGCGGCCTCGGCACGGTCACGACCGTGTTCGCAGCCTGAGTCCGCGTCGGATGCATCCACCTCTCATCACCCCAACACGGAACTCATCATGCCTCCACGCAAACTGAAAGTGGCCATCATCGGCCCAGGCAACATCGGTACCGACCTGATGATCAAGGTCATGCGCAACAGCAAGCATCTCGAGATGGGTGCCATGGTCGGTGTCGATCCGGCATCGGATGGCCTGGCCCGGGCCGAGCGTCTCGGCATTGCCACCACGGCAGGCGGCATCGACGGCCTGTTGGCGCTGGACATCTTCGGCGAGATCGACATCGTCTTCGATGCCACCTCGGCCGGCGCGCACCAGCGGCACAACGCGCTGTTGCAGGCCCACGGCGTGCAGGTCATCGACCTCACGCCGGCCGCCATCGGACCCTACGTGATCCCGGCCATCAACCTTGAAGCCGAAGACGCCAGCAACATGAACATGGTGACCTGCGGCGGCCAGGCCACGATTCCGATCGTGGCCGCGGTGTCGCGCGTGGCCAAGGTGCATTACGCGGAGATCGTCGCCTCCATCTCGAGCAAGAGCGCGGGGCCCGGCACGCGCGCCAACATCGACGAATTCACCGAGACGACACGCGCCGCCATCGAGAAGCTCGGCGGCGCCGAGCGCGGCAAGGCCATCATCGTGCTGAACCCCGCCGAGCCGCCGCTGATCATGCGCGACACCGTGTTCGTGTTGTCCGAACTCGCGAGCCAGGCCGCGGTGAAGGCCAGCATCGAGAAGATGGTGGCCAGCGTGCAGGCCTATGTGCCGGGCTACCGCCTGAAGCAGCGCGTGCAGTTCGATGTGATCCCGCCCGGGCAACCGATGAACGTGCCCAAGCTGGGTCTGCGTCATGGCCTCAAGACCTCGGTGTATCTGGAGGTCGAGGGCGCGGCCCACTATCTGCCGGCCTACGCCGGCAACCTCGACATCATGACTTCGGCGGCGCTCGCCTGCGCCGACAGGATGGCCCAACGACGCATCGCGAGCGGCATCGCGCGCGGCCTGAAGGAGATCGCATGACCACCACTGCCAAGAAGCTCTACATCAGCGACGTGACCCTGCGCGACGGCAGCCACGCCATCCGCCACCAGTACAGCATCGCCCACGTCAAGGCCATCGCCGCGGCGCTGGACAGCGCCGGCGTCGACAGCATCGAGGTCGCGCACGGCGATGGCCTGGAAGGCTCCAGCTTCAACTACGGCTTCGGCGCGCACACCGACGTGGAATGGATCGCCGCCGCGGCCGAGACGGTGAAGACCGCGAAGATCGCCACGCTGCTGCTGCCCGGCATCGGCACTACGCACGACCTGCGCAACGCCTACGACGCCGGTGCGCGCATCGTGCGCGTGGCCACGCATTGCACCGAGGCGGGCGTCTCGCGCCAGCACCTGGAATACGCGCGCGAACTCGACATGGACCCGGTCGGCTTCCTGATGATGAGCCACATGACCACGCCGCGGAAACTGGCCGAGCAGGCGTTGCTGATGGAGAGCTACGGCGCCACCTGCGTGTACGTGGTGGACTCCGGTGGCGCACTCGGCATGAACGAGGTGCGCGACCGCTTTCGCGCCTTCAAGGACGTGTTGAAGCCCGAGACCCAGACTGGCATCCATGCGCATCACAACCTGAGCCTGGGCGTCGCGAACTCCATCGTCGCGGTGGAGGAGGGATGTGACCGCATCGACGCCAGCCTTGCTGGCATGGGCGCAGGTGCCGGCAATGCGCCGCTCGAAGTCTTCATCGCGGCGGCCGAGCGACAGGGCTGGCATCACGGCACCGATCTCTACCAACTGATGGATGCGGCCGACGATCTGGTCCGCCCGTTGCAGGACCGGCCGGTGCGCGTCGACCGCGAGACGCTGGCGCTCGGCTACGCGGGCGTGTATTCGAGCTTCCTGCGCCATGCCGAGGCGGCCGCGAGGAAGTACGAGCTGAAGACGGTGGACATCCTGGTCGAACTGGGTCAGCGCAAGATGGTGGGCGGCCAGGAAGACATGATCGTCGACGTGGCGCTGGACCTGCTGCGCCGTGCCGGGCAGGAGCGCGTCAACGCATAGCGACTCGCCGATCAAGGCCGCGCCCACGCGCAGCGCCGCGCGCTAGGAACTGTCCTGGCTCAGCCCGCCTCCGATTTCGCGAATGAGCGAAGCCACGGCACGGCTGGCCAGTGTCATCGGGCGATGCACGCTAGTGGAGAGCACCAGGGTGCGCGTGAGCGTGGGCTCCACGATCCGCGCCACCTGCAGCCGCTTCTGCGCCAGCTCGAAGTGGACGGCCTGCCGCGTCAGGATCGTGTAGCCGGAACCGCCGGCGACGATCTCCTTCATCGCGGTGAGAGAGTCCACTTCCACGGCGGCGTGGATGGGAATGTCGAAACGCCTGGCCGTTTCCGCCAGCATCAGCCGCAACCCGTCCGGAATGCCGGGCAGCACCAACGGCAAGTTGGCCAGCGCGGCGAATGAAATGTCCGGCTGCGCGGTGAGCGTGTCGCCCGCGGCTCCCACCAGGTAGAGGTCGGCGGTGTTCAGCGCTTCATCGGTGCGCGCGGAGTGGACCCCGCCATAGCGCGCGAGCACGCCCACATCGGCCTTGCCGTTGGCCAGCCATTCTTCGATGCTTCCCGAGAAGCCTTCCATGAGGCGCAGCTCGACCTGCGGATAGTCCCGCAGCACGCGTTGGAACAGCGCGCCGACGACGAATTGCGTGATCGAGGTCTGCATCGCCAGCCGGACCGGACCACGCGGCACGCCTGCATGGGCCCGGATCTCGTCGCGCAGTGCCTCGGCCTCGGACAGGATGCTGTGGACGCGCGGCATGATGGCCTGGCCGAACTCGGTCAGTGCCAAACCGCGCCCCGTGCGATAGAACAGCTTGGCGTCGAAGTCGCGCTCCAGTCCCGCGATCTGCTTGCTCAACGCCGATTGGGCGATGCCGCGTGCGGCGCACACCTTGCTGAGGCTGCCCGCCTCGACGAGGTCCACCAGCAGTTGGAGCAGCTTCAAGTCCATGGGTGCCAGACCTTCGTCCGAGTGGAAGCGGCGTGTGGGGCCGACTCAGCCCTTCGGCCGCAGCGTGACGATCAGCGGCGTGGGCACCGTGCCATCAATGTCCCTTGGCATCCTGTCGGTCTTGATGATGCCGCGCAGGGCGCTTTCGTCCCAACTCGAGTTGCCGCTGGATTTGACGATACGTGGCGTGCCGACGATCGTTCCGTCAGGTGAGGTCCTCACTTCGATATCAACACCGGGATTCCCGCTGACGAGATCGGCATCGCTGAAAGTGATGTTGGGGCGGACGGCGGCTTGCACCCTGCCTGCATAGCTTGCAGAAGGGCCGTTGCCCGCGCCGGAGCCCTTGCCTGAGCGTGGTCCGGAGGTCTGCTCGCCGGATGCATTGGCCATGCCCTGCATGCGCTTGAGCGTGGCCGCGCGATCGGCCGCTGCTTGCTTGGCAGCATCCGCCGCCTGCTTGGCGGCCTCCGCCTTCTTCGCCTCCGCCTGTTTCGCGGCCTCGGCCTTCGCGGCGTCCGCCTTCTTCGCAGCCTCGGCCTTCTTCGCTTCGGCTTCATCGCGCTTGCGTTGCTCGGCAAGCTTCTGCTGCTGCTCTTCCTTCTTGCGCTGCGCCTCGTCCTCCGCGCGCTCGCGTGCTTCGCGTTCCTTCTGGGCCTGCGCTTTCTTCGCTGCGATCTGTTGCTGCTTGAGGCGTTCCTGCTGTTCTTCTTCGGCGCGCGCTTGTTGTTCCTTCAGCTTCTTCTCACGCTCCAACGCGATGTCCGGCGCGCGCGGCGCTGGCGGCTCCGGCGGCTTCACGGCCTGGGGCGGCGGTGGTGGAGGAGGGGGCGGTGGCGGTGCCGGCGTGGGTGCGGGCGGAGGAGGAGGCACCGGCGCGGGCACCGGAGCCGGGCGCGGCGCAGCCTGCTGCACCGTCGACGACCAGAGCTCCGCCTCGATCGCATCGTCGTCGGCTTCGCGCTTCCAGTGCACACCCCAGGTCAGTGCGGCGATCAGCAGCGCGTGCGCGATCAGCGCCAGCACGACGGCGCGCGGGGTGCCACGCTGCGGCGGCGGCGCGAATTCGGGGCGGTCTGCGGCCAGTGACATGCGTTATTTGCCGCCCGTGGTGGTCACGGAGAGGCCGACGCGTTCGATGCCGCCCCGCTTCAACTGGTTCATCGCCTTGACGACGGTTTCGTACTTGACCGACTTGTCGGCGCTGATGACCACCGGGCGGTTGTCGTCGCCGCCCTGCGCATCCTTCGCCGCCTTGCCGATCTGCGTCATGGGGATCGAGGTGCCGCCGGTGCCCTGCGACGGATCCTTCTTGAACTGCACTTCGTCGTCGCTCTTGATGACGATCTCGATCGGCTTGTCCGGCTGCTTGTTGGCCTTGTCGACAGTCGGAAGGTTGATCACGCTCGGCGTGATCAGCGGGGCCGTGACCATGAAGATGATCAGCAGCACCAGCATCACGTCGATGAACGGGACCATGTTGATCTCGTTGATCGTGCGGCGGCCGCGGCCGCGGGAGGACATGGCGGGCATGGCGTGCGCCTCCGTTCAGCGGTTGGTCGCGGCTGCAGCGACGTTGGCCGACAGGTTGCGCTGCAGGATGTTGGAGAACTCCTCGATGTAGGTCTCCAGCGCGATCGCGATCTTGTCGATCTCGCGGGCAAAGCGGTTGTAGGCGACCACAGCGGGAATTGCCGCGAACAGGCCGATGGCCGTGGCCACCAGTGCCTCGGCGATGCCGGGCGCGACAGTGGAGAGCGTCACCTGCGCCAGCGCGGCGAGGCCGGTGAAGGCATGCATGATCCCCCACACCGTCCCGAACAAGCCCACGTAGGGCGACACCGAGCCGACGGTTGCCAGGAACGACAGGTTCTGCTCCACCGCATCCAGTTCACGCTGGAAGCTCGCCCGCATCGCGCGGCGTGCACCGTCGAGCAGCGTGCCCGCATCGACGATGTTGCGCTCGCGCAGCTTCTGGTATTCGCGCATGCCGCTCGCAAAGATGCGTTCCATCGGGCCGGCGAGCTTGGCGTTCTGCGCGGCGGAGGCGAACAGTTCGTTGAGGCTGGTGCCCGACCAGAACTCGCGCTCGAACTCGTCGTTGAGTGCCCGCGTGCGCTTCAGCGAAAAGTACTTGCGGAAGATGGCGGCCCAGCTTGCGACCGACACCACGACCAGCAGCAACACCACCAGCTGCACGGGCAGGCTGGCATGGATCAGCAGGGAGAGTATCGAAAGGTCTTGGTTCATGGCTTGCAGTCAGGTGAGGTCCGCGTGGCCGCTGCGTCGCGCGGGCCCTCGGGCGATTCGTTGTTGAGACATGGAGCCACCGGCGCGGCGAGGGTTCCCGTCACGCGGGCCGGAATGCGCGCGGGCCGCAAGGTGGTGGCATTGACCCAGCCGATGCGGATCGTGCCTTCGCACAGCAGCTTGCCTTGCTCCGTTTTTGATAGCACGCGCTGGCCGATTATCAATGACGCCGTGCCGATCTGTCGGACATCGGCTGTAACCAGCAGTTCATCGTCGAGGCGCGAAGGGAGGTGGTACTTGACCTGCGTTTCGCTCACGACGAACTGGCAGCCCGTTTCATCGCGCAATTGGCGCTGTTCGATGCCGAGCGAGCGCAGCCATTCGGTGCGCGCGCGCTCCATGAACTTCAGGTAGTTGGCATAGAACACGATGCCACCGGCGTCGGTGTCTTCCCAGTACACGCGGATGGGGAACTGGAAGCTCATGCGAGCCCCCGTGTTCGGCACTTCGTGTGCTGGTTCATGCCGCCATCGCCTTCAACCGCTCAATGGCCTCCTGCAGATGCGCCATCGAACTCGCCGTCGAGAAGCGCACGAACTTCGCCGTCTCGGCCGTGCCGAAATCGCGCCCCGGCGTGACGGCGACATGCGCGCGCTTCATCGCCTCGAAGGCGAAGTCCCAACTGCCCTCGATGCCCAGCTTGTGTGCGAGCGCACTGCAATCGGCCCAGGCATAGAAGGCGCCATCCGGCACCACCGGCACATTGAGGCCGAGCGCGTTCAACTGTGGAATGAACCAGTCGCGCCGCGCCTTGAACTCGGCGCGCCGGCGTTCGTATTCGGCAATGCTCTCGGGCTCGAAGCAGGCCAGCGCCGCGTACTGCGACACCGTGCTGGCGCAGATGAACAGGTTCTGCGCAAGGCGTTCGATCACCGACACCAATGCTTCCGGCACCACCAGCCAGCCGAGCCGCCATCCGGTCATGTTGAAGTACTTGCTGAAGCTGTTGATGCTGATGACGTTGTCGTCGATCGCCAATGCGGTCTGGCCGAAGGCGTCGTCATAAGACAGTCCGAGGTAGATCTCGTCGATCAACGTGATGCCACCGCGCCGCGTCACCACCTCATGGATTCGGCGCAGTTCATCCGGCGCGATCGAGGTGCCGGTCGGATTGGAGGGCGAGGCCAGCAGCACGCCACGCGTCTTGTCTGTCCACGCTGCTTCGACCTTCGCCGCGCTGAGCTGGAAGCGCTCCGCGGCGGTGGTCGGCACCAGCACGGCCTTGCCTTCCGCCGCACTCACGAAGTGGCGATTGCACGGATAGCTCGGGTCCGGCAGCAGCATCTCGTCGCCGGCCTCGATCAAGGCCAAGCAGGCCAACTGGAGCGCCGCCGAGGCACCGGCTGTCACAACAATGCGACGCGCCGGCACGTCGACGCCAAAGCGCTGCGCATACCAGCCGCTGATGCGTTCGCGCAGCGCGTCCAGCCCGACCGCGTGCGTGTACTGCGTGGCGCCGCTGCGCACAGCCCGCATGGCGGCCTCCTGCACCAGCGGCGGCGCGGTGAAGTCGGGCTCGCCGATGTTCAGAAAGATCATCGGCCGGTCAGTGTTGGCCACCTCGCGCGCCAGCTTGCTGGCCGCCTTGGCCACTTCCATCACGTAGAACGGTTCGATGCGCTCCGCCCGCGCCGAGACCCTCATCGGACGTTGCCCTTCGCCCGATCCGCCTCGACCTCCGCCGCGCGCAGCTTCGGCGCCAGCCCGTTGAGCACGGCGTTCACGTACTTGTGCCCGTCGGTGCCGCCGAATTCCTTGGTGAGTTCCACGCATTCGTTGAGCACCACGCGCCACGGCACGTCGAGGCAATGCTGGAACTCATAGACGCCGATCCACAACACCGCGTGTTCGATCGGCGAGATCTCTTCCATCTTGCGATCGAGCAGCGGCAGGATCAGCGCATCCATCTCCGCGCCCTGCTCGATCGAGCCATGCAGCAACGCGTCATAGTGCGCCGCGTCGGCCTTGTGGAAGCCCGCGAGGTCGCGCGTGAAGTGATCGATCTCGGTCGCGTCGTTGCGCCCGACAAGGTGCTGGTACAAGGCCTGCAATGCGAACTCACGCGCGCGGCTGCGGTTGGACTTGGCCGACGCCTTGCGCGCGCCGGTGCTGGTCAGGCCGCCGGTCGATTTCCGCGGCGGCTTGCCGGTCGTGCTGGGTGATTTTTCGGTCATGTGCGTCGTCCATTGCGCTGCGCGCCATGCACAGGGCTTGAAACGAGGGCAGGCAACGTGGTCCAGTTCGTGAGCACCCGCGGAACCGGCTTTGCCGGGCCGCTGGGTGTGCCCCCTTGAGGGGGAGCGCCGCAGGCGCATTCGGGGGTGGGCTTCATTGCAGTTGCGCCAGCAGTCGCGCCATCTCGACCGCCACGCGCGCCGCGTCGCGGCCCTTGTCGGTCTGTCGGGCCACGGCCTGCGCCAGGTTCTCGGTGGTGATGATCGCGTTGGCGATCGGGATGCGGTAGTCGAGCGCCACGCGGCTCACGCCTGCGCCGGACTCGTTGGCCACCAGTTCGAAGTGATAGGTCTCGCCGCGGATGATGCAACCCAGCGCGATCAGCGCCTGGTAGCCGCCGCGCTCGGCGAAGGCCTGCAGCGCCACCGGCACTTCCAGAGCGCCGGGCACGAAGACGTGGTCGATGGCTTCGTCGGCCACACCCAGCGCCGACAACTCGGCGAGGCAAGCCGTCGCCAGCGCCCCGGTGATGTCGTCATTGAAGCGCGCCTGCACGATGCCGATGCGCAAGCCCTTGCCATCGAGCGCGCCTAAGGCGCCCTTGTTCGCATTCAGCATGATCAGCAGTCCTTGTGGGTGTAGCCGACGATCTCGAGGCCGTAGCCGGGCGTCATGCTCGGCATGCGGCGCGGGTTCGCCATGAGGTTCATCTTGTGCACGCCGCAGTCACGCAGGATCTGCGCGCCCACGCCGTAGTTGCGCAGGTCCATGCGGCCGCGTTCGGGCGCCTGCGCGGGGCGGGCGGTGCCTTCGAACTGCGCCAGCAATTCGGTGGCCGATTCGCCGCAATTCAGTAGCACCGCCACGCCCTTGCCTTCGGCCGCGATGTGCGCGAGGCTGGCATCGAGGCTCCACGAATGCAGCGAGCGATTTATTTCGAGCGCGTCGAGCACCGACAGCGGCTCGTGCACGCGCACCGGCACGACGTCATCGGCGGCCCAAGCGCCGCGTACCAGGGCCAGGTGCACGCCGTTGCTCGGCTTGTCGCGGAAGGCGTGGGCCGTGAATGCGCCCCAGGTGGTCTGGATCTCGCGGCTGCCGACTTTCTCTATCAGCGTCTCGGTTTGCGCACGATGCTCGATCAACGCGGCGATGGTGCCGATCTTGAGCCCGTGCTCGGCCGCGAACACCTGCAGGTCCGGCAGGCGGGCCATGGTGCCGTCTTCATTCATCACCTCGCAGATCACCGAGGCCGGGGAGCAGCCCGCCATGGCCGAGAGGTCGCACCCCGCTTCCGTATGCCCGGCGCGCATCAGCACGCCGCCATCCACCGCTTGCAGCGGGAAGATGTGGCCCGGCTGCACCAGGTCGGTCGCCACGGCATCGCGCGCCACGGCAGCCTGCACGGTCCGCGCACGGTCCGCCGCGGAGATGCCCGTGGTCACGCCCTCGGCCGCCTCGATCGACACGGTGAACGCGGTCGAATGCTTGGCGCCGTTGCGCGCCACCATCGGCGGCAGGTTCAGCCGCTCGCACATCTCGCGCGACAGGGTCAGACAGATCAGGCCGCGCGCATGGCGCGCCATGAAATTGATGGCCTCCGGCGTGACATGGTCGGCCGCGATGACGATGTCGCCCTCGTTCTCGCGGTCCTCCTCGTCGACGAGGATGACCATCTTGCCGGCGCGCAGGTCGGCCACGATGTCTTCGACGGAGGAAATGGGGGCGGGCGTTCGCCCGTTGACAGGCGTGCCAATCGGCGTGACGGAGGCGTTCATGGCTTGTTCGTCTGGGTGGGGAGGGGAAGGGCGCCGGCCTGGAGCATGCGCTCCACGTAGCGAGCGACGGTGTCGATTTCGAGGTTCACGCGGCTGCCCTCGACCAGCCCTCCCAGCGACGTGTTTTCCACGGTGTGCGGAATCAGGTTGATGCTGATCTCGCTGCCCTGCGGGCCGTCGCTCACGCTGTTGACCGTCAGGCTCACGCCATTGACGGTGATCGAGCCCTTGTAGGCCAGGAAGCGGGCGAGCGCGGGCGGCGCGACGATGCGCAGCTCCCAACTCTCCCCGACCGGCGCGAAGCGGCTCACCGTGCCGATGCCATCGACATGGCCGGACACGATGTGGCCGCCCAGGCGATCGCTGGCGCGCAAGGCCTTCTCGAGGTTGATGCGCGCCGAGGTTTCGGTCAAGCCGGCCGTCTTGTCGAGCGACTCGGCCGAAATATCGATGGTGAACTGCTGGTTGGCGGGGTCCAGGGTGGTGACGGTCATGCACGCGCCGTTGAGCGCAATGCTGTCACCGAGCCCCACGTCGTCGAGATAGCCGTCGGGCGTGGCGATGCTGAGTCGCTTGCCGTGGGAAGAAGAGCTGCCGAGGTCGTGGATGGCGGCGATGCGCCCCACGCCGGTGATGATTCCGGTGAACATCCGCGCATTGTATTTGGTCGACAGTTGTTGCCTGTCCTCGCCGCGCCATGGGTACTTCTTTGCGCCTCGGCCTGGGGTAACAGGGGTGAACCGGACAGCTTGCTGCTCGCCCCCAGGCTCCGCCCCACGTCGGGGCGCTCTTCCAACCCCCTAAGACAACGCCGGTGGCTCGGTGCAACGCCCGTTCCATGGTGATTCTGATGTCGGGCTGCGTCGTTCTGCGCGTTCCAAGGCTAGAACTTGTCGCGGCCGCTCGCGCGGGCGACGATGCGCAGGTCGGGACCGAGCATCTCGACGGAGCGGAACTCAAGCGGCAGCGCGCCGGCAAGCTCGGTCAAGGGCCCCTCGGCGTGAACGTGGCTGGCCATCCCCATGCCGCTGCCAATGAATTTCGGCGCTAGGTAGACCAGCAACTCATCGACCAGCCCATCGCGCATCAGCGAGCCATTGAGCTTGTGGCCAGCCTCGACATGCAATTCGTTGATCTCGCGTCGAGCGAGATCGGCCAGCATGGCCGCCAGGTCGACCTTGCCATTCGGGTTGGGCAGGTGCGTCAACGTGGCGCCGCGCGCCTTGAGCGCCGCTTCCCTCTCGGGGTTCGACCTTGCGCCGGCATAGATCCAGACGGATCGGCCGGGCAGGAACAGCCGCGCCTCGGGCGGCGTCTGCAATTGGCTGTCGACGATCACAAGGTGGGGCTGGCGACCCGATTCGACCAATCGCACATCGAGCAGAGGGTTGTCCTCCAGCACCGTACCCACGCCAGTCAGCACGGCGCTTGCCCGCGCTCGCCAAGCGTGTCCGTCGGTGCGTGCGGCTTCGCTGGTGATCCACTGGCTCACGCCGTTGTCGAGGGCCGTCTTGCCATCGATCGAGGCAGCGACCTTCATTCGCAGCCAAGGCGTCTTGCGGATCATGCGGCTGAAGAAGCCGATGTTGAGTTCGCGCGATTCGGCGCCGCCCGGCCCGACATGCACCTCCATGCCTGCCGCACGCAGCCGGGCGAAGCCCTCGCCTGCGACCAGCGGGTTGGGGTCTGCGATCGAGGCGACCACCCGCCGGATGCCGGCGGCGATCAGTGCATCGCAGCAGGGGCCGGTCCGTCCGTGATGAGAGCAGGGCTCCAGCGTGACGTACGCCGTCGCGCCGACCAGCGAATGGCCACGCGCCGCCGCATCGCGAATCGCCATGATTTCGGCATGCGGCCCTCCCACGGGCTGGGTTTGCCCCTGACCAATGACCTCGCCCTTGCTGTTGGTAATGACGCAGCCGACGGCGGGGTTGGGTGAAACATTGGCTTGTGCCGCGCTTGCCAGCGCGAGCGCCTTGTCCATCTTTTTCGCGTCAAAGGGCATGGAGGAGTGATCGGGGTATGAAGATAGCGCGGGGCCCGTTTGTGCTCAGCGACTCCAGCAGTCTGTCACCAATTCGGCGGACGCGGTCGTCGCTGACAGGCCGCGTGCGCCGGCTTGCGTCAATGTGAACGCGCCGCACTTGTCGCCGGCCTGGCCATTTTGCGGAGTCGCCGTCAAAGTGTAGCCAGCTCCCTGCGCATCCGTGGCTTCGAGGCTGATGGCATAGCGCTTGGATGGCACTTCCTGCAGTGCCGCCGGAAAATTCGTGGCAGCCTCGTCGGTTGTCAGGTAGGTGCCCCGGGCCGTTGCCACCCGCTCCAGCCAGTGGGCGGCCTGCAGCAACCCGGCGCGCGCCTCGGCACGATGGCCGCGGCGGATGTACTCCTGGTAGCTGGGCAGCGCGATGGCGCTCAGGATGCCGATCACCGCGACCACGATCATCACTTCGATCAGGTGAAGCCGCGTTCACGCGAGCGATTTCTCATCGGCGCATTCACCGCAACTGTCGCCAACTCGGCCGCAGGCTGATCTTCACCAGCCGATCCCTGCCGTCGCAGGACTGGCCGGAAGGACAGACGCTGATGACCTTCTTGTCCGTCCTCACTGCGTAGCGCAGCGACGATTCGATGCGCGAAGCAGTCTTCGGGGCATCGACCGCATCGGCACTTGCGGTGTAGCCATAGATTTGCGAGCTCGGGGCGCCGCCAGTGATGGCGTTCAAGGTGGTGAGGTAGCTCTGTCCGTTCACCATGGTCGGACCGCAGGTCTCGGCCATCGTGTCGCCGCCAACGTTCGGAATGGTGCTTAGGATGTCTACGAGCCGGCCGTCGAACCAATCGAGGTTCTGCACCACGCGTTCACCCCCCACGGGCAAGTCGAGATACCACCCCTTGCGCGCTGCGAAACTCACGTCGTTGGCACTCAGGCTCCAGAGTCGGTTGCCCGTCGCGTTTGACGTGCCGGCCTCTGCGCCGACCGACTGCGCGACCAAGGAAATGCGTCCGTCGGTCACGGAATTTCCATTCGACAGGATCACCTCATTTGCGGTAGTGCGCTCGATGGCGGTGCTGTCGCGGATGCCATAGAGGGTCTGCGGCGAAGCGTCCCCCCGATCGCCGTTTGTCAGGTTTCGTCCGGTGCCGAACACCAGCATGAGGCCTCCGTCGGGATGCGGCAGCCACACTGGCGCGGCGGTGATGGGTTGCGCTTTCCCGGCAGCGTCGTGTGCGGTGTACAGCGGGACCTTGACAGCGGGCGGCGCGTTGTCGAAGTCGGCAATCTTCCATTCGCCCGCGGTCTTGCTGGTGAGGTCGAACTTCCAGAGGTGGCCTTGGAGATCGCCGGCATAGGCGATGTCCGCCTTCCCGTCGCCGTTGAGGTCGATCAGGCGGGGGGCGCCCAGGCCATTCCCGCCGGCGGGGCCCGCGATGATCTTGGTCAACGCCTTGTTGCCATCCAGGTACTGGATCAGCAGCACAGCCCTTTCGTTCGGGCTGTTGTAGCCGTTGCCGGTGACCAGCGCCCAGCGGCCATCGTTGAGCTGGGTGATCTGCTGCGTCGCGTTGGGGTTGGCCTGCCCCTTGACCGGCTGGCTGAAGATGCTCCCGATGTCCGGGTCGGCATCGGCGCCGGTGTTGTCCAGCACCACCAGGTCACCGGGCCGGGCCGTTGCAAAGGCTGCCGGATCGGTCACGTCCAGGACGAAGAAGCCCCGGCCTCCGGCGCCCAGAAAGCCCGCGAGGTACGTCTTCCAGGTGGCATCGCCAGTCTTGATGTCGCCCGAGAGCGGCGAGCCGTCGACAAAGTACTGGTGCTCGTAGGCGGGTGAGCTCAATTGCGACAACTTGCCGTAAAGGCCCAGTGGCACATACGCGATCTTCTCGGTGCCGTCGGCCGCGAGAAAGCCATGCAGCATGCCGTCATTGGCGCCAACGTAGAGCATGGAAGGCCTGGCCGCACGGGCGCTCCTGAAGGCCACGTAAGTGGCGTCGGTGTACGTCCCGGTGGGTTTGCCCGGCGCCACCCATAGCATTGAATTGACGATGTCGCCGTGGCGCGACTTGCGATTGCGGAAGGGCCCGCCGTTCGTGACTTCCAGGTTGCGGTCGCCACGCAGGAAGGCAAGTCGCTCGATTCCCTTGCCGTCGGTTCCGGAGCTGCCGGTGTCGAGCATGGCCTTCTGCGCGTTGGATAGATTGCCCCAAGCCCATGAGATAGCCTCAGTGCCGTTGTGGGACAGCACGAGCCGGTTCGCGGGATCGAAGCTGCTGTCGTCCATCAGCGTCGCCGTGGACACCGGCTTCGCGGGGGTATTGCCCACAGCGGCAACCGCTGTGCCCCACGCGCCGGCCGTCGATACGGCACCGGTGCCTGCCGCGACGGTGTAGGCCGTGACTTCACCCTGCCATCCGTCGGCAGAGTAGCCAGCCTCGAAGGACATCGATGCCGCCCTCGCAGATCCGGAGCTTCCGGTCAGCGAAGTGAGCGCACGACCCGTATCGGCGGCGATCGAGTTCAGGACATCCTTGAAAGCATGGGTCAGCGACTCGGTGGTGGGCGCCGGGACAAACTTGCCGCGCGCGTTGAGGGCGGAGTGCCACAACTCGGGTTTCCGCTTCTTGTCATCGATGGCGGCATCCGAGTTCAGCGGATTTGGCCAAGTCGCCGTACCGAGCATCAGGCGGTTGTAGTCGTCACCGCTCCAGGTGCTGTCGCCCAGCACGAGCCCCACATCTTTCCACTTGGCGGCGTCGCTGAATCCCACGGTGTACAGCGTCATGTGCTGCCAGTTGGCCGGATCGTTGCGTGGGTTCCAGAACTCGGTGATGGTGCGCGTCTGTGCGCCGTCCGTGAAGGTCTCGCTGCCTTCGCGTGCGATGCGTCGGGGCACGTTGTTTTCCAAGTCCGGTTGCAGGTCGGTGGCCCAGTAGTGGAAGGCCAGGTCCGAGAAGGTTGGCAGTACGTGAGAGCCATAGCTGTCGGTGTAGATGCCAGCGCCCAAGTCGTCGCGGTAGATCTGCGTTTGGGCGACCGTCGTGTCATATGGTGTGCTCCCGTCGCCTAGCACGCGGGGTGTGCCGTCGGCATTCTGTATCTGCGCGGCAGCCACCGGATTGCTGGCATCCCATGGGATGGGATCATCTTTTCTGCCGAATGGGGTGTTCCATCCCCCGTCGGTCATGAAGAGGTTGTAGGCCTTGCGGCATCCCAGCATCGGTTCCTGCACGTGTCCCGGCACGCTCGCCCATGGACTTTTGACGCCGCGGGGCATGCGCAGGTATTCGCCAGCGTTGAACAGCATCCGATGGGACGGCGTGTAGCCAACGGGTTGGAGCGTGTTGACCCACGCCTCGAAATTCGCGCGGTGCGAGGCGTCCAGCACACGCATTTCGTTCTTGCCATCGCAGTCGCCGCCGCTCGGAATCGTGTAGCAGCGGGCCATCGACTGCCAAGCCAGGCGAATGGCGCCATCCGGCACGTTGGATTGCGAGAACGTGTCGAGCAATGCTGCGCGCAGGGTCGTCATGCCCGCGCTCCCCATGCTCTCCGAATCGTCTACTGACACGATGACATTCGGTGCCGGCTTCCTGTAGTTCGTGCCGGCGGGGGCGGTGCTGAATTGCAGTGGCGCCGCCGCCGCCTGCGACGACAGCATCGCGAGGGCCACCAGCAGAGTGCAACTGATCGACGCGGAGACGTGTGTTTTCTTCATCAATCCACCGGCTTTCGCACGAACACCGTTTGCAGGACGGCCATGCTGTTGGGCTTGAGTCCTTTCGCAACTGCCGTGATGCGGTAGACATACGGGCTGTCGGCGTCGGGTGCGTACGTTTGCGCCAGTCCGCCCTTGGTGGCCAGGCCGATGTCGTAGGGAAGCACCTCGACCCAGTACCAGGCGCGCGGCGCCTTGCCGGCGCTCGTGATCAGGAGGGGGTTGCTGGCGGCCGTGGCCTTGGCGCCGGTGTACGCGCCGTAGGTTGCCGCCACCTCCTTCATGGCGTCCAACTCGCTTTTCGAGTTCAGGAACTTGCCGTTGTTGCCGAGGCAGATGCCGCGCACGCAGGCGGGTGTCGCTGTTCGCAAGGTGTCCGAAAGATTCTGGAAGTCCGCCTCATCGACGGGGAAGAAGACTCCGCCGGCGAGTTCCCGGCAGCCGACATAGGCCGCGCCGTTCCTGCATTCGGTCTTGCCATCTGCCAACGTGCCCATGATGTCGAACTCGGCATCGCGCACCATGGCTTGCGCGGCCTCGAACGCGCGCTGGTAGTCGCTGTCGTTGCCCGTGATCATTTCGCTGAACAGCGCGGTCCGCGAGGCCCAGATCACCAGCAGGCTGGAAAGCATCACCATGACCAGCACGATGAACATGGAAACTCCGCGCTGGCGCTTGATTCGCGTGCTCACGAGACGCCCTGCTGGGTCCGCAGATCGAACACGTTGCGAAACAGCATGTGGAGGACGCCGTTGTGCGGCGCGTCCTCGCCGTTGCAGTTGACGTAGTTCCTGGATGGTTGCTCGCCGGTGGTTTCGGTGCCCTTCAGGTCGAGGCAGATCTCGACTGAACTCACCGAATTCCAGAGGTTGGCGGCCTGCACTTCGTTGGCGTCCATGCGTCGGATCGTGGTCGGCGAGGCCTTGACGCGGTACCAGACCTGGAGGTCCGCAAAAAAAGCGTTGGTGACGATGGGTTGGCTGTCTGTCAAGCCGCTGCACTTCAAGGCGCGCGTTTCCCCCGGTTCACCTTTGTCCTTGACGTCGACAAAGAAGGTGCTGTCCAAGCGCGAATCGTGTGCCGTGTTGGCCAGGCAGTCGCGTTGCTCCAAATTGACCACGGCGCCTGCTTCCGTCTCCGCGTCCTCGGCGCCCTTGGCTGTGGGGATTGCGGCGCCGTCGTCTGGGTCCACGGCCTGGGTGCTGAATGAAACCGTGTCCGGATATCCATTGGCGCCCTCCAGGCCGTGCACGGCGAAGCCCGATTTGTTGTAGCCCTTGAAATCTGCATTGAACGCGCGCTTGTCTTCGGTGAACGACTTCGTCAAGTTCAATGAGCCGGCCTGACGCGCTTGCATGCCGATCAGCCGCAGCACATACGACCCCTGCTGCTGCAAGCGCGCGACGTCCGTGACCATCGCCGCACTGTTTCGCGACAGCAGCATCGCGGCAATGGCAGCGCCAATCACCAGCAGGCCAATGACGAGCGCAGCCAGCAATTCGACGAGCGTGACGCCGCGTTGCGATCGGCGCGCCGCCGCCCTTGGGTGCGCAAGAAGACTACGGCTGGACATACACGACGTGACAGATGAGGCCGGTGGGGCAACTGGGGGTGCCGGTAGCACTGGGGGCGGGCTGGGCCAGCGGCGCGAGGTAGCCCTTGTCGTCCGAGCGTTCGTTGGACCGCCAGCCGACCATCACGCCCAATTGCCGCTTGTTGTTGGCGTCCTCGTCGGAGGACAGGAAAACCGTGGCCTTGCCCAGCGGCAGCCGCTGCGCGACTTCTGTTTTCCATTCCCAGAGGTCGCGGGCAGCAAGCTGGGCGGTGGTGCACGCCTTGGCCCGGCAATCTGCTGCAGGTGCATCGCCGATGTCCCAGTCGGCCACGTAAGCATTCAACTGCGCGAAAGCGTCGGGGTTGGACTTGATGCGCTCGCCCAGGTCTTCAATGGCCCGGACGGCTTGCGCGCGTCGTGCGGAGGTTTGCGTCTCTGCGAGCGTACGCACCTGGACCCACAGGATCGCGAGCACGCCCACCGCCAGGATCAGGATCGAAACCAGGGACTCCAGCAGTGTCACGCCGCGCTGCCGAGTTCCTTGGCGTTGCGAAATGCGTTGGGCGTTCAGCTGCATTTGCTGGCGCCCTTCAGCTCTCGCAGACTGCCGCCGCCGCTCAAGCACAGAACGTTGCTGAGTGCAACGTCGTCGTCGCCGGAAGGGCTGATTGCGACGCCGATCATGCCTGCGCTGGATTCACCCCACTGATTCAGTCCCATCGAGGAGACGTATTTCTTGGTCAACTTGACCGTGACGCCACGAGGCCTGGGTGTTGACTGCAGGAGTTCGCCGTTGTCAACGGTCTTGTTGCCATTGCGGTCGGCGAACACGAGCCATCCACAGCTCCAGTCGCTGGCCTCGGGCGTCGTGCACCCGGCCTCCGTCGCCTTTTGCACCATGACTCCGCCGCCGCGCTGGATGGCTTCGGATCGAGCGAAGTAGATCGTCGCGGTCACGTCCTCCACGGCGGTTCGAACCCGGTAGCGGGAGACCACGGCGTTGAAACTCGGCAACGCCAGCGTCGCCACGATGGCTACAACGAGGACGACCATCATCAATTCGATCACGGTGAACCCCGACATGCGGCGGGTTCCGCGAACAAATCCGGTATGCGGCTGGGAAAAAAGCGAGATCACGCCCGTGATGCTACGGGCGCAAATGTAGCTAGAAAGTTAGCAGGGCTGGACGGCGGCTTGTCGCCGACGAACGGCGCCGTTAGGCGAACTTATGACAATTTAGTGTATTTGTGTCGGCAAATTCACAAAGATGTCGTTCTTGGTTACCGTCAGATATCGCGCAACAACTGTCGAAACTCGTCTACATCCTCAAAGCTCCGATACACCGACGCAAAGCGCACATAGGCCACCTTGTCGAGCTTTTTCAGTTCGCGCATCACCAGTTCACCGACCTTGTTCGACTCGATTTCGCGCAAGCCAAGCGCCAGCAACTCTTGCTCGATGCGTCGCAATGCGTCGTCGATCTGTTCGATTGTCACCGGCCGTTTGCGCAGCGCCAGCATCATCGAAGCGCGGACCTTGCTCGCTTCGAAGTCGGCACGCCCGCCATCCTTCTTGACGACCACCGGGAAGTTGACGTCCGGCCGCTCATAGGTCGTGAAGCGTTTCTCGCAGGACCCGCATTGGCGGCGGCGGCGCACGAAGTCGCCGTCTTCCGACACGCGGGTCTCGACGACCTGCGTCTCAAGGTGGCTGCAGAATGGGCATTTCAAGCTGCGGCCCGCCGTCGTCTTGGTCAGCGGTAGACCGGGAAGCGCGTGGTCAGTGCCTCGACCTTGGCGCGCACCGCCGCCAGGTTCGCTTCGTCGCGCGGGTTGTCCAGCACGTCCGCGATCAGGTGCGCCGTGGCGCGGGCTTCCTCGTCCTTGAAGCCGCGCGTGGTCATGGCCGGGGTGCCGATGCGCACGCCGCTGGTGACCATCGGCTTTTCCGGATCGTTGGGAATCGCGTTCTTGTTGATCGTCATGTGCGCGCTGCCGAGCACCGCCTCGGCTTCCTTGCCGGTGATGCCCTTGGGGCGCAGGTCGACCAGCATCAGGTGGCTCTGGGTGCCACCGCTCACGATGCGCAGGCCGCGCTGGGTCAGCGTCTCGGCGACGATCTGCGCGTTCTTGATGACCTGCTGCTGGTAAGTCTTGAACTCGGGCGTCAGCGCTTCCTTGAAGGCCACCGCCTTGGCGGCGATGACGTGCATCAGCGGACCACCTTGCAGGCCCGGGAAGATCGCGCTGTTGATGACCTTCTCATGCTGCGACTTCATCAGGATGATGCCGCCGCGCGGGCCGCGCAGGCTCTTGTGCGTGGTGGAGGTGACGATGTCGGCGTGCGGCACCGGATTCGGGTAGCAACCCGCGACCACGAGGCCAGCATAGTGGGCGATGTCGACCATGAAGATCGCGCCAACGTCCTTCGCGACCTTGGCGAAGCGCTCGAAATCGATGTGCAGCGAATAGGCCGAGGCGCCGGCGATGATCAGCTTGGGCATGTGCTCATGCGCCTTGCGCTCCATCGCGTCGTAGTCGATGGCCTCGTTCTTGTCCAGGCCGTAGCTCACCACGTTGAACCACTTGCCGCTCATGTTGAGCGGCATGCCGTGGGTCAGGTGGCCGCCTTCGGCCAGGCTCATGCCCATGATGGTGTCGCCGGGCTTGAGGAAGGCCAGCATCACGGCTTCGTTGGCGGAAGCGCCGCAGTGCGGCTGTACGTTGGCTGCGTCGGCGCCGAACAGCTGCTTGACGCGGTTGATCGCGAGTTGCTCTGCCACGTCGACGTGCTCGCAGCCACCGTAGTAGCGCTTGCCGGGATAAC
Organism: Variovorax rhizosphaerae; assembly: GCF_037889975.1. Lineage (NCBI taxonomy): Bacteria > Pseudomonadati > Pseudomonadota > Betaproteobacteria > Burkholderiales > Comamonadaceae > Variovorax > Variovorax rhizosphaerae. Next base: position 125,454 of record NZ_JBBKZT010000015.1, on the reverse strand, counting down.
CTTCAGCGTACTTGTTGGTGAGTTGCGAACCCTGCGCCGCCATGACGGCGGGCGAGGCGTAGTTTTCACTCGCGATGAGTTCGATGTGCTGTTCCTGGCGTGCGTTTTCGGCCTGGATGACAGCCCACAGTTCGGGGTCGGTCTGTTCGACCAGATTGTTGCGTTGGTACATGGCAGTCCTGTGAAGACAAATTTCCTTGTTCATGCAAACAAGGGCTGCCCAGGCGAACGGCGGAACGTCCGGCAAGCCGGCCGGTACGCTCCCAAGTGGTATTCCACGTCAGCGCATGGACCCTGCAGGAGGGTTGCGCCTATCGCCAGTCGCGTACCGCGCCAGTGTAGCCGAGAGACCCGCGGCTCAGGAGCCGCTCTCCAGCATCGCGAACTTCTCACCTTCACCGCGTTCGGGTGACTTGCCCCGCTCGGCCACAGACAGGCTCCGGCTCGAGGTCGTGGAGGGGGCCTTGCCCTGGGCAACCTGCCGAAGGCGTGCATGCTCGGCCAGCACCTTGCCGGCATAGCCGCCGTCGTCTTCCAGGTTGGCAGCGCCGACGTAGTGGCGCAGGCCGCCCTCGACGGACCCGGCGCGCGCAATGCATTCCTGCAGCACCTTGACGCCCACGCGCATGTTGGTGATCGGATCGAAAGCCGTCAGCGTGCCACCAGCGCTTTCATATTTCTCGCCATGGATGCGGGTCATCACTTGCATCAGGCCTTGGGCGCCCACACTGCTCTGGGCGAACGGATTGAAGCTGGATTCCACGGCCATGATGGCCAGGATCAAGGTCGGGTCGAGCTTGGTGCGCTTGCCGATCTCGTAAGCCTCGGCGACGAGCGCACTCAGTGGTTCCGCTGCAACACGGTACTTCTTGCTGAGCCAGTAGGCCACCGCGGCCTGCTGTTTGGGCAGGTCGCCAGGGCTTGCCGCCGTGGTGCGGTCGATCGCATTCGGTTGCAGGTCGGTCGGCTCGGGGGCTACAACGGGCTTGCGCGACTGGAGCCAGCCCATCAGGTGGGCCTCGCCAGATTCGCGCAGGTCTGGCCGGGCCAGAAGCGCCAGTGCGGCAAACACGATCGACAGTCCAATCAACGCGAAGCCGTTGTGGGTAAGTTCAAAGAAGCCATCTGCCACATCGGACCAGAAGGTCCGTAGCCCGCGGGCTGTGGAGGCCAAGGCCTGTTTCATCGCTTTTCCTTTCGTCGTCGGTACCGGAAACGCGGGCGCGCATGAAGCGGGCCAGGTCGACAGTACCGTCGCTGGGGGTTGGTATCAGGTTCCGCGCGAGAGGGGAGAGGAGCGCGGCCGCCTGATAGGGCCGGTGGCAAGAGTGCACGCGGCGGCGGAGTACAAAAGACTGCAAGCTGCAAGAGTGCAGCAGGGTTGAGCGAATTCTATGGATGGGCTAATACCCGGTCAAGAATATCGTCTAGTAGTCTTATTCTAAAAAAGACCTGAGGAAAGTTCGTGCCTGTAGTCAGAAAGGGCTCACTGAAAGCGATTGAAACACCGATTTGCAAAGGCCATTCCACCGCTTAAAGTGAATGTGCCTGAACCGTCAGGCGCTACGCCAAAGGCCGAGAACAGAGGGATTTCTCCCGGTTCGACGTTGGAAGCACCCCCCGGTGGCAATCTCTTGCTGCCAGCGAGACCGGAACCATTCAACTTCCGGTCAAGCGAAAAGATGGCATGGGTTTTGAACTCGCCATCAGGCCCGGTGACGAGACTCTGCGTCGACTCACCGGGCTTTCTTGTTTCTGGGAACCCGTGTGGCTTTACGGCACACTTCTCCATGATGAATGCTGCTGGCCTGAGACAAAACAAATGGGTGCGACGCGTGATCGTCGCGGTGCTCACTGTTCTGCTGATCTGGCTGGTGGCGTGGCTGGTGGTTCCGCCGCTGCTCAAGAGTCAGTTGCAAAACATCGCGAGCGCGAAGCTGGGGCGGCAGGTCACGGTGGGCAAGATCGATTTCAAGCCCTGGACCATGGAGCTGGCGCTGAACGACCTGCACATCGCCACGGCCGACGGCAAGGGCGACCAACTGGCGATCAAGCGGATCTACGTCGATGCCGAGATGGAGTCGATCGTGCGCCTGGCGCCGGTGGTCGATGCGGTGACCATCGACCAGCCGACAGTCGCGCTGAAGCACCTGGGCGATGGCCACTACGACATCGACGACATCATTGCCAAGCTGGCGACGCCGCCCGACAAGCCGCCAGGGGAGCCACCGCGCTTTGCTATCTACAACATCGCGGTGAATGGCGGCTCGGTCGATTTCGACGACCAAGCCGTCCAGCGCAAGCACACCCTGCGCGACCTGGTGCTGAACGTGCCGTTCATCAGCAACCTGGCTTCCCTGCGCGAGGCCAAGGTGGAGCCCAAGCTGGCTTTCACCTTCAACGGCAGCAAGTTCGATTCGGCCGCTGCGACGACGCCCTTCGCCGAGAGCCGCAAGACCGACGCGCAGATCCAGTTCAAGGGGCTCGACCTGGTGCCGTACCTGGGCTATGTACCGGCCGGGATGCCGGTGCAACTGAAGGCGGGTTCGCTCGACGCCGACGTCAAGATCGACTTCGAGCGTGCCACCACCGCGGGCCTGAAGATTTCCGGCACGGTCGCGACCCATGGGATTCGGGTGGCGGATGGCGAGGGGCGCGAGTTGCTGGCCTTCGACAGTCTGACGATCGGGCTGACGGATATCAGGCCGTTGGAACGGGTGGTTCATCTGGGGGAAATCGCCTTGGTTGCGCCCAACCTCGCTGTGGCGCGCGATGCGGCCGGCAAGCTGAACCTGCTGCCGAAGAATCCGGCGACAGGCGCCCCAGAAAAGCCCGCGCCAAAACCCGATGCGGACGACGCCGCCGCCGTACCCAAGGCGCCCGCCGCCACGCCCTGGAAGATCGAGGTCGACAAGTTCGCCCTCAGCGACGGCAACATCGGCTGGCATGACGAGACCGTCAAGCCGGCCGCCGGGGTCGAAATGACCGGGCTGGGCGTGCATGCCACCGGAATCCAGTGGCCCATGGAGAAACCCGCGAGTTTCAGCGGGGGCCTGGCCATCGGCGGGGCGGGGCTCAAGTTCGAGGGCCAGGGCACCGACAAGGCGGCCACGGTCAAGGCGCAGGTCGAGGCCTTGCCGCTGTCGCTGGCGGCGCCCTATCTGGCGCAGAGCCTGGAACCTACGCTCGACGGCAAGCTGGGCGGTGAAGTCGAGATCGCCTGGACGCAGCCGGAGCTCAAGTTCAAGGCGAACAAGGTCTCGATCGATGGCCTGGCGCTGTCGCAGGGCAAGACGGCGTTGGCCAGCGTGGGACGCTTTGAACTGACCGATGCGGTCGCGGACATGACGCAGCACACGCTTGCGATCGGCACTTTCAGCGCCAACCAGCCCAAGGTGCGTGTCGAGCGCGACAAGGAAAAGCGCTGGATGTTCGAGCGCTGGCTCAAGACGCCTTCCGGCAATGGGCAGCCCGCAGGGGAGGCCGCAAAGGTTGCCGCGCCCAAGCCGACGGATGCCGGGTCGGCCAAGGCGAATCCGAACACCAGGCCATGGGGGCTGACCATCGGCAATCTGCTGATCGATGGCGGTGCGGTTTCTTATGCCGACGATGCCGCCAGCACGCCCGTGGCCGTGGAGATCACCGCGCTCAAGGTCAGCGCGCAGAAGCTGGCGCCCAATACCGCCACTTCGTCTCCGCTGGAAGTGTCCGGCCGCATCGGGGCCGGGCGCTCGGACCCCGGCAAGTTCCTCTATAAGGGCAACGTGGTGTTGAAGCCGGTGTCGGCGGAAGGCCGTCTCGAGGTGGGTAGCTTTCCGGTGCACGCGTTCAAGGCCTATTACTCGGACGCACTCAATGTCGATGTGCGTCGGGCGTTCGCCAGCTATCGGGGCACGGTCAACTATGCCCAGATGCTCGCCGGGATGAGCGCGAAAGTGGTGGGCGACCTGGCGGTGGATGACCTTCGCATCAACAGCGTCCAGTTGACCCAGTCCCCCGGATTCGACCGATCGAACAACCAGTTGCTCGGCTGGAAGACGCTGGGCCTGCGCGGGTTGCAGGTGACGCTGGCCCCCAGCACACCGCCCCGGGTCGACGTGCGCGAAACCTCGCTGACGGATTTCTTCGCGCGGGTGATCGTTGACCCGACCGGGCGGCTCAACCTGCAGGACCTGACGAAGAAGGGCGAGCAGGAGGGCATCGCGAAGGCGGCGGCCGCGCCGCAGCCGGCGACCCCCACCACCCAGCGCAAGTTCGGTGGCGTGCGGATCACTTCCAGGACGCCGCCGGGCAGCACGACAGGCGAACCGCCGCCGGCCGAATTGATGGTGGGCGGTGGCGCGCCAGCACCGGCACCCACGTCTGCCGCGCCGGTGGCCGCGGCGCAGCCGGAGGACACGGGCATGAAGCCGGTCATCAATTTCGGCCCGATGAGCCTGGTCAACGGCAAGATCGACTTCACCGACCTGTTCGTCAAGCCCAACTATTCAGCGGACCTGAGCGAACTCACCGGCAAGCTCAGCGCGTTCTCGTCCAATCCGCCCAAGGGCAGCACCGGCTCGCCCGAGCTGGCCGACCTGGAGTTGCGCGGCAAGGCCCAGCAGACCGCGTCGCTCGAGATCACAGGCAAGCTCAATCCCCTGGCCAAGCCGCTGGAACTCGACATCACGGCCAAGATGCGCGAACTGGACCTGGCACCCCTCTCCCCGTATTCGGCCAAGTACGCCGGCCATGGCATCGAGCGCGGCAAGATGAGCATGGACGTCAACTACAAGATTGCGCCCGATGGTCAGTTGATCGCCACCAACAAGCTGATACTGAACCAGCTCCAGTTCGGCGACGAGGTGCCCGGCGCGACGCGAACCTTGCCGGTGCGCCTGGCCGTTGCCTTGCTGGCCGATCGCAACGGCGTGATCGACGTTGACCTGCCGCTGCGGGGATCGCTGAACGACCCGCAGTTCAGCATCGGCCCACTGATCTGGAAGGCCATCGTCAACCTGATCGTGAAGGCCGCGACGGCGCCGTTCGCCCTTCTCACAGGCGGCGGCGGGGGCGGTGGCGATGGCAGTTCGATCGTGTTCGACCCCGGTAGCGCGACCTTGAATGCCGCAGCCAAGGAGAGCCTCGACAAGATCGCCAAGGCCATGATCGACAAGCCGGGCCTGCGCCTCACCGTGAGCGGCACGGCCAGCCTGGAGCAGGAGCGCATTCCTTACCAGAAGGCGCGCCTGCGCCAGTTGACCCAGGCTGAGAAGCGCCGCGTCGCGGTGCGTGCAGGCAAGGACGCTGCCGAGGTGTCGCCGGTCACCGACGCTGAGTACCCCGACTTGCTCACAGCCATCTACAAGCGCGCCGACATCACCAAGCCGCGCAACATGGTCGGCCTGGCCAGGGACCTCCCCGTCGCAGACATGGAAAACCTGATGATCACCAACATCCCGGTCGACGAGGAAGTGATCCGTCAACTGGCCGTGGAACGCGGCGGCGAGGTGCGCGACTACCTGCTCGCTCAGAAAGTGCCGACCGAGCGACTTTTTCTTGGCGCGGTGCGTGTGCAGGCGGGCGCGGGCGAATCCAAGCCGGGGGCGGAACTCAAACTCGACATGCGATAGGGAGTTTCTGAACGAGTTTCGCGCTGCGCGAAGACTGTTCAGAGCCTCATTGCCACGCACGTAAACAGTTGCTCGCAGACAGGCCCCCTCGGGTCTGTGAAAATGCGGGGTTCGCCGGAATTCGGGCGCCCTTTGCCGGGTGCAATTCCGCGCACCTTTCTTTCAAGACAAAGACATCCGTTCCCGTGACCTCAAGCACCAAATCCCTCGACATCCAGGCCCTCGACACGCTCACCGGCGGCGCCTTCACCGCCCCGACCTCGGGCGAGCGCGCGCAGCGAATCCGCGACTGGCTGGCGGGGCAGCCCACGACCGAGCAATTGCAGGATGTGTTCAAGGAACTCAGCGGGCGCGACAAGGGCGCGGCGCGGCCCGTGCGCGAGAAGCTCGACGAGATCCGCCGCGCCAAGGGGCAGGAAGTCATTGCCGCCGAATGGGCGCACAAGGCCGAGGCGCTGCTGGCCCAGCCCAAGCTCAACATCGCCGACGCGCTCGCCTGGCAGCGCGATGCGGCCAAGGCCGGCGCGCCGCTGTCGCGCGAGCCGCTGACTGGCTTCAAGGCCCGCCTCGCCGATCGCGTGAAGGGCATCGAAGACCTGCAGCATCGCGCGCAGGTGCATCGCGAGGCCGCCGTGCTGCTGGCGCAGCGCTTTGAAGTGCTGTCGACCAAGGGCTGGAAGGACGCGCAGGCGGCCGAGGAAGCACTGCGCGGCGACGTCACGCACTGGACGCAACAGGCCGACGAGATCGCCGCGGATGCCAACTGGACCAGCCTCGATGGCAAGTTCGCGCCGCAACTGGAAGCCTCGCGGGCGCAGTTGCTGAGCGTGTCCGACGCCTTCCATGCCGCGTTGGCCCAAGCCGTCGCCGCTGCCAACGATGCCGCCGCGGCCCTGCCACCCGTGCCTGTGTGGGCCGACGAACTGCGCGCTGCGCGTGGCGAGGTGGTTGCGCCCAAGGCTGCGCCCGCCAAGCCGGCCCGTCCGCCGGTCGATCCGTCCGTGCGTGCCGCCGCGCAAGACGCGGTGCAGACCGCGCTCACCAAGCTGGAGCAGGAAACCGCGGAAGGCCACGGCAAGGCCAGCGCTGGCGCTGCCGCGGCACTGCGTGCAGTGCTCAAGGAGCATGGCAAGCTGGTCGAGTCCGAGCTGGAGTCGCGTGTGCATGCGGCGCTCGTCGCTGCCGGCGAACTCGAAGGCTGGCAGCGCTGGAGCGCCGACAAGGTGCGCGAAGACCTCGTTGCCAAGGCCGAGGGCCTGCTCAAGCGCCCGGAAGGCCAGGCCCTCGGCGGTCGCAAGATGCAGGAGACGCTGCGCGCCCTGCGCGACCAGTGGAAGCAGTCCGACCAGGGCGGTGTGCCCAACCATGCGCTGTGGAAGCGCTTCGACGAAGCCTGCAACGAGGCTCACAAGGTGGTCGAGGCGTGGCTGGAAAAGGTTCGTGCCGATGCAGCCGAGCACCGTGCGCAGCGCCTGGCGCTCATCGAAGAGGTGAAGACCTGGGCGGCGGCCCATGCCGACGCGGCCGACCTCAAGGCGCACAACCGCGCCCTGCATCAGTTCGCCGATCGCTGGCGCGATGCCGGCCACGTGGGCGAGAAGGTGTTCGCCGAATTGCAGCCGCATTGGAACGAAGCCTTCGGCGCTGCCCGCGCGCCCTTCGAATCGGCCCAGAAGGTCAGCGTCGAGCGACGCCAGGCCATGATCGCCGAGGCCGTGGAACTCGGCGCCGCGCCGATGCTGCGCATCGATGCGGTCAAGGCGCTGCAACAGCGCTGGCAGGCGGAAGCCCAGGGCGTGCCGCTCGATCGCCGGCAGGAACAGAAGATGTGGGACGCTTTCCGCGCCCCGATCGACGAGGCTTTCAATCGCAAGACGGCCGAGCGCGAAAAGGTGTCGTCGGCGATGAGCGAGCACGACCGCAATGTGCTGTTGGCATCGAAGGCGCTGGAAGCCGCCAATGCCACCGGTGATGCGCAGAAGATTCGCGCCGCGATGAACCAACTCGAAGCCGCGATGCGTGGCGAGAAGGTTCAGATCGCGGAGGCGCCGGCCAAGGCCGCGGCCACCTCGCACCTCAACACGGCCGAGTCGGCGCCTCCGGCGCAGGCCGCGGAGGCGGCCGAAGCCGAATTCGCAGAGAGCGCGGGTCAAGCGCAGTCGTCGGGTGAGACCGACCAGGCCGCAGCACCCGCGCCCGCCGAGGCGCATGACCTGGTCGCACCCGCCGGCAGCGCCGATGCGGCTGCGAGCGGCGAAAGCGCTGGCGGTGCAGCGCCTGCACCTGCGGCGGTGGCAGCGCCCAAGCCCGTGGTTGCGATGCGCCGCGCCGATGACCGTCCCGGCATGCGCAAGCCTGAGCCGGCGATGGCGGGCCGAGGCGGCCGTCCCGGTGATCGCGGTGGCGATCGTCGTGACAGCCGTGGCCCCGGCGGCCCGGGCGGCCGGCCGGACCGCGCCGGCGCGCCGGGTGGCGATCGCGGCGGTCGCTTCGGCGACCGTGGCGCAGCGCCGCGCTTCGAGGACCGTGGACCCCGCCTGGGTGACGCGGCTTTCCGCGCGCAACGCGATGCGGTCGAGCATGCACAAGCTGCGTTGCGCAAGCTCGCTGCCCAAGCGCATGGCGAAGCCTTGACGCAATTGCTCGGGGCTTGGGAAAAGCGCGACGCCGCGGCGTTGCCCACAGTACAGGAACTCGGTCGCGCGGTCTCCCCGGCTGTGCGCGGCGCTTGGTCGCAGGCCCTCGGGTCGACACCAGCGGGCAATCCGCAGGACGCATTGCTGCGGCTGGAAATCGCGGCCGAAGTGCCGACGCCCGCCGAGCATGTCGATGCGCGCCGCACCATGCAGCTCCAATTGCTGACCAAGCGCAACGAGCCGACGCCTGCTCAAACGTGGGGGCAGGACGCTGCCAAGGTGCTGGCCGGCAGCCACGATGCTGCCACCGCGCGCCGTCTGCAGAACGTGCTCAAGACGCTGCTGAAAGGCTAGCGATGCAACGCAGCCGCTTCGGTCTCTTGCTCCCGGCGATCGTGCTGGCAGCAGGGCTGAGTGGCTGTGAGTTGATGGCGCCGAAGCAGGCGGGCGAGGCGGGTGCGCCTCCGCTGACGCCTGAACAGGAGGCGGCGAAGGCCGCGTTGCCCGCGCCGGTGCGCAAGATCACGCAGCAGACGCCGGAAGTGCGGGGCTATCGCAAGACCGGCGCTCGCCACATCTATACGGTCTACAAGACGCGGATCTACAAAGGCAAGATTCCGCCGCTGGTCTATGCGGTGGTCACGGTCGAGACGCATCTGGGCGCTGACGGTCGAGTCGAGGCCGTGACCTTCATGCGGACGCCGGAACATGCGCCGGAGGTCAGCCTGCAGATCGCGGAGTTGATCAACAAGGCCTCGCCGCTACCGCCGCCACCCGCGAAGATCGGCGCGCACACCTACGTCGAGACCTGGCTGTGGGACAAGAGCGGCAACTTCCAGCTCGACACGCTGACGCTGGGCCAGCGCAGCCGGTGATGGAGCCGCCAGTCTGGATTCGGCGGACTGATGAACCTCTTCGAACGGACTATCGTCGCCTGGATTTGAAAAACTCGTCGAACAACGCAAGCAGCGGGGCGAAATCCGCGCCAAAGCGCGCGCGGTTCACGAAGTACGCCTCACAGGCCACCGCGAAGAATTCGCCGATGTTGACGGCGCCGTAGTCGTCAAGCCACGGCCTCTCGGCGCCGAAGCGGTCGGCCATGATGGTTTTCTCGCGGAAGTCGTCGTAGGCGGGCTTCAGCACGGCCAGCCATGCGGCGCGGGCCGCGTTAGCAGTGGGTGCGCCCGCGAACCCGACGGGCAGGGGCGGACAGCCGTCGACCGCGCCGTCGCGCATGTCGATCTTGTGGGCGAACTCGTGAATGACGACGTTGTAGCCGGTGCCGGTGGTGTTGCTGCTGTCCAGCACGGCCTTCCAGCTCAACGTCACCGGGCCGTTCTCCATGGCCTCGCCGGCGATCACTTCGTCGTACTCGTGCACCACTTGCGTCGGATCGGTGACGCGGCGGCGCGCGACCATCTCGTCGGCGTGCACCACGATGCCGACGAAATCGTCGTACCAGTCCAGGCCACCTCGCAGGTGAAGCACAGGCAGCACAGCCTGTGCGGCGATGGCCAATGCCACCTCGTCCGTGATCTCGAAACCCTTGGCGCCGTGGAAGCGCTTGTCCCGCAGGAACAGGGCGCTCAGCTCGCGCAGGCGCACCGCATCGGATGCCGGAAGATTCGAGAGGAAGGGATAGCGGTCGAGCGTCGCTCGCCAGGCCGCATCGGGAATCTGCGGTCCCGCGCGCAGGTTGCGCAGCCAACTCAACATCTAGCGCAAGTCCACGCGTTGGGCGCCAGCGACGGAGAGGCACAGCACCTGCGCACGGGGCGGATGGGCAGCGGCATCCCAGTCGCTCAGCACGATGCGCCGCAGGCCATTGCCGAGGTCATGCTCCGCGGGGCGATGCGTGTGCCCGTGGATCAGCGTTCGCGCATTCGCGCGATGCAGCCAGTCGCGTGCCGCATCGGCATCGACATCGGCCCACACCATGCCGGGGCTGCGCTTGCGGTCTTCGCTCTGATTGCGTACCGAGCGGGCCAGCGCGCGCCGTTCTTCCAGCGGCCGTGCGAGCAAAGCCTGCTGCCATTCGGGCGATCGCACCTGCGCGCGGAATTGGAGGTACTCGTGGTCGTCGAGGCACAACGCGTCGCCGTGGCTCAGCAGCCAGCGCTCGCCATGCAGCACGAGGACCGTCGGGTCGTCCAGCATCGTCACGCCGCTGCGGGCGGCGAAGTCCGCGCCCATCAGGAAGTCGCGATTGCCGTGCATCACGAAGATCGGCCGGCGCTGGGACGCATTGCGCAACACCTCCACGCACTCCGCCTCGAAGCCGGGCTGGGACGCCACGTCATCGCCGGGCCAAACCTCCAGCAGGTCGCCGAGGATGAAGATCGCGTCCGCGGGCGTGGTCTCGAAATAGCCGCACCACGCTTGAAAGGTGGCGGGCTCGTCGACGTGCAGATGCAGGTCGGAAAGCAGGTCGACGGTGCGCCACACGGGCGGCGCAACGCATTCGGCAAAAGCCGCGTCATGGGTCGTCATGCGGGCCTTTGCAGCATGGTTCACTCAGCGGTGACGACGGCCTTCTCGATCACGACGTCTTCGAGCGGCACGTCGTCATGGAAGCCCTTGCGGCCGGTCTTCACGGCTTCGATCTTGTCGACCACGTCGCTGCCCGAGATGACCTTGCCGAACACGGCATAGCCCCAGCCCTGGGCCGAGGGCGCGGTGTGATTCAGGAAGCTGTTGTTCGATGCGTTGATGAAGAACTGCGCGGTGGCCGAGTGCGGTGCGTTGGTGCGCGCCATGGCCACGGTGTACTTGTCGTTCTTCAGGCCGTTGTTGGCTTCGTTCTGGATCTCCGCGGCGGTCGGCTTCTGCTTCATGCCGGGTTCGAAGCCGCCGCCCTGGACCATGAAGCCGGGGATGACGCGGTGGAACACGGTGTTGTCGTAGTGGCCGTTCTTGACGTAGGCGAGGAAATTCTCGACCGACTTGGGTGCCTTGGCACGGTCGAGTTCAAGCGTGACGACGCCCTGGTTCTTGATGTGGAGTTCGACTTGCGGATTGCTCATGGTGCGGTTCTCGGGTTACTTCGCCACGACGGTGGCGGACTGGATGATGATGGGCTCGGCAGGCACGTCGGACATGCCGCCCTTTGCGCCGGTGCGCGTGGCGCGGATCTTGTCGACGACGTCGGTGCCGGCCACGACCTTGCCAAACACGGTGTAGCCATGGCCGTCAGGGCTGGGCGCGTTCAGCATCGCGTTGTCCTTCACGTTGATGAAGAACTGCGAGGTGGCGGAGTTCGGGTCGCCGGTGCGGGCCATGGCGATGGTGTACTTGTCGTTCTTCAGGCCGTTGCTGGCTTCGAGCGGAATTGGCGCGCGCGTCTGCTTCTGCTTCAGCTCGGGCGTGAAGCCGCCGCCCTGGATCATGAAGCCGTCGATCACGCGGTGGAACACCGTGCCGTCGTAGTGCTTCTCGTTGACGTACTGCAGGAAGTTCGCCACCGTCTTCGGCGCCTTGGCCGGGTCGAGCTGCACCACGATGTCGCCCATCGATGTGGCGAGCTTCACGCGCGGCGCGGAAGCATCTTGTGCCCATGCGGTGCCGGTCAACAGCGCTGCGGCGCCCAGGGCCAGGGCGGCGCGTCGGGTCAGGTAGGAAATGTTCAAGAAGAGTCTCCCTTTCATGGCAGTGCCGCCGGCACCGCCGGAGCAGCGCCCAACGGCGGGGGGTTACTTGCGAATGCCTGGCTTGGTGAGGGCCGGCGCGGCTTGCGGCAATGTACCTGCTGCGCGCTCGCTGGCCGGCGTGAAGATCTGGCGGATCAACGTGAGTTTGGGGGCAATGCCAGCGTTGGCGGGTTCGAGTTGCTGTGCGCGGGTGTAGGACTGTGCGGCGAGCCTTGCGTAGACGTCGCCGAGGTTCTCATGCGCGGTGGCATAGGAAGGGTTCAGCTTGACCGCCATTTCCAGCGCGGTGCGGGCCTTGTCGAACTGGCTTTGCGACGCATAGAGCGCGGCCAGGTTGTTGTAGGGCTCGGGCAGTTCGGGGAAGTCCTGTGTGAGCTGGGTGAAGGCCACAGTTGCCTCGGGCACCTTGCCTTGCTCGCTGAGGATCACGCCGCGCAGGAAGCGCATCTGCGGGTCGCGCGGCTTGCCGACGATGTAGGTCTCGGCCTTGTTGAGGGCTTCGGCCTGCTTGCCCTGGCGCAGCAACAGGTTGACGTCTGCATACTCGTCCGCATGGGCCGCGCCCAGCAGCAGCGCAAAGGCGAGGGCGGAGACAATGCGGGTGATGATGTGCATGGAAGGTGCGGCGTGCTTCATGAAGCCTCTGGAAAAAGAGCGGATGAGGGCTCGACAAACACCCGAAAAAATGCCCGCTGCCGGCCGTTTATACTTGAAATGAATTGTAGCTGAGGGACCGCTCGGCAGCCCTTGCCGCTACAACCCCAACACCCCAGAAATACGCGGCCATTTTTCGGCATTGCATCAGCGACGCACGAGCATCCAATGGCGGCCTTCGAAATTCCATGAGTCTGCGCATCTACAACACGCTCTCGCGTGAACTGGAGAACTTTTCTCCACTGCAACCCGGCCGCGTGCGCATGTACGTCTGCGGCATGACGGTGTACGACCTGTGCCACATCGGCCATGCCCGGATGATGATGGCCTTCGACGTGGTGCAACGCTGGTTGCGTTCGAGTGGCTTTGACGTCACCTATGTCCGCAACATCACCGACATCGACGACAAGATCATTGCCCGCGCACTGGCGCGCGGCATCACGATCCGTGCGTTGACCGAGGAGGTGGTGGCGGAAATGCACCAGGACATCGGCGCGCTCGGCATCGAGCCGCCGACCATCGAGCCGCGCGCCACCGAGTACGTGCCGCAGATGCTCGACATCATCGGGAAGCTCGAGCAGAAGGGCCTGGCCTACCGCTCGACCAACGGTGACGTGAACTATGCGGTGCGCAAGTTCCCGGGCTACGGAAAGCTCTCGGGCAAGTCGCTCGATGAGTTGCATGCGGGCGAACGCGTGGCGGTGCTCGACGGCAAGGAAGATCCGCTGGACTTCGTGCTGTGGAAGTCGGCCAAGCCGACCGAGCCGGACGATGCGAAATGGGAAAGCCCCTTCGGCGTGGGCCGGCCGGGTTGGCACATCGAGTGCTCGGCCATGTGCCGCGCGACGCTCGGGGATACCTTCGACATCCACGGTGGCGGCGCGGACCTGCAGTTCCCGCACCACGAGAACGAGATCGCACAGAGTGAAGGCGCGACGGGCAAGCCGCTGGCGCGCTTCTGGGTGCACAACGGCTTCGTGCGCGTGGACAACGAGAAGATGTCCAAGAGCCTGGGCAACTTCTTCACTATCCGCGAGGTGCTGCAGAAGTACGACGCGGAGAGCCTGCGTTTCTTCCTGGTGAGGACGCACTACCGCAGTGCGTTGAACTACAGCGATGCGCATCTGGACGACGCGCGCAACTCGCTCAAGCGGCTGTACACGGCGCTCGATGGCGTCGCTCCTGCAGACATTGCGATCGACTGGTCGCAACCCCATGCCGCGCGCTTCAAGGCTGCGATGGACGAAGACTTCGGCACGCCGGAAGCGATCGCGGTGCTGTTCGATCTGGCGGGCGAAGTCAACCGGACGCGCTCGCCTGAACTGGCTGGCTTGTTGAAGGCGCTCGGCGGCACTTTGGGTGTCTTGCAGGGTGATCCGCAGGCCTTCCTGCAAGCCGGCAGCGCGCTCGACGATGCGGCCATCCAGGTGCTGATCGCCGAACGTGCGGCGGCCAAGGCAGCAAAGAATTTCGCGGAGGCGGATCGCATCCGCAAGCACCTCCTGGAGCAAGGCATCGTGCTGAAGGATTCACCCACCGGAACCACTTGGGCTTCGGCGCAGTGAATTGAGGATCAGCGTGGCGCCTGTCAAGAAAGCAACTGTCGAGATCTTCACGCCCGACTACTGGGAAGAAGCGTGCAAGCACCTGGCGAAGAAGGACCGGGTGATGAAGCGGCTCATCCCGCAGTTCGGCGACGTGCGGCTCGAGTCGCGCGGTGACGCGTTCACCACGCTGGCGCGCAGCATCGTGGGCCAGCAAGTCTCGGTGAAGGCCGCGCAAACGGTGTGGGACAAGTTCGAGGCGCTGCTGCCGCGCAAGATGACGCCGGCCAATGTGCTGAAGCTCAAGGTCGATGACATGCGTGCCTGCGGCCTGTCGGCGCGCAAGGTGGAGTATCTGGTCGACCTGGCCATTCATTTCGACACGCAGGCCGTGCATGTCAATGCGTGGAAACATATGGCGGACGAGCTCATCATCGAGGAGCTGGTCGCGATCCGCGGCATCGGCCGTTGGACAGCTGAAATGTTCCTGATTTTTCACCTGATGCGGCCCAATGTGCTCCCGTTGGACGACATTGGCCTCATCACCGGCATCAGCCAGAATTATTTTTCCGGCGACCCTGTCAGCCGCAGCGATGCACGTGAAGTTGCTGTCGCCTGGGCACCCTATTGCAGCGTCGCAACTTGGTATATTTGGCGTTCACTCGACCCGGCACCGGTCGTGTACTGAACAACAAGGAGAAGACGTTGGCGAAACGAACCTTCCTCGATTTCGAGCAGCCCATTGCGGAACTCGAAAGCAAGATTGAAGAACTGCGATATGTGCAAACCGAGTCGGCGGTCGACATCTCCGAAGAGATCGATCAGCTCGGCAAGAAGAGCCAGCAACTCACCAAGGACATCTACAGCGACCTGACGCCCTGGCAGATCACCAAGATCGCGCGGCATCCGGAGCGTCCTTACACGCTCGACTATGTGAACGAGATCTTCACGGATTTCGTCGAGCTGCATGGCGACCGGCATTTCTCGGACGACCTGTCGATCGTGGGCGGGCTTGCGCGCTTCAACGGCACGCCTTGCATGGTCATCGGACATCAGAAGGGGCGCGACACGAAGGAGCGCACGGCGCGCAACTTCGGCATGAGCAAGCCTGAGGGCTATCGCAAGGCGCTGCGCCTGATGAAGACGGCCGAGAAGTTCAAGCTGCCGGTCTTCACCTTCGTCGACACGCCGGGTGCGTATCCCGGCATCGATGCGGAAGAGCGCGGGCAGTCCGAAGCGATCGGTCGCAACATCTTCGAGATGGCGCAACTGGAGGTGCCGATCATCGTCACCATCATCGGTGAGGGTGGCTCGGGTGGCGCGCTGGCGATTTCGGTGGGCGACCAGTTGCTGATGCTGCAGTACTCGATCTACTCGGTGATCAGTCCCGAAGGCTGTGCTTCGATTCTCTGGAAGACTTCGGAGAAGGCGAAGGAAGCGGCGGATGCGCTGGGCATCACGGCGCATCGCTTGAAGGCGCTGGGCCTGGTCGACAAGATCGTGAGCGAGCCCGTGGGCGGCTCGCACCGCGATCATCGCCAGATGGCCGCGTTCCTGAAGCGCGCGCTGGGCGATGCGTTCCGACAGGTCAGCGACATGAAGGTCAAGGAACTGCTGGACCGTCGCTACGAACGGCTGCAGAGCTACGGCCGCTTCAACGACACCAAGGCTGACAAGTAGTCGCTGCGGCGCCCGACGTGGGCGCCGGCTGTTGCGGCCCGCCTGCGCGGACTTCCTGCAATGGGCCACGCGCGCGGGCTTCCCGCAGCGGCCCGCATGTCCGAGACGAGCGCGTCGCACAATCCTCCGATGAAATTCGATGAGGCCATTGCGGCTTTCGAGCCGGCGCTTCCGCTTGCCGTGGCCTACAGCGGCGGCGCGGATTCGACGGCGCTGCTGATCGCTTGTGCTGCGCGCTGGCCGGGTCAGGTGGAGGCCTTCCATGTGCATCACGGGTTGCAGGCGGCGGCCGACGGATTCGAGCGCCATTGCGCTGATGTTTGCGAGCGCCTGGGCGTGACGCTGAAGGTGCAGCGCGTCGATGCGCGGCATGCTCCAGGCGAGAGTCCGGAAGACGCGGCGCGACGCGCCCGCTATGCATCGTTGGCAACGCTCGCCCGAGGCGATGGCACGCGTGCCGAAGTGCGTTCGATCGGACTCGGCCAGCACGCCGACGATCAAGCGGAGACTGTGTTGCTGGCGCTGTCACGCGGCGCGGGATTGGCCGGATTGGCGGCCATGCCGGAGGTGGCGCAACGAGATGGCCTGATGTTCCACCGACCCTTGCTCGGTGTGCCCGCCGCGGACATCCGCGCATGGCTGACCGCGCGCGACGTGCCATGGATCGAAGACCCGAGCAATGCCGATGCGCGCTTCACACGCAACCGCATCCGTGCCGAACTTCTGCCGGCACTCGACCGTGCCTTCCCGCAATTCCGGTTGACCTTCGCCCGCAGCGCGCGGCACGCGGCGCAAGCACACGGCCTGCTCGTCGAGTTGGGACAGCAGGACCTGGCAACCATCGGCACGCCGCCGGCCATCGACGCTTTGCGCCGGTTGTCGCGCGCGCGCCAAGCGAACGTGCTGCGTCACTGGTTGCTGAGGACCCACGGCTGCACACCCAGCACGGCGCAACTCGACGAACTGCTGGACCAGGTCGAGGCCTGCACCACGCGCGGCCACCGCTTGCACATCAAGATCGGCACGGGCTTCGCCGAACGGAGGGGGGCATTCCTCCATTGGTACAATCCTTCGCCCCCGACGGAGGCTTCGCGCTGAAAGTCAAGGGTGTACCACCGCAGGGCAAGGAGCCCCGGGGCCGGTTTTCTTTCTTTCCCATATTTCACCCATGGCATTGATCGTTCACAAATACGGCGGCACGTCGATGGGCTCGACCGAGCGCATCCGCAATGTTGCCAAGCGCGTTGCCAAGTGGGCACGCGCCGGCCACCAGATGGTGGTGGTTCCGAGCGCGATGAGCGGCGAGACCAATCGCCTGCTCGGCCTGGCCAAGGAGCTTGCGCCCGGCCGCACCAGCGACGACTACAACCGCGAACTCGACATGCTCGCCTCTACTGGCGAGCAGGCCTCGTCGGCGCTGCTGGCGATCGCATTGCAGGCCGAGGGCATGCCTTCGGTCAGCTACGCGGGCTGGCAGGTCTCCGTGCGCACCGACAGTTCCTTCACCAAGGCACGCATCGAAAGCATCGAGGACGAGCGCGTGCGCGCGGACCTTGAGTCCGGCAAGGTGGTGGTCATCACCGGCTTCCAGGGCGTGGACGAGGCAGGCAACATCACGACGCTGGGCCGCGGCGGAAGCGACACATCTGCGGTGGCCATTGCCGCGGCGATGAAGGCGCATGAGTGCCTGATCTACACCGACGTCGACGGCGTCTACACCACCGACCCGCGCGTCGAACCCGATGCACGCCGCCTGCACACGGTGAGCTTCGAGGAAATGCTCGAGATGGCCAGCCTCGGCTCCAAGGTGCTGCAGATTCGCTCGGTGGAATTCGCGGGCAAGTACAAGGTGCCCCTGCGTGTGCTGTCGAGCTTCACGCCGTGGGACATCGACATCAACGAAGAAGCCAAGTCCGGCACGCTGATCACTTTCGAGGAAGACGAAAAAATGGAACAAGCCGTCGTATCCGGCATTGCATTCAACCGCGACGAGGCCAAGGTCTCGGTGCTGGGCGTGCCCGACACGCCGGGCATCGCGTATCACATCCTGGGCGCAGTGGCCGATGCCAACATCGAAGTCGACGTGATCATCCAGAACCTGAGCAAGGGTGGAAAGACCGACTTCAGCTTCACGGTGCATCGCAACGATTTCGCCAAGTGCATCGACCTGCTCAAGGAAAAGGTCCTGCCGAAGCTGGGCGCGGCCGAAGTGGTGGGTGACGCGAAGATCTGCAAGGTCAGCATCGTGGGTATCGGCATGCGCAGTCACGTTGGCGTGGCCAGCAAGATGTTCCGCGTGCTGAGCGAAGAGGGCATCAACATCCAGATGATTTCGACCAGCGAGATCAAGACTTCGGTCGTGATCGACGAGAAGTACATGGAGCTGGCCGTGCGTGCGTTGCACAAGGCGTTTGACCTGGATCAACCTCCGGCGTAAAACGTCGCCAAAGATGGCATAATCGATGGCTCAGGAACTGTGACCGAGTGGCCGAAGGTGCTCCCCTGCTAAGGGAGTATGGGGTGTAGAGCCTCATCGAGGGTTCGAATCCCTCCGGTTCCGCCAAGCCTACGTTTGATCCCTTCGGGATGAAACCCTAAAAAGCCCCGAAACCCGCGAAAACAAAGGGTTTCGGGGCTTTTCTACGTCCGTAGAGTTCCGCCGAGTTCCGCCAAGTTCTAGAATCGGAACGTAGGTACGAACGAAGGAACGAACGTGGGACGTGGAATCGAAAAGCTCTCCGACGGAGAGATCAAGAAGGCGATCAAAGGCCCCGACGCCTTGATCGGCGACGGCGGCGGCTTGTGGTTGCAGATTCGAGGGGAGAACGGCGCGAGCTGGATCTTCCGGTACGAACGCGCCGGGAAGATGCGCAGCCTCGGAGTCGGGCCGCTGCACACGATCGACGTGACGGCCGCCCGGGCGAAGGCGAAGGAACACCGGCTGGCGCTGCACGAGGGGCGTGACCCGGCCGAGGAGCGCGTCGCGCTCAAGCGCACCGCCGTATCGCGAGCGGCAGGCACGGCGGCGGCGGGCAAGCCGTTCCGCCAAATAGCGAGCGAGTACATCGAACTGATGGCGCCCGGCTGGAAGGAAAAGCTGGTCAAGCGCGCGCTGGCGGGCGGCAAGGAACCGCCGAAAAAAGGGAGCGAGAACCAGTGGAGGCAAAGCCTCGGCGACTACGCCTACCCGATCATCGGCGACATGCTCCCCGGCGAGATCACGACGGCGGACGTCGAGCGCGTGCTCGTCCAGAAGGTCAAGGGCAAGGACGGGTACGACACGACGCTGTGGCTCGGCAAGAACGAGACCGCCGACCGGGTGCGCGGCCGGATCGCGAATATCCTCGGCGCGGCGATGGCGAAGGGCTTGTGCCCGACGGTGCCCAACCCGGCGGCGTGGAAGGACAACTTCGAGCACATCCTGCCCGCCCCTGGGGACTTGAAGAAGACCAAGCCGATGGAGTCCATCGACTGGGTCGACCTTCCCGCGACGCTCGACCTCATTCGCGCCCGGCCCGGACAAGGGGCGAGGGCGTTGGAGATGTCGATCTTGACGGTCTCGCGCAGTGACCAGCTTCTGATGATGAAGTGGGACGACCTTCACGACCTCGGTGGCGCGCTTCCCTACTGGCTCGCCGAGGGCGAGGACACAAAAAACGGCTTGGGTCACATCGTCCCGCTCGGGAGTCGTGCGCTTGAGATCATCCGGGGGCAGGAGAAACATGACGGGTGCCCGTACGTCTTCGCGTCGCAGCTTCGGCGTGACGCGCCATTCACCGCGCTTTCGGAGAACGCGATGCGCGCCGTGATCGACGAGTGCGGTCTCCGAAACAAGAAGGGCAACAAGCCGACGCAGCACGGACTCGCGCGAGCTTGTTTCCGGACATGGGTCCACGAAAGCACCGAGTTTGCCCGGGAGGTCTGCGAACTGATCATGGCGCACACGGTCGGCGACAAGGCCGAGCGGACCTACGTTCGAGGTCCGGCAATGATGCGACGCCGCCGCGTCCTCGACGCGTGGACGCGCTTCTGCAATGGCGACCCGGCCGTCGACGAGTTGGTGACGCCGCCCGATGCTCAGCCCTCCGCGACCATCGCGGTGCCGAAGCGTACGCGCGTCGCGAAGGCAACCCGGGTGGCCGAGGCGGCCTGATGCCCCGCCCGAAGCCGCCGGCTCCGACGGTCCCACACATCACGGCCATCTCCGGTGACGTTGAGCGAAACGTTACCTGGAGGGCCGAGTATTCGTCGCCGGCTGACTACGTGCTCGTCTTGCTGCAACGCGCGTCCCAACTGCGTCTGAATGGGGGCGACGAGTCGGTCGCGGAGGCCGACAAGCTTATGCGACAGGCGCGGACTCAGATCAATGTCTGGGCCGCGAGCTACTACAAGAAGCAGGCGGACGGCGCGGCCAAGGGCAAAGACAATTCGGAGCAGGCGGTCCAGACCAGTGAGAGGGTCGACCACATTCGAGCCGCACTGATCGCCGACGGCAAGCGCGCGACCGCCATAGCGGTGGAGAACGCGTGGAGTGATCACTATCCGGATATCGGGGTACCCGGTGCAAAGACGATTCAGCGGCACCTGACCGCACTCAAGAAGATGTTGCAAGACTGGTAACTGGACGGGACATATGTTCCGGGTTTACGGCGAAACCGGAATACGAAAGAGTGGGCGGACCATAAAGCCAGTTGAGGTCTCGATCATGGACACACCGCCCGTCTCCGCCGTGATGGCAGCCCCGCCGCCGCCGATGTATTCCCCGCGTCGCATTCTCAAGCTCGACGTCGTCGTGGCGCGCACCGGCGTACAAGCCTCAACCATCTACGAGCTGATCGGGGCCTCCCAGTTTCCGCCGCCGAAGATGCTCACGCCATCCGGGCGGGCCGTCGGGTGGCTTGAATCCGACATCGACGATTGGATCGGCTCGCGTCCCGTCGCGGTACCGGAAGGCGTCGTGCCTTGGAAGCCGCCGGCCGCCGCGCTGGGCATCGTCGCCGAAGCGCCCAAGCCCAAGACGTTGAGCAAGAACGGGAAGCCGGTTGGCCGGCCCTCGAAGGCCGCGCTCGCTGCTCGTTTAGCAGCGTCCGCTTCGTCAACTTCGTAGGAAAGGCCGCCAGCGTGCGACGCTGAGCGGCCTTTGGCGAACTGTCCCGAGAGAGACCCGGCTTGACGGTTTGCCCATCGTAGCGCAGCGCGAACCCGCTGACGGCCATGGAGAACCCACACCATGACCGCAATACTTCCTGGCGCCGATACGCCTCTCGGCAAGGCGTCGATCACATTCAAGCTGGCGCTTGCGCACGCCTCTCCCTGCCCTGTGTGCGGCGTCGGGCCGACACGGGAGCCCGACAAGAAGAAGGTGATCCTGACGCACGGCTGCGACGGCTTCCCTTTCCGGCAGAAGTCCGACACCGGCGGCGAGGCGCTCGCCGTCTGGGAGCGCAAGGTCGCTGCCTGGGCGTCGCCCGGCACGTTGTCGACCGAACCTGCGGCAGTACCCGGTGTTGAAGCGCCCGCGCCAAGCCCTTCGACGTCGCATCTCGGCGACCTCAAGGCGCATCCGCTGGCCGAAATATTCCAGTTGATCCAGGGCGACGAGTTCGACAAGCTGGTCGGCGACGTGAAGGTCTACGGCGTGCGCGAACCGCTCGTTCTTTGGAACGGCCTGATCCTGGACGGCCGCAATCGGTACCGGGCCGCGCAAGCAGCCGGGCGCAACGACTACCCAGTGAAGAATTTCAACGGCACGGTAGCCGAGGCGGTCGCCGTGCTCAAATCGTACAACTTGTTGCGCCGGCATTCCTCGCAGAGCCAACTCGCCGTCAGCGCCGCCGACTTGGCGACGCTGAAGCTAGGCGACAACCGAGGCGCACACAAAGGGTCTGCTACTTTGCAGAGCCACGTCGGGGTAAGCCAAGGCGAGGCGGCAGTCATGCTCAATGTGTCCGTTCGTTCCGTCGCTACCGCGGCGAAGGTGAAGAGGGCCGATCCCGAACTGGCCGCGAAGGTGAAGTCAGGCAAGATCAGTCTGCACGCCGCGGAGAAGGAGATCGACGACCGGAAGCAGCGCCGAATCCTGGCGGCGGACAAGACGCCGGCACCGGCACCGGCACAACCGGTAGCCCGCACACGTTCGCCACGTGTTCGTCTGCTGAGTGACATCTCGGCGGACCTGCACCAGATCAAGCACGACCTGGTGATCGCCCGGAACAGGGCTCAAAGCCTGTTCGCCTTCAATGACCTTGGCGAGATGGCCGAATGTCTCGCCGACTGCCTCTCGGGAGCGGCCGTGGACATCGACGAGGCGATCAACGCGCTGGAGTCGGCAACATCATGAAAACGCTTGGCGATCTGCCTGGCGTCCCGGCGACTGCCGCTGACGACCTGAAATGGGAAAGTACGCTCCAAGCCCGGGCCGCGCTGCGGGGCGTCGTGGTCATCCGCTCGACGACCGACAACGGCCGGCCTTGCTGGATCGCGACGCGGTGGGCGTTGACCAAGCAACTCGACTCGCTCCTCGAACTTTCGGCTTGGCTCGACCGGGTCGGCGCCGGCGGGAGCAAGCCATGAGCCGGGACTACCGCGACGATGCCGACCGCGGTGATGACGACCGCGACGCCGGCGACGATGAACTCGCCCGCATCGTGATCATCCTCGCGTTGCACGGGTTCCAGGTCTCGGAGGCGCCTGCGCCTGTGAATACGCGCCGGCGGTTTCCGGCATCCCCAAGGAGCCCCGAATGACCACCACCTTCGACCCTGTTGACCCTCATGAAGACGCGCTCGCCAAGTGCGACGAACTCGTCGAGTTTCTGGACGACGCCCGCGAAGAAATCTATCGCAGCCAGATCGCTTGCGTCACCCCGGCGGTCGCCACGCTGAGCGAGCAGGATGTCGAGTTCCTTGCCGCCATCGGCGCCACACTGCGCCGGTACGCGACGATTCCCCCGGACGCCGCCGCCAAGGCCGCGACGTGATCATGCTCGCGCTCGACGCCGGCCAGCGCCGCACGCTGGCGGGCGCCATGACCACGCTGACCGCCGTCGTCGAGCGCACGGGCAAGTTGCCTATCGCGGACTGCGTGCTGATCCGCGTGGCCGACGGCGTGCTGGCGCTCACGACCACCGGCCTGGAGCGCCAAGCCGACTTCCGCATGCCGTTGGCGGCGACCCCGGGCGAGGCGCCGGCTTTCAGCGTCGCCGTCGACGCGGGCCGGCTCGAAGCCTTCCTCGACGGCCTCGGCGACATGAATGCTCCACTCACCGCCGTGGTCGAGGACAAGCTCCTGCGAATGCGCTGCGCCGGCTCCCGCGCGTCGATCCCGCTGGTCGCCGCCGAGGACTTCCCACTCCTCCCTTCGAGCCCCGGGGCGACCGTCGAGACCGTGAGCGCCCCGGCGCTGGCGGACCTGTTCGCCCAGGTTGCCTATGCGATGGCCGCCCACGATATCCGCTACTACCTGAACGCGACGCAGCTGACGTTCAAGGCCGGGAGCATCGCCCTGACGGCCACCGATGGCCACCGCGTGGGGCGGGCGTGGCGCAGCATCGAAAGGACGACAGGCGGCGAGGAGCCCCTTGCCGCGCTCGTCCCGCGAAAGACGGCGACGGTCCTCGCGCGCCTGCTCGCCAGCGTCGAGGGCGACGCGAGCGTGTCGATTGGGGCCAACCTCATCAAGGTCAGTGCCGGCGCCTACACGCTGACGAGCCGCCTTGTCGATGGCCGGTACCCGGACGTCGAGCGGGTGATCCCGACCTCGTTCGTCGTCGAGGTCGAGGCGGACCGCGCGGCGTTGCTGGCGGCCCTCTCGCGCGCCCGGGTCGCAGGCGATGGCAAGACCGGTGTGGCCGGCCCGGTCGTCCGTCTACAAACCGGGCCGGGCCTCATGACGTTGACGGTTGCCGGTGCGACGGGCGCGGGCCTGGAGGCCGTCGAGGAGTTCGAGTGCGACGTTGAGGACGGCGTCGAATTCGTTGCCGCGTTCACCCTGAGCTATCTCGCCGACGCGGTAAGCGCGGTTACCACGCCGCGCGTGGCGCTGAAGATCACCAGCGCAAACATCGCCGTCGTGGGCCCGGTCGTCGGCGCCGGGGAAGACGCCCAGTCACAGCACGTCGCGATGGGCCGGAGGGTCTAGAAGCCATGACCACCGCCGCCCGCGCGCTCTCGCGGAACTCCCAATGAAGAAGCCACCAGACCCACGCGGCGGCCATTCCCGGCTCTATTGGGAGATTCAAGACTCGGCGGCATGGGCAGCCTTGGCTTACTCGTCGCAGTCGCTGTACTTGGCATTGCGGCGCAAGTTGCTGAGCACCAACAACGGCAACATCGAAGCCACGACATCCACGCTGCCGCGCTTCAAATCCCCGTCGACCCTTGCCAATGGCTTGCGCGAACTACAGGCGGTCGGCCTGATTCAGAAAACGCGCCAAGGTGGCATCGCTATGGGCCGCCGGCATTGCAACCTGTTCCGCTTCACTGACGAGCAGGTGTTCGAGCAGTCAAAGCTCCAAATTCCCAGGATGCCGCCCACCAACGAGTGGCAGGAATTCAAGACCAAGGCCGATGCCAAGCGCGCGATTGCCACCGCCGACGCCGCAGTCCTCGGCATCCGAAAGGGCGCGTCCAAAAACAAAGCAGGCATACGGAATTCGTATCGTACCGATACGGATTTCGTAGTGTTAAACGGGCTTTCCGATACGAATTCCGTTGTAGTGAGCCCTCCGCTGCAACGAAATCCGTATACGGCGGCGCGACAAAAAAAGCCCGGGAAGCCGCATGAGCACTAGCTTTTTCATCGATTGGCCCAAAAATGCGCGCGGGCCCTCACTACAACGAAATCCGTACACCTTTGCATACTGCCACCCACTGCTTAAAAAAAAGAGTAGGAGGCGCGCGAGCATTTTGGCCAATCGATATCCGAAACCGAGCTGCTCAAGGCTCTGCTGAGGGCCAAGCGCGCCAAGCGGCGCCAAGGCGGCGAGCGCGAGGGCCACGCCATGACGCACCGGACGCATCCCACGAGGAACATCGCACCGATGTATCCGAATGGGAACAACGCGCATGATTCGCAACGGCGGAGAGGTGGACGAGGGGGGCTTTGGCTGCTCAAAAAAAAGGCAGGTCGTTAATCGTGACCTGCTGCTCCCGCGAGATTATTTTTTTCCAAAAAAGACGAAAGTTGCATAGGAAATTTTCAGCATGAATCAACGCCCGCTGACTGGCGCTGATCGGCACCCGTCCCGGCGGCGAATGGGCAGCACCAGCGTCAAAGGAGTCCTGCTATGAAGAGACCTTCTCGCTGAACGCCTTCATGTGGCTCTCCAACCGGCTTCGGATGAGCAACTCGATTTCGTCGCGTAATGGCGGTATGACTTTCTCGAATGCCGCGCCAAGGTCTTGCACCGCGCCGCCCCAGACCTTTCCTTCTTCCAACGCGCCGCGGTCACAAATCTGTTGCCAAAGGGCTTCCTCGATCGCCATCAGCTTTGCCTTGAGATCGAGCGGAAAAAAAATAGCATGCTCTTGCACGTACCGCTGATAGTCGCCGAAGATCTTTCGGACCTTGGCCATCTGATATATGTAGTTGATCCCCTCGTAATGCTTCTGGCGTTCCTCCGGCTGCGTCGTCCGCAACAGCGCGCCTTTGTGCATCGCGCTGAATTCCAAGGTTTCGACCCAGTCGATGAACACAGAATCTTTCATGCTCGCCACATCTGCGATTTCGCGTATTGGAGAAATCAACCAGTCGATATGAACCGTCGCTTGGTAGAGCTTCTCCCAGACGCCCGGCAGTACTGTGAAGTCGCGCTCTTGAAACTTGAGCGCGCCGCTGAGCATGGAATCGACTTCAACCTTGAGGCGGGCTACGACTACGTTCTGGTCGTGCTTTAGTTGCTCAAGGCGCTCGGCGAACTTGTTTTCGATCCACTTCTTGCCGAGCCACTGCGTGAGCAGGTAGGCGATCAGGCCGCCACCGCCGCCGGCAAGGACCAATTGCCCAAATATCTCGAAGACTCGATCTGTCATGCCCGCTCCTAGATTTGCGGGCCGAATGTATCAGCGCCGGCAAAGTGCCCTTCATCAGGCGTGAAGGAACTGCGGTTGCGCGGCACGAATAGAGCCCAGATGCCTGAACACATTTGAAGGAAGAAGGCGAATAATGGCGTCTCAGATTCTTCGCATAACAGCAACAATGCCTTTCGAGTACCAGCCCGCGCCGCGCCTGCAGATCGCCACCTTCGGCAGTGGGTCCGAGGTCGACGCGGCCGTCGCTCGCGAACTCGCCGAGCACCGCCGGGCGTGGAACGCGCAGCAGCGCGCGCTGCGGATCGCGACCGAGACGGGCGACGCGACGCGCGACGCGATCCTCGCAGGCAAGGTCACGGTCGCCGAGATCGAGGCCGTGCTGACCCGCTCGCCGCCGCCGGTCCTCACCCTGCGCGCGCGCATCGCCGCCGCCTGGCGCATCGTCTTCCAGAAAGGAACGAGTCATGCCCGAGAAACTTGAGCCCGTCACGTCGGCGCCGACGTCCGTGATCTTCGGATCGGAATCCGACAACCCGGAGGGCTACCACGCGCTGATGCGAGAGCGCATCGCCGACGCCCGGGAGCAGCGCGCGCAGGCCCGGCTCGAAGAGGCAGCTGAACTCGCGGCCCAAGTCGCCCGCGATGCGGTCCTGCTGCACGGCGCCCGCTCCGCCGACGAGATCGCCGAGGCGGTCCGCGCCGGCCTCGGCTCCGCCGGCATCGCGGCGGTCACCACGTCGGACGGCCGGGTCGCGCGCGCCGGCTTCGGCGCCTGAGGAGGGACCATCACGATGTCTTACTACTCCGCCGACCTCAGCCCGCTGGCCGCGAGCCTCCCGCGAACCGCGATGGGCCTCTTCACCGTTGTCTGCCCGGACGGCTCGACCGAAGTCACCCCGCGTCTCGACATCGCGCTGGCGCTGCGCTCGGGCCTCGTCCGCAGCGGCAGGCCGAAAGCCCGGGCATCGACCCGGCAGGAAGCCGCACGGGCACGGGCGAGGCAAGCCGTCGCGAAGGCCGACGCGATCCTTGGGCGGCGATGTGTTCCACGAGGAACATCGCTCTCGGCCGTCCAGCGAGGCGCGATCAACAAGCTCGGGAACGCGGACCTGATGGACGCCGTCGGGCGCGTCATCGGCCAGGCATTGCGCCAGCGCGACGACCGGATCAAGCGGCTCGAAGGGCAGATGCTCGCTCGCGATCCGATGGCCGTTCGTGCCCGCGCCTTGGCCGCCGTCCGAGCGGCCTCGAACCTGCTCGCCGCCTGAGTCCGGACCCGCCATGACGAAGAAGTTGCGCGCGGACTTGACCTCCGACGAGAAGGCCCTGTTACGCCACGGCCGCGCCCTCGGCTCGACCTCCGCGATAGCGTTCCTGCGCCGCGAGGTCGAGCGCCACCACGGCGCCGGGCAGCAGCCCCACGATGAAGGCCGCGACGCCACCGTCGAAGGCGTCCGGGAACGCCATCTCGAACCGGCCCTCTCGCCGGGCGGCGGGTACGTCACGAAGTAAGTCTGGATCCAATCGGAAGGGCGACGGTGCTACCGGCCGGTAGGAGGAGCACCGTCCCCATGCCCCAACGTCAACGTCCCGGCCGCCGCGAACGCCTCGCGGCGAACCCGCAGCACGCGGCAGCCGTCGCGCAGCGCCTCTCGCAGGTCCAGGCCGCGAACGGGCGCCACGAGGCCGCCAGAGCCACGCTCACGCTCTCGAAGGCCCTCGGCAGGGGTAAGGCCCCGGGGACGCCATGAGGGCCGGCCGCTCCATCGCGAAGTACGGGCCGCCCGAGCACGTCGGGCCGCCCGTCGTCGAAAGAGCCTGCGAGCCGATGAGCCTCGCCGCCGTCGGCCGGGCGATGAATCTCTCTCGCGAACGAGTCCGGCAACTCGAAGTCTCCGCCCTCGCGAAGTGCCGCTCGGTGCTGGAGGCGCACGGTCTCGGAATCGACGACCTCCTCGACCCGACGGGCGGGGGCTTCGGAGTGTCCAGGCGGCGCATCCATCGCAGCGACTGACCAAGGGCGGCATCGGGCCTCAGGGCAGACGTCCAGAGTTGGTTTGGCAGCCTTGCGCGTGACCAGCTACGGGAACTTGTCAATCAATTCAACTGCCCGTCGCGCTCGCTGAGCGTACGTACCGATGTACTCCCTCACGCTCTGTACGGCGATCTGATGGTTTGCCGAAGGAAGGTCCTTGAAGGTCAATTCGTCGAAGAATCTCGTTTGAGCCACGACATCGTCAAGGAAGCCCATCTCTGTCTTGATTTCCAGCAGGACACGCTGCGCTTCAGTGCTAAAGCTCCACAGGGCCGCGACCCGCGCATCGAGAAGTGGCGTGCCGTAGTTCTGCAACCTGATTGACTTATTGCTTTTGCCTGCAAGGTAAGCGACTACGGCTTCAAACTCCGCGTCCGCCTGATTGACGCGCATCTCCAGCGCAGGGCGAATCTTGTCCCCTTCGCGAGCACGAAGGCGCTTCAACGTCCATCGAATTTTTTCCTTCGTCTGCGTTCCAAGATGATCCTCCGCGGCATGAGCTGCGAGGATCAGCCGCTCTCGAACTTGGAGCAACTCGACGCGAATTGCTGCGCGGCCTAACCTGTTTTCGCGCCGTCGCTTTATGCCGTCAACGATGACCGGAGCAAGCAAGCCGAGCAACCAGCCCAACAATAAAAAAGCGAGCTTGTCCCTGGTGTCGTCAGACATTTAGTCCTTGTTGCGCATCCAGCGCATTCCTGTTTCTCGATTCATTGCAGTCGCGGTGGGCATCCCCCGGAATATGCCACGCGTCGATCCGATAACATCCTTTCTCCGTCGAAAGGATCGCAACGATGACAGAGACGACTCAGCCGGCTCAGTTCTTCACCAAGGCCCAAGCCGCCCGCTGGCAGCTTGATCGCGCCATCGCGCTTTACCTCGACGAGGGCGACTACGTGTGCGCGATCTCCCTCGCGGGCGCCGCCGACGAGATTCTCGGGAAGCTGCTCAAGGAGGGGCAGGACGTCGAGATATCGAAGGCCGACGCCATCGAGATGCTCGACCGCGCAGTCGGCCACTTCCTGGCGCTCGAGGGGACCGAGTCGCCGTTGATCCTCCGCTATATGGCCCGAGGCGCGGGGCTGCAGCGTTCCGAGTCGGAGCGATAGGCGCCCCATGGCTCAGTGGTGCGTCGAGGTCTGCGCCGCCGCGCTCGACGCGGCACCGGTCGAGCCTGAAGACGACGAAGACGAAGACCACGAACCCCCCATAACCACCACCGAAGGAGACTGACCATGCCACGCAAGAAGACTGAAACCCCCGAACCGAAGGAGCCGGCATGAACGTGCTCGGGAAGATCACCGTCGCCGCGCTCCTCTCGGCCAGCGCCTTCGCCGCGAACGCCGACGCCGACGCCGACCGCGCCGCCTTCTGCGCGCGGATCGGCGAAACCGCGACTGCCGTCGCGAAGGCGCGCGACCAAGGCGAGCCGGCTTCGGTCGCAAAGAGGGTCGCCCGGCAGACCCTCGACGGAAAGACTCTTAGCCTCGGCCTCGCGATGGTGGACGCGGTCTATGCGAACGACTGGTCCCCGGCCGAGTCTGGGCGCCAGATCAGGCGCGTCTGCCTCCAGAAGATGTAACGGCGGCCCCATGAAGTTCGACCTCCGCCAACCCTGCTCGGCTTGCCCGTTCCTGATCGGCACGCCTGTGATCCACTTGCCCAGTCGCACGACCTAGATCGCCGAGGCACTCCGGAGCCGGACGTGGGAATGACCAGCCAACGAATCAGTGGCGCGGCGCGCTCTTCGCCGTCTCGCTTGTCGCGACCACCGCCTTGACCATCTTGTCGCTCGCGCCCGCGACCGCCGTGATGATGCCGTCGACCACGCCGTGCGCGAGCGCCTCCGCCTCGCCCGGATCGACGCCCGCCTCGGCGAACGCATCCGCGAGCCGGACATGAATGGCGACAAACGCGCTCGACGAACGCATCGCGATGGAGTCCGCGAGGGCCGGGCGCGAGAGCCGCTTCACGAGATGTGGGGGGAGCATCGCCGTTCTCCGGGAGTTCGTTACCCGGTCGATTGTGGCCCCTCGTCGAAGGCCCTAGAAGGCCCCTAGACGGCCCGCTAGAGGCCGATCTCCCGACCCGGCTCCCCGTACCCCTCGAACCTTGAGCGGGACGCTTTAGCGGCTCGACTTTCTCGGACTTATCTCAAAAAAACGACGGTCGAACCCCCGGTGTGAATCCGTGGAACGGAGTGACGTCTGACGTACGAATCAACGTAGGTAGGAGCGGCCTACTTTCTCGAAAACCGCGTGGTTAGTGGGTTTGCCGTGAGTCTCGAAGGACTCCGGTTCCGCCAAGAATCAAGCATTTACGGGCCCTCGCGGCCCGTTGTGCTTTCTGGCCTACAGATTGGCCTACACCTGTTGTCCTGGTGCCCCGCCATGGACGGTCAAGCCGGGAACTGCAAAATGGACCAAGCCATGAACACCTTCGGCACCGATGACTCCGAGCGACTTGCCGCAGAGGCAGCGGTGCTGAACGCGCAGGCTGCCCGGCTCGAAGCCATGCTCTTGCCGTTGCTGTTTTGCGCGGCTTGCGTGGCGATGGACTTCATCATCGGCTGGACAAGATAGACCCCAGTCGCCTGCCGGCCCTCCCATCGCAATCCGGCCCGCCGATACGTCCACCGCGATATCTACTCAGCAGAAAGCATCAGGACGCGCGCAGCGAGGTCCAGGCCACCACCGCCCTGACCTGCCCTTGCTCGAAGCGCCTGCGTCGATCTGGCACGCCGGCCTCGCGCCGCATGAGCCCGCACCCGCCACCGGGGGGCCATCCGGCGCGCGCTGTCGATTTCTCATCGGGCCTGCTTGAGAAATCGAGCCATTGGGGAAATTCGCGTCCGTGCCACTCACCAGGTGGACGCCGCCGACGCCCGACGCAACAATGCCGGCGTGACCACCCCAAACCGCCCGTGGCCCTTCCATGTCGAGGAGCCCAAGCCCGTGCCGCAGGAGGGCGGGCAGCCTGCGCCTGAGCCCAACCCTGCCGGCGCCCCGCCATCCGATGGCAAGGAGTCCGTGCCCTGCGAGGGCGGCAAGCCCCAGCCCCTGCCATGACCGCCCCTGTCGCCCCTGTCCCTCAGTCCTACCTGCCCATGGCCGAGAAACGCCGGCGCGAGCGGGCCATGATCGACACGCTACAGGACATTGCCGAGGACCCGAACGCCACGGGTGCGGCGCGCGTGCGCGCTGCCAAGGCGGTCCTTGAGCACTTCAAGCCATCGAAGGTCATCGTGCCCAGGCGCGGCGGCAAGGGCTCACGCAGCGCCCTCGCCGAGCGCACGAGCGAGGAGCTGCGCGAGGCGCTGGCGCAGGTGCAGGCGCGCAAGGCGCGGCTTCAGTAGGCGCGGGCAACGCCGTGCCATGCGAGTGCGTCGGATTTCGCAGTGTCTCCTCGAAGCCAAATCGGACACGCAACATTTTTCTTGCGCCAATGCCTGATCTGTGCGGAGTGGCTCCAAGCAACCACCAGGTGCTTTAAAGCCAATCGAGTACTCGCCATCGAGCGAGCTGGCGCCGCTAGGAGGCTTCGTTGCGCTGGCGGTAGCGCGGCTCGGGCCGCGGCGGTGGTTCAGCGTCCATGTTCCAGCGCGCACCGAAGCTCGCCATGTACGCCACGACGCGCTCGATCTCTTCATCGCTGAGCACCTGGAATGCCGCCATGAAGAACGCTCGCGTCGCGCTGATCTCGCGCGGCGACTGACCACCCGTGTGCTTGCGCCACTGCTCGGGCTGCACGGCGAAAAGGCGCGCCATTTCATAGGCCGTGAGACCGAATTGCTCCTTGAGAAGTTGTAGGTCTCTCGGTGTCGGCGCGCGGTAGTCAGTGACCGGCGGCGTGATCCGCATGGGCTTCGTTGGGTCGTCTCTAAAGGCCGTCACCTGGACCTTCTGGCATGGCTGCTGGATTCATCGGTGGTCATCCTCGGAAGCGTCAAGGCTCGTTTCGTTAAAGCTGCACCATGGGATTTTTGTATCGAGCTAGACCTACAGATCGCGATGGCACACTACATGCTCCTGAGAGCGCCAATTCTCAAAGAATAGCTTTCCTCGATACATGCTGCGTCACCGCAAAGGTCTCTACGCCTTCTCCAAGTCCGTTGCTCCGCCCTCAGTTCTTCTGGATTTGACGCCTGTGCCAACGCGCGGCCATACGCACGGGCCAACTCAGAATCTGCCGCGGCGAGCGCCGGCGATGAACAAATCATGGACTCATGTTTGGTCAACTTTCCATCGCATGGAAAGCTTGGAGATGCCTGCGATGGCTCTGAGCGAACAATCGAATCGAGCGGTGCTGCGACCTTTTCTTCGGCAGCACTCCGCTGCGACACCGTTTGCGGAGCAACCTCCGAAGCGACCGGAGCTTTGGCAATCGAGGGCGCGTCTACTTGGGCCGGCGTCGCCACAACCGTTGGTGCAGGTTCCGGCGAAGAGACCGCCGCCGGCTTTGTAGCGTGCGCCCCATCGCTCACAAACCTAGACCATTGCGCCGACGCTTTAGCCCTGCCTTCGTCGCCAATCCACCCAGAGAGCTTGCCATTGTGGGCAAGAAGGAATGCCGCAGCGGTTTGCCCACTTCGCGTGCCAATGCCCTCGATGTAGCAGTCGTAACTGTATTCCCCGTAGCCAGCATCGACCGGGGAAGGTAGTTCCTCAGCCGAATTCCGGGAAGCTTTTCCTGCTTCAAACCGAATTGTTTTGAAGTTGGATATTTTGTTGCACATCCCACCCCCGGCGACGGAGGCCCATTCTTTGACTTGTGTCTCAAGCGTGGACTTCATGCCGCTACTTCCACAAGCGGCGAGACCAAGCGCGAGGCCCGCTGCACCCAGTGATCTTGACCAACGAGTGAACGTCGAAACCATTGGAACCATCCTAGAAATTAATTTGCCAGCATGCCTTGCTGCGCGCCGCACACCTAACCCGAAAAGCTCTTGAGCAGTTGCAGGTCAGTGGACGCGTCTTCTCTTGTATTGGGGATCCGGGCTAGTCCGCATGCTGGCGGTCACGACCAGCTTCCCGTGATCCCTTGGAGGCTGTTACGTGGGCCTATAGGCCGGGGCTGGTGAATTCATCGGTGTACGTCCTTGGAGGGATGAGGGCGCTGCGCTATTGCTGCACCACAGCATGAATTTTACCGACCCTTTCGGTCGCACACGGCAATAGTTGAGCGAAGTACTCCGTGCACTATTTCACGTTAGCTCGCAGAGGGCGCCGTCGTGATTGCCGTCGCGCTTCGTACCGGGGGGCGTTCCGTGTTTCTATGCCCAAGCCTCACCCAGCGCCTTCGCCTGCTGCAGCACCAGGTCAACCGCGCCTTCCTGCTGATCAGGCGGGTACTTGTACTTGCGCAATATCCGTTTGACCATCAGTCTGAGTTTTGCCTGAACGCTCTCACGCGCTGACCAATCGACGGTCATGTTGGCGCGAAGGTTGGCAGCCAGCTCGCTGGCGATCAGCTTCAACGTTTCATCGGTCAGTTCACGCACCGCCGACTCATTGTTGGCGAGCGCGTCGTAGAAACGCACCTCGTCCTCGCTCAGCCCCAGAGCTTCACCACGCCCGGCGGCCTCGCGGAATTTCTTGGCCATCTGGATCAACTCTTCCATCACCTGCGCGGCTTCGATGGATCGGTTTTGATACCGCTGCACGACGTTGGCCAGCATGTCGGAGAACTTCTTTTCCTGCACCACGTTGCTGGCGAACCGGCTTTTGATTTCGCCTTCGAGCAATCGCTCCAGCAGCTCGACGGCGAGGTTGCGCTCGGGCAGGTTCCGCACCTCCGCAAGAAAGGCATCGTCGAGGATGCCGATGTTCGGTTTGTCGAGGCCCACCGCATCGAACACATCGACCACCTGATCGGAGACCACCGCCGAGTTGATGATCTGCCGGATCGCGAGTTCGCGTTCCTCATCGGTGCGACGTTTTTTCGTGATGTCGCGCTTGGTCAGCATCACCTTAACGGCCTGGAAGTAAGCCACTTCCTCGCGGACTGCCTTGGCTTCATCGAGCGTGCAGCACAACGTGAACGCCTTGCTCATAGCGAGGGCCGTGTCCGCGAAACGTTGCTTGCCGTCCTTGATGCCAAGAACATGATCGGCGGCGCCTGCCATCGCCTTATGGCCTCCGGTCATGAAGTTGCTGTAGTCAAATCCGTGCAACATGGCACGCAGCACGTCGAGCTTTTCGGCCAGCACGCTGTAGGCTTCGTGGGCATCGACCGTTGGCCGCCCGCGCCCGTTGCTCGCCGTGTACTCCTTCAATGCCGATTTCAGTTCATTCGCGATACCGATGTAATCGACGACCAGGCCGCCTTGCTTATCGCGGAAGACGCGGTTGACCCGGGCGATGGCCTGCATCAGGTTGTGGCCCTTCATCGGCTTGTCGATGTAAAGGGTATGCACGCAGGGGGCATCGAAGCCCGTCAGCCACATGTCGCGCACGAGCACCATGTGCAAGGGATCGGCGGGGTCCTTAAAACGCTTCTCCAGCCGCTTCTTGACTTGGCCGCTGTAGATGTGCGGGCGCAGCAGCGCCTTGTCGCTGGCCGAGCCGGTCATCACGATCTTGACGGCGCCCTTTTCAGGATCGGTGTCGTGCCAGTCCGGGCGCAACCTGACGATCTCGTCGTAGAGATGAACGCAGATATCGCGGCTCATGCCGACGACCATGGCCTTGCCGGTCTGGGCCTTGCTGCGTTCCTCGAAGTGCGCCACCAGGTCTGCCGCCACGCTGGCGATGCGAGGCTCGGCGCCCACGACCTTTTCGAGTGCCGCC
Source organism: Variovorax rhizosphaerae (assembly GCF_037889975.1). NCBI lineage: Bacteria > Pseudomonadati > Pseudomonadota > Betaproteobacteria > Burkholderiales > Comamonadaceae > Variovorax > Variovorax rhizosphaerae. Next base: position 90,827 of record NZ_JBBKZT010000015.1, on the reverse strand, counting down.
CACCGACTTTTGAGCTTGGCCTGTTCGCTGTCTTCCTCGTCCTCGGCGAGTTCATCGACCTCGGCGTCGATGTCGGCCAACTCGTCCTTCAGCCCCAGCTTGGCGAGCCGCGACTCATAGTAGATCGCAACGGTGGCACCGTCTTCGCGCGCCTGCTGCATGTCGTAGACATGGATGTAGTCCCCGAACACGGCGCGGGTGTCGCGGTCCTCGCTGGAGACCGGGGTGCCAGTGAACGCGACGAAGGTCGCATTGGGCAGTGCATCGCGAAGGTGCTGGGCGTAGCCGACCTGGTATCGCTCGATGGTCGAGGGCGGCGGCGCGAAGGCCACGCCGTGCGTGGCTGGATCACCCGAACCCGTGGACAACACCGTGACTGTCGCAGGCGTGGCGCGCTGCTTGACCGTCTTGAGCTTGGCCTCGAACCCGTATTGCGTGCGGTGCGCTTCGTCGGCCAAGACGACGATGTTGTGCCGATCAGAAAGGACCGGGAATGTGTCCTCGTCCACGCCGGGCATGAACTTCTGGATGGTGGCGAAGACGATGCCCCCGGAAGGTCGGTTGCCAAGCTTTGCGCGAAGGTCTTGCCGCGTCGTTGCCTGCACGGGTTGTTCGCGTAACAGGTCCTGCGCCAACGAGAATACCCCGAACAACTGCCCATCGAGGTCGTTGCGATCCGTGATGACGACGATGGTGGGATTTTCCATTGCGGCTTCCTGCATCACGCGCGCCGCAAAGCACGTCATCGTGATGCTCTTGCCGCTGCCCTGGGTGTGCCAGACGACGCCGCCCTTGCCCTTGGTGGACGCCACACCGTCTGGCCGCGATGCTGCAATCACCTGTGCGATAGCTGCACGCACGGCGTGGAACTGGTGATAGCCAGCGATCTTTTTGACGAGCTTGCCGTCGTCCTCGAAGAGGACGAAGAAACGCAGGTAGTCCAACAGGTAAGCCGGGGCCAGGACGCCTCGCACTAGCGTCTGCAATTCGTTGAACTGGCCCAGTGGGTCGAGGGTGACGCCGTCTATCGTGCGCCACGCCATGAAGCGTTCACGGTCCGCAGAGAGTGAGCCCAGCAGTGCCTCGGTGCCATCGGAAATGACGAGCACCTCGTTGTACTGGAACACGTCTGGCGTCTGTTCCTTGTACGTCTGGATTTGGTCGTATGCCTTCCAGATGTCCGCCTTGAGGTCAGCCGGGTTTTTCAGCTCGATCAGCACGAGTGGCAAGCCGTTGACGAACAGGATGATGTCGGGGCGGCGAGGACGTTGCGGGCCCTGAATTCTGAACTGGTTGACCGCGAGCCACTCGTTGCGTGCGGGCGCGGTCCAGTCGATGAGCTTCACGAAGTCGCCGCGCGTGTCGCCATCCTTTTGGAACTCCACCGGGACGCCCGTGACGAGGAGCTGATGAAAACGTCGGTTGGCCGGCAGAAGCGCCGGGATGCCGAGGTCAAGCACTTGCTTGAGAGCGTCGTCGCGCGCGGCGGGCGGAACGGCGGGATTGAGGTCAGCAATGGAGATGCGAAGGCGCTCCACAAGTACGACCTGACGATAGTCGGGGCGCTCGGGAGACGTGCCGTCAGGCGCTATGTCGGGACCGTAGACGTGGGTGTAGCCCACGTCGGTGAGCCAGCCGAGGGCTTCTTGTTCGAGCTGGTCTTCGGTCATTGGTGTTCCTACTGAAGAAGGGCTTCTGCATCGGGGATGCGCAATTGGCCAGAGATCAGACGGGGGAGCAAGGTGTCTCGGAGCGTGACGAGCGTTCTCACTTCCTGCGAATACCTTTTCCGATAGATCGCCCGTACAAAATCCTCAAACCCCAGCAGCAACTCATGACTGGGAAATGCGATCCTCTTGGTTTCCAACAGAAGCTTGTCGTCCAAGTTTGGAACCGACGTTCCATTGATGTAGTTCCAAATCTCCTTGCTCTCCCGCATGTCGGCCAAGAGGCGATCAACGTATATCGCCATTGCCGAGGTTCGGCATTCGAGGCGCTTCACGAAGTTCGAGAACATGACGGGCTTCTGATAGATGGCTTCAAAGCCGCCCCCTGCCCACAAGGGCCGCCCGCATGGTCCGGCCCCTGAGGATGCCACCAAGACCTCACTCTCTGACAGTCTTCGTTTCTCGATGGCAGCAGGTTTCGCCCAACGTAGGGGTGCATCCTTGGCAAATCCATCCGAGCGCAGTTGTTCAAGATCAACGCCACGTAAACTGATAGCCTGAACTAGGTCTGAGTCGGCGTCGTCCTTGCCCCAAAGTCCCCCAATGGTGACGGAGCACACCTCGCCCAGCGTCTTGATGTGCCAACCCGTCGGCGACGGCCCCCACTCCGTGCTCTCAAAGCTGCCCGGAAATAGCGCCGCCGTCGCTTCATCCATCCCCACGGGTGCGATGCCTTGCTGCTTCGCATATACCGGATCGAAGTCAACGAACCACGATTTGAACAGCGCCTGCGCGATGGCCTCAAGGGTGGCGTTCGTTTCGCGCAAGAGGGTGATGCGGTCATCGAGCGCGCGAAGGAGTTCAACGATGTTGTCCTGCTCTTGCCTGCCCGGAACGAATACCGGAATCGCGTAAATAAAGTTGCGGTTCAAAGATGGCTGCGCACTGCCAGAGTTGAAGGCAGCGAGGTTCAGCGTCTGCAACAGGTAGAACGAGAACAAAGGACTGTTGCCCATGAAGTCGGTGACGTACAAGCATGTGTTGTGCGGCCAAAAGTCAACGTCTGAGTAATGAACTCGGCCAATCGATGCACCGCTCCGTCCGATCACCACCCCGGGGCCTTTTGCTCGTGCCTCACTATGTGTACCGTTCGGACCTGCTGAACCCATGACCGGGACGCTACCGCACATTTGTTCTGACGCGGTCAGGTCGTGGCCTCGTTGAAGGCGCACGAACTCACCAAGCGTGGATTTGGTCCACTCAGAATTCATACCCAATGCCCCCGAGCTTCTGCCGGATCAGTTGGTCTAGTTCAGCCCCCTTGGCCATCTGCTCGCCCAATTTCTCCGTGAGCTTCTGCATCTTTTCGGCGAAATCTTCGTCGTTGTCTTCGACCTCTTCCGCGCCCACGTAGCGACCCGGAGTCAGCACATGCCCGTGCTCGCCGATCTCGGCCAGCGGCACGCTGCGGCAGTACCCGGCCATATCCTCATAGCCACCGGCGCCTGCCTCACCACGCCAAGCCGCCACCGTGGTGCCGATGCGATTGATGACGGCGTCGGTCAACTCACACTGCACTCGGCTGATCATGGTCGCAAGTTTGCGGGCATCAATGAAAAGCACCTCCCCCTTTCGCGCGCGCTTCTCTTTGACAAGGAACCACAGGCAAGCCGGAATCTGCGTGTTGAAGAAGAGTTGGCTCGGCAGCGCGACCATGACTTCGACCACGTCGGCGTCTACCATCGCACTGCGGATTTCGCCCTCGCTGTTCTGACTCGAACTCATTGAGCCATTGGCAAGCACGATGCCCGCCCGGCCCGTGGGCTTCAGGTGGTGCAGCATGTGCTGAAGCCATGCGTAGTTGGCGTTGCCCTGCGGCGGATCGCCATAGTGCCAGCGCGCGTCGCCAGTCAAGCTCGCGTGCCACCAATCGCTGACGTTGAACGGCGGGTTGGCGAGGATGAAGTCGGCCCGCAGGTCAGGGTGCTGGTCGCGCACGAAGGTGTCAGCAGGCTCACGACCCAGGTTGAACTCGATGCCTCGAATCGCGAGGTTCATGGCTGCCAGGCGCCAAGTGGTCGGGTTGGCTTCCTGTCCATAGATCGACACATCACCCAGCTTGCCGCCATGGGCTTCGATGAACTCCTCGCTCTGCACGAACATGCCACCGGATCCACAGCATGGGTCGTAGACCTTGCCGTGATGCGGCGCGAGCACGGCGACCAGTGTCTTGACGATGCTGCGCGGCGTATAGAACTGGCCGCCGCGCTTGCCTTCGGCGCTGGCGAACATGCCGAGAAAATATTCATACACCTCGCCGAGCACGTCGCGGGCCTGCGCGGCGTCCTGGCCGAAGCCAATGGTGGAGACCAGATCAACCAGTTCGCCCAGCTTGCCGTCAGGCAACAGCGCTCGCGCGAAACGCTTGTCCAGGATGCCCTTGAGCTTGGGGTTCTCGACCTCGACAAGCGATAGCGCCTCGTCGATGCGCTTGCCGATGTCGGGCTGTTTCGCGGCGGCCCGGATGCTCTCCCAGCGCGCAGCCTCGGGCACCCAGAAGACGTTGACCTCCTTGTAGTAATCGCGGTCTTCGAGCTCGGCCTCGATCAAATCATCGGTGGCGTCGGGCAGGTGGTAGGGGTCGGTGCTATCGCCGAAGCGGCGCGTGAGTTCGGCCCGACGGGCTGCAAAGGTGTCGGAGATGTACTTGACGAAGATGAGGCCGAGCACCAGGTGCTTGTACTCCGCGGCGTCCATGTTGGCGCGCAGCTTGTCGGCGGTGGCCCAGAGGGTCTTTTTGGTTGTTTCGAGCATGTGAGGAGAGGCTTCAGTGCAACCGATCTTAGCTTTGGCCAGTGAAACAGCAGGTTCCCAAAGGAGGTGCCGCTGGGCTCAGGACCGAGGGACGGGGACTGGGTGGAACTAGTTCACGCATGCATTCCATATCCTCCGGTCTCCCCTCGTGGACGAGACCCGCGCGACTAAAATTGTGCTGAGCCGCAGCGCCTCGCTGCGCACGCCCGATCCACACCTCAGCTTGAGGTGGGCTCGTATCGGCCCGAGCTTCACGCAGCTCCTCGCGCCGACACTCTTCCTGTCTGAGCTGCGTTCTTCGAGCGCATTCTGTCCAGCGAATGATGGAACCGTGCGCTTCCACGCTCGCGAAAAGTGATTCTCAAAGTTCATACCCACTATGACAACCTCAAAGTGGCGCGGAACGCGCCCGCGGAAGTCATTCGCGCCGCCTACCGTGCGCTGAGCCAAAAGCACCACCCCGACAAGAACCCGGGCAGCGCCGAAGCGGCCCGCGTGATGGCCATCTTCAATGCCGCCTACGCTGAGCTATCTGATCCGAACAAACGGGCGGCACATGACGCTTGGATTACTTCACAGGAAAAATTGAATGCTCAAGCCTCTGAGCAGGTGCTAGCCGCGAACGCCGCACGCGCTGCGCGTGGAACCCCGCATTCCAGCGACTTCAATCCCTCTCCTTCACACGCCGCCGGGAAATCAAGCCTCAAACCGTCGCAACCCAATGACCTCACCGCCCTCTACATGCTCGGCGGCTTGGCGTCGTTCATTTTTGTCATGGTGTTGCTGGCGTCGTCATTCCCTACGCAGCCCGAGCAGCACGTAGTGCGTGCGGTCGTAGCAACGCAAGCGCCCGCCACCCCAGTGACACGTCAGTCACCCCAGACGCCACGAGAGGCGTCCCTATCCGCAAGTCCGAAGGTCGCGACCCAGACATTGCCCGTCTCAACTCGCTCGCGAGATCGTGGGCTCGGTGACGGTGAGATTTTCGCAGCCACCGCCAAAGCGGCAGGCGATCCTCGAACGCCGAATGGTCAACGTTGGCCGACATCGGCGGGGTACTTGCCTGGCTTCAGGCAGTTGAACAACAACGGGCTTTCAACGCTGACGATTGACAACAGCCAAATGAACTCGAACGCCTATGTGAAAGTTGTCGATTTGCGCGCCGACGGCAGGAGCAAAGGCAGTGGGAGAGTGCGTCATATCTTCATCCCGGCCTTCGGAAAATTCACCGCGCGCAGCCTCTCTGCCGGCGACTACGACGTTCGCTACAGAGACTTGAGTACGGGAGCAACCTCCAAAACCGAGCCGTTCGCTCTGAAGCAATTTGCCGATGATCGCGGTACTACGTCAAGCAGCGTGACCTTGACGCTCTACAAGGTGCAGTTCGGCAATATGACCTCGCAGGCCATACCAGAGAGCGAGTTCTGAGTGGCGAGGTCGCGACGTCACGTGCGTCTCGGAGGCATAGCCATTTATAGCGCGCGGGTTAGGGTGGGTGCGGGGTGCACGGTGCTTGCGCGAGCAGCTCTTTCACAAACTGGTGCCCGTGCAGCTCGCCCAGCCATCGACCAGGAATTCCGCCGAGCCCGTACAGAGCGCCAGCCAGCCCGCCGGCAATGCAAGCCGTGGTGTCAGTGTCATGGCCCAGAGCGATGGCGCTGCGCACGGCGTCCTCAAACGAGGCCGTCGATTCAATGCAATCGAACGCGGACCACAGCGAGTCGAGCACGAATCCGCTGCCACGACCAGGCGCCCGCCCTGCGAGCAGCGTGCTGAAGACCTGAGCCTCATCAGGCTTGAGGAACGCGGGCAGCGCGGCGCCCGCCCGCTCATACGCGGCGTTGAACGACTGCCCGACGAGCAACTCGCGCGCCACGAGCACGTAGAGGGCGCAGGAGAGCTGCGACCACAGGTGCCCATGGGTGGGTAGCCCCTGCACGCGCGCGAGGCCCACAGCCTCGGCATCCGAGGTCGCCATGAACGCCACAGGCAGCACGCGCATCAGCGCGCCATTGCCGTTGTCGCGCTCTCCCGCAGAGCCGGCATCATTTGCTGCGATGCCGCTCTCGATGCGCCGCAGCGCGAGGCTCGTTTGGATGCCGACATCGAACACGACTCCGTCGGGCGTGTACTTGCCATCGCGGCGCCAGGCGAGCATGCGCTGAGCGAAGTCGTCCACCGAGAAGGGCTTGACGGTGGTGAGGCTGTCGAGGAGCGCGAGCATCAGCGCGCCGTCATCGCTCCAGGTGCCAGGCGGCACGCCGGCATGCGCACGACGAAAGCCCGCCGGTGGCTGCATCTCCAGCAGGTGCTTGGGCGGCAGGTTCTCAGGCTCGTGGAATTCGTAGGGCACGCCCAAGGCGTCGCCGATGAGGGCGCCGTAGAGGGCGCCGTGGATTCGTTCTTGTGGAAATGACATGAGGCTGGCGGGGGCGCTTTGACGCAATCGTACCGTTTTGATCGCCAGGCGCCTTACGTCGCCTAAGCATGCGGAGTTCGTCTGCCGCCGACTGGGAAGTGCCGGGTTGTCGGGCGTGCCCAAGCGCGGGGTGTTGATTCGCTACCATAAAGGCGATAGAGCAAGCTATAGCCCATGACCAGCAACTTCCTCCAAAAAATCGCCGAGTACTTTTGTGTGAGCGACATTCCGGGCGCGACGATTCCGTCAACGAGTCTTAGCAAGATTCTTGAAAGCATGTATCTCGGACAGCCGTTGTCGTCCGTATCCTTGAAATACTTGGCGGGTAAGGACCTCCTCGATCTGCATCGCTTCGCCACGGCCCAGATCAACTACGAAGAGTTCGTTGCCGCCGCGCAGTCTGCGAAGCAAACTCGTGAACGGGTCGCCGTGGAGAAGCAACGAGCCGCTGAGGCTGCGCGCTCGGCTCGGGAAGCGGAATGGGAGGCCGAAAACGGACGACGGCTTGAGGCTGCGAAGGCCGCACGTGAGGCCCTTGAGAACGATCCCAAGTACATCGCCAAGATGAAGAGCAGGGCACTACGTGCCAAGTACGGGATGCACTTCATCGATCAGCGAGCTTATCCCCGGCTTATGGCCATTCTCGAAAAGGTCGATTCTGGCCGTCGTATGGCGGAGGACGACTACATATGGCTAACCACCGTAGCCCAAGAGCATTTCACCGCTGCGCTGGAAAGCGCGTTTCACCAGCTTGAGGCCGAGTTTTTTGCTGAAAAGTTCAAGCGCACAGGCGACCCGTGGAACGCGGTCAATGCCAGCGGCCATTACCGCAGATGCGGCCAATCCGAAGATGCGCTCGAGTTGCTCGATGCCATCGGCGCCCACCCGGTCAAACACCCCAAGCTCCAGTCCGCGGTGTGCACCACGCGCGGTGGCGCGATGCGCGACCTCGGTCGTCTCGACGAAGCGCGTCAACTTGGGGAAGAAGGGCACGAATACCGGCCCGGCGATTTTCGTCCGTGTACTTTGCTTGGCGCCGTGCACATGGAGCTGGGTAACTTCGATGATGCGCGCACCTGGTACGCCAAGGGCGAAGTGCGCGGAGCCACGCAGAAGTCCATCGACTCTGAACTGAAGAGAATTTTCCAGCGGGCTGATAAGGTGAAGCGTGATGCCATCAGGGCATTTCTATTGCGCGAAGACCCACAGAGATTTGCCTGGGTTCTTGCCCGGAAGCAGTGAGCGCGCTGCTGCGCCTCAGTGCACCGTGGTCCTATTCGCTCCTCCGCAGAGGCAGGACGGTACCCCTATAGACCACGATCCGACCTCAGCTCAACCGCGTTGTCCCCGCCATCTCCGTCATCGCCATCGAGCTCCAGGTAGAAGTCTCCAGGCATCTTGATGTCGGTCGCCTGATGGACCGCGGCACGCATGGCTTCCCAGGGCAGCACATTGCCCTTGTCGTGCGCGTCAGCGCGGCGCGAAGCACCGCCAACATGGTGGGCGGCGCGGCCATCAGCTGCGCGTTGGCGTTGGCCACGGCCCAGTGCTGGTCAGGAATGGGCCACGCGCGGGCAACTGTCACCACGCCAACGCCGAGGTCGTGTCAGCGCCCATGTTAACGTAGTCCATCACGCGATGCCAGGGGCCGGGGGTGAAATGGTCACTTGCCTGCACGAAGTCCGCTCCAAAAAGCGGGTCAGCACTTCACCACAAGTTTGAAGGCCTCGCGAATTGGGACCACTACGTTCACTGGGTTATCGGGACAGACGCCAATGTTCTTTGCGTCGTTGACTGTGAGATGCTCGCAGCAACTTTTCTTAGTCATCTCATCCTTGCCGCCCTTGGCCTCACACCGAAGATTGAGCGCGAATCGCTCATCTTGGCTCGCAGGCCTCAGATTCGGGATGGTGCCAGCAACGAAACTTGCCCTGCAAAAGGAATCCAACCCAATTCTTTCCGCAATTTCAATCCAAGGGTTCACCTGCGCATGAGCTGTGGCCATGGGCAGAGCAAGAACGCCCATTGCCAAGATTCGAGAATAGTTCATGTTCATCCTCCAGCGGGCCAGTCTGTGAGGGCATCCACTTCCAGTCAAGGAACAATTACTTCGCGTGCGCCGAGTCGCCGTGCATTGTGGGCTGGGTCGTCGTTGTGTACACATGAGATCTATGACGGAACAGCGCCTGCCTGGAAATCGTGGTGCATCAACTCGCTGAAAGTTGCATGTTAGTGATCCCCGGCGTCGGTCGCCCATGCTTGTTGCGGTTGCCTGATGAAGTGCGCGAATATGTTGAGCCCTTCAGGAGTTCGCATGCCCAGCCCCGATTTCAGTGATCCAGATGTCCGCGAGCAGTACGAGGCCGCTCGACGCACAGCCCAGGCCGAAGCCTTTGTGAACCGCGTGCGATGCGGCGCCACGACCAGGCTGGGCATTCAATGCGGGCATGCCGTCGCACCGGGGCGGGCCTTTTGCTGGTGCCATGGCGGACGCCGCCTGGCCGATTTCATCGATCCGAAAGATCGGCTCGGGCGAGCCAAGCAGCAGCCCCTCGCGCAGCGGGCCGAGCGGCAGCACGCCGCGCGAATGAAGGCGCTTTGGCGGTCCGACGCATTCATCGCGGGCTTCACCGTCCTGCTCGATGCCGAAGGTGTCCGCCGACGTGACGAATGGCTCAGGGCCAACGGCATAGAGCCGACGCACATGGCGCCCGCCATCTTGGACAAGGCATCGTGGAAGAGTTACCAGCTCGCGCGCTCGGGCATCGACATGTTGGCAGATGTGCGCGCCCAGGTCGTCGCGGACCGGCTGCGGCAGGAGGACGAGGCGCTGATCGAACCTGCGGGCCACCATGCCGACATGACTAGGGCGTCGGAGCAGGCAGCGTGGCGCAAGACGCTGCGGCCCGCACCGGCAGGATCGAAGTGGCGTTCTCCGTTGGATCGCAAGCCGGTGCGCGTGCTGTCGATGGAGGACAGGCAGCATGCGCGCGATGTGGCGTTGCTGGCGAGCGAGCCGCAGACGCGGGCCGAGGCTCTCCAGCGCGAACTGGCACGAAATCGCCTGCACGCGAAGGGGGCGGTCTGATTTTTTGTCCATCGGGAAGATGGCGAAGACATGCCGGTGGGGCTGCGTGCGAATCCGTGCACGTGGGGATTGGTCACGCCGGACGCAAACAGGTCACACACGTGGACACGCCACCCTTGCGACCACGGCAGCCCGCATGCATCCTAGAGATATGAGTAAACACACAGAGTTGGACACAGCTTCTCTCTGTATCCCTTCTCTCTCGTGTGCATGTGTATGGGAGTGGCTGTGACCAGTGTCCAACCCCCGGTTTCGCTCAAAAAAGCTAGGTTTCATGCGGGTTGCGGTGGACTACAAAGCAGTTGTGTCCGTGTGACCAATCGGCGGACCCTCTGGCCAGGCGGTCAGCCTGCCCTCAGGACTTTGATGGCCGGCACGGTCCCGCCATCCTGGAGCAAAGGCGCATCGAATGCATGGGCGTCACCGACTGCATCAAGATGCTCCAGCGCCTTGGCAAAGGGCTCCTTTGCAAGGCGGGAGTGTTTCAGGGCGATCCTTCGGGGGACCACACCACGCCGAACGCACGCGAACTCGTTCAGGCGGTCGCACTTCAGTTCACCGGCCAGCACGCGACGGCAGACCCGCAGCACGTGCGCCGCATCCGCAAGCACGCCGGCCTCGTGCATGTGCTCATCGGCGAACAACACGGCGTCGTGGATGCTGCGCAGCACGAAGGCTTCGGCCCAGGCCACCTGATCAGGTCGCAGCGTCGGGCGGTGAGGCGCATCCCAGACGGCCAACGTGCCGGCCACGCGCAACAAATTCTCGTAGCCCCGCGCCGTCAGCATGCCCTCCAGCGACGACACCGCAGGCTGGCGTTGCCGACTTGAAAACCGATCCATGACCCGTTGCAGCAGGGCCTCGGTGCCGTCGCCGTATGCGATGTCTACTTCCCGGTGTGCCGCGAGGGGAGGCGCTTCAAAGGGCGAACTCGGCTCCGTCGCGGGGAACGCTCCCATGGCTCGAATCTGCCGCGCTACCTCCACCACGGACGCGGGCAAGTTGAATGCGCCGCCCACGCGGCGCTGCTCCACGCGCTCGGTATCGATGTAGAACAGATGGCGTCCAAGCGCCCCACTCTCGATATCCATGACGCCGGCCACGTGGGCGAACTTTTGCGGCGTACTGAACATCAGGGCACTGACGGCTGGATGTGCCACCGCGCGCCCCGCGGCACTCTCCTTCTTCCCCGACGCCGCCCGGCCCCGGGTGTGATAGGTGCTTGGCCCTCGGCTGTGCAGCTGCATCATGACGCTCGACAGATCAGTAAGGTAGGTGGGCGCGTGGCGGGCGTTCATGGCGGCCAGCAGGTGGCCGGCTTCGTCAATCGTCAGCAACATGGAGCCGTGGTCCTGAAGCATGTCTTCGAGGGCCGCGCCGCTTGCGGGCTTGCCTGCTACTTGCGCGCCGGCTGCACGGGCGACCGCCTCGGATACTTTCATTGCGTGCTCCTTGCCCTCGCCTGTTTCCAGCAGCACGGTGGCGAACAAGTTCAAACGCGAGTGACCGTCAGCAGCCAGGTGAAGGCGGCCATCGCATGCGGCAGCCATTCCCATCAGGGCGGCCACTACGGCCAACCCCTTACGCGGCTTTGGAGCTGTGGCGAGCATGGCCGCAACAATCTCGCTCATGGGCCCCGGGAAAGGCTCAGGTCGCGATGGAGTAGAACTTGCCGACGCGGCTTCGGTTTGGTCCCCCCGCTCGGGCAGCAAATCGTCGAAGACCTTCCCCGGGTCGGGCTTCGGCGCGGCGCAGTGGTAGGTGGTGCAGGTACCGGAATCGTAGACACGCAGCGGATCGCGGTCGATGAACGCCGCAAACGAATCCGAGGCGCGGAATGGGCTTTGAATCCGCGTGTGGCCCCGGCCCGATTCGTGCCATTCCCGCACGCTCATCGTCTCGCCGTCCTCCAGCTCGATGACTGTGTCGAGCGTCAGCGTGGTGTGGTCCTGCTGGCTCACGCGCCCAGCACCGTCACGGTGCAGCCTCACGGGCGAGGCCGCGTTGCGAATCGCGATCTCCTCGTCGGTCAGGTCCACGAAGGCCGACAGGTCGAGGGCTGGGCCGTCAAACACCGCGACTTCGGGCGGTGCAATGCTCAGGCCATTGCTGGCGCGCGGCTTGCCATCGAAGGTCAAGCGCCCAGGGCTGAGCACGCTCGCGTCAAGGATCGTGGTCGCGCTTTCGCCCATCTTCTCGCCGGTCTTGCGCGAGAAGCGCGGCTTGGGCCACGCAATGCCCTCAAGAGCCGCTTTGGCGCTCAACTGGCTGCGCACGCGCTCCAGGTCGCCGCCGTTGGTGCGCACGAAGGTGTGCCCGTTCCCGCTGCTGTAGGGTGTGCCATCAGGCAAGCGAACTCGGGCGGAGGAGGAGGGCAACACCACGCGCTCGCAGGAGGCGACCCCCGGCAGGAGTTTTTCATCCACCAGGCGCAGCCAATCGTCGTAAGGCAAGGAGTCGGCATCGAATTGTCCGGGCGTGTGCTCATCTACATCGCGGTCGAGGAGCGCCCACTGACACGGCGCGAAGTTTTCCTTCATCCGTGCGATGCATGCCGATCCGTCGATCTGATGGATGCCCGCGATGTCCGCCCGGTCAGGCTTGCGCAGCAGCTCGTGCAACGTCTTCATTGTGCGAATCTGGAACTCGTCGCGTGGCTTCGTGCCTTTTACGGCCCCGAGGATCAGCCCAGCATTAGGCGTGTCCATCACCCAGAGCAACACTTCCGCGAAAGTCTTGGCATCCGGGACGTGCACAGTGCTGGCGACGGCGTTCGTGATGTGCCCAATGCTTTCCTTTTTCACCTTGCCGTCGCTGTCGCGCGTGTACACCTTGCCGCACTGGTCATCGGAGATGAATACCGTGATGCATTCCGACAGGGGAGGCGTGCCCTGCGTCGCTTCTGCGGCACGGCGGCGCAGCTCGTCACTCACCCGCCCAGTTACCCGTGCAAGCTCCAGGTCACGGTACAGCGCGGCGTCATCGATGCCGGCGGCGCGAAGCTGCTCCCCCAGCACCTGCGCTTCGATATCGCCTTCGGGTTCAGGGGGATTGCGAGTCATGCCTGCCTACTTGCCAGCTTTGCCCGTTGCTTGCGGCTCAAGCGCCTTTTCAGCACCTCAATCAGCGGCTTGAGATCGTCGGGCGACGCAGGGCCGGGCTTCTCTACATCCGCGCCGCATCCGGGCAGGTAAAACGGGTCGATGCCTGTGAACTCGTCAATCTCGGACGGCGTGAACGCAACCCTTGGAATTACATCATCCCCATCGGGAATGGCTTCGCCCTTGCAGTTCATCAGCGCGAACAAAGGCGTGCCCCCGTCCCAGGCGACTACACATACGCCGCTCGGTCCGAGTAGCCGGAGTACCGAAGACGGTGAATGGAAGGAGGTTTCTGGGTTCCAGAATCTCACCGTGAAGTTGGCGATGTCCAGCATTCGCTTCATGTCGGTCGAGTCGCGATCTGGAAGCCACATTTGCAGGCGCGGGTCGTCAATAGGAGTGCTCATGACGTGCCTCCCTTCGCCTTGGCCGTGGCCTGGCGCTCGGCCCGCTCGGCAGCACGGCGCTGCGCGCGGTTGCGGCGCACAGATGCACGGAACAGCTCGGCGTCCGTATGCATCATGATGTCCGGCTCGCACACGCAGTTGGCGGGGTCGCCGTGTGCGCCGGGGCAGTCGTTGTCGTGCATGACGGCAAGAAAGGTGATGCCGCCGGGGTTGGTGAGATTGATCTTCATTGGATTACTCCTAAAAGAAGACCAGCGAGCCGGGAGGTTGCGCCGACGCGCGGCACCCGCCAAAATTGCAGCACCGTTGCAAGGTGCGCATTGGCTGGCTGCCGACGTGCAGAACGCCCCGATCGGTTCGCCGGTCGGGGTTACTTCATGCGGGCGTCGCCCGCTGTGTCGTCAAGCTCTTCGGAGCAGGGCCGCGCTTCTTGCTCAACCCTGCACGGCGCTCCGCGTCCTCTTTGGCAAGACCTTCAAGATACGCGCGCACGTCACCTGCACGCCAGCCCACCGCCCGCGCGCCCAGCCTCACAGGGCGGGGGAACTTTCCAAGCGTAATGAGTTGACGCAACCGCGTTTCCGACAGCGGAATCGCCTGACGCAACTCGGGCATGCGCATCACCTGATCGGGATCGGCAAAGAGAGGCATGAAGGGCTCCAGTAGTTTCTGTGAGCCATAGCGTCGTCCCTAACCGCTTGCTTCGGGAGATTGCAAAGTTGTGCTTTTTTGGCGGCGGATTTCAATCCCCCTCGCGGGCAGCAAGTCGCCCTTGATGGCGAAGCGCGCGAATTTCGCTTGCAATGGTCGCGTGCGTGGGAACAAGGTCTGCTGGAATATTCAGTGCATGCACGCCGTGCCTGATAGCTGCGACAACAGCATTGAGAAACGGGCCGGTGAAGACTGTGCGCGCGCCTCCGGCGCCCCTCGTGGGCCGGCTTGAGAAACCAGGGTGTCCTCCGAGCCCCTGCCATTGGTGCGCGAGAGCGAGCACGAGGCGCCGCAGCGCAGGTTCCTGATGGCCAATCGGCTGAGGCAAATCGGCACGCGCCATCATCGCGATGATGTCGCTATGAAGATACAGCATGTCGCGCAGAAAGAGCATCGCCTCCAGCGCCGCGTCCGCGCCCACGTGTTGGAAAGTTGGGTTGCCGTCGCGCTTGGTTGCGCCCGCCAATACGACCCTGAGCGAGAGCGAATCGCTCCAATCGCGGGCCGCTTGATTTGCCTTTTCCAGCCGGCGTGCAAACATTGTGAGGGCTCTGAAATCAGCGGGCGTCGGAGTGTTTGTGTCCAGCAGGTATGTGAACACCGCGCGGCGGACCTCGTGCAAGCGAGCAAATTTCTCTGGCGTCGGCGGCTCGCGCGCGGAATTGACCACGCTGTCCACTCAGGCCGCCGCCATGTTTGCCTTGCTCGCCTGAATCGGCGTGACGTCGGCCATCGCCTTGCCGAGGTAGTCTGCCCAGTCCTGCATCAGCTTGCGGCGCTTCACGAAGTGCGAGCCGCGCGCGTAGGCCGCCTCTGCCGCATCGGGAATGCGGTGCGCCAAAGCGTGTTCCACGGTCTGCCGCGCGTGCGACGTGGTCTCGCCTGCCCAATCGCGGAAAGTTGAGCGAAAGCCGTGCACGGTCACGGGCACCTTGGCACGCCGCAGCACTGCGGTGAGGGACATGTCGGACAGAGGGCGCCCCGGCTTCAACAGGGAAGGAAACACCAGCGCATCGCCCGGGTGCGGTGCGCCCGGCTTGTCGTTGTTGGGGATGGCCCGCAGGAGCGCTATCGCCTCATTCGAGAGGGCCACACGGTGCTCCACTTTCGCCTTCATGCGCTCCGCGGGCACCGTCCAGGCCGCGTTGTCCAAGTCGAGTTCACCCCAGGTCATGCCACGCACTTCGCCCGAACGGGCCGCTGTGAGGATGGTGAATTCCAGCGCCTGTGCGCTCGTGCCCGGCAACGCACGCAGCTGCTTCATGAACGCCGACGCCTTGCCGAAGGGCAGGGCGGCGTGGTGCTCGACCTTGCGTACCTTCTTGGGCGCGGGCAGCACCTTGTCCAGGCGACCCTTCCACCGGGCCGGGTTGCTGCGCTCGTGCGCGCCCTCGATCACGGCGGCGTAATCCAGCACGGCCTCGATGCGACCGCGCACGCGACTGGCGGTTTCAGGCTTCGCTGTCCAAATCGGCGAGAGGATGGTCAGCACGTCATCGAAGGTGACCGCCGCGGCTGCCTTCGTGCCGATCACCGGACTTGCGTAGGTGTCCAGGGTGGACTGCCACTGCGCGCGGTGCTTGGGGTTGCGCCAGCCTTCACGCTTCGATTCCATCAGCAGGCTGGCGGCCTGGTCGAACGTGCGCGCCTTGGGCGCCTGGCCCGCGGCCTGCATCGCTTCGCGCTCGCCCGCGCGCTGGTCTATGGGGTCCACGCCCTGCGAGATGAGCTTGCGCGCGTCACCGGCGGCTTGGCGCGCATCGCTCAGGCTTACACCAGGGTACTGGCCCAGGCCCATCCAGCGCGCCTTGCCCGTTGCCGGGGACGTGAAACGCATCGTCCAGTTGCGCGATGTGACCGTACCCGAAGGATTCGCACGCACTTCCAGCATGAGCCCGGCTCCATCGCCGTAGCGCCCCACCTTGGCGGTCTTGACCTTCACATCCGTGAGCTTGCTCGCTGTACCCATGGCTCCTCATTCCTTTCGTTCTGGCCTACAAGCTGGCCTACAAATGAAATTGTAGATGGCATGAGCGCTTACGAGCGCAAGTAAGGAGAAGAGTTTGACTTCACCAGCGGGAAAACCGGCGAAAATCAGCCGGATGACTTGCGCCAGTTGTGCCTAGCTGCGGCTCGAAATGGCGGACTCCGGTTCCGCCAGAAAGCAAGCAAAGACGCTCCTCACGGGGCGAGCCGCCAAGAAACGCCCCGCACGGGGCGTTTTTGTTTTGAGGCTCCGTTCATCCGGTGGATCACGCGGCACGGATCGTCCCCTGCAAGGTGTTGCGTCGATGCCGCTTTGCCACCCTCGCCGTGTTGACGCTCCATGTCGCTTGGTCCAAAGTAAGCGGCCGGGCGCCAAGCCCGCTGATTCTTCGAATGCGCGAGCAAGCGGAGCTTGCCAAGCGACACGCCCCCCGCGCCAACAAGCGGGGCACGGCCGATTCACCAAGGTGCACGCACCGGAGGGGGATGACATGAGAAAGCTGGGGGTTCTCGTTCTCTTCAACCTTGTGCTGGCGCACCAAGCCGTAGCGCAATCGAGCCAGGTTCAGGGGCCGGTCTCGGGCAGCAGCCTGACGCTGTTCGGGATTGCCGACATTGCCTTGGCCTATGGCTCGGGCAGCATTGCGCACACCACCCAACTCACGAGCAGCGGCAACATGCAGTCGCGCCTGGGCTTCAGGGGCCTCCAGGACCTGGGTGGAGGGCTCGGGGCGGGCTTCTGGCTCGAGACCGGGCTCCAGGTCGACAACGGCGGCGGCACCGCCGGGAACATCAACAACCAGCCGAGCGGCGCGACAAATCCCGACTTCATGAGCTTCAGCCGGCGCGCCACCGTCAGCCTGATGGACTTCTGGGGCGAGATCCGGATGGGCCGGGACTTCACTGCGACCTTCCGCAACCGGGACCAGACCGATCCGTTCGGCACCAGCGGGGTGGGCGCGTCGTTGCCCTTTTCCATGTCGATCGTCGGCGTGACGTCGACGCGTGCTTCCAACATGGTGGGCTACTTCCTGCCGGAAGGGCTCGGCGGCGTGTTCGGTGAAGTGCAGGTGTTCATGGGCGAAAACGTCTCGTACAAGCCCGGTTTCCAGCCCAATGCCCAGCCCAATCCGCAGGATGGCAATGGCTACGCGGCACGGGTCGGCTGGAGCGGCGGGCCGTTCGGCATTGCGGTGTCGAGCGGCAAGACCAAGTACGCGCAGACAGCCACCACCGGTGATGTCGAGGCCTACAGTGTGGGCGCCTTCTACGACTTTGGCGTCGTGAGACTGACCGCGGGCTACTTCGTCGACGAGAAGAGGCAATTCACCACCGTGAAGAGCAAGAGCTACATCGCCGGCGCCGTGATCCCGGTGGGGCCGCACCAGTTCAAGATCTCCTATTCATCGAGCGGTACCGATGAATTCACGGACCCGCGGGCCAAGAAGCTGGCGGTGGGCTATGTCTACAACCTCTCGAAGCGGACGGCGGCCTACACCACCTTTGCTTACCTGCGCAACAGCGGCGACTCGGCCGTTGCGTTGAACAATTCGATCACCGAACCCGGTCGCAGCTCACGTGGCTTCGACCTGGGCTTGCGGCACAGCTTCTAGGTTTGCACGCGCGCAAAGGAGGCTCTGAACAAGTCCCCGCGAGGGCGCGCGCCTCGGCTCGGGATGGGATGCAAGGCGCAAACCGCAGCCATGGCCGAAGCCATGGCGAGGATTTGCAACGCCGCAGACCGCCCGAGCCGAGGATGCGCGCTCCGCGAGGGACTTGTTCAGAGCCTCCCTAACGCGGCCCGGGCTTGCGCAGTTTGTCGAGATCCGTCAGCACGCCCGGAATCGTCATGAGACGCAGCGCTTCGGCGGGCGTGACCTGCTCTTCACCGGCAAGGAAGCGCATCTGGCAGTCGCCGATGACGATGGTGTCGCCGTTCGACAGGGCGCGCGACACGATGCGGTGGCCGTTGACGAAGGTGCCGTTGCTGCTCTTGAGGTCGCGTATCCAGACAGCACCGCTTTCGACGGTCACCAACGCGTGAAAGCGGCTGACGCGTCCCGAATCGATGACGATGTCGTTGCCGGTGGCCCGTCCGATCTGGGTGTCTGCCGCCGCCAGCGGCACCAGCTTGGTCTTGCCCGGATGGGTCATCACGATGAGCTTTGGCATCCGAAAGTATTCCTTGGGTCAAGCGCCGGGCTGCGCGGGTGGAGTGGGCGGGTTGTAGGCGTCTGTCCTGTGGGTCGCGATTGCCGGAATATGACGCGCGACCGTCTGTTTGTACAGACGCTTCAGGCGTGCCGTTGTTCCTGGCACAACGTGTTCGACAACGACGCCCAAGCGCCCCAGGCTATTCGACGATCAGTCCCTTGAGCGCCGGGTCGTCCGGCCGCTCCTTCAGCTTCATGTCCTCGAGTGTCTTGATCAACAGGCGCGCGATCATCAGATTGCGGTGAGTCTTGCTGTCGGATGGGATCACGTACCAGGGCGCGTGCCGTGTGGAGGTCGCCCCCAGCAGCCTGTCGTAGGCGCGCTGGTAGTCGTCCCACTTCTTGCGGGCGTCGAGGTCGCTGATGTCGAACTTCCAGTGCTTGCCGGGCGTGTCGATGCGGTCCTGCAGGCGTTCACGCTGGGTTTCCTTGCTGATGTGCAGCATGCACTTGATGACCACGCTGCCGGTCTCGGTCAGCAGGCGCTCGAAGTCGTTGATCTGGGCGTAGCGGCGTTCGAGCTCCTTCTTGTCGAGCCAGCCTTCGACGACCGGGACCAGCACATCTTCGTAGTGGCTGCGGTTCCACACCATGATCTCGCCGGCGCGCGGCACCACGGCATGGCAGCGCCAGAGGAAATCGCGCGCCTTTTCCTCGAGCGAGGGCGCCTTGAAGGCGGCCACGCGCACGCCGAGCGGGGAGGTGCGCGAGAACACCCAGCGGATCGTGCCGTCCTTGCCGCTGGTGTCCATGCCCTGGAGCACCAGCAGGACCTTGCGACTGCCTTCGGCATGCAGCAGGTTCTGCAGTTTGTCGAGGTCGAGCGCCAAGGCGTCGAGGCGCTCGGCCTGCTCGCTGCGCGAGCCTTCGGCAAAGGGCGTGGCGCCCGGCTTGATGTCTGCGAGGTGGAACGACTTGTCGACGCGGTACTTCTTGAAGCTGGCCATGCGCGATTTCCCTTTTGCGTTGCAAAGCGCGAGGGTACGCGACGTGGGGCGTCATTGCTTGTACCCGCTTGCTTTCGGCTCCGGGCCAAAACCGATTGACATATAAATATGTGAAAAGTAATGTACCTGGATGCCGCGCGAAAAGCGCTGGCAATCCATCCATCACGAACCCTGCGGAGTGAAGCTTCATGAAAATTGCAATCCTGGGCGGAGGCCACGGCTGCTATGCCGCCGCCGCCGATCTGTCCGAGGCCGGCCATGAGATCCGTCTCTGGCGGCGCGACGCGGCAGCGCTGGGCGCCGTCATCTCGGCAGGTTCGATCCGCCTGAAGGACGCGGAGGGTGCGCGCGACGTGCCGATCGCCAAGGCCACGGCCGACATCGGCGAGGCGATGCGCGGCGCCGAACTGATCCTGATCCCGTCGCCCGCGATTGCGCAGGCCGACATTGCGCGCGCCATGGCGCCGTATCTGGTCGACGGTCAGGTGGTGTTCCTGCCGCCGGGCACCTTCGGCAGCTACGTGATGGCGCACATCGCCCGCGAGGCCGGCAGCCAGGCCGACGTCGCCTGGGCCGAAACCGGCACGCTGCCCTACCTGGCACGCAAGCACGGCGAGCGCGAAGTCAACGTGACGATTCGCGCGATCCACCTGCCGACCGGCGTGTACCCGGCGCGCAAGGAGAAGGAAGCGATCGCGGTGATCCGGCAGGCCTACCCGAGCGTGCATGGTTGCGGCGATGCGCTGTCGGGTGCGCTGATGAATGCCGGTCCGATCATCCACCCGCCGCTGATGGTGATGAACGCGGCGCCGCTGCAGCACTTCGAGCGCTGGGACATCCACAACGAAGGCACCCAGAAGGCAGTGCGGGCCGTGACGGACCAACTCGACAACGAACGCATCGCGGTGCGCGAGGCCTTCGGCCATGCCGGGCCGCACTATCCGCTGGCTGACCACTACAACAACGACAAGTGGATGTACGGCGACGCGCACAAGAAGCTGGTGAAGTCAGGCGACTGGCGCGAGAACATCGACCTGTATGGCCATCGCTACATCACCGAGGACACGGAACTGGGCCTGGCTTTCCTGGCCTCGGCCGCGCGCCATGCGGGCGTGGACGCGCCGATCGCGCACGGGTTGCTGGCCATCGTGGGCGGTTTCCTCGGGCGGGACCTGCGCAAGGGACCGCGCACCTTCGACGCGCTCGGGCTCAACGACCTGAGCCGCGATGCGCTGAAGGAGCGGCTGCATGACGGCGCCTGATGCCGTGACGATGGCCGGGCCTCGCGTGGCCGCGGTCGGCGCCGGGCGCATGGGGCGCGGCATTGCGATCGCCTTTGCGTACGCGGGCCATCGCGTGTCGCTGGTCGACCTGCGCGAGCGCAGCGACGAGGCCTGGCAGAAGCTGCATGCCGAAGTGCGCGCGGAGATCGAATCCAGCCTGCGCGGCCTGGCGTCGCTGGGCGTGATGGCGAGCGAACGTGTGCCGGAGATCGTGGCCCGCATCGACGTGGTGCGGGCGGACGATGCGCCGCGTGCGCTGGCTGCGGCCGAACTGGTGTTCGAAGGTGTGCCGGAGACGCTGCAAGCCAAGCGCGAGGCCTTCCAGCACATCAACTCGCATTGCAGCCCCGATGCCATCCTGACATCCACCACGAGCAGCATCCTGGTCACGCAGATCGCCGAGTTCGTAAAGCGGCCGGAGCGCTTCCTCAACATCCACTGGCTCAATCCGGCCTATGTGATTCCTGTGGTGGAGCTGAGCTGCCACGCGGGCACCGACCCCGCCGTGCTGGCGCGCGCCAAGGCGCTGATGGAGGAGATCGGCAAGCTGCCCGTGGTGTGCGGGCCGACGCCGGGCTACATCGTGCCGCGGCTGCAGGCGCTCATCATGAACGAGGCGGCGCGGATGATCGAGGAGGGTGCGGCCACGGCCGAGGAAATCGACAAGGCCACGCGCTACGGGCTGGGCCTGCGCTTCGCGGCGCTGGGCGTGGTGGAGTTCATCGACTTCGGCGGAAGCGACATCCTGCACCATGCGAGTCGCGAGATGTCGGCGTCGATCGATGCGAACCGCTACAAGGCGCCTGCGATTCTCGACAAGATGATGAGCGAGGGGCGGCTGGGGCTGAAGAGCGGCAGCGGTTTCTACGACTACGCCGGCCGCGACGTGGGCGCCTATCGCAGCGACGTGCTGCTTCGCACGCTGGGCATGTTGAAGCATGCCGGGCTGTGGCGACCGCCGGCGACGGCGACGCAGGGATAAGGACGTGAACGGGCCCGACATTCGCCGCGCGTTCGCGGACCTTTCCGTCGGGCAGGTTCACTATGCCTGCGCCGGCGAGCCGAGTGCGCCGGCGGTGCTGTTCCTGCACCAGACGCCGCGCAGTTGGGCTGAGTACCGCGCGGTGCTGCCGCTGGTCGGCCAGCGCTACTTCGCGGTGGCGATGGACACCGTCGGCTTCGGTGACTCGGCCCCTGCGCCCTGGGCGCCGACCATCGAGCATTGGGCGTCCGTCGCGGCGGAGTTGCTGGCATCGCTGGGCATCGGCAAGGCGCATGTGGTGGGGCATCACACGGGTGGGGTGATCGCAGTGGAACTGGCCGCGGCGTTTCCTGAGCATGTGGGTTCGCTGGTGCTGTCTTCCACGCCGTTCACGGATGCGGGCTTTCGTGCGGCGCGTGCTGGGAGCAAGCCCATCGACGCGGTCGAGCGCAGCGGCGACGGCGCGCACCTCATGCAGATGTGGCGCAACCGGCAGGGCTTCTATCCGGCGGGCCGGCCCGAGTTGCTGGAGGCCTTCGTGCTCGATGCGCTCATGGTGCGCGGCGATCTGGAAGGCGGCCATCGCGCGGTGGCGTCGTATCGGATGGAGGAGCGCATTGGGCGCGTGACGCAGCCGGTGCTGGTGCTGCGCGCGCCGGACGATCCGTTCGCTTCACCGCATGCGGCCGAGTTGGCGGCTCACTTGCAGGACGCGCGCATCGTCGACATCGAAGGCGGGATGGTGCCGCTGCCCGACCAGTTGCCGGATGCCTTCGCCGAGGCGGTGCTGGATTTTCTCGACCGACTCGAGTGAGCCGGCGGGGCCGCGGTCAATCGTCGTCGTCTTCCACCGCCGCGCCCGAGTCCTCATGCAATTCGATCATGCGCCGCAGGGTGCTCTTCAGGGCTTCGGCGCTCTGCAGGCCGAAGGGCTCCAGCACGCGGTGCTCATGCTCACGCGCCAGTTCCATCAGGTGCTTGACCGTGCGCTCGCCGGCGTCGGTGATGCGCACCAGTGTGATGCGCCGATCACTGTCATGGGGCAGGCGTTCCACGTGGCCCTTGCTGGCCATGCGGTCGAGCATGCGCGTGACGGTGGGCTGCTTCATCACCGCGACTTGCGCGAGGCGCCCGATGCTGATCGCATCCCCGCCCGCCAGCGTGGCCATCACGCGCCATTCCGACACGGAAAAACCGTGCTGCCGCGCCACCTTGTGGAACTCCGAGGAGATCAGGTGACTGGCCTGCGCCAGCAGCGCGGGCAGATAGTCGTCGACAAAGTGCCGGGGCTCGGGCAGCGGGGCTGAAGCCGCCTGCTTGGGTCGCTTGGAAGCTGGCACAGCGCTTGCGAGTCTAGGGTTATTCATGATTGTGCATACATTCAGATCTAAAGAATATACGCACTTGGGACGAACGCGTCCGAGGGTTTTCAAGGAGCACCATGGCTGAGCGGTCTTTTGTCGAGGAAGTAAAGAAGCTGAGGCTCGGCGCGGGAGATATTTTCAGCGGCGAGGGCATCCTGGCTGTGACCAAGGGTTTGCTGGAGTCTGGCGTAGCGTACGTCGCCGGCTACCAGGGGGCGCCGATTTCGCATCTGATGGATGTGCTGGCCGATGCACAGGACATCCTGGCCGAGCAGGGCATCCGGTTCGAGAACAGCGCGAGCGAAGCGACCGCGGCGGCGACGCTGGCGGCGTCGGTCAACTATCCGTTGCGTGGCGCGGTGACTTTCAAGGCGACGGTAGGCACCAACGTGGCCTCCGATGCCTTGGCCAACCTGGCCTCCGGCGGCGTGACCGGCGGCGCGCTGATCATCGTGGGCGAGGACTACGGCGAAGGCTCCTCGATCATGCAGGAGCGCAGCCATGCCTTCGCAATGAAGTCGCAGATGTGGCTGCTCGACCCGCGGCCCAACTTGCCGTCGATCGTCGATGCGGTGAAGCAGGGCTTCGATTTGTCGGAAGCCAGCAGCACGCCGGTGATGCTGCAACTGCGCATCCGTGCCTGCCATGTGCATGGGCAGTTCGTGGCGTCGGACAACGTGCCGCCGAAGTTCACGCTCAAGGAGGCGATGGAGTCGCCGCAGCGCGACGTCAGCCGCATCGTGCTGCCGCCTGCGAGCTTCGTGCACGAGCAGGAGAAGGTGAAGGACCGATGGCCTGCGGCCGTTCGCTTCATCGAGGAGCGCAAGCTCAATGAATTCTTCAGCGATGGCGTGGACGACATCGGTGTGATCGTGCAGGGCGGCAGCTACAACACGATGATGCGTGCGCTGGAGCGGCTGGACCTGGCCGACGTGTACGGCAACTCGAAGGTGCCGCTGTATGTCATGAACGTGGCCTATCCAGTGATCGACAGCGAAGTGCTGCGCTTCTGCGAAGGCAAGCGCGCGGTGCTGCTGGTGGAGGAGGGGCAACCCAACTTCATCGAGCAGAACATCGCGACCATCCTGCGGCAGGCCGGCGTGACGGCTGCGTTGCATGGCAAGGACATGCTGCCGGTGGCGGGCGAATACACGGCCGCCGTGCTGCTGAAAGGTGCGCGCGAATTCTTCGAGCGCTATGGACGCATCGCGCCCTTGCCGGTGCCTGCGCCGGTGCGCAAGATCATTCCGCTGACGGCCGTGGCGGAGATCGGTGTCGATGGGGCGCCGGAGCCTTCGCGTCCGCTGGAAGACAGCGTGCATGCGCGGCCGCCAGGCTTCTGCACGGGTTGCCCTGAGCGGCCGATCTTCAGCGCGATGAAACTGGTCGAGCGCGAGCTTGGACCGCACCACATCAGCGCCGACATCGGCTGCCACCTGTTCTCGATCCTGCCGCCGTTTCACCTCGGCAACACGACGATGGGCTATGGATTGGGCGCGGCCGGTGCGGCAGCACTCAATGTGCCCGCGGGCAAGCGCGCCATCTCGATGATGGGCGACGGCGGCTTCTGGCACAACGGGCTGACCAGCGGCATCGCCAACGCGGTGTTCAACCGCAGCGACAACCTGACCATCGTCGTCGACAACAACTACACCTCGGCCACGGGCGGCCAGGACATCCTCTCGTCGAAGGCGAACAACCCGACGCGCAGCACCGGCCACGAGATCGAGCAGGCGGTGCGCGGCGTCGGCGTGAAGTGGGTGAAGACGATGCGCCGTACCTACGACGTGGCCGGCATGCGCGACCTGCTGCGCGACGCGCTGACGACCAAGGAGAAGGGGCCGAAGGTGCTGATCGCGCAATCGGAATGCATGCTGAACAAGCAGCGCCGCGAGAAGCCGCTGGTGCGCAAGGCGGTGGCGGAAGGCAAGAGGGTCGTGCGCGAGAAGTTCGGGATCGATTCGGACACGTGTACTGGCGACCATTCGTGCATTCGCCTGTCGGGCTGCCCGTCGCTGTCGATCAAGCCGAATCCCGATCCGCTGCGCACCGACCCGATCGCGACCGTGCTGGACAGTTGCGTCGGCTGCGGCAATTGTGGCGACGTGTCGCATGCGGCCGTGCTGTGCCCGTCCTTCTACAAGGCGCAGGTGGTGAGCAACCCGAGCGGCTGGGACAAGTTGCTGGAGCGCGTGCGCGGCGCCGTCATCGGCTGGATGCAACGCGGTGATGCCAAGCGTCGTGAACGGTTTGCCTTCTAAGAATTCATGAACGCTACTCAACCTATCAAGATTGCCATCCTCGCCATGGGCGGCGAGGGCGGCGGCGTGCTGGCCGACTGGATCGTCGACCTCGGCGAGCACAACGGCTACATCGCGCAGACCACTTCGGTGCCCGGCGTGGCGCAGCGCACTGGCGCGACCATTTACTACGTCGAGTTGTATCCCGAGTCGCGTGCCAAGGCCGATGGCGGCAAGCCGGTGCTGGCGCTGATGCCGCTGCCCGGTGATGTCGACCTGGTGCTGGCTTCCGAACTGATGGAAGCCGGCCGTGCGGTGCAGCGCGGGCTGGTCACGCAGGATCGCACCACGCTGATCGCGTCCACCCACCGCGTCTATTCGATTGCAGAGAAGTCGGCGATGGGCGATGGGCGGGTCGACAGCACGCAATTGGTGGCGCATGCGAACAAGGCGGCCAAGCGCTTCATCCGCTTCGACATGGCGCAGGCGGCAGAACAGGCGGGCAGCGTGATCAGCGCCGTGCTCTTCGGTGCGCTGGCCGGATCGGGCGTGTTGCCTTTCAGCCGCGCGCAGTTCGAGGCGACGGTGGAGCGCGGTGGGGTGGGCGTGAAGCCGAGCCTGAAGGCCTTTGGCGGTGCGTTCGAGCGGGTGCAATCGGGGTCCGAAGCGGATGCGCCAGCGGCGGCGTTGCCGGCGCGTTCAGCGCCAGCGCCGAAGGATCCGCAAGTGCGCGCATTGATCGAACGCGTGCAGCGGGAGTTTCCTGAGCCCGCGCACTTCCTGTTGCTCGAAGGCGTGCGCCGCCTGATCGACTATCAGGACGTGGCCTATGCCGGCACCTACCTCGATCGCATGGCAAAGGTCCATGCGTTGCAAGTGAACGATGGCGGACGGCTTGCCGAGAGCACCGCGCGGCACCTGGCGCTCTGGATGTCCTACGAAGACACCGCCCGCGTTGCCGCACTGAAGACGCGCGCCACCCGCTTCGACCGCGTGCGCGACGAGGCTGGCGCGCAGTCCGGCCAGGTCGTGGCGATCAACGAATACATGCACCCGCGCCTCCAGGAAATCTGCGAGACGCTGCCCGGCGGCATCGGGCGTTGGTTGATGAATTCCGGCATGCCGAAGCGCATCGTCGAACGCATGACTCAGAAGGGTCGAGTCGTCCAGACCAGTTCGGTGCATGGCTACCTGCTGCTGCGTTGTGTGGCGGCTGCCGCGCGCTGGCGTCGGTCCACCACGCGCTTCGCGGAAGAAAACCAGCTCATCGAAGCGTGGCTGGAACGCATCGCGCAGACGGCCGCCATCAACCCGGCGCTGGCGCTCGAGATCGCCGAATGCCAGCGACTGGTCAAAGGCTACAGCGACACCCATGCACGCGGCCTGCGCAACTACGAACTGGTGATGGGCGCCGCCAAGCGCGCCGGCAGCGCGTTGGCGCCCGCCACCTTGCGCGAACTGCGCGACGCGGCGCTCGCCGACGAGCACGGCCACAAGCTGCGCGACGTGCTGGCCCGCTACGCACTCGCTTGACATTGAAGGGAGACAACGAACCATGTCACATGAACCACTGCCCACGCTGACCTTGCGCGTTGCACAGGCGCAGCAACTCAACCCGCTGATCCGCATGTTCCGCTTGCGAGCGGACGACGGGCGCGCATTGCCCGGCTTCACCGCCGGTGCGCACATCCGCGTGAAAGTCACGCTGCCTGACGGCAAGGAAGACTGGCGCCACTATTCGCTCATCAACCCTGCCGCGCAGCAAGGCGTGACCGATGCGCCGATCGAGTACGTGATCGCCGTGCGCATCGAGGACGAGGGCCGCGGCGGCTCGCGCTTCATGCACCAGAACTTGAAGGAAGGCGATGCGCTGACCATCGAGGTGCCGAAGAACGATTTCCCGGTGCACGAGGGTGCAGCGCGCGCGGTGCTGATCGCCGGCGGCATCGGCATCACGCCGCTCATCAGCATGGCCGCACGCCGCAAGGCCGAGGGCGCGCCGGTGCGCATGCACTATGCCGGCCGCAGCCGCGACCTGATGGCCTTCCTGCCGGAACTGCAAGCGCTGCTGGCCGACGACCTGATCGTCCACACCGACGTGGAAGCAGGCGCCCCCCTCAACATCGAAGCCCTGCTCGACGCTTGCGAAGCGCAAGACCAGCTCTACGTCTGCGGCCCCAAGGTCATGCTCGACGCCGTGCTCGCCGCCACGCAGAAGCGCGGCTGGACGCACGACCGCGTGCACTTCGAACTCTTCACGACGCCGGCGGTGGAAGAGGGCGACCATCCTTTCGAAGTGGTGCTGGCCATGTCCGGCAAGACCTTCACCGTGCCGGCCGACAAGACCATCCTCGACTGCATGATCGACGAGGGCTGCGACCCGATGTACGACTGCAAGCGTGGCGAATGCGGTGTGTGCGCGACGCCGGTGATGGAAGGCGAGATCGACCATCGCGACTATGTGCTGATGGCCAGCGAGAAGGCGGCCGGCAACGTGATCCAGATCTGCATCTCGCGCGCCAAGGGTGCGCGCCTGGTGCTGGACGTCTAAGCCAAGAAGATTCAGGAGACCCCACATGACGACCTACCGCGGCAACCCCGAAGCGATCCGCGCGCTGGTGCAGCCCGACCGCGTGCACCGCGACCTCTACATCAACCAAGAGCTGTTCGACCTGGAACAGGAACACTTCTTCGCGAACACCTGGAATTACGTCGGCCACGACAGCCAGTTGCCCAAGCCCGGCGACTACATCAGCAACGAGATCGGTGGCCGGCCGCTGATCGTGGTGCGCCACACCGACGGCTCGGTGCGCGTGATGATGAACCGCTGCGCTCACAAGGGTTCGCGGCTGGTGAGCGCGCCCTGCGGCAACACCGGCAAGTTCTTCCGCTGCCCGTACCACGCATGGACCTTCAAGACCGACGGCTCGCTGCTGTCCATCCCGCTGAAGAACGGCTACGAAGGCACGCAGCTCACCCAGTGCGAATCGTCCAAGGGCCTCACACAGGTGAAGCACGTGCGGCTCTATCGCGGCTTCATCTTCGTCAAGCTCAACGACACGGGGCCGGACTTCGAGGAGTTCTTCGGCGATTCGCTGAGCTCCATCGACAACATGGCCGACCGCTCGCCCGAAGGCGAACTGGAGATCGCCGGCGGCTGCCTGCGTTTCATGCACCAGTGCAACTGGAAGATGTTCATCGAGAACCTCAACGACACCATGCATCCGATGGTGGCGCACGAGTCCTCGGCCGGCACCGCCAAGACCATGTGGTCGGGCAAGCCGGCGGACGAGCCCAAGCCGATGGCGATCGAGCAGTTCGTGCCCTTCATGTCGGACTACAAGTTCTTCGAGGACATGGGCGTGCGCGTGTTCGACAACGGCCACAGCTTCTCGGGCGTGCACTACAGCATCCACAGCAAGTACTCGGCGATCCCGGAATACGACGCAGCCATGCAGGCGAAGTACGGGCCGGAGCGCACGCAACAGATCCTGGGCCTGGCGCGGCACAACACGGTGTACTACCCGAACCTTACGATCAAGGGTGCGATCCAGTCGATCCGCGTGGTGAAGCCGATCGCCGTCGACAAGACGCTGGTCGAGAGCTGGACCTTCCGACTCAAGGGCGCGCCGCCGGAGCTGCTGCATCGCACGACCATGTACAACCGGCTCATCAATTCGCCTTTCTCCGTGGTGGGCCATGACGACCTGCAGGCCTATCGCGGCATCCAGGCCGGCCTGCATGCGGGTGGCAACGAATGGGTCAGCCTGCATCGCAACTTCGATGCGGCAGAGCTTGGCCAGAAGGACGTGACGGCCGTCGGGACCAGCGAGATTTCCATGCGCAACCAGTACCGTGCATGGGAACGTCACATGACCGCGAACATGGTCGAGAAGGCTGAAGCATGAGCACCGTTTCTCGCCAGGATCTGATCGACTTCGTCGTCCACGAATGCCGCCTGCTCGACGCCAAGCGCTACGAGGAGTGGAACCAGCTCTTCACCGATGACGCCTTCTACTGGTTGCCCTTGGTCCCCGACCAGGAGGATGGCTACCAGCACACCTCGCACATGTACGAGGACAAGCTGCTGCGGGACCTGCGCATCGAGCGCCTGAAGAGCCCGCGCGCCTTCTCGCAGCAGCCGCCGAGCCGTTGCCATCACCTGTTGCAGACGCCCACTGTCGAGAGCTTCGACGAGGCCGGCAACCAATTCGTCGTTCGCACGGAGTTCCACTACACGGAGTCGCAGGGCGACGAACTGCAGTTCTACGTCGGCACCTTCTTCCATCACCTGACCCTGAGCGACGGCGCGCTGCGCATGACGCTCAAGCGCGTGAACCTGCTCAACTGCGACGCGGCCCTGCCGGCGGTGCAGTTGTTCATCTGATCTCAACCGATGCACACCACTGTCTACGACGTCTTCTGCGCCACGGCTGCGCGCACGCCGCAAGCGGATTTCCTGTTCACCGAATCGGTGACTGCGGCCGCCTACGGCATCGATGCGGGCGCCATCCGCTGGGGAGCCGCTGCGGCCGAGGTCGAGCGCTTGCGCGCGGCCTATCGCGGCGCCGGCTGGGGCCATGGCCACCGTGTCGGGCTGTTGCTGGAGAACCGGCCGGCTTTCCTCTTCCATTGGTTCGCACTCAATGCGTTGGGTGTGAGCGTGGTGCCGATCAATGCGGAGATGCGCTCGGCGGAGCTGACCTATCTGATCGGCCACAGCGAGATCGCCCTTGCCGTGACGCTGCCCGAGCGCGCGGCCGACCTGCGCTCCGCTGCGGGACAAGCGGGCGTTCCTTTCGACACGATGTCGGCCGATGGCGAAGTGCCGCGTGCCCGCACCGTGCCGCCGCGCATGGACGAGCCCGTCGGCGCGAACACCGAATGCGGCTTGCTCTACACCTCCGGCACCACTGGCCGGCCGAAGGGCTGCATCCTCGACAACAGCTACTTCCTGCGCGCCGGCGAGTGGTATGCGGCGCTTGACGGCGTGTGCAGCATCCGCCTAGACACCGAGCGCGTCATCACGCCGCTGCCGCTGAACCACATGAACGCGATGGCGTTCTCGACCATGGTGGTGCTTCTGGCCGGTGGTTGCCTGGTGCAACTCGATCGCTTCCATCCCAAGAGCTGGCTGCAAAGCGCACGCGAGAGCGGCGCGACCATCGTGCATTACCTGGGCGTGATGCCGGCGATGCTGTTGAGCGCGCCGGCTTCAGCCGCCGACCGTGATCACGCGATCCGCTGGGGCTTCGGTGCCGGTGTGGACCGCAAGAACCATGCGCCCTTCGAAGAACGTTTCGGCTTCCCGCTGGTCGAGGCCTGGGCCATGACCGAGACCGGTGCTGGCGCCTGCGTGATGGCGAACCGCGAGCCGCGCCTGGTGGGCAGCAGTTGCTTCGGTCGCCAACCCGATTTCCTCGAACTGCGCCTGGTCGACGAAGAAGGCCGCGATGCCGCAGTCGATGCGCCTGGCGAATTGCTGGTGCGCTCGGCCGGTGCCGATCCGCGTCGCTACTTCTTCTCGGGCTACCTGAAGGACGAGGAAGCCACGCGCGAGGCCTGGGCCGATGGCTGGTTTCACACGGGCGACCTGGTGCGTCGCGATGCGGATGGCAACTTCTTCTTCGTCGATCGCAAGAAGAACGTGATTCGCCGCAGTGGCGAGAACATCTCGGCGGTGGAAGTGGAGAGCGTGCTCAACCAGCATCCGGCGGTGAAGACTTCGGCTGTGGCGGCAACCCCCGACCCGGTGCGTGGCGACGAGGTGCTCGCCTGCATCGTGATGCGCGAGAACACCACCTCGTCGGCCGAACTCGCAGCCAGCATCGTCGCGCATGCGCTGTCGCAACTGGCCTACTACAAAGCGCCAGGCTACGTCGCCTTTGTCGATGCCTTGCCGCTGACGCCGTCGCAGAAGATCCAGCGCGGGCAATTGAAAGAGCTTGCGCATGCCTTGCCGGGGCGGGCGAACTGCATCGACACACGGTCGATGAAGAAAAGGCAGCCATGACCAAAAGGATGTCTTACGAGGGCGTTGCGGTGGCCGTACCGGTCACCGTGCCTTATGTCCGCTACTCGACCCGCACGGCGCACTGGTTCATCGGCCATGCGGTCGACGCGCTGGTCAAGGCCAGCGGCTTGAAGAAGGAGCAGATCGACGGCCTGTGCCTCAGCAGCTTTTCGCTGGTGCCGGACACGGCCGTCGGCGTGACGCAGCACATTGGCCTGTCGCCGCGCTGGCTCGACCATGTGCCCACGGGCGGCGCATCGGGCGTGATGTGCCTGCGCCGTGCCGCACGCGCGGTGCAGGCGGGCGATGCGGATGTCGTCGCCTGCGTGGCGGCCGACACCAACCATGTCGACTCCTTCCGCCAGACGCTCGGTGCCTTCAGCAACTTCGCACGCGACGCGACCTACCCCTACGGTGCGGGCGGCCCCAATTCTGTGTTCGCCTTCATCACCGCGAACTACATGCGCACCTATGGCGCGAAGCGCGAGGACTTCGGCCGCATCGCGGTGGACCAACGCACCAACGCGCTCGGCAATCCGCACGCGATGTTCAAGAAGCCGCTGACGCTGGACGAATACATGGCCGCGCGGCCGATCTCCGACCCGATCCATCTGTTCGATTGCGTGATGCCTTGCGCTGGCGCCGAAGCCTTCCTCGTCATGAGCGAAGAGCGTGCGCGCGACCTGGGCTTGCCCCATGCCGTGATCCGCGGCGCGATCGAGCGCCACAACGCGTTTGCCGAAGACCCGGTGATGGTGTGCGGCGGGTGGCGCGTCGACCGCGACGATCTCTATGCGCAGGCCGACATCAAGCCCGAGGCGCTCGATTTCGTGCAGACCTACGACGACTATCCGGTGATCGTGATGATGCAATTCGAAGACCTCGGGTTCTGCGAGAAGGGCGAGGCGTCGGCCTTCGTGCAGTCGCAAGGCATGACCTTTGAGGGCAGCTTCCCCAACAACACGAGTGGCGGCCAGTTGTCGGCGGGGCAGGCCGGTGCGGCCGGTGGATTTCTCGGCATGACCGAGACGATCCGCCAGCTTACCGATGCGGCCGGTGCGCGTGCGGTGAAGGATGCGCAACTGGGTCTGGTTGCCGGCTTCGGCATGGTGACCTACGACAGATGCCTGTGCACAGGCGCCGTCATCCTCGGGAGGCCGTCATGACGATGCCCTTGATGCGCCCCAAGAAAAAGAACCCAGTACTTCGCACCCGGCAGATGAACCTGCCCCCGTGGGCACGCGGCCGTGTCGCCTTGGGCATCACAGCAGCCGCCGCCGAAGGCCGCTTCGAATTGCAGGAGTGCGAAGAGTGCGGCACGGTGCAGTACCCGCCGCGCGAGGCCTGCCACAAGTGCCTCTCGGCCGCTCTGCGCTGGCGCGAACAGTCCGGCGAAGGCAACCTGCTGGCCACCACCACGCTGCACCACAGCAACGACATGTACTTCCGCGAGCGCCTGCCCTGGCGCCTCGGTCTGGTGCACCTGGACGCCGGCCCGACGCTGATGGTCCACATGCACGGCGAGGTGGGCGATGCCCCGTCGCGGGTCAAGGTGGGCGCCCGGCTCGATCGCGCCGGGCAAGCGGTATTGATTGGATTTCCGAACGAAGGGAGCGCCCATATGGCCGACGACAAGATGCTGCGTGAAATGACCAGCGACCCCAAATTCCGCAAGGTGCTGGTCACCGACGGCAAGACCGAGGTGGGCCAGGCCCTGGTGCGTGCGCTGGTCAAGGCGGGGGCCGACATCGTGTGGGTCGGCCATGCGGAGCCGTGGAAGAAGACGGGCGGGCTCGAAGACATCACGGCGCTGCCACAGGTGACGCTGGTGCCGCTGGACCTGACCAATGGCCGCTCGGTGACGGAGCTGGCCGGCGAGATCGGCGGCAAGGTCGACATCGTCATCAACAACGCGGAGGTGCATCGCACCTTCGGCATCGGCGCGCGGCGCGGCACCGACGTGGCCAAGGCCGAGATGGACATCAACTACTTCGGCCTGCTGCGGTTGGCGCAGGAGTTCGGCCCCGCGCTGAAGGGACGCTCCGCCGATGGCGAGACCGGCGCGACCGCATGGGTCAACCTGCTGTCGGTCTATGCGCTCAGCAACTTCCCGGCGCACGGCACGTTCAGCGCCTCCAAGGCCGCGGCGCATTCGCTCGCGCAATGCCTGCGTGCCGAGATGCGGCCGGCCGGCATCCGTGTGATCAATGTCTTCCCTGGCCCGATCGACGACGAATGGAACCAGCATGTTCCTCCCCCCAAGCTGCTGTCGGGCACGCTCGCCAATGCCATCGTGAAGGCACTGCGCGATGGCGTGGAGGACGTGTACCCCGGCGACGTCGCACAGGAATGGCTGGAGCGCTGGCGCGACAACCCGAAGGTGTTGGAACGCGAACTCGCCGCTGGCGGAAGTTGAAGAACAAGGATTCGAAGCAATGACAACAAGCACCCTCACGTCCACCGCCCAACTGCTGGGCGGCCTGGTGAGCGCCATGGCGACGGGACAGATCCGCGTGGTCGACCTCACCCAGACGCTCACGCCCGAGTTCCCGCAGATCGCCCTGCCGCCCGAGATGGGCCAATGCTGGCCCTTCCGCATCGAGGAGGTTTCGCACTACGACGAGCGCGGCCCCGGCTGGTACTGGAACAACTTCTCCTGCGGCGAGCACACTGGCACGCACTTCGATGCGCCCATCCACTGGATCTCCGGCAAGGACCTGCCGAACAATTCGGTCGACACCATTCCCGCGCAGCACTTCGTCGCGCCGGCCTGCGTCATCGACTGCTCGGAACAGGTCAAGTCGAACCACGACTATCTGATGACGGTCGAGGACATCGAGCGCTATGAAGCCGCGCACGGCCGCATCCCCAAGGGCGCCTGGGTGCTGATGCGCACCGACTGGTCGCAGCGCCATGACCCCGAGGCGTATCAGAACTTCGACGAGACCGGCCAGCACACGCCCGGCCCGAGTTCCGAAGCCGTGCGCTTCCTGGTCGAGCAGCGTGACGTGCTCGGCTTCGGCTCCGAAGCCATCGGCACCGATGCCGGCCAGGGCTACCACCTGCGCCCGCCGTATCCGTGCCACTACTACATGCATGGCGCGGGCCGCTACGGCCTGCAATGCCTGTGCAACCTCGACCAGTTGCCGCCGGCCGGCGCCGTGCTGATCTGCCCGCCGCTCAAGATCCAGAAGGGCAGCGGCAGCCCCTTGCGCGTGCTTGCCTTGGTGGAGGGTTGAGCACATGACGATCCGCAAAGTTGCAGCAGTCACCGGCGGCAGCGCCGGCATCGGCAAGGCCATCTGCGAGGACCTGCTCGCCAAGGGCTATGAAGTCGTCTCGCTGGCGCGACGCAAGAGCGACATCGTGCATCCCCACATGCACAGCATCGAGGTCGACTTGATGGACCGCGCGGCCACCGGGCAGGCGGTGCACCAGCTGGCGCACCAGTTCGACGTGAATACGGTGGTGCACAACGCCGGCGTGATCCGCGCCGCCCTGCTGGCCGACGTGAAGCTCGACGATCTCGACGCGCTGGTCGACCTGCACCTGGGCTGCGCCATCCAGCTCGTGCAGGCCACGCTGCCTACGATGCGAGCGCAGCACTTCGGCCGCGTGGTGCTGCTGTCCTCGCGTGCCGCGGTGGGCCTGGCCACGCGCACCAGTTACTCCGCGACGAAGGCAGGCATGCTGGGCATGGCCCGCACCTGGGCGCTGGAGCTGGCGCCGGAAGGCATCACCGTCAACGTCGTCGCACCGGGCCCTATCAAGACCGACATGTTCTACGACGTGGTGCAGGAAGGCAGCGACAAGGAGCGCGCGCTGGCGGCGTCGGTTCCGGTGAAGCGGCTCGGCGAATCGGCCGACGTGGCGCGTGCGGTGAGCTTCTTCGCCGATCCGGCCAACAGCTTCGTGACCGGGCAGGTGCTGTACGTCTGCGGCGGAACGAGCGTGGGCAGCCTGGCTCTGTAATTGCTAGCAAGGGCCTAGGTAGTTCCTCTTGTTGCCCAAGTCTCGTCTCGCTCATATTGTTGAGAGCTAAACATTTTACAAATCATGTTGTTGTCCCGATCAACACCATCTGTCACCTGAGGAAAGCCATGAATACTTCGACCCGTCTCTGCATCCGCACCGGCCTCGCGCTGGGCCTCAGCGCGCTGGCCGTCGCCAGCGCCTTTGCCGCCGACCTCAAGGTCGGCTTCATCACCTCGCTCTCGGGCCCGGTGTCCTCGCTGGGCATTCCCTATGAAAAGGGCATCAAGGCCGGCATGGCCTACAAGTCCGAAGTCGCGGGTCACAAGATCACGATGGTGCAGCTCGACGATGCGTCCGACCCGACGACGGCCGCACGCAATGCCCGCAAGATGATCGAGGAAGACAAGGTCGACGTGATCATCGGCACGGCCGGCTCGCCCGGCGCCCTGGCCATCGCGGCCGTGGCGCGCGAGACGAAGACGCCGCTGATCTCCATCGCCAACGCCAACCTGCCGGGCGACGAGGGCGCATGGATGGTCACGCTGCCGCAGCCGGCGCCGCTCATGGTGAGCGCGGTCGTGGAGCGCATGAAGAAGTCGGGCGTGAAGTCGGTCGGCTACATCGGCTTCTCGGACGCGTGGGGCGACCTGGTCTATGACGCGCTGAACAAGGCGGCCGAGCCGGCCGGCATCAAGGTGGTGAGCAACGAGCGCTATGCCCGCGCCGACACGTCGGTGGCCGGCCAGGTGCTGAAGATCGTCGCGCTGCGGCCGGACGCCGTGCTCACCGGCACCTCGGGCACGCCCGGTGCGCTGCCGTACCTGGCGCTGACCGATCGTGGCTACAAGGGCCAGATCTATGGCACGCATGCGCTGATCAATCCGGACTTCGTGCGTGTGGGCGGTGCCTCGGTCGAAGGCCTGCTGGCGCCGACCGGGCCGGTGATCGTGGCGGAGCAGTTGCCGGAAGGCAACCCGATGCGCAAGGTATCGATGGACTTCCGCGCGGCCTACCAGAAGGCCAACGGCGCGGCGCCGACGGATGCGTTCTCGGCCTATTCCTTCGACGGCTGGCTGTTGATGCTGGATGCGGCTTCGCGCACCAAGGGCGAGCCGGGCACGCCGCAGTACCGCGTGGCGCTGCGCGATGCGATCGTGAGTACCAAGGAGCTGGTGGGCACGCACAGCGTCTACAACTTCAAGCCGGACAACCGCTATGGCTCGGACGAGCGCTCGCGTGTGATCGTGAAGCTGGAAAAGGGCCAGTGGAAGCTGGTGCCTTGAACCATCGCCAGGCTGTGCGCATTTCGCGCGCCTGGCTTCGTGCCATTTATGCCAGCGGACACGGGAATCCGGTACCGCGGCAATCCTGAATTTGATCCTTGTCCTTGAAAGCGTCCATGCCAAAACTCAACCAGATACTTCTCGCCGCGGCCCTGGTCGCCGGCATGTCGAGCGCGCTCGCGGCGGACTTGAAGATCGGGCTGGTCAGTTCGTTGTCGGGGCCGGTCGCGGCGCTCGGCATTCCGTATGAGAAGGGCATCCGTGCGGCGATCGCGGAGCATCCGACGATCGGCGGGCGCAAGGTCGAGTTGATCGTG
Organism: Variovorax rhizosphaerae; assembly: GCF_037889975.1. Taxonomy (NCBI): domain Bacteria; kingdom Pseudomonadati; phylum Pseudomonadota; class Betaproteobacteria; order Burkholderiales; family Comamonadaceae; genus Variovorax; species Variovorax rhizosphaerae. Next base: position 54,017 of record NZ_JBBKZT010000015.1, on the reverse strand, counting down.
CTGGACGATGCGTCGGACCCGACGACGGCCGGGCGCAATGCGCGCAAGCTCGTGGTGGACGACAAGGTGGATGTGCTGATCGGCACCTCGGGCGTGCCGGGGGCGATGGCGATTGCCGCGGTGGCGAATGAGCTGAACACGCCGCTGATTTCGCCGACGCCGGTGGTGATTCCAGGTCCCGAGGGCGCGTGGACCGTCACTGTGTCGCAGCCCTTTCCGCTGATGGTGGCGGCGGTGGTGGACCGGATGAAGAAGCAGGGCGTGAAGACGGTGGCCTTCATCGGCTTTTCCGACGCGCTGGGCGACTTGGCCTACGACTCGCTGGTGAAGAGCGCGGAGCCAGCGGGCATCAAGATCGTGGCGAACGAGCGTTATGCGCGCTCGGACTCGTCGGTGGCGGGGCAGGTGCTGAAGATCGTGGCGCAGAAGCCGGATGCGGTGTTCGCGGGGAACTCCGGGACGCCGGGGGCGCTGCCTTATCTGGCCCTTGCCGAGCGCGGCTACAAGGGGCAGATCTATGGGACGCATGGGCTGATCAACGCGGACTTCGTGCGCGTGGGTGGTGCGTCGATCGAGGGCTTGCAGGTGCCTAGCGGGCCGGTGCTGGTGGCGGATCAACTGCCGGATGCCAATCCGATCAAGAAGGTGTCGATGGCGTTCCGGGCGGCCTACCAGAAGACGAATGGCGTGGTGCCGACGGATGCGTTCTCCTCGTATACCTATGACGCGTATCTGCTGTTGGCGGATGCGGCGTCGCGCGTGAAGATGGAGCCGGGGACGCCGCAGTACCGGACGGCCTTGCGTGATGCGATCGTGAACACGAAGGAGTTGGTGGGGACGCATGGGGTCTACAACTTCAAGCCTGACAACCGGTATGGGTCGGATCAGCGGGCTGTTGTGATCGTGCGGATGGAGAAGGGGCAGTGGAAGCTGGTTCCCTGATCGTTTGAACATGCTGCGTCCATCCGTTCGTTGTCGTTGGGCAGAGCGCCCGGCATGCGGTACGCGCCGGGTGCCTTCACTGTGCCGGCCCCTGCGGGGCTCCCCTGCAGTGCTCGCGATCCGCGGGGTCCGCCTGAACTCGCCTTCGGCTCAGACAGCAGGCGGCCCTGATCCGCGGATCGCTGCGCGCTTCGGCAGCACAGAGGCGGCACCCGTCGCGCACCGCACGCCGGGCTTGGGGTGTTCAATCGTTGCTCGCTCTTCTGTCGTTGCACGGGGCGGGTGCGCATGAACTATCGCGACCGCCCTGATGCGATCCGTGCGCTGGTGCAGGACGACCGCGTGCATCGCGATCTGTACCTGAGCGACGAACTCTTTGCGCTGGAGCAGGAGCACTTCTTCTCCAACACCTGGAACTACCTCGGGCATGCGAGCCAGGTGCCGAATGCCGGTGACTTTCTCGCGCAGGACATCGCGGGGAAGCCGCTGCTGATGGTGCGGCAGGCGGATGGCGGCATCCGCGTGTTCTACAACCGCTGCGCGCACAAGGGCACGCAGTTGGTCAGCGATGCCTGCGGCAACACCGGCAAGTTCTTTCGCTGCCCGTACCACGCATGGACCTACAAGCTCGATGGGTCGCCGCTGGCGATTCCGATCAAGGCGGGGTACGAGGGCACGCAGCTTCGCGAGTGCGCCTCGGGGCAGGGACTCACGGAACTGAAGCACGTGGCCGTGTACCGCGAGTTCGTGTTCGTGCGTCTGGGCGACCAAGGGCCGGGCTTCGAGGATTACTTCGGCGAGGTGCTGCGCGCTATCGACAACATGGTCGACCGCTCGCCGGAAGGCAAGCTCACGCTGGCCGGGGGCGCGATGCGCAACATCATCCACTGCAACTGGAAGATGTACCTGGAGAACATCAACGACACGGTGCATCCGATGTCGACGCACGAGTCGGCCACGCGGGCGGCCAACACGGTGTGGGCGGGGCATTCGGCGGATGAAGCGAAGCCGATGGCGATGGAGCAGATCCTGCCCTTTGGCGCGGGCTACGAGTTCTTCGACAAGATGGGCGGGCGGGTGTTCGCACACGGGCACAGCGTGCTGGGGATCAACTTCAGCATTCACTCCAACTATGCGCAGGTGCCGGACTACGAGGCCGCCATGCGCGAGGCCCACGGCGCGGAGCGCGCGACGGAGATCCTGCAGCGCTCACCTCAGAACTCGGTGCTGTTTCCGAGCCTGTCGGTGAAGGGCTCGCCGCAGGCGATTCGTGTGATTCGTCCGCTGGCTGCGAACCGCACGCTGGTGGAGGCCTACGCGTTTCGCGCGGCCGGTGCGCCGGACATCCTGTTCGAGCGGGCCATGAGCTACAACCGGCTCGTGTTCTCGCCGATGTCGATGGTCGCGCATGACGACGTGCACCTGTTCGAGAGCATGCAGCAAGGGCTGCGTGCCGAGGGCAATGAATGGGTGAGCCTGCATCGCGACTTCAAGGCTGGCGAGTTCGACGTGTCCACGCAGGACACCAACGGCACCAATGAACTGCTGATGCGCAACCAGTTTCGTGCGTGGTCGCGGTTCATGACGCTGGGAATGGAGGCTGCCGCATGAATGCCGGCGCGACCCCGGTGGTCGACGAGAACGCGCTGTGTCGCTTCGTCGCGGACGAGGCCAACTTGCTCGACGAACGCCGCTTCGACGAGTGGCTGGACCTGTTTGCCGACGACGGCCGCTACTGGGTGCCGCTGCTGGGCCGCATGCAGGCCGACCCGCATTCGCACAACTCGCTCGCCTATGAGGACAAGCTGCTGCTGCGCCTGCGCATCGAGCGCTTGAAGGACCCGCGCGCGCATTCGCAGCATCCGCCGAGCCATTGCCAGCATGTGCTGCAAGCGGCCCGTGTGGAGCGCTTCGACTCGGACGCGGGCACGGCCACGCTGCGCACCCCCTTCCTCTACATCGAATCGCGTGGCGAGCAGCAACTGATGCTCGCCGGCAGCTATCGGCACACGCTGGTGCGCACCGCCGATGGGTTGCGCATCCGGCAGAAGCGCGTGGACTTGCTGGGCGCCGAACGCGCCTTGCCGGCCGTGCAACTCTTCATCTGATTTTTCTGTTTCCCCGAACCACAACACCACGAGGAGTTCTTCCATGAATCGCTTGATGCAGACCCTGACCCGCAGCACGGTGGCGATCGCCGTGATGACCGCATGCGTCGCGAGCGCATTGGCGGCCGATCTCAAGGTCGGGCTGAGCGTTTCGCTGTCCGGTCCCAATTCCTCGCTCGGCGTGCCGTATTCCAAGGGCATGGCGGCCGCACAGGCCTACAAGGGCGAGATCAACGGGCGCAAGGTGCAGCTCATCGTGCTGGACGACGGCTCCGATCCGACCACCGCGGGCCGCAATGCGCGCAAGCTGATCGAGGAGGAGAAGGTCGACGTGATCATGGGCACCTCGGGCGTGCCGGCCGCGATCGCGATGGCGCAGGTGGCCAAGGAAACCAAGACGCCGATGATCGGCCTCACGCCCATCCTGCTGGACGCGGCCGACAACCCCTGGGTCATGACGGTCGCGCAGCCGACGCAGCTGATGATCGACGCGGTGGTCGAGCGCATGAAGCGCAACAACGTGAAGACGGTTGGCTATATCGGCTTCAGCGATGCCTGGGGCGATCTGGTCTACACCGCGATGATGAAGGCCGCGCCGAAGGCCGGCATCACCGTGGTGAGCAATGAGCGTTATGCACGCGCGGACGCATCGGTCACTGGCCAGGTGCTGAAGATCGTCGCACTCAAGCCCGATGCGGTGATGACTGGCGGCGCGGGAACGCCGGGTGCGCTGCCCTTCCTGGCCTTGCAGGAGCGCGGCTACAAGGGCGGCGTGTATGGCCAGCATGGCCTGATCAACCCCGACTTCGTGCGCGTCGTCGGCGCGGCCGGGCAGGGTGCGCTGATGCCCACCGGCCCGATCATCGTGGCCGAGCAACTGCCGGACAACTATCCGACCAAGAAGATCGGCCTCGATTTCCGCTCGGTCTTCCAGAAGACCAACGGCGCACCGACGACCGATGCGTTCTCGGCCTATTCCTTCGACGGCTGGCTGGTGTTCGCCGATGCCGCCGCGCGCGCCAAAGGCGAGCCGGGCACGCCGGAATTCCGGGTGGCGCTGCGCGATGCGATCTTCAGCACCAAGGAAGTGGTGGGCACGCATGGCGTCTACACCTTCAAGCCGGGTGACATCTCCGGTGTGGACGAGCGCGCACGCGTGATCGTGAAGCTCGAAGACGGCAAGTGGAAGCTGGCGCCCTGAATGCACGCAGCTGACATGAATCAAAAGGGAGCGCTTCAATGACGTGGGACGTGGCACTCATCCTGGGCATCGACGGCCTGGCCAACGGTGCCGTTTATCTGCTCGCCGGCCTGGGCCTGGTGCTGATCTTCTCGGTGACGCGGGTGGTCTTCGTGCCGTTCGGCGACGTGGCCGCTTTTGCGGCGCTGACGCTGGCGGCTTTCGAGACCGGCCGCACGCCGCCGACCATCGGCCTGGTGCTGACGCTGGCCTTGCTGGCGACGCTGACCGAGGTCGGCAGCCTGGTGCGGCGCGGTGAATACGCGCGCATTCCGAAAGCCATCCTGGCGTGGGGGCTGCTGCCTGCCGTGCCCTGCTTGCTGGCCTGGCTGGCGGCGCGTGCGGGCATGCCGGCCGTGCTGCAGATCGCTGCCTCTGTGCTGCTGGTGGTGCCGATCGCGCCGTTGCTGGCACGCGTGGTGTTCCAGCCGATCGCGGATGCGTCGGTTCTGGTGCTGCTGATCGTGTCGCTGGCGCTGCACTTCCTGCTTTCGGGACTGGGCCTGCTGTTCTTCGGGCCTGAAGGCTCGCGCACGCAACCGCTGGCTTCCGGCATGCTGACCTTGGGCGACGGCTTCACGGTGAGCGGGCAGGTGATCCTGATGGTGACCTCGGCGCTGGTGCTCAGTGGCTTGTTCTTCCTGGTGTTCGAGCGCACGGTGGCTGGCAAGGCCTTGCGCGCGACCGCGGTCAATCGTGTTGGCGCGCGGCTCGTGGGCATCCGGCCGGCGCGCACTGCGATGCTGGCCTATGGCTGCGCTTCGTTGCTCGCGGGCCTGATCGGCATCCTGATCGCGCCGGTGACCACGATGTACTACGACTCGGGTTTCATCATCGGCCTGAAGGCTTTCGTGGCCGCGATCATCGGCGGGCTTGTGAGCTATCCGATGACGGCTGTGGGTGCGCTGGCGGTCGGGTTGGTCGAGAGCTTCGCTTCGTTCTGGAGCGGGGCGCTGAAGGATGTGATCGTGTTCAGCCTGCTGATTCCGGTGCTGATGCTGCGCTCGTTCCTCGCGGCGCATGTGGAAGAGGATGAGGAGGAGTTGGACCAATGAACCACCGTACCAACTTCCGCTTGTTGATCGGCGTGGTAATCGCCGCCATCCTGCTGGCTCCCCTGGTCCTCGGCAACTTCACCGTCTCGCTGATGAACGACATCGGCATCGGCTCACTCGTGGCGCTCGGCTTGGTGCTGCTCACGGGCGTCGGCGGCGCGACCTCCTTCGGGCAGGCGGCTTTCGTAGGTATCGCCGCGTATGCGACGGCATGGCTCACCACGGCGCAGGGCATGTCGCCATGGATCGGCCTGCTGTTCGCGCTGTTGCTGACGGGCTTGTCCGCGCTGGCGATCGGCATGCTCACGCTGCGGCTGGGCGGGCACTTCCTGCCGTTGTCCACCATTGCCTGGGGCCTGTCGATCGCGATGCTGTTCGGCAACGTCGATGCGCTGGGTCGTCACACCGGGCTGTCGAACATCCCGGCCTTGAAGATCGCGGGCTGGTCGCTGGTCGAGCCGCGTGCCATCTACTACCTGATCTGGTTCATCGTCGGGCTGGCGATCCTGTTCAGCTACAACCTGCTCGCATCGCGGCCCGGTCGTGCGATCCGCAGCCTGCGCGGCGGTGCGACGCTGCTGGCCAGCGTGGGGGCGGATGCGTACCGCGTGCGGCTGTCGCTGTTCGTGCTGGCCGCGTTGTTCGCCGCACTGGCGGGCTGGCTCTATGCGCACATGAACCGCTTCGTGAGCCCTGCGCCTTTCGATGTGCGGGCCAGCATCGAGTACCTGCTGATGGCGGTGTCCGGTGGTCTCGGGCAACTGGCGGGGGCGCTGGTCGGTTCGGGCCTGGTGCTGGTGCTGAAGAACGCGCTGCAGGATGTGCTGCCGATGCTGACGCAACGCGCCGGCCAGTTGGAAGCGATCACCTTCGCGGCGCTGTTCATCCTGCTGGTGCACTTCGCACGCGGCGGGCTGATGGGCTTCCTGCGCAAGATGACGCATGGCCGCTTCGCCGCGCCGCGCTCCGACGAGAAGCTCTCCGCGCCAGTCGAGCCGCTACCGCATCGCAGTCTGCCTGCACGGGGCACGCGAATCCTGTCGGTCAACGGCGCGGTCAAGCGCTTCGGCGGGCTGGTGGCGGTGAACGAGGTGAGCTTCGACGTGAACGCAGGCGAGATCATCGGGCTGATCGGCCCGAACGGTGCCGGCAAGTCGACCATGTTCAACCTGCTGACCTGCACCCTGCCGATGACGGCCGGGCAGGTGCGCTTCCTCGATCGTGACATCGCCGGCATGCCGCAACGCGAAGTGGCGCGGCTGGGGTTGGCGCGTACCTTCCAGCATGTGAAGCTGCGGCCGCAGATGAGTCTGCTCGACAACGTCGCGCTCGGCGCGCACTCGCGCACGAAGGCGGGCGTGCTCAAGGCGGGCCTGCGGCTCGACCGCACGGAAGAGCGCCAGATCCTGCAGGAGGCCAAGCGGCAACTCGACCGGATCGGCCTGGGCGACCGCGCGCATGAACTCGCGGGCAGCCTGCCGCTGGGCACGCAGCGCATCCTGGAGATCGCGCGCGCGCTCGCCGCCGACCCGGTGCTGCTGGTGCTGGACGAACCCGCCGCGGGCCTGCGCCGCAAGGAAAAGATGGCGCTCGGCGACCTGCTGCGCAAGCTGCGCGAGGAAGGCGTGACGATCCTGATCGTCGAACATGACATGGACTTCGTGATGAAACTGGTGGACCGTCTGGTCGTGATGAATTTCGGCTCCAAGCTGGTCGAGGGCGTGCCCTCGGCGGTGCGCGCGGATGAGCGGGTGCAGGCGGCTTACCTGGGGAGCGTCGTATGAGTTCCATGCTCGAGATCGGCGACCTGCACGTGTCGTATGGCCAGGTCGATGCGGTGCGCGGCGTGTCGCTGTCGCTGGAGAAGGGACAGATCATCTCTGTCATCGGACCCAACGGCGCGGGCAAGACGACCCTACTCGCGGCGGCGATGGGCCTGCTGCCTTCCAAGGGCATCCTCAAATTCGAAGGCGAGGACATGCACGGCCTGGACGTGGAATCGCGCGTGGAGCGCGGCCTTTGCCTTGTGCCGGAAAAGCGCGAGCTGTTCGGCGAGCTGACCGTGCTCGACAACCTGCAACTCGGTGCATACGCCAAACGCCTGCGCAGCGATGCGCTGAAGAAGCGGCTGGAATCGGTGTACGACCGCTTCCCGCGGCTGGCCGAACGCAAGTCGCAGCGCGCCAACACGCTCTCCGGCGGCGAGCGGCAGATGCTCGCGGTCGGCCGCGCGTTGATGTCGGCGCCGCGCCTGTTGATGCTCGACGAGCCCAGCCTCGGCCTCGCGCCGCTGGTGGTGCGCGACATCCTCACCATCGTGCGCAAGCTGCGCGACGACGGTGTGTCGATCCTGCTGGTGGAGCAGAACGCGCGCGCTGCGCTGGAGAGTTCCGACGAAGGCTACGTGCTGGAGACCGGCGAGATCGCGCTGCATGGCGCATCGGCAGCGCTCTCCTGCGATCCGCGCGTGCAGGCCACGTATCTCGGTGGCGGTACGCACGATGAGGATTGATTGCCCGCAGGAGAGGCGTGCATGAAGGAAGCTGAAGCTTCGTCCGTGCGAACCTTGCCGGCCATGCTGCAAGGGCTGGCTGCGCGCTTCGGCGACAAGCCCTTGCTCTCGATCGCCGGCACGCGCTGGACGCATGCGCAGGCCGCCGATATCGTGGCCCGCCGTGCCGGTGCACTGCGACGCGCCGGTGTGCAACGTGGCGACCGCGTTGCGCTCATGTGCGGCAATCGCGTCGAATGCTTGGAAGTGTTCCTGGCCTGCGGCTGGATCGGCGCTGTCTCGGTGCCGATCAACACCGCTTCGATGGGTCCGCAGATCCAGTACTTCCTGGCGAACAGCGGTGCGCGCCTGCTGGTCATCGAGGATGCGCTGGCCGATCGATTGCAGACGGCGGACTTGTCGCAATGCGAACTTGCTGGGATCTGGATCGTGGGCGGAAACAACAACGAAGGCCAATCACGAAAAAGCACCGTTCCGTGCGTGCACATGCCGGACGACGGCGAAGCCACCGAAGCAGCGGACGTGCAGCCCGGCGACACCCTCGCGATCCTCTACACCTCCGGCACCACCGGCCCGGCCAAGGGGGTGACCTGCCCGCATGCGCAGTTCCACTGGTGGGGCGCCAACACGGCGCGCATCCTCGGCGTGACGGAAGGCGACGTGCTGTGCACCACGCTCCCGCTCTTTCACATCAACGCGCTGAACACCTTCGCCCAAGCCGCGCTGACCGGCGCCGAGGTGGTCTTTGCGCCGCGCTTCTCGGCCTCGGGCTTCTGGCCTGCCATGCGGGACTGCGGCGCGACGGTGGTGTACCTGCTCGGCGCGATGGTGCCCATCCTGCTTGCGCAGCCCGAAGGCGAGGGTGAGCGTTCCCACCGCGTGCGCATCGGCCTCGGCCCCGGCGTTACCGCGCAGGCGGGCGCGGACTTCCGCCGCCGCACCGGCGTACAACTGTTGGAAGGCTACGGCTCGACCGAGACCAACTTCGTCATCGCCACGCGGCCCGACGCGCCACGCACCGGCGTGATGGGCTGGCTGCAACCCGGCTTCGATGCACGTGTCGCCGACACGGCCGATGCCGCCTTGCCCGACGGCCATGCCGGCGAGTTGCTGCTGCGCGCCGACGAGCCCTTCGCCTTCGCCACCGGCTACTTCGGCATGCCCGACAAGACCGTGGAAGCCTGGCGCAACCTCTGGTTCCACACTGGCGACCGCGTGGTACGCGAGCCCGATGGCGCCTTTCGCTTCATCGACCGCATGAAGGATGCGATCCGTCGCCGCGGCGAGAACATCTCCTCGTATGAAGTCGAGCAGGTGCTGCTGAGCCATCCTTCGGTTGCGACGGTCGCGGTCTATCCCGTGAGTTCCGAACTGGCCGAAGACGAAGTCATGGCCTCGCTCATCGCCCAGCCTGGAACGCGCGTCGACCTCGCTGAACTCGTCGCCTTTTGCGAAGGCCGCCTGCCGTACTTCGCCATCCCCCGCTACATCGACATCGTCGACGACCTGCCGCGCACCGAGAACGGCAAGGTCCAGAAATTCAAGCTGCGCGAGCGCGGCGTGACCGCGACCACGTGGGATCGCGCGCCCTCCCGAAAGAAATAGCAAACCATGCCATCACTCGACAACCGCCACGCCGTCGTCACCGGCGCAGCCCGCGGCATCGGTGCCGAAATCGCCCGCACGCTCGCCGCCGACGGCGCCCGGCTCACCTTGCTCGGCCGCCAGCGCGACACCCTGCAACGCCTGGCCGACCAACTTCCCGGCAGCGGCCACTTCATCGCCGTGGCCGACGTAGCCGACCAGGCCTCGGTCACCGCCGCATTCGCCGAAGCACGCGCCGCGCTCGGCCCCGTGTCCATCCTCGTCAACAACGCCGGCCAGGCCGAAAGCGCGCCCTTCCTCAAGACCTCGCTCGACCTCTGGCAGCGCATGCTCGCCGTCAACCTTACCGGCAGCTTCCTCTGCGCGCAGGCCGCGCTGCCCGACATGCTGGAGGCCCGCCGGGGCCGCATCGTCAACATCGCGAGCACGGCCGGCCAGCGCGGCTATGCCTACGTCGCTGCCTACACGGCTGCCAAGCACGGCGTGGTCGGCCTGACGCGCTCGCTCGCACTCGAAGTGGCGCGCAAGGGCATCACGGTCAACGCCGTGTGCCCCGGCTACACCGACACCGACATCCTGCGCGACAGCGTCGCCAACGTGGTCGCCAAGACAGGCCGCAGTGCCGATGAAGCGATGGCCGAATTCGCCTCCGTCAACCCGCAGCAGCGCATCGTGCAACCGGGCGAGGTGGCGAATGCCGTGTGCTGGCTTTGCGGGGAGGCGGCTGCGTCGGTGACGGGGCAGTCGATCTCCGTGTCGGGTGGCGAAGTGATGTGACGAGCGACTGCTCGCAGCTTGCTCAGTCCGCCTTGATCCCGCGCTCCTTGATGAGCCTGCCCCACTGCGGCAGTTCCTTCTCAAGCCGGGCGCGTGCCTGTTCGGGCGTCGAAGGAATCGGATCGAAGCCTTCCTTGGTCATGCGCGCAGCAACTGCGGGCGACTTGAGCGCCTCGTTCAGGCTCGCGTTCAGCTTGTCGATGACGGCCTTGGGCGTCGCAGCAGGCGCAAACACCATGAACCACGTCTCGAAGCTGTAGTTGGCCAGGCCGGCTTCAGCCAGTGTCGGAACGTCGGGCATCAAGGGCGAGCGCTTGGTGCCAGTGACGCCCAGCGCGCGCAGCTTGCCGCCTTGCACTTGCGGCAGCGCCGCTGACAGCACGGGGAAGCTCAAGCTGACCTGCCCGCCGATGGTGTCGACGAGGGCCGGGCCACCGCCACGGTAGGGGATGTGGACCAGCGGAACATCCGCATTCGCCTTGAACAATTCAGCGGCCATGTGGAAGGTGCTGCCGCCACCTGCGGAAGCGTAGTTGTGCTTGCCGGGCTCGGCCTTCAGCAGTGCGATCAGCGACTTCACGTCCTTGGCGGGCAGGCTGTTGGTCACGACCAGCACGTGCTGCGAACTCGCGACCATGCCGATCGGCGCCAGGTCCTTCAGCGTGTCGTAGGGCATCTTGGGCGTCAGCGCAGGATTGATCGCCAGCGAGACGGTCTGCAGGCCGATGGTGTAGCCGTCGGGTGCGGACTTCGCCACGGCATCCACACCCAGGTTGCCGCCCGCACCGGCCCGGTTGTCTACCACCATGACACCGCCGAGCTTCTTGGCCCACTCATCGGTCACGAGTCGCGCCGCGATATCGGCGCTGCCGCCGGGGGCGTAGGGAACGATCAGCTTGATCGGGCGTTGCGGCCAATCGGGGCCTTGGGCCTGTGCGCCGAATGACGCGCCAATGGAAAGCGCAAGCGAAAGAAGTGCGTGACGTCGTTGCATGGATGTGTCTCCTGGGTCCTGGTTGAATTCGAAGGGATCAGTGCGCGTCGAGCCGCGCCTTGGTGCGTCCGGCCACGTCCTTGACCCATGGCTGGGCTGCCCAATGCCGGGATGCGAATGCCTCGATCTCGGCCTTGTGGCTCAGGGAGGCGCCGATCATGTCCAGGCCTTGCATGAACATGGTGCGATGGCGCGGGCTCATCGTGAAGGCGAAGGTATGGCGGGGCGACTTGACCGTCATGGTCTCCACGTCGACCGCAAGGTGCAGCGGCGTTGCGCCCTGCCGTGATTCATCGAGCAGTGCCTGCACTTCGTCCTCGGCCAGCATGACGGTCAGCAAGCGGTTGTTCATGGCGTTCGAATAGAAGATCTCTCCATACGCTGAAGCAATCACCGCCTGGATGCCGAACTGCTGCAACCCCCACACGGCATGTTCCCGGCTCGAACCGCAGCCGAAGTTCGGGCCGGCGATAAGGATGCGGGTGCCGGCGTACGCAGGCCGGTTCAGGATGAAGTCCGGCTTCATCTCGCCGTCGCCGCTGAAGCGGTGATCCCACAGCAGGCCCCGATCCAGCCCTGCCTTGTCGATGCCGTGCAGGAACTGCTTCGGCATGATCTGGTCGGTGTCGAGGTTGGCAATCTCGATGGGCGCGGCGATGCCTTCGATGGCGCGGGCAAGTTCGGTCATGCGATGCTTTCAGGTGTTTCGGCGTTCATGTGGCGGACGTCGGTGATGTGGCCGGTGATCGCGGCTGCGGCGGCCATGGCGGGGCTCATCAGGTGCGTGACCGCGCCGCGTCCTTGTCGCCCTTCGAAGTTGCGATTGGTGGTCGATGCGCATCGCTGCCCCGGAGACAGGATGTCGTCGTTCATCGCGAGGCACATCGAGCAGCCCGGTTGCCGCCATTCGAAGCCGGCGTCGATGAGGATTTGCGCGATCCCCTCCGCTTCGGCCTGGGCCTTGACCGCGCCGGAGCCGGGAACCACCATGGCCCTCAAAGTCGGCGACACGTGCCGCCCCTCGACGACCTTTGCCACGGCTCGCAAGTCCTCGATGCGCGCGTTGGTGCATGACCCGATGAAGACGTGGTCCACCTTCAGCCCTTCGAGCGACATGCCGGCTTCCAGTCCGGTGTAGCGCAGCGCCTGCTCCGTGCTCAGCCGTTGCGAGCCCTCGGGTGCCGGCACGCTGCCGGTGATGGGGATCGCCTGGTCGGGGCTGGTGCCCCAGGTCACATGGGGCGCCACGTCGCTGGCGTCGAAGCGATGCTCGATGTGGAACACCGCATCGTCATCGCTGAAGAGGGTTGCCCAGTGGGCCAGCGCGCGATCGCGGATGTCGCCGCTAATGTCGGGCGCGCGCGCCAGCACGTAGTCGATGGCCACCTGGTCCGGCGCGATGAGGGCACCGCGGGCACCGGCCTCGACCGTCATGTTGCACAGCGTGAATCGCGCCTCGATGGACAACGCGTCGATCGCGCTGCCGCAGAACTCGACCGCATGGCCACGCGCGCCTTGCGCACTGATGCGGCTGATGATCATGAGGATCAGGTCCTTGGAGGTCGTGCCGATCGGCAGTTGTCCGTCGACACGGATCCGCATGTCCTCCGCGGTGCGATAGACCAGCGTCTGCGTGGCCAGCACATGCTCCACTTCCGACGTGCCGATGCCGAAGCCCAGTGCACCGAGCGCGCCGTAGGTCGTGGTGTGGCTGTCGCCGCAGATCACCACCATGCCGGGCCGGATCATTCCGTGCTCGGGCGCGATGATGTGTTCGATTCCCTGGAGTGCGTCGTTGGTGTCGAACAGCGGAATGCCATGGCGAACGCAGTTGCGCTTCAGGTTGCTCGCCTGCAGCGCAGCCGCCGGGTTCTGGATGATGCGATTCGCGACAGGGTGGGTCGGGATGACGTGGCTCACTGTCGAGACGTTCTGCGCCGGCAACAGCACGTCGCGACCCTGCTCGTGCAGTCCGGCGAAGGCCTGCGGGCTGGTGTACTCGTTCATCAGGTGAAGGTCGCAGAACAGCAGCACGTTCTGCTCGTCGAGCCGCGTGACCGTGTGGGAGTCGACGAGCTTTTGATAAAGGGTTCGAGACGGCATGGGCCTGTCCTTGGTCGTGGGGTGGGTCTTGAAATCTGCGGACTTGGATCGGTTGCCCGGTGCCAATGAGGGGAAGTTTATTGATGACTGGTGACAACATAAATAGCTCATGAGACACTTCATAGTTGCCTTCAGAGAATGAATCAAAGTCATGGATGCCTTCTCCGATCTCGCGTTCTTCACGCTGGTCATCCGGCTGGGAACGCTCGCCGCCGCGGCCCAGCAAATGGGCGTCACGGCGCCTTCCGTCAGCAAGCGCCTCGCGGCCCTGGAGGCGCGCTTGGGCGTGCGATTGCTCAACCGCACGACACGGCGCATCAGCCTTACGCCGGAGGGTGAGACCTATGTGAGCGAAGGCGCCCGCGTGCTCGCCGACATGGATGAACTGGAGCGGCGGGTGGCCGGCGCCAAGGCCGTGCCGCGCGGGCAGATCAAGCTGAGTGCGACCCTGGGATTCGGTCGCCGGCATGTTGCACCGGCGCTGTCGAAATTCGCGCGTGCCTATCCGGAGGTCGAGGTCCAGCTGAGCCTGACCGAAAAGCCGGTGAACCTGGTCGAGCAAGGCTTCGACGCCTCGATCCGATTCGGCGAACTCCCCGACGCGCGCCTGACCGCGCGGCTGCTGGCGCCGAACAAGCGCATCCTGTGCGCCGCACCGTCCTATCTACGGCGCGCAGGCGAGCCGACGCTGCCCGGCGAACTGCAGCGGCACCATTGCCTCTTCATCCGCGAGAGCGACGACACCTACGGCACTTGGCACCTTCGCTCAGGCAGCCGGCAGGAGACCGTCAAGGTTCGCGGCCCGCTGAGCAGCAATGACGGCGACTGCGCGCTGTCGTGGGCGCTGGAAGGGCACGGCATTCTGATGCGCTCCCTGTGGGATGCCGCGCCCTACCTGCGATCGGGTCGATTGCGACCCGTGCTGCCGGAGTGGTCCTTGCCGAAGGCCGACATCTACCTGGTGTTCCCGAACAAGGGCAACATGTCTGCCAAGACGCGTGTGTTCGTTGACTTCATGCTGAAGCGGTTTGAGATGCATCGCGAATCCAGCGATGAGAGTTGGGGTTGGTGAGGCATCACGCTGCTCACGCGTGAGGCCAATGTGCCCCCAAGCTCACGTTCGGCCAGAGCTTGATTCGCCCCGCCGCATTGCAGCGCGTGCCCCTGGGGCCCGAGCAGCACCTGCGTCCTCAATCCACCTGAATCCCACGAGCCTTCACCAGTGCGCTGACCCGCGCACTTTCGTCCTGCACGAACTTCGAGAACGACTCGGGCGACGTGCCTGCGGGCACGAGACCGAGTTGCAGCAGCTTCTCGTTGACCTTGGGGTCGTTCACAGCAGCCTGCACGGCCTTGCCGAGCTTCTGCACGATTTCCGGCGGTGTGCCCTTGGGCAGGAAGACGCCGTTCCACTCGACCACGTTGTAGCCGGGCAGCCCCGACTCGGCGAGCGTCGGGGTGTCTGGCAGGCTGGGCACGCGCTTGGCCGAACTGACGGCGAGGGCACGCAACTTGCCGGACTTGACGTAGCTCGAGGTCGATGCGACGTTGCCGAAGTAGGTCGACACCTGCTGGCCCATCACGTCGGTCAAGGCCGGTGCGCCGCCCTTGTACGGCACGTGCAGCAGGTTGAGCTTGGCCTGCTCGTTCAACGCTTCTCCCGCGAGGTGCGACCCGGTGCCGCCGCCGGCCGACGCGAAGGTCAGCTTGCCTGGGTTCTTGCGCGCAAAGGCGAGGAACTCCGCAACGTTCTTGTACGGGGCACTCTCGGGCACGACGAGGATCTGCGGCGCAGTGGCGACCAGCGAAACGGGGATGAAGTCCTTCGTCGCGTCGAATGGCAACTTGCGCAGCGATGGGTTGACCGAAAAGGCCGAGGCGTCGTAGAGCACGGTGTAGCCATCGGGGGCAGCCTTGGCCACGTTGTCGGCGCCGATCACGCCGCCGGCGCCGGGCTTGTTGTCGATGATGATCTGCTGGCCGAGTGCAACGCTCATCTGTTGCGCGACGATGCGCGCGGTGTTGTCCGCACCGCCGCCTGCCGCATAGGGGACCACCATGCGGATGGGTTTGTCGGGCCAGGCCGCGGCGGCCAGCAAGGGAACGCATGCCGCGAGGGCCGCGATGGATTTCAGGACGTGCGTGTTCATGGAAATGTCTCGGTTCTGGTTTCAGGAAAACTGGTAAAGCTGCGCGGGGTTGTCGACCAGCACGCGGTGCCGCGTGGCGTCGTCCGGAACCCATCGCGCGAGGAGGTCGAACAGCGCGGCGTCATCCGGTTTGTCGAGGGGTTCGGTCGAGTGCGGCCAGTCGCTGCCCCAGACCATGCGCTCGGGCGCCTGTCGCACCCAGGCCTGGGCGATCGATTCGGTATCGGCGTAGCCGCCTTCCGCACCCACGCTGCTGTTGAGGTACGCGCCAGACATCTTGATCCACGTGCGCCCGTTGCCGAGCAAGCGGCTGACGATCGCGTACGCAGGGTGCGCCTGCGGATCGGGCTGCGGCAGGCGGGCCAGATGGTCGAACACCAGCGAGCAAGGCAATCGTTGCAGCAAGGGCGCGTGCGCTTCGATCTGGTCGGCGCTCCAGTGCAGTTGAACGTGCCAGCCGAGCGCATGCACCCGGTGCGCCAAGGGCTCGACCATCGAGAAGTCGACGGCGGCATGCGTGGCCGTGTAGAGCGTGAACCGGATGCCGCGAATGCCGCCGGCATGCAGGCGCTCGAGCTCGTCATCCGTCACGTCGGGCCGCACCACGGCGACGCCGCGCGCCTGTCGTGGCCCGAGCGACTGGATGGCAGCGAGCGTGACCGCGTTGTCCGTGCCATGCACGCGCGGTTGCACGACGACCGTGCGCTGCGTACCGAGGCGTTGCTGGAGCAACCGGTAGTCGTCGACGGTGGCGCCATCGACCATGGCGTCCGGTGCGCCAATGCTTGCAAAGCGACGGTCGAAGATGTGCATGTGTGCGTCGCAGGCGCCGGCGGGAACGGCCGTGCGCGGCTTGCCCTCGCCGCTGCTGTTGGGGACCTGACCCTGCGCTGTCATCAGGCGCCTGCGACGCAGTCCTGTATCTGCGATGTCTGCGATGCGATCACCATCGCCGTGTGCTGCCCCAGCGTGGGTGCGGCAAAGGGCAGGGGACCGGGGGTGCGGTCGAACTTGATCGGCCGCGTGAAGCCCCGGTAGGAGCCGAGCGTCGGGTGCTCGAAGGTGGCGACCATGTCTTCGGCCAGCACCTGTTCGTTGTCGAACATGTCCTCGACCGTGCGGGCCGCGGCGCAGGGCACGGCTTCCCCGAAGACTTCTTCCCATTCGGTGGCCGTGCGTGCGGCCAGCGCCTGGTGCAGCTTCGGCACGATCTCGGTGAAGTGCTGGGCCCGCTTGCGCACGCTGTCGTAGCGCTCGTCGGCTGCCAATTCCGGCAGGCCTACCCTGTCGCAAAGTGCCTTCCAGAAGTGCGGCGTGTTGGCGGAAATGTAGAGGTGGCCTTCCTTCGTCGGATGGATGCCGGTGATGCCGCCCGAGCGCATGTCGCGGCCCACATCCTTCGCCTCGCCCTCGGCCCACACCATCCGGGCCGACTGCATCGTGAGTGCCGCCCGCAACAGCGACACGCCGACGAACTGACCCTGGCCGCTCTTCTCGCGCTCGTACAGCGCGGAAGCGACGCCCGCGGCCACCAGCGCGGCGGCGTAGTAGTCGACCACGGAGCCGTAGAGGATCTCGGGCGGTTCGCCGCGCTTGCCCTGGAGCGTGCACATGCCGGTCATGGTCTGCAGCACCTGGTCGTAGCCGGCCTTGTCCTTCATCGGGCCGGTCTCGCCGTAGCCGGTGACGTTGCAATAGATCAGCCGCGGGTTGATCGCCTTCAACTGCTCATAGGCGATGCCCAGGCGCGGTGGCACGTTGGGGCGGAAGTTGTGCACCAGCACGTCGGCGGTGCGCACCAGCGCCATCAGCGCGGCATGGTCCTCGGGTTGCTTGAGATCGAGCGCGACGCCGAGCTTGCTGCGATTGACGCCGATGAAGGCGCGGCTCTCGGCCTCCAGCGTCGAAGGGTACTTGCGCAGGTTGTCGCCCGTGGGCGGCTCGATCTTGATGACCTCGGCGCCCTGGTCGGCCAGCAGCGAGCAGCCGTACGGTCCCGCGATGTAGGCACTCAGGTCCAGCACCCGCAGGCCGGACAGCGGACCTTGGGGGCCGGTGCGCGCCGGGAGGCTCGATTCGTTGATTTCAGCGAAGGCGTTCATGGTGGTCCTCAGTCTGCGGTGATGTTCTGCTGGGTGGCCAGCTTCTTCCATCGCTCCACGTCGTCCGCGATCACCTTGCCGAACTGGGCGGGCGACATCGGCGTGGCGATGGCGCCTTCCTTCAGGAAATTGGCGGCCAATGCGGGCTTTGCCAGCGCCTTGTTCACTGCGGTGTTGAGCCTGGCGACGATCTCCGGCGGCGTGGCGGCGGGCGCCAGCAGGCCCCACCAGAGTTCGAATTCGTAGCCCGGCACGGCCGTGGCCATTGGCGTGAGATCGGGAGCGACCGGGCTCGGCTTCAGGCTCGTGATGCCGACCGCACGCAGCTTGCCGCTTCGCACCATCGGCAACAACGACGGGCCGCTGGAGATGAGCAGTTGCGTCTGATTGCCCACGAGGTCCGTCACGGCCGGGCCCATGCCCTTGTACGGGATGTGCGTGATCTCCAGCTTGCCGACCTGCGCCTTGAGCAGTTCCGTGCCGAACTGGTTCACGCTGCCGGAGCCGGAGGACGCGTAGTTGTACTGGCCCGGCTTCGCCTTGATGGCCGCGATCAGTTCGGCGGGCGTCTTTGCCGGAAACTCGTTGTTCACCGCGACGATGAACGGCCCCTTGGCGAACATCGCCACCGGCGCGAAGCTCTTGTTCGGGTCATACGGCAGCTTCGCCTGCACGGCTGCATTCGTTGTCATGCTGGACGACACCGCGACCAGCGTGTAGCCATCCGGCGTGGACTTGGCGACCTGGCCGGTGCCGGTGTTCCCGCTGGCGCCCGGGCGGTTGTCGATGATCACAGGCTGCTTCAGCTCTTCTCCCAGTTCCTTGGCGACCTGGCGGGCAAAGGTATCGTTCGACCCGCCGGCGGGGTAGGGCACGACGATCGTGATGGGCTTGCTCGGATAGGCGCCTTGCGCAAGGGCCAGCGTCGGAACGAGGCAGCACGCCAGCGCAAGCTTGCGAAGGGGCGACGGAATGATTTTGGGCATGGTTGTCTCTCGGGGGATTGGAAAAGGGGAATCAGTCGGCCAGCAGGCCAAGGCTGCGCGCGCTGGCGACGATGGCGTGGGCGCGGCGAACGAAGGGGATGTCGATCATCTTTCCCTCCACCACGTAGGCGCCGACACCCTTGGCGTCGGCGTCGCGGGTGGCCTCGATCACCTTGACGGCATGTGCGATCTCGTCGTCGGTGGGGCGGAACACCTCGTTGGCAATGGCGACCTGGCTGGGATGGATGCAGGTCTTGCCGAGGAAGCCCAGGCGCCGCGAAAGCATCGCCTCGGCCCGGAAGCCCTCGGCGTCGCGGATGTCGGCGAACGCGCTGTCGTAGGCATAGACGCCCGCCTCACCTGCCGCGACTCGCGTGGCGAACATGGCCTGCTGGATCGCGGCCGGTTCGCGGCGGGCGATGCCCAGCGGCTCGAACAGGTCGCCCAGACCCAGTTGCAGGCCCACGACCCGTGCGTCGGCCAGGGCCAGCGCGGCGGCGTTGCGTAGGGCCACGGGCGTTTCGATGTTGAGCAGCAAGCCCACCGGCTTGGCGACACCGTTGGCCATTTCGGCGCGCCGGATGGCCGCAACGGCGGTGCGCACTTGCGCGGCGCTTTCGGGCTTGGGCAGGTTGATGAGGTGCACACCGGGCTGCACGACCGCCAGTACGTCCTGCTCGAAATGCGGCGTGTCCATCGCGTTGATGCGAACGATCAAGGTCTTGCCGGTGTCGCGGCCGCTGCCGCCCTGCAACAGCTCGCGCACCGTGTGGCGCGCTTCGTCCTTGCGCGGCTCGGACACCGCGTCTTCCAGGTCGAGGCAGATGCCATCGGCGGCGCTGTCCAGCGCCTTGGAGAACAACTCGGGGCGGGTTCCCGGTACAAAGAGTTTGCTTTTCATGAACGCAGTGTCTGCGGCTCACGAAGAAAGAAAAACACATGCCTTGTTTGATCAGATGATAGAAAATCTATCGTCATGGAAACGGCCTACCTTCAGAGCTTTCTTCTTGTGGTGGAGAGCGGGTCCATGTCGGAAGCGGCCCGCCGGCTCGACCTCACGCCTGCGGCGATCGCCCAGCAGATCCGCACCCTCGAGCGCGAGCTCAACGTCCCCCTGCTGGCGCGCGCCGGCCGCACGGTGCAACCGACAGAACAAGGTCACCAGCTCGTGCAGAGAGCGCGCAGCGTGCTGCGCGAGGTGAGCGACATCAAGGCGCTGCTGGACAGTGACGCGGCCGGCGGCGAACTGCTCATCGGCACCATCAACACCGCGTTGCACAGCGTGCTCCCGGACATCCTGGCGCACTTCGTCAAGGCCTACCCTGGCGTGAAGGTATTCCTGCAATCGGGCACCACCGCGACGCTGCACAAGGCCGTGCAGCAGGGCGAACTGGATGCCGCGGTGTGCCTGCATCCCAGCTTCGTGCTGCCCAAGACTTTCGATTGGTCGCTGCTGCGGGAAGAGCCGTTGGTGCTGCTGGCCCCCAGCCGGCTCGCGCGGCGCGATCCGCACGAACTCTTGCGCACCTCGCCCCTGATCCGGTATGACCGCAACCTGGGCGGCGGCAAGCAGGCCGATCGCTACCTGCGCGCCGCAGGCATCGTGCCGCAGGAGCGCTTCGAGCTGAGCTCGCTGCTGGCCATTGCCATGATGGTGGACCGTGGGCTCGGCGTGTCGCTCGTGCCGGACATCGCGTCACTGCTGCTGGCCGGGCAGCGTATTGCGAAGATCGCGTTGCCGCTTCATTCCGAGGCCCGCCGCTTCGGAATCCTGTGGCTGCGATCCTCGCCGAGGCTGCGGCTGATTCAGGGACTGGTGGCCAGCGCGAGGACGGTGACGCCGGCGTGAGTTCTCAAGCGGGCGGTTGAGCCCGATGGCGTCAAGACCCGGCCGTGCGACTTGGCGCCACCGCGTTCACGCATTGGCGTGAATCAGTACCCGGCCGCCAGCCCCGTATTCCGCCGCGGATCGTTGGCCCCATAGAACCGGTTGTTCGCCACCGGCTTCCCCCCCAGCGACGGCGCACCCACGATGATTGCCGCAAGATGGTTGGCCGGTTGCGGCGCGCCGAGGTTGTGCCCCATGTCGACCAGCAGCTTGCGCGTGTCGGGGCTCAACGCATACGTCTCGACGTTGGTCACGTCGGGCAGCCACTGCTGGTGGAAGCGGGGCGCGTCGACCGCCTCCTGCACGTTCATGCCGTAGTCGATGGCGTTGATCATCGTCAGCATCACGGCCGTGATGATGCGGCTGCCGCCCGGCGTGCCGACCACCATGACGGGTTTGCCGTCCTTGGTGACGATGGTGGGGCTCATCGAGCTCAGCGGGCGCTTGCCGGGTGCGATGGCATTGGCCTCGCCCTGCACCAGCCCGTAGAGGTTGGGCACGCCCACCTTGGAGGTGAAGTCGTCCATCTCGTCGTTCAGCAGCACGCCGGTCTTGGCGGCCGTGATCTTGGCGCCGAACCAGTCGTTCAGCGTGTAGGTCACGGACACCGCGTTGCCCCACTTGTCGGCGATCGAGTAGTGCGTGGTGTTGCTGCCTTCATGCGGCGGAACGCCCGGCTTGATGTCCTTGGAGACGCCGGCCTTCTTCGGATCGATGACGGCGCGGATCTTCTCGGCATAGCCCTTGTCGAGCAGGCGGTCCAACGGGTTCTTGACGAAGTCCGGGTCGCCCAGGTAGCTGTTGCGGTCCACGTAGGCGTGCCGCATGGCTTCGATCTGGTAATGCACACCCTGGGCGGAGCCATAGCCCAGGTCCTTGAGCGGATAGCCTTCGAGGATGTTGAGCATCTCGCAGATGATCACGCCGCCCGAACTGGGCGGGGGTGCCGACACCACGTGGTAGCCGCGGTAGTCGCACTCGATGGGTGCCATCTCGCGGGTCTTGTACTGGTCGAGGTCGGCCTGCGTGATCAGGCCCTTGCCGGCCTTGCTGGATGCCACGATCGCGTCGCCGACCCAGCCCTTGTAGAAGCCGTCCGTGCCCTTGGTGCTGATCGCGCGCAAGGTCTTCGCGAGGTCTTTCTGCACCAGCTTCTGGCCGGCCGTGAAGGCCTCGCCCTTGTTCAGGAAGATGGCGCCTGACGCGGCGTCTTCCTTGAAATCGGCCGTCGCGGTATTGAGCAGGTCGATGTCGCCCTGTTCCAGCACGAAGCCCTTCTCGGCCAGCCGGACCGAGGGAGCGATCAACTCTGCGCGCTTCATGGTGCCGTACTTCTCGCGCGCGTACTCCATGCCGGAGACGCTGCCCGGTACGCCGACCGCCAGGTGGCCTTTCGTGCTCAGGCCCTTGATGACGTTGCCGTCCTTGTCGAGGTACATGTCGGCCGTGGCGGCCAACGGTGCCTTCTCGCGGAAATCGAGGAAGGTCTTGCGGCCGTCGGCCAGCTGCACGGTCATGAAGCCGCCGCCGCCCAGGTTGCCGGCGGCCGGGTACACCACCGCCAGTGCATAGCCGACGGCAACCGCCGCATCGACGGCATTGCCGCCGCGCTTGAGCACGTCGACGCCGACCTTGGTGGCCAGGTGCTGCGCACTCACGACCATGCCGTTCTGAGCGGCAACGGGGGCTTGGGATGCCGCCTGTGCGCCGATGCCGGAGAGCAGGGCGGCGCTCAGCAGGAGCGACAGCCGGAAGGTCTGGAATTTCATGGATTTGTCCCTGTCTTGTGGTGTGAAAAAGCGGCGGCTTGCATCGATCGCTGCAACCCTTGCCTCAGTGTAGTCACGCATGCTTGGCGCGGCACGTTGCACTCGCAACAGGATGGAACGCGACGGCCGGGAGCAGGTTCTCGGGGCGCCCGCGGCTTGTTGCGAAACCGCGCATCACCTGCGGTCGAGCTCCCCGATGGACGCCCCCTGCAGGCCTAGTACTCCCAGAAGATCCGCTGCAGTTCCTTCGTGTCGCTGGTCTTCGTCAGTGCCACCATGGCCAGGATGCGTGCCTTCTGGGGCCGCAGGTCGTGCGACACCACCCAGTCGTACTTGTCGTCCGGCTGTTCGGCATTGCGGATCACGAAGCCGTCCGGCACGCGAGAACTGCGGATCACGACGATGCCATCGGCACGCACCTTCTGCAGGCTCGGCACGATCCGGTCCGCCACCGAACCATTGCCCGGGCCGCCATGCACCAGCGCCTTGATGCCGCTCTTGCCGAGTGCATCGATGGCCGTGGACGCGACGCCTTCATAGCCCATGGCAATCTCCACGGGTGGCAGCGCGGTGATCGTGTCGATGTCGAATTCCGAGTTCATCGTGTGGCGCTTGACCGGTGCACGGAACCAGTAGTTCCGGCCCTCGACCACCATGCCGAGCGGGCCCCACTGGCTCGTGAAGGCACTCGGCTTGATGTTGACGTTCTTGCTGACATCGCGGCCGCTCTCGATGCTGTCGTTCATCGTCAGCAGCACGCCCTTGCCCATCGCGTCCTTGCTGCCGGCCACGCTCACCGCGTCATAGAGGTTCAGCGCACCGTCCGCCGACAGCGCCGTGCCAGGCCGCATCGACGCGACCATCACGATCGGCTTGTTGGTGTGCACCGTCAGCGTGAGGAAATAGGCCGTTTCCTCCACCGTGTCGGTGCCGTGGGTGATGACGATGCCGTCCACGTCGGGCTGCTTGGCGAGTGCCGACACGCGCTTGGCCAGCGTCAGCAGGTTGTCGTTGGTCAGGCTCTCGGATGCGACCTGGAACACCTGTTCGCCGCGAACGTTGGCGACCTTCGAGAGTTCCGGCAAGCCGGCAATCAGTTTCTCCACGCCGACCTTGGCGGCCGCATAGGTCGCGCTGTTGACGGCCGACGCGCCGGCGCCGGCGATGGTGCCGCCGGTGGCCAGGATCACCACATTGGAAAGCGCCGGTGGGGCCAGTTGGGCTTGCGCAATGGCCGCGGAGGCCAGCAGCGCGGCGCCCGCGGCGAACGCACGAAATCGGGACGAAATGTACATGGACAGCTCCTGTGTCGGGTCGGGGTTTGGGGAAGCCGAGAGTAGATACAGGAACCGTGCCGCCGAAAAGGGGCCTGCGATGCCAAGCCGGCATGCAGCCATGCCGCAAGGAAGCGATTGCCATGCGCCGCGACCTCGCTCACGGACCCGTCGCCAGATGGTGGCATTCGCGGTTGGGCCTGGTCAGGCGGCAGTGCATGGGCAGGCAGGAATCCAGTGCCGCGAACATCAAGGCAGCCGACCGAAACCGGGCACCCGCAGGGCCAGATCGTCGACATCGACGCCGAAGCCAAGACCGAGCAGGTTGAGTTCCAGGCCCTCGTCGCGTGCCAACGTCACGCCGGCCAGGCCGAGCACTGACAGCTGCCAGCCGGTGCCGCTGGGTGCGTGATCGAAGAAGGTGGTTGCACCGAGATAGTCCTTGCCGATAGCGGTGGTCGGCAGGTCCAGTCGCAGACCGGGCACCTGGCGGGCCACCCACGCCACGAAGGTGTTGCTGTTGGGGCCCGGCCAGAGCCGGTAGGACGTGCGCCAGGGGTAGGCCGCCACTGCCGATTCGATCTGGTCGATCAAGGCTTCTGCCCGGGCCCCGCGGTGGTCGGCCAGCAATTGCGGATAGGCGCCGAACCAGAGCATGTCCGGGGCGTTCGACTCGCTGATGACCAGGGCATCGCCGCCGAAACGGGCCCGCCACCCTACGATCTGGTAGGTGGTGTAGCGGTCGGCGCCGGCGCGTTTGACCGCGATCCAGGGATGAATGCCGAAGGCGCCGCGCCATCGCACGGTGCGGGCGCCATAGACCTGTACCACCGCACCGCGCTCGACCAACGGGTCGGGCGCCTGGCCGGTGCTCTCGCGGCTCGTCATGTGCCAGGGCGTGTCCAGGTCCAGGTTGCCGAAGGCCAGCACGCCGATCGGGCCGAGCATCAGCAGCGTGAGCAGGCACATGAACCTGATGGGCCAGCGCGCCCAGCGCGGCGCGCGTCGGCGCACCGAAGTCAAGGATGGGGCATCGGGCATGGGGCCAGTATGCCCGCGGGAGCAGGGCGCCGGACCCGCGCGCTCAGGCAGCTTGCGCGAGCGGGATGACCTTCATCCCGCGATGCACCTCGGCCTCGCCGTGCTTCGCAAGCAGCTGCATCAGGTGCTTGCGAATCAGCATGCCCGGCTTGTCGGACTCCATCGAGTATTCGACGCCGCGCCGCCGGGTGTCGACCAGCGCGTCGGGGTCGGTCGATTCGAGGATGTCCTTGTCTTCGCGCGTGATCTCGTCGTCGAAGTCGATCAGCATCTGTGCGGCGCAATCGGCCTCGCTGTCGTTGCGGAACAGCCATTGGCACAGCTGCATGCGCCCGTCGTCGATCGGCGTGAAGCAGTTGATGATGATGTGGCGGATGCCCGAGGGGTATTCGATGTCGAGCCGGCGCGCGAAGGGCAGGAAGTAGGCATTGCGCATGTGGCGCGTGGTGATGGGATCGGTCACGCCGCTGATCGCATGGAACTTGGCCGGGTTGGCCGCCTCGATCACCGTCTCGGCATGAAAGCCGCCTTCGTTCTCGACCAGGTTGTAGCGGCTCGGCTTCGGGCTGGCGGCAACGCCGAAGGTGGCGCGGTGCACGAAGCTGAAGTGGGAGTTGTCGAAGGAATTCTCCAGCGCGCGCATCGGGCTCGTGTTCCAGGTTTCGTAGAACTGGAAGATCGTGCGGTAAACCGGGTCGTCGAACTCCGGCACGGCCGGGATGTCGGCGATCGGGTCTTCCAGCGCGACCCACGCGTAGCCGTAGCGCGCCGTGCAGTGGTAGGCCGTGGTCTTGTAGTCGGGCGAGATCCTGCGGTCGGGCTCGTACTGCGGAATGCGGATCACCTGGCCGCTGCGGTCGTAAGTCCAGCCGTGGTAGCCGCACTGGATGGCGCCGCTGCCGCAGGCCTTGCCGTCGGTGTCGACGCACCAGCCCTTGGAAAGCTTCGCGGTGCGGTGGCAGCAGCGGTCGCGCAGCGCAGCGGGCTGGCCGTCGGCGTCGAGGAAGAGAACGATGTCTTCGCCGAGCAGGCGGAAGGGCTTCGGGCCATTCGCCAGTTCGGTGAGCGGCATCACGGCGTGCCAGAACTTGCGAAAGACGGGTTGTTGGGTGACGAGCATGCGTGACTCCTTTGGGTTGCGTGTGGGGGACGAACTTCAAAGAGCAATTTCCGACCATGCGCGCGGGGCAACAAGGCTGAACGCTTCTACTCTGCGCAATCTGTGATGCAAATTGCGGGCCCGATTGTGCCACCAGGCTGGCATGCGTCGTGCATGACATGAGGCAAGAGTAGAAGCGTTCAGCAGCGCACGCACCACCGATGTGCGCCGCCCGGAAATTGCTCTTGAAGCACCCTCGTGCCTGTTCGACGGACGGCAGGGGGATTTCAAGACCGACAGAAATTCCGAGGCCCCACGCCATGCAACGCCGTTCCTTCCTCGCCGCCAGCGCCGCCGCTGCCGCCACCCTTTCGCTGCCCTCCGCCTTCGCACAAGGCGGCAAGCTCACGCCGCTCAAGTTCACGCTCGACTTCCGCATCAACGGACAGACCTCGCCCTTCTTCCTCGCGCAGGCCAAGGGCTATTACATGGAGGAAGGCCTGGACGTGACGATCGACACGGGCGCCGGTTCGGTCGCGTCGATCACGCGCATCGCGAGCGGCGTCTACCAGTTGGGCTTGGGCGACATCAGTTCGCTCGTCGAGTTCAATGCACAGAACCCAGGCACGCCGGTGGTGCAGGCGGTGTACCAGTACTACAACCGCGCACCGTTCGTGATCATCGGCCGCAAGGACCGCGGCGTGACCGGCGACTTCAAGAGCCTCGCGGGCAAGAAGGTCGCGGCGGCTGCCGTCGAATCGACACGCCGCGCCTGGCCGATGGTCGCGCGCAAGCAAGGCATGAAGCCCGACGCCTTCGCATGGCAGACCACCGACTTCAGTGCACGCGACAACGTGATGGTACGCGGCGACGTCGATGCCGCCACCTACTTCCACGACTCGGCGATTTCGCTGTTCTCGCGCATGAAGCCGGAAGAGCTCTCGGTGCTCAAGTATTCCGATGCCGGCGTCAACCTGTATGGCAATGCCATCCTGGCGAGCAGCAACCTCATCGCGCAGAACCCGAAGGTGGTCGCGGCCTTCCTCCGCGCGACCAATCGCGCGATCGTCGAGACCTTTGCCAACCCGGGCCCGTCGATTGCCGCGATGCGCCAGCGTGAGCCCATCCTCGACGAGAAGATCGAGACGGAGCGCTGGCTCGTCACGGCGCAGTACGTCGGTGCTGCCGACACCCGCTCGCACGGCCTGGGCGACATCCGGAAGCTCACGCTCGAGCAGCAGGTCGACGAAGTGGCCGAGGTCTACGGCCTGAAGACCAAGCCGTCGGCCGATGCGCTCTTCAATA
This sequence comes from Variovorax rhizosphaerae, assembly GCF_037889975.1. Lineage (NCBI taxonomy): Bacteria > Pseudomonadati > Pseudomonadota > Betaproteobacteria > Burkholderiales > Comamonadaceae > Variovorax > Variovorax rhizosphaerae. The sequence continues at coordinate 27,067 of NZ_JBBKZT010000015.1, read as the reverse complement.
CGACGATGCTGCCGCCGCGCAGCGAACGGATGGTCAAGGCATGAACCTTCTTGCTGAAACCGAACTCGACGAGCGCGACGGCCGGTACCTGCGCAAGGCGATCGGCTGGTCGCATGCGGCACGCCGCCGGGGCAACCGGCCCTTCGGTTCCATCATCGTGTCGGCCGGCAACGAGGTGCTGGCCGAAGCGTGGAACAGCAACGCCGAAATCGCCGACTGCACCGCCCATGCCGAGATGAACGCCATCCGGGCGCTGGCCCGACGCGGCCTCACGCGCGAGCAACTCGCCGGCGCGACGATCTACGCGTCGGGCGAGCCTTGCGTGATGTGCGCGGGCGCCATCTTCTGGTCGGCCATCGGACGCGTGGTGTTCGGCATCGACGCGGAGCGACTGCGCGCGTACCGCGGCGAGCGCAGCGACCAGCGCGATGCCGAACTCTCGTGCCGCGACGTGTTCCGTGCCTCGCCGCACGCGATCGAATGCATCGGCCCGGCGTTGATCGACGAAGCCAGCGCGGCTCACGGAGGGGCCTGGAAAGCCTGACGCGCACGTGGTCGTGCCCGTGGCGGATCGCGGGTTCGACAGCGATGCTGAAGGCAACGGCACAAGCCCTCACGGATCGCCAACGGCAACAACAAGATTCTGATTGGACACGCTCAAGCGGAGGGAATTGGTCGGTAGGCTCGATGGCGCCAGCGGCGGCTCGGCGCTACACAGCAGATCGCCGCCGTGAGGCGATGCAGCGATTGCTGTCTTTCAAAAAGCGCCATCGTCCGACTCAGATCGGCAACAAGCAGACGTTCGGGGGCAAGATTCCGAACGACATGTCCTTCAACTACGAGACCTATGCTTCGGCCGCTTGGGCAGCGGCAAAGGCCTCTTCGGCCGCTGCGTCGCTTTCACTGGAGGCTTCGGCATGCGGCAACGGCGCCTTGCCCATGGCCTGCTCGATCAATGCCAATAGATTCGCCTTGCGGGCCGCATAGAACCCTTCAAAGTCATCTGCGCGCATGAACTGCGCTGGCACCTGGTGCGTTTGCAGCAACGCATCCATTGCATTCGCGTCTAACGCCACCAGTTTTTCTGCCTGCAGCTTGGCGAGGTAAGCAGACGGTGCGGCGCCACCGATCTTGCGGTTGGCTTTGTAGGAAATGGGGGTCTTGTTGACGATACTGTTGAAGACGGCAGGCTTGATGCCCTGCTTCTTGCACCAGTCTTCCGGGAAGATGTGGTGGATGTCCATGCTCATCATGTCGTCGTTGTCGAGCTTGTCCACCGTGGACTTGAAGTACCAGTCTTGCGCGCCCTGGCGCAGCACCAACACGTTCACACCCTTGTAGGCCGCGCTGTTGCGGGTGTAGAGCCGGTCCAGACGCTGCGCATCGAAACTCGCGTCCGACACCGTGGCAGGCAACGGCCCGCCGTTCTCCACCCATTCCAGCACTTCCTCCACATCTTTGGCGATACGCGTTTCCACCGCGCCGCCGTAAAGCTCGCCCAGCACGCCGCACCAAAACCAGAGCGAGAGCTTGTCGAACACCACAGGGGTCAGCCAAGCCTTGTCGTCCAGCTCCGCAAGGATCGCTGCCAACGGCACCATCTGTGTCTGGTAGGGCAACTCGCGCAGCCGCATGATGGACTGTTTGCGCAAGAAGCTGGGCACCTGAAGATACCCCAGCTCGACCTTGCCGGCCCATGCCTGGTAGGCCGTGCGGCTCAACGCCAACATCGTTTTGCGTTTGGCACTGACGGGAGGTAGCTGCTGCTTTTCCTCATCGGGCACGACTCCAGCGTTGGCCTTAGTGAGCTCGGCCAGCCGCTCGCGGCGCTTGGCGCGCGTCTCCAGCAAAGTGATGCTCTGGATGAAATCGCTTGCCTCCACGTTGCGCAGCAGGTCGGCCGCATGCAAGCGCGTGCGCCGGCCTTGCACGTTGCGTTCCACACTGCCAAGCCAGTCATCCCGCAGGTTGAACTTCTCTGCGGCGAAGGTAGCGGTGATCAGTTCAAACACATTCAATGCCACGCCGCCTGTGTTGACCTTTTCAAAGACCGTGCACACCGCCTCCTTCGAGGTGTCTTTGAGCAGTTGGATCACCGGCACCTTGTAGCCCGTGAACCGGGCAATCACCGCCTGCTGAAACTCAAGGAACTGCTGAATCCTGGTGGGGTTGACCTTGCTCAGGTCCACCATCCAGGCCATGGCGTCGAACATGGCATTGCACGGAAAGTGCATCGCCAGACACTCACGCTCCCGGGTGCTCAGATCCAGCGTCACGTCGCGGTGGAACTGGCCGTACTGCTGGCGGCGCTCGTCCACCGCCACGATGGCGTCCAGCAAATCGGCGTCGGGTTGCAGCGCCTTTTCAATGTCCCAGTAGTAGAAGAGCTTCATCTGCTTGCCGCGCCCGTTGTGCGTTTGCACCGGCGTCTTGAGCTGCAGCACTTGGGTCAGTGTCGTCAGGCGCTGCTGACCGTCCAGGATCAACCACTTGGCATCCTCGGCCTTGGGACGCGGCTCCACGCCCTCCACACCACGCTGCTCAAACGTCACCGCGCCACCCGTCTCCAGCATCATCACGGCGCCCACGGGGAAGGACTGCGCCACGCTCACCAGCAACTCGCGGATGCGCATGTCTTCCCACACCCAGCCGCGCTGGAAGTCGGGCAACTGGATCTTGCCTGCCTGGATATCGACCAGCAGGTCTTTCATGTCCTTGGGGTTGGTTTCAAAGCTCGACACGGTGGGGCTCTTTCACAAGGCGTTGGAAGACTCCACCAGGGCTTGGGCCAGGTGGGATTGGGTGGCTTGCGCAGCCTTCAGGCGCTGGCGCAGGTCGGCGCACAGGCGGCGCAAGGCGGTGACGCAGGTGACGATGCGGGATTGTTCGACGAAAGGCGGGAGTGGAACCGGCAAAGCCAGTACCACCTCACGGGACACGTTTTTCATTGAGCTACTGGTGCCGGACGCGCGCATAGCGTAGTGCTCCCGCGCGTGGCTTGCGTTATTCACCATATTGAGGAAGACCCTATTCATCTGACTGGACACATCCAACCGAATGACTTTGTCACTCAACATCAGCCTGGGCTCCGCGGTCGTGACCACCACTGAGCGAGCCACCAATTCCGCCGTGTTTGCCCGCGAAAGCAGGAAATCTCCATCCCTTACTTCGTACTCAGGCTTGGGGGCAAGGTCCAAAGGTAATTCCTTATTTGCGGTTGCATCGAACTCACCCCACGACACAGCGCTGACTTTCAGCACGCCCCAGTGGCCAGGGCGACGTGGAGAACCAATGCAAGTTGGGCTCCAACCGGCTTCACTGCCGTTCACCACTGTGCCCATCCGCGTCCACTCCCATCCCACCGGCAGCTCAAAGGGCTTCTCTTCATCCGTGACGGGTGGCAGAGGTTTGTCACGTTTGATCTTCCCCTCCGCGATGAGGCGGTCTTTTTCGGTGCGGATGCGGGCCAGCAGGGCGCTGGCAGGCTCGTCGGCAGGGTCTTGGTGCACGAGCAATCCGCGCACGGCCAGTTGCAGCAGGGTTTGCTCCAGGGCGTCGACGGCTTCGGGGCGGTCGAGCAGAAGGTCGAAGTGCTGGGCCACGCGCTGCCAGTTGTCGGCCAGTTCCTCGGGCGTGACGCTGGCGGTGAGCGTGCCCAGCAGGGTGCTGACCAGTTGGGCGTGTTGCGCGGCTTCCAGTCGACCCTTGGCCTCCAGCGCATCGCACAGACGCATGAGTTCTTCGACGCGGGTGACGATGCGGGATTGCTCGGCGAGGGGTGGAAGTGGAAGCAATAGATTGCGCAGTACAGACAACGGCACTGTTTTTTGTGCAATGCCCGTAGCGCCTCTTTCTGCTTGGTCAAAGGCCAATTTCGTTTGCAAAGCCGTGGCTAGATAACTCTGAAGCTCGATGACCGCCGGACGAAACAAGGCGATGTGTCGTTGAAAACAGAACCGCTGTTGCTGAACCACTGGTATTGGAATACCAAAGCTGCCAACGGTGGTGTACAGAACATCACCCAGACAAGGCTTTTTGCCCCAATCAAGCCCTTCAAAATAGCTCTCTGGGACAAAACGAGATGCTCCCTCCAATGCTACGAATCCAGTTCTTACATCGCCAATGACAAGGAAAGGCACGCCCATATCTGCCTTAGGTGGAGGCTGATGATCGCCATCGGTAATCAAAGCGCAAACGTCAAGCGCCCGCACCCACTCCCACCCCACCGGCAATCCAAACGGCTTTTCCTCGTCCGAAATCTCGACCAACGACTTGTCCTGCTTGATCTTGCCTTCGGCGATCAGTCGGTCTTTCTCCGTTCGAATCTCTTGCAGCAGCACGCTGGTAGGCTCATCCACCGGGTCTTGCGGCACCAGCTTGCCTTGCACAGCCAAGGTCAAAATGGTTTCGCGCAGGTGCGCTACACCGCCCGGGGCGGTGGCCAGTAAATCCAAATTCGATAGCAGCATGCGCCCTATCCCTCAAGCGCCCGCGGCCGATTTGGCTGATAAAGACTGCGCGAGGATGCCTCTGAGCTCGTCGCGCAGCGCCTGGGCCTCGGCCTGCAGGCGGGCGTAGTCGGCCAGCAGCACCTCGGGGTCGTGGCTGGTCTGCTCGCCCACGTGCGGGTTCTTCTGGTCGAGGTTCCAGTTGGCGGCGCGGATGGTGTCGATGCCGACCTTCCAGGCGCGTTCGTTCTCCACACGGGCGGCAAAGCCATCGGCCTCGGTGCCCCACCAAGCCTTCTCGGCATCGAACTCGTCGATGCGGATGGGCTTGGTCTTGTTGTAGTTCTTGACGCCCGGCGGATACGGGTGCTCGTAGTACCAGACATGCTGTGTGGGCTGGCCCTTGGTGAAGAACAGCAGGTTGGTCTTGATGCCGGTGTAGGGCGCGAACACGCCGTTGGGCAGGCGAACGATGGTGTGCAGATTGCACTCGGTCAGCAACTGCTCCTTGATGCGGCTCTTCACGCCTTCGCCAAACAGGGTGCCGTCGGGCAGCACCACGGCGGCGCGGCCATTCACCTTGAGGATGTGCTTGATGAGCACAAGGAACAGGTCGGCGGTTTCCTTGGTGCGCACGTCAGCGGGGTAGCCCTGCTCGATGCCCGGCTCTTCGATGCCGCCGAAAGGCGGGTTGGTGAGCACAACGTCCACGCGGTCGGCCTGGGTGTAGTCGCGCAGCGGGCGCGCCAGGGTGTTGTCGTGGCGGATGTGGCTGGGCACCTCGATGCCGTGCAGCAGCAGGTTGGTGACGCAGAGCATGTGGGGCATCTGCTTTTTCTCGACGCCGCGAATGCTGTTCTGCAGCGTCGCTTCCTGCTCGGCGTTGTGCACCTGCTTGCGCAGGTGCTCGATGGCGCAGACCAGGAAGCCGCCGGTGCCGGTGGCGGGGTCGAGCACCACCTCGCCCAGCTGCGGGTTGACCATGTCGACCATGAACTGGGTGACGGCGCGCGGGGTGTAGAACTCGCCCGCGTTGCCGGCGCTTTGCAGGTCCTTGAGAATTTTTTCGTAGAGGTCGTTGAACTGGTGGCGCTCGGCTTGGCGATTGAAATCGATGCCGTTGAGCTTGTTGACCACCTGGCGCAGCAGGTGGCCGCTTTTCATGTAGTTGTAGGCGTCCTCAAACACGCCGCGCACAACATAGCCGCGCGGGTTGCGCACGGGGTCGACGCTCAGCGCTTTGAGCGTGGAGAAGAGTTCGTTGTCCACAAAGTCGAGCAAGGCCTCGCCGGTCATGCCCTCGGGGTCCGCGGCCCAGTTGCGCCAGCGCAGGTCTTCGGGAATCGGGCTGTGGTAGCTGTCGCGCGTGAGTTCCAGCTCTTCTTCCAAGGCGTCGAAGACCTTGAGGAACAGCAGCCAGGTGAGCTGGCTGATGCGCTGGGCATCGCCGTCGACGCCGCTGTCCTGGCGCATGATGTCCTGGATGGATTTGATGACGGGGGTGAGGTTGGACATGGAATGCGGGCTCAAAAAGAAACATGTCGTGGCGCGGCAAGGCGCGGCGCACACGGCGATCAGGAACACTAGTATCAGACAGCCACAGTTACGTAGAGGGCTGCATAGCGTAGAGCTCGCGCGCCAGGTTCTGTAGGGCGCTCAGATATTGGGGACGACCACCAAAGCTGCGCACCAGTTCTGTCGGAGTGCCCAGTTCAGTGAAGGGCTGAAGCTTGAAGACATCGTTGCTCTCGACGGTGGTGATGCCTTCGTCGGCGTACTTGTCGAGCAAGGCATCCATCACCTTGCGCGCCACGGGTCCGTACTGGGTGAACACGTTGCGCTTCTGCACACGCCGGGCGCGCTCGCGGCGGGTGAGCCTGGGTTGGTCATAAGCGACATGCAGCAGCAGATCAAAGGGGTCCAGGTCCTTGCCGACCTCGTCGGCCAGGGCCTCCAGCAATACACCCTGCCCTTCCAGTTCTTGCAGCATGGCCGCCTTGCGGTCGGCCTGATCCCACGCCTGAAGGAACTGGTCCAACGAGTCGTATCGTTTGCGCAGGTTGATGCGGGTGTAGTCGCGCAGGCTTTCGGTGATCAGCTTGCCGTTGGCATCAAGGTACTGCACCCGCTCACGCGCCACGACCACGGTGACATTGCTGCCCAGCACGTACTTCTTCGGGCCATCCGATGGCGTGCCGGCAAAGGGCCCCAAAGGTTTGAGAGCATCCATCCCGGCGAGCGGGTCGCCCGCACCGGCGGGGGCGTCGCCAGGTGCAGGCTCGGGCGGGGCCACAGGTGCGTCGGCGCCCGGCTCATACACCTGCACGGGCTCACCGTCGAAATCCTTGTCAGCAAACAGTTCGGTGGCGCGCTTGAAGTCGAGGATCGTGAACCAGGTCTTGCCCAGGTCTTCGCGCAGCCGCGTGCCGCGGCCGATGATCTGCTTGAACAGGGTCATCGACTTGATGCCCTGGTCGAGCACGATGAGCTTGCAGGTCTGCGCATCCACGCCCGTGCTCATGAGCTTGGAGGTGGTTGCGATCACCGGGTACGGCTTCTCCGGGTCGATGAAGTTGTCCAGTTCCAGCTTGCCCTCCTGGTTGTCGCCTGTGATCTGAACCACGTACCTGGGCTGGGTGGCGCAAATGTCGGCGTTGGCATTGGCCAGTGCCTGACGCATGCGTGCGGCGTGGTCGATGTCTTCGCAAAAGACGATGGTCTTGGCGTAACGGTCAGTGCCCTTGAGGTACTCGGTGATCTTGGCAGCCACCGTCACATCGCGCTGCTCCAGCACCAGCTTGCGGTTCATGTCGGCGCCGGTGTAGATGCGGTCTTCGATAGCGTGACCGTGCTTGTCGGTCATGCCCGCGGTAGGGCGCCAGCCGAAGGTGTCCTTGTCCAGGTCCACCCGGATCACCTTGTACGGCGCCAGGTAGCCGTCCTCGATGCCCTGCTTCAGGCTGTAGGTGTAGACAGGTTCGCCGAAGTAGTCGGTGTTGGAAACGTCCTTGGTTTCCTTGGGTGTCGCGGTCAGGCCGATCTGCGTGGCCCCCTTGAAGTAGGTCAGGATGTCGCGCCAGGCGGAGTCTTCTGAAGCACTGCCACGGTGGCACTCGTCCACCACGATGAGGTCGAAGAAGTCGGGGCTGAACTGCTTGTAGATGTTGCGCTGCTCTTCGGTTCCCGTGACGGCCTGATAAAGCGAGAGGTAGATCTCGTAGCTCTTGTCTACCCGTTTGGTCGTCTTGTTCACCGCCAGGTCCACATCCTCGATCGACAGCTGGCCCTGCGCATCGACTCGCTCGACGCCCTTGGCATTCGGACTCAGTTTGGCCATCGCGCCCTTGAAGGGCCGGAAGTCATTGACCATGGTCTGGTCGATGAGGATGTTGCGGTCGGCAAGGAAGAGGATTCGCTTCTTGGCGCCGCTCTTCCACAAGCGCCAGATGATCTGGAACGCTGTGTAGGTCTTGCCGGTGCCTGTAGCCATGACGAGCAGCACGCGATCCTGGCCGGCTGCGATGGCTTCTACCGCGCGATTTACCGCATTGAGCTGGTAGTAGCGCGGGCTCTTGTGAGGTGCGTAGTCGAATCCCACCACGCGGCTTTCATCGGCAGACCAGCCCTTCCAGGAGCAGTAGCGGCTCCACAGCTCCTGCGGCGACGGAAACTCGTCCAGGGTGAGGTTTTGCTCCAGCACACCCGAGGCCAGCGTGGCGTCACGGAATACGAAGCCATCGCCATTGCTGGTGAAGCTGAACGGCACATTCAACAGATCGGCGTAGTTCAGAGCCTGCGCCATGCCTGCGCCCACGGCCTGCTTGTTGTCTTTGGCCTCGACCACCGCCAAAGGAATGTTGGCTTTGTAGAACAAGGCGAAGTCGGCCTTGAGTACGGAACCCTGGTCGCGGTACGACTGTTTTCCCCGTACCACGACGCGCCCTGCGCGCAATGGGTACTCACGAAAGATCTGGTCCATGCCATTCCAGCCCGCCTTCACCATGGCCGGGCGGATGAACTTGTCGCAGATATCGCTTTCGGAGAGTGCCTTTTTGTCCATTGATCAATGGCCCCGTTCCACGCGAGCAGACGCATGATTTGTTGTCACTGGATGCTACATACTTTGCAGCGGGTTCTCGCAGCATGGAGGGAGCTGATTCATAGATTTCAACGTGAGTGACAGCGAATGTTGGCGCTTTTGTCGCTCACGCCAGCGAGGCGAACGGCAGCAGGGGGCCCAAGAGAGTCAGCGAAGCCGCTGCAATGAATGGCTGCAACCAGTCTTGACGCGACGGTGCCCGCTCCGGCCAATTCGGAACAAGTCAGCGGCAACTGCATTGGGAGGCCGCCAGGCCCTCGCTTCACGCTCGCTGCGCTCGAGGTTCGCAGCGCCAAGGGAAAGAGCCTGAGCGGTCCGCCGCGCTATGCGGCATCGGTGCGTCGTTGCGGTCGCCGCCGCGCTGACTTGGCCACGCTTGACAGGGTATGCATGCCCGCGGCGGTGCCTGCTCTCCCGATCTCCCGGAAGAGCCGGCGCTGGGAGCAGATCGGACGCTTTCTTCAAGGAACGGGTCATTGAAGCAGGAACTCGTCCAGTCCTACGCGTGGAGCGACATGGTGGTGCTGGCGACGATTGAGCGGGCACACATAGCGGTCGGCGGTCTGCCAGCGCAGGTGTGGTCGCCGCGCGTCACCCTGGTCTATCGCCGCGAGGGCAGCGGATGGCGCCTGGCGCACCGGCATGCCGATCCGCTCGGCAACGGCATCAGCCTCCAGCAAGCAGCCGCGCTCGCCCAGGATCCTGAAGGTTGCGCCGCGCGGGCGGCCTGGGGCTTCCGGTTCAAGGCGTGCGCAGAGCGCCGGCCCTCGCGGCGGGCGGGTCGGCGACGACCGTCGCACCCACATCCTTCAGCAGCCGCTGGAATTCCGGCGACGCCAGGATGATGTTGCCCGCGGCGGCGCGCAGTCGATCGACGGCCTCGTCCGGCAGCACGAAGGAGGTCGGCTGTGCGTTGAGGTAGGCGCGCTCGGGCCCGTCGGGGAGGGCGGCGAAGGAAACATCAATGGCGAAGATCTTCGCGTCGGGCACGCGCACCTCCTTGCAGATCGGGGTGTCCTTGCGGTCGGCACAGCCTGCAAGCGACCGCACGCGCTGCGCCGATTGCCACCGTGCCGAGATGTCCTTCAGCAGTTCGACGGCTTCGTAGGAGTAATGATCGATCGGCACGCCGGTGGCTTTCAGCAGGATGGGCACCGTGCCGGGCGGGCTTTCCGACGCATCCCAGTTGGTGGGCGGCGAGGACTGCGAGTTGACGACCAGCACGATGATCCTGCGCACGTTGTCGAGGCGGCTGGGCACGCCCTCGGCGTTCAGGGATTCCATCAGGTTGATCGCATCGAGCACCCCTCGCATGCCCAGGTTGTCCGACACGCCACCGTCCACCAGATGGATGTACGGACGCCGCTTGCCATCCAGGTAAGGCTCCCTGTCCTTCAGCTCGCGGATGGTGCGCGCCGCCGGCCGCGGCGGGTCGGCCTGCGAGGTGAAGCGCAGTACCCACTGCGGAATCTTGTAGTCGCAGGTTCCACCGTAGTTGTTGATCGTGACGGGCGACAGCACGGCGGGCACCGCGGACGAGGCCGCGGCCGCGCGCGACAGGCGCACGGCGTTGAGGTCCGAGCACATCGCGTTGAAGAGGTTCTGCCCGAAGGTCACGCGGCTGCCGGTCGAGATGTCGGTCGCCGACACCCCGATCAAGGGGCCATTGCCACGGTCGAGATCGCCGAAGGTCGCGCCGTTGAAGAGGATCTCGTCATACAGGTCGGCGGCCAGCTCGGACCGCCCCCAGGCCAGCGAGGAGAGATGGCCCCAGTTGGCCGGCTTGAAGGCGCGGGAAATGATCTCGCCTTGTACGTCGCGCTTGAGGAAGCGCTGCTCGTAGTCGGCGAAGAGCTTGTCGCCGTAGAGGCCATACGCCAGCGCGGTGAAGCTGCCCCCCGACACGCCCGTGACCACGTCGACCGCGTCGATCAGGCGTTCCCTGTTGCCCTTCGGCCCGACGACCTCGGTGCGCCGCAGGAACTCCAGCACGCCGTAGGAGAAGGCAGCCGCGCGCGTGCCACCGCCGGAGAACGCGAGGACGACCAGGTTCTCCTGGTCCTTGTTGCGTTGCAGGCGCGATTGAAAGGTATAGCCTGCGTCCGGGTCGACATGCGTGATGGGCGGGTTGGCCGGGCGGGTGGCACAACCGCCGAGCGCCACCACCAGGGCAAAGAGCAACACGGAGAAGGCGCAGGGCGGATTCATGGCGGTGCGTAGGCGTTGAAGTGGGGAATCTCCCTGCGAGGCGGTCACCGGATAAGGGCAAGAGGGTAAGGCGCATTGCCATACGGGGCAAGGCGCGTCGATGGCGGCGACAGCGCCTCAGGTCGATTCGCCTGGAGGGCGCCTCTGTGGACGATCCGCAAACGATGGGCGTTGAGTTGAGTGTCCCGCCGTTCCCTTGATAGCCGACAGTCAACCCATGAGCGTTCCAACAACCACTGCCTGCTGGGCCATCAACTTCAACTGCAGGTGAAGAGCGGAAGCGCTACTCCAGGAACAGATCCGAAATGACCCCTCTCAGCCATCTGTTCGCGGGGTCCTGCTGGTAGCGTTCATGCCAGTGCTGCTTGATGGAAAACACGGGTAGCTCGAACGGCGGCAGCAACTGTTTCACGTCGGCAATCCGCACCAACGTCTCGGCCACGCGCCGCGGTACCGTCACCATCAGGTCCGTGCTCGCCAGCAGGCCGCCCATGCCGAGATAGTTGGGCAGCCGGAGGGCAATATTGCGCTGAACCCCAAGGCGCTCCAGGGCCTCCTCCACCAGGTTTTGTCCGGTGCCAGCGGCGGTGACCAGTACGTGGTTCTCCCGCTTGAACATGGCTGCCGTGAGCCGTGAACGGACACGCGGATGGTCGCGACGCACCACGCAGGAAAAGTCCTGCTCGAACAATTTCTGTTGGTAGAACCCAGCTTCCAACTGCGGCATGAAGCCGACGGCCAGGTCGGCCTCGCCGGACTCCAGCATCCTGGGCGTCTGCCCGGAGATGTGTGTGATCTCCACGTTGATCCCCGGCGCGATGACGCGCAGGCGGTTGATGAGTGCAGGCAGCAGGACAAGGTGGGTGATGTCGGTCATGCAGATGCGAAACATCCGCTGCGCCTTCACCGGATCGAAGACCGCCTGTTGCCTCGTGATGCCGCGCAGCAGTTCGATCGCCTGTCGAACCGGCGCCACCAGCGAAGTCGCGTGTGGCGTGGGTTGCATGCCGTCCGAGGTGCGAACGAACAGCGGATCACCGAAGTGCCGCCGCAGCCTTGCCAGCGAGATGCTGATGGATGACTGCGCCAAACCCAGGTTCTCACCCGCCCGCGAGACGCTGCGTGTCTTGTAGACCTCGTCGAACACGGCCAGGAGCTTGAGGTCCATTATTTCGATTTACGTTTTTGGGTATCAGGCGAATGGCATTGTCGAAATAGTGGGGCAAAACCAGAATTCAGGCAACCCAGAACCAACCGAGACATGTCCCATGCCAAACCCCACGCCAGCCACCTTGAACGAGCCCAGCCGCGACACCCCCGTCTGGGGTGAATACGACGTTGTCGTGCTGGGCGGAGGCCCGGCCGGCATCGCAGCCGCCACTGCCGCTGCCCGCGCCGGCCAATCCACCTTGCTGATCGAGAGCTACGGCTTCCTGGGCGGCATGGGCACGGCCGCCGGTGTGACGAACTTCTGCGGTTTGCATGCCAATGTGCACGGCACGATCAAGCAGGTGGTGCACGGGGTTGCGGACGACCTGCTGGCCCGCATCAGCGCATTGGGCGGCCTGAACGAACCGCATGTGATCTTCGGCGACAGGATCGCGGCGCAGGCCTACGACAACGCGGCCTTCAAGGTCGCCGCCGATGACCTTGTGCTGGAGAGCGGGGCGCAACTGCTGTTCCACGCGAACCTGGTCGGCGTCCTGATGAACGGGCCGACGCAAATCCGTGCTGCGCTGATCGAAACCAAGTCGGGTCGCTACGCTGTTCTTGCCAGGACCTTCATCGATTGCTCGGGTGATGGCGACCTCGCGGCGTTCGCTGGTGCACCCTTCGAGAAGGGCACCAGCGGGCACGACATGATGTACCCCTCCACCATGTTCCGCGTCAACGGCGTGGATGCCGCGGTGGCGGGCGATGCGTACAACAAGTTCGGCGGCCTGATGGATGAGGCTGAGAAACTGGGCCGCAAGTTCCCGCGCAAGACGCCCATCATCCGGCCGCAGAAGAACCCCGCAGAGTGGCGTGCCAACGTCACCCAGCTGGCGAACGCCGATGGCTCGCCAGTGGACGGCACGAACGCCGCGCAACTGAGCGACGCCGAGGTGCAGGGTCGCCGCCAGATCGTGGACTTCTTCCAGTTCCTGCGCGAGTCGGCGCCGGGCTTCGAGAATTCGTACATCCTGGAGATCGCACCGCAGGTCGGCGTGCGGGAAACCCGTCGCGTCGTGGGCGACTACCAGTTGACCGAGGAAGACGTGCTCGAGTGCGCCAGCTTCGACGACAGCATCGGCGTCAACGGCTGGATGATCGAAGAGCACGTCGCCGGGAACATCGCCTTCAAGTGGCAGGACATCCCCAACAGCAGGGGCTTCAACCACCTGCCGTATCGCATGTTGCTGCCCCGCGAGGTCGACAACCTCCTGGTTGCGGGTCGCTGTGCATCCATGACCCACATGGGCCAGTCGGCCGCGCGCGTGTCGGGCGGCTGCTTCGTGATGGGCCAGGCTGCTGGCACGGCCGCCGCAATGGCGGTCAGGGCCAAGGTCCGTCCCCGCGACCTTCCGATCAAGGACTTGCAAGACCAACTGGAAGCGGCCGGCGCCTACCTCGGGCGCGACACGGACTGACCCCGAAACCACTCATCAAATCATCTGGAGACAACCATGAAAAGACGCAGCCTGCACCTTGTGGCGATGGCCGCCGCATTGACCGCGATGGTGCCGTTGGCCCATGCGCAATCCAACAGCGCTGGCGCTGCCTGGCCCACGAAGACGGTGCGAATCCTGGTCGGCTTCCCCGGCGGCTCATCGCCTGACATCGTGGCGAGGAGCCTGGCGGAACCCTTGTCGAAGGTGCTCGGTCAAGCCGTGATCGTGGAGAACAAGGCGGGTGCTTCCGGCAACATCTCTGCGGATCAGGTGGCCAAGGCGACGGACGATCACACGCTCGGGATCGTCATCAACGGCAACCTGACTTCGGCCAGGATGCTGTATCCGAAGCTGCCATATGACCCCGCCAAGGACTTCAGCCCTATCTCGCTGCTGGCAACGGCGCCGCTGGTGCTGGTGGCGCCCGCGAAGTCACCGGAGGGGGCCGCCTTCTTTGCCGCCGCGGCACAGAACGGCGACAAGTGGAACTACGGCTCGGTCGGCAACGGTTCCGTCGGGCACCTGGGCATGGAAGTGCTCAAGACGAAGATGAAGGGCCTGGTGCCCATGCATGTCCCGTTCAAGGGGAACCCTGAAGTCGTCACGGGCCTCCTGGGCGGCGAGATCCAGATGGCGCTGGTACCGCCCGGAATCGCCATGCCGCAAGTCAAGGCGGGCAAGCTCAAGGCGATCGGACTGACCAGTGGACGAAGCGCAGTCGTGCCTGAAGTGCCATCGTTGGCCGATTCCGGTGTGCGCGATTTCAACCTCGAGGTGTGGACCGCGCTCATCGGTCCCGCGAAGCTCTCGAAGGCGGCGCAAGATCGCTTGAACGCCGAGGTTCCGAAAATCATGCGCAGCGAGGAGACACGCCAGAAGCTCCTGACGCAGGGCTGGCAAGCGCTCGGCACGTCGCCGGACGGGTTGAAGAACCGCATCAAGGATGAGGCCGCGATCATGAGCGACATCATCACCACTCGCGGGATCAAGCTGGAGTAGGGGGCGGGCTCGGTCAGGAATTTCGACTGTGCTGGGCTGCGAAGGGCAGTGAGCAGGGGGCGACCCACAGGCTGCCGGCCGCGTCATTCAGGAGACAGCGTGCCGTAGCCGATCCGGGCACCATGGAGCCGCTTCATTCGAACTGCTCGATGCCACTGAGAACCAGGACAACCAGCAGCCCCGCGTCGTGCACCACACCAACCCTGACCCGAAGAACATCGCATGGAATTTGCCTACACCCCCAAGGTTCAGAGCCTGCGCACCCGCCTGCTCGATTTCATGGACGAGCACATCTACCCGAACGAGCGGCGCCAGGCCGAGGAAGCGCATCAGTCGTACCTGAACGCGCTGAAGAGCGGTGGCCTCTACACCGGCCTGCCGCTGTTGGAGGAACTCAAGGCGAAGGCCAGGGCGGCCGGCTTGTGGAACCTCTTCCTGCCCGAGGCTTCGCACGGTGCCGGGTTGACGAATCTCGAGTACGCACCCTTGTGCGAGATCATGGGCAGGCGCTACTGGAGCGCCGAGGCCTTCAATTGCAGTGCGCCGGACACGGGCAACACCGAGGTGATCGCGCGCTACGGCTCGGAAGCGCAAAAGGCGCGCTGGCTGCAACCGCTGCTCGATGGCGAGATTCGCTCGGCCTTCGCGATGACGGAGCCAGCGGTCGCATCTTCCGATGCCACCAACATCACCTGCAGCATCCGGCGCGAAGGCGATGAGTACGTCATCGACGGACGAAAGTGGTACATCACCGGTGCGATGAACGAGCGCTGCAAGCTGTTCATCCTGATGGGAAAGACCGACCCGGACAACGCGAATCGCCACCGGCAGCAGTCGATGATCATCGTGCCCGCCGATACCCCGGGCATCACGGTCGTGCGCGACATGGCGCTGGTCAATCACTATGACGCGCCCTTCGGTCACCCCGAGGTTGTGTTCGAGAACGTGCGAGTTCCGGCGGACAACATCCTGTTGGGCGAAGGTCGAGGCTTCGAGATCGCGCAGGGTCGGCTGGGACCGGGCCGCATACATCACTGCATGCGAATGATCGGCATGGCCGAGTCGGCGTTGGAGATGATGTGCGAGCGCGTGGTTTCGCGCGTTGCCTTTGGCAAGCCGCTGGCCGAACAGGGTGTCTGGCGCGAACGCATCGCCAAGGCCCGGATGCTCATCGAACAAACGCGGTGGATGGTCTTGCATGCGGCCTGGCGCATGGACACGGTGGGCAACAAGGTTGCAGCGTCTGAAATCGCAATGATCAAGGTCATCGCACCCAACAACTGCATCCAGGTGATCGACGACGCGATGCAGGCCTTCGGCGCGATGGGCTTGAGCCAGGACACGCTGCTCGTGAACTTCTGGGCCTACGCCCGCCATCTCCGCGTCGCCGACGGCCCGGACGAAGTGCACCGCAACGCGATCGCCAAGCACGAACTGGCGGGCTACGCCAATCCCAAGGGGAAATGACGGACGGGTTCGGCAGCACGTTCATCAGCGCTTTGGCAATCCAGTTTCAGCCTGGCGCGGCGTGCGAAGTCCTTCCGACCCGTCGCCGCGGTCATTCCGTCGCCACAGCCTTCCCCGCTCCGTCGAACACCATCGTCTTCCCCGACAACGGCACGTACGCCGCCATCTTCGCGGCCTTCAGGAAGGTCTCCGTCTTGCTGCCCGGGCGAACCTTGCCGCCCACCGTGCCAACCTCGTTCGCATGCGACACGATGACGGACGTGGGCTTCACCAGTTCGTTCATCACATAGGCCGCCTCGGCGGGTCCGGTGGTGAAGCCGTCGCCGATGTTCATCACGGCGAGCTTCGCCTTGTAGTGGTCGCGCACCACGCGTTCCTGATCGGCCAGGATGCCGGTGTCGCCGGAGAGATAGGCCACCAGGCCGTTGCTGAAGGTGAGCACGTAGCCCGTTGCGTCGCCCACGTTGCCGGCGATGCCCGCGTCCTTCATAGCCTTGCCGAGGTCGCCACCGACATAGTCCGGGTCCACGCCGTTGCTGTGCAGGGCCAGCACCGTCGCGATGCGCACGCCGCCGACCACCACGCTGCCGCCGAAGCGGGCCAGCATCGAGTTCGCCGGATCGCCGCCGTTGGCCTTGAGCTTGGCGGCGAAGAAGGGCGGCATTTCGCTGCCAGTGACGATCTTCGACTTCTTCGCGAGCGCGATCTCCACGGCGCTGGTGTTGGGCAGGGCTGAGACCGACACATCAGGGCTCGCGCAGGTGCCCGAGTTCGGCTCCTTGTTGTGCGCGTTGCCGACGTGGTCGCCATGCATGTGGCTGACCAGGATGATGTCGATCTTGCCCAGGCGCGGATCGTTGGCGCCGGCCACGGTGCGGCCCGGGTCGTAGAGGATGCGCGTGCCATTCGGGTCCTCGAACACCAGCGCGCGGTCTTGCGGGCAGAACTCGCCATCGATGCCGCCCAGCGGCGTCACCTTCACGTTCTGGGCGAGGGCGGGAAGGGCCAGCGCGGCAAGTACGGCGGCCGTGGCGGTGAACTTGATCGAGCGCTTCATGGAAGTCCTCTTGGTTGATGGCGCAGGGAAAGTGATGGTCAAGCTGGCGCAAGTCGCGCGAGCGGGGAGACGCCCGTCTCGGCAGCCAGCGTGTCGAGTTCATCGAGCAACGTTGGCGGAAGCGGGATGCCCTCCTGCGCATGCTTGCGGCGCTTGTCGAAGCTCTGCTCGCCGGGCAGCCAGATGCGCTCCACGTTGGCCATCCGCTCGCTGCCGCGGATGTCGCGCACCAGCGTGTCGACCGCGTGCTTGAACACCGCAGGGTCGCCGAAGGCCGCCAAATCGATGACCAGGATCGCCTGCCCGGTGTTGGTGACCGAGACATGGTCGGCATTGAAGTCGACGACGTCCCGGCCCATCGCCGCGCCGCCGAGCGTACCGGCCAGCAGGCCGACGATGAGTGCGAGGCCGTAGCCCTTGTAGCCGCCGATGGGCAACAGGAAGCCTTCGTTCGAACGCTGGGGGTCGAGCAACGGTTCGCCCTGCCGGTCGACCATCCAGCCCGGCGGCATCTGCTCGCCGCGCTTGGCCAGCGCCTTGACCTTGCCGTAGGCGGCCACCGTCGTCGCCATGTCCAGCACAACGGGCGGCTCGTCGCCAGTCGGGATGCCGGCCGCGATCGGGTTCGTCGACAGCAGCGCCTCGGTGCCACCCCACGGCGGCAGGTGGTTGGCATTGCCGACCGCGAAGTAGAGCCCGAGCATGTCGTGCTGCAACGGCCTGCGCGCATACAGCGACGCGGGTCCTGCATGGTTGCTGAAGCGCGTGCCCACCCATGCGACACCTGCGCTGCGCGCCTTCTCGATGGCAATGTCCACGGCCCGCGTCACGACCAGGTGCCCCATGCCGTTGTCGCCATCGACCACCGCCATGGCCGCGCGTTCGTGTACCACGCGGATGTGCGGATGCTTGTTGATGCCGCCGGCGCGCAGGCGCTTGAGATAGGGCAGCAGGCGGATGACGCCGTGGCCGTCGCTGCCCTGCAAGTCGGCCTCTGCCATCAGTGCGGCGACCGTTTTCGCATCGGCCGGCGGCAGGCCCTCCTTGACGAAGACGGCCTCGATGAAGTCTTGCAGCGCGTCTTGTGAAACCCGAAGTGTGTTCATGGAGATATCTCAGGGGCCTTCATTCAGCCTTGATGCCTCGGTCGATGATGAGCTTTCGATAGAGCGCGTACTGCGCCTTCAGCGCCTGGCCGAACTCGGCCGCCGGCATGCCGCGGGGCGTCACGCCAATGGACGACAGCTTCTCCTTCATCGCCGGATCGGCCAGCACCTTGCTGATCTCGGCGTTGAGGCGGCCCACGATCTCCTTCGGCGTGCCCGCAGGGGCCACCAACGCAAACCACGAGTTGAAGGTGAAGTCGGGCGTGCCAGCTTCGGCAAAGGTCGGCACGTCCGGAAACTGCGGTTGCCGTGCCGCCGACGACACCGCCAACAGACGCAGCTTACCCGCCTGAACCAGCGAGACCACCGTGCCCAGCCCCTGCATGCACACGTCGACTTCACCCGCTGCAGCCGCAATTGCCGCCGGCGTCGCACCCTTGTACGGCACATGCAGCAGGTCGATGCCCACGCGTCCGCAGAGCAGCGCCATGCCGATGTGCTGCGGGCTGCCATTCCCGCCCGAGCCATAGGTCAGCTTGCCCGGCGCGGCCTTGGCCGCCGCAATGAAATCGGCGAGCGTGCGCCAGGGCGAGTCGGCCTTCACGACCAGGCCCCATTCGACGGTGCCGACCAGCGACACCGGCTCGAAGTCGGTGAGCGCGTTCCACGTCATGTGCGCTTGCATGTTGGGCACCATGGTCAGCACGCTGTCGTTGAAGCCGCCCAGCGTGTAGCCGTCCGGCGCGGCGCGCGCCACCTTCTCCGCGCCGATCAACCCCGCCGAGCCGGGGATGTTCTCGATCACGAAGGCCTGGCCGAGGCCTTCCGACATCTTCTGCATCACGACGCGGGCTGCGTTGTCGACGGCGCTGCCGGGCGCGAGCGGGATGACCAGGCGGATCGGCTTGGTCGGCCATGCGCCCTGCGCCAACGCGCGAAGCGGAAGACAGGCGGTGGAGGCAAGGGCGGCGATGGCCGAGCGGCGTGTGCAGGACATGGAGTTCATTCGTGAGAGAAGGGTCAGGAGGTCCGGGCACGCGGCGGCGCGACAGCAGCGCCTTCGATGCCATGCCGCTGCAGAGAGGCCGCGACGAATCCGGAGGATTTCATTTCCTCGATGAAGCCGCTCAACCAGGCCTGCGCGGCGGTCCGGCCCTTGGGCACGCCCATGGCCTGCTCGATCACCATGAAGCGGCCGGGCAACAGGCGCACGTTGCCGACGCGTTTGGCGTCCGCTTCCAACTGTTGCTTGACGCCCGCGGCAACCTCCAGGCTCTGCGCCACGAAGAGGTCGGTGACGGCGGGCGAGGTCGCGGCGCGAACCAGCGTGGCCGACTTGATCTCGCGCGTGAGGTACAGGTCGTAGGCGCTGCCGCGGCCCACGGCGATGCGCGTGCCGGCTCGGTCAACATCCTCGTTGCGACGCAGCGCGGAATCGTTGCGCACAAGGTAGGCGCCCTCGATGATCACGTAGGGCGCGGTGTAGTCCATGTCGGCCCCGCGCACCGGATCGATTGCGACGAAGGCCAGGTCGACTGCGCGCGCCTTGACCGCATCGACGACGTTGCCGGCGGAGTTGAATAGCACCAGATCCACAGGCAAGCCGAGCCGTCGCGCGGCCTCGCGCGCGAGGTCCACCGACACACCGCGCGGCTCGCCGTCCGCGCCCCGGTTGGCAAGGATCGGATTGCCGAAGTTGATGGCCGCGCGCAGCTTGCCCGTGCCGCCAAGCTCAGCGATGGCGCCTTGGCGCGGGTCGGGGCCGGTGGTTGCACAGCCGGCCAGCACGAGCGCTGCCGAGGCGCAGAACGCCCGGCGGGTGCCGTCGAATCCAGCGGGCGAAGGAGAGTCGTTGCGTTGCTTCATTCTTGTTTCCGTGGACCTACGGCTGCGCCAGCGCAGTCAAGCTGCGAACGTCCGGTGCCTCGCCCAGCGACCAGCAAGCCTTGAGCAATTCCTCGCTCCTCGACGCACCAAGAATGGCATCGGACAAGCCGTGAAACTTGCGCTCCAGGTCCGCATTGCTCATCGGCCGCTGCATCGAGCCGATCGCGTGTTCCACGAACACATGCTCGCGCCGCCCATCGGCAAGCACCGCGGTCACGTCCGCGCTCGCCTCGTCGATGCTGTCGTCCACCGTGGCGATGACCTTGCGGCGCAACGCGACCACATCGGCACGCGTCACGATGTCGTCGGCGAACTCTTCCTCCGCCGCACGCCCGAAGATCAGGCCCGCCGCGCACCCGTGGTAGACGCTGAACTTGCCCTGCAAGCCATCGGCCGGCTCCTTCTTGCCGGTGAGTTCGAGCACCAGCGAATGCACCTTGAGTTCGATGCGCTCGACCTGCCCGGGTGCGATGCCGCGCTCGCGCAATTGCACGCAGGCATCGATGCTCGGGTGGATCACGATGCCGCAGGCAAAGGGCTTGTAGCTGTTGAACGAGATCTCGAAACGTTCGCCCAGTTCGTCCGTGACCTCGTTCCAGGCATGCTTCGTCGACACCACCTGCGCCCAGCCGCGCGGCGCTTCGATCGCCTTCGGGCTCGCGGTGTAGCCATGCTTCGCCATCAACGCGGACATCAGGCCGGCACGGGCCGCACCGCCGGGGTGGAAGGGCTTGGTCATGGTCCCGAATTGCTCTCGCAGGCCGACCGGCTGCGACGCGGCGATGCCCAGCGCCATCTGCGTGCGCTCCGCGTCCAGCCCCAGCAAGCGGGCACAACCCGCAGCCGCACCGAACATGCCGGTGGTGCCCGTGATATGCCAGCCACGGTCGTAGTGGTCCGGGTAGACCGTGTTGCCGAGCCGGCAGGCCACGTCGATGCCCAGCACCAGTGCATCGAGAAGCTCGCGCCCGCTCGCACCGGTGTGCTCCGCCAGCGCCAGCAGCGCCGAGGCCACCGGGCCAGCCGGATGGATGATGGTCTTGAGGTGCGTGTCGTCGAAATCGAAGGTGTGCGAGCTGATGCCGTTGAGCATCGCCGCACTGGCCATGTCGACCTTGTCGGTGCGGCCGAGGAGGGTGGCTTGCGGCGCGGGTTGAAGCTCTTGCACCGCAGCCAATGCGGCCTCGACTGCCTCATGCTTCGCAGCGCCGACTGCGCAGCCCAGCCAGTTGAGGAAGGTGCGGTGCGCCTCGTGATCCACCGCATCGCTCCAGCCGCGCGATGGATGGTTCGCGACGAATTCGGCCAGGACGCGGGTGATGGGCGGGGCGTTATGGTCTGCCGCGACCTGGGTATTGCGTGCCATAGGTGGAATGATCTTCAGAAGGTGTGAGTGAATCTGGTGTGGGCCATTCTTTTTAGTTCTCGAGCACGATGTTGCGTTCGCGTGCCAGTTGGGTCCACCGCGCGACGTCTGCGCGGATGTATTCGCCGAATTCCTTCGAGGTCATCGGCATCGGTTGCACAGCCTCGACGGCGAGCTTGTCGGCCAGGTCGGGCGCTCGGAGCACGGTATTGAGCGAGTCGTTCAACTGCCCCACCACGTCGGTCGGAATGCCCGCGGGGCCGACCACGCCATACCACTGCATCGCATCGAAGCCCGTCAGGCCGAGTTCCTCCAGCGTCGGCACATCCTTGATCTGCGGATGCCGTTCCTTGCCGGTCACCGCCAGCGCGCGTACGCGGCCCGACTTGATGTATTGCATGGCCGCGGCCAGGCCGGGGAACATGGCTTGCGTCTGTCCGCCGATCAGGTCGGTGAAGGCGGGCGCGATGCCGCGGTAGGGCACGTGCGTCATTTCCACGTCGGTCTGCCCCTTGAACAGTTCCATCGTCAGGTGCGTGAGCGAACCCTGGCCGGCCGAGCCGTAGCTGAGCTTGCCGGGGTTGGCCTTGGCATGCGCGATGAACTGCTGGAAGTCCTTGGCAGGCACGACCACGTTGACGACCAGCACGTTGGGCGTGCCGCCGATCATGCCGATGGGCGTGAAGTCCTTGACCGGGTCGTAGGGCAGCTTGCGCGTGGCGGGGCTGGTGCCGTGTGTGGCGACGTAGCCCTGCATGAGGGTGTAGCCGTCCGCCGGTGCGCGCGCCGTGTTCTGCGATGCGATCACGCCGCCGCCGCCGGCCTGGTTGTCGACCACGAAGGGCTGGTTGAGCAGCTTCCCCCAGCGCTCCGTCACCGTGCGTCCCACCATGTCGCTGCCGCCGCCGGCCGACACTGGCACGATGTAGCGGATGGGTTTGGACGGGAAGGGCTGCGCACGGGCGAGGCCGTGAAGGCCCAGCAGGGCGGCGGGGAGCGCGAGGTTGAAGGCACGGCGATGCATGGAGGTTCTCCTTGGCTCGTGAAATGCAGCGTCGCCTGCATTCAGTTGCGGGTGCGCTGCAGGCGGTCATAGGCGTCGCCCACATGGCGCGCCATGAGGTCTTCGCAACGGGCGACGTCGCCCTTGCGCAGGGCCCGCGCGATCCGCGTGTGATCGACGATGGACGCGCGCATGCCGGTGTCCTGCGAGAGGTTCTTCAGCCGCGACAGGTGCAGCTTCTGCACGATGCCCTGGTAGGCGGCGGCCAGCGCATGGTTGCCGGCGGCCTCGACGATGGCCCAGTGGAAGTGCAGGTTCTCACGGTAGTAGCGCTGCACGTCGTGCGCTGCAAAGGCTTCGGTCATGACGACGATCGAGGCATCGAGCACATCGGCCAGCGCCACGCGCGCCGCGGTCTCCAGCCGCGCCACGCGCCGGCCCGCATAGCCGTCCAGCAGCCCGCGCATCTCGTAAAGCTCGCGCACTTCCTCCGCGTCCGGTTCGCGCACGAACACGCCGGCATGCTTGCGCGCAACCACCAGGCCGGTGCTTTCGAGTTCGCGCAGGGCCTCGCGCACAGGCACCCGGGAGATGCCCAGGCGTCCGGCGACGTCGGGTTCGTTGATGCGCTGGCCGGGCTGCAACTCGCCACGCAGGATCATCGCCAGCATGTCGTCACGAACCAGCTTGGCGAGCGGTATGTCGCGTACCGTCGAGAGGTGATCGGGCGTCGTCGCCGAGAGCCAGGGCATCATGTCGAAGCCTTTCGTTTGTTAAATATCGTATACGACATACCAAATCGCGACCAGTGCCTGCACATCGGGAAAAGTACCCGGACGGGTGGTCGACAGCGTCTGCACGACGCGAGGGCCGGTGATGTGGCGCGGATTGAAACCTGACCATCCGGTCAGGAAGCTGCTTGGTGATTCGGGGTCTGCGTCCATTGAAAGCGCCGCCGGAAATGGCTAGGCTCTCGAGCGGTTCACGCGTCGAAGATCCCGCAAGTTCACTCCGAAGGATAGAAACCCGTGAGCGCCGCCCGGCCACCCGAAGGCGCTCGCACCGCAGCGCGAAAGCGCGGAGGTTAGTCATGAGCACTGAAGCGACGTTGCAGGCGCTGCGGCCCCATGCCGATGAATTCATCGCCATCCGCCGCGACATCCACCATCACCCCGAGCTTTCCTTCAAGGAGCAGCGCACCAGCGACCTGGTCGCCGAGCGCCTGAAGGAATGGGGCTACGCGGTGGAGCGCGGCCTGGGCGGCACCGGGTTGGTGGGCCAGTTGCAGCGCGGCAGCGGGACGCGCTCGATCGGCCTGCGCGCCGACATGGACGCGCTGCCGATCAAGGAAGAGACCGGCCTCAAGTACGCGAGCCGCAATGCCGGCGTGATGCATGCCTGCGGCCACGACGGCCATACCGCGATGCTGCTCGGCGCGGCCAAGTCGCTGGCGGAGCGCTCGCAGTTCTCCGGCACGCTGAACCTGATCTTCCAGCCGGCCGAGGAATACGGCACGCGCGAGAGCGGCGCGATGCGCATGATGGATGACGGCCTGTTCGAGAAGTACCCCTGCGACGCCATCTTCGCCATGCACAACATGCCGGGGCATCCGCAGGGCAAGCTGGTGTTCCGTGACGGGCCGATGATGGCTTCGTCCGACAAGGTCTTCATCACGCTGAATGGTCGCGGCGGCCATGCCGCGATGCCGCACCGCGCGGCCGATCCGCTGGTTGCGGCGGCCAGCCTGGTGATGGCCTTGCAGACAGTGGTCTCGCGCAATGTCGATCCGCAGCAGACGGCGGTGGTCACGGTCGGCATGCTGCAATCGGGCATCGCCAACAACGTGATCCCGCAAAGTGCGCGGCTGGCGCTGAGCGTGCGCGCACTGGAGCAGAGCGTGCGCGACCTGCTGCAGAAGCGCATCACCGAACTCACGCACGCGCAGGCGCAGAGCTTCGGCGTCACGGCGGAGGTCGACTACCAGCGCGGCTATTCGGCGCTGGTCAACACGCTTGCAGAAACCGAGTTCGCGCGGCGCGTCGGCATCGAACTGGTGGGTGCCGATCACGTCACGCTGCATGGCCCGGCGCTCACCGGCAGCGAGGACTTCGCCTTCATGCTCGAGAAGCGCCCCGGCTGCTACCTGCTGATCGGCAATGGCGATGGCGACAGTGCCGGCGCCTGCATGGTGCACAACCCGGCCTACGACTTCAACGACGACAACGTCGTGATCGGCGCGGCCTATTGGACCCGCCTGGCCGAGCGCTACCTGAGCGACGCGCCACTGGCCGCCTGACCGCTTCTTCCAGCCCTGCGAGGGCAACGTCCACTACAACATCAAGAGGGCGACATGAGCACCACAAACCGGAACCAGCGCACAGCCACCTTCCAGCACGCCGCGACGGATGTGTACAGCGGCGGCGCCGCACCGCGCACCGAGCGCGTCTCGCGCAGCATCGTCGCCGCCACGGTGGCCGGCAACGCGATGGAGTTCTACGACTTCACCACCTATGCCTTCTTCGCGGTCTACATCGGCAAGGCTTTCTTCCCCGCCTCCACGCCGCTGATGAGCCTGCTGCTGTCGGTGGCGGTGTTCGGCGTCGGATTCGTCACGCGGCCGATCGGTGGTGTGCTGATCGGCGCCTTTGCCGACCGCGCCGGGCGCAAACCGGCAATGCTGCTGACCATCGCGCTCATCACGATCGGCACGCTGGGCCTGGCGCTGACGCCGTCTTACGCGAGCATCGGCATGGCGGCGCCGATCATCGTGGTGCTCTGTCGGCTGGTGCAAGGGCTCGCGCTCGGCGGCGAGGTCGGGCCGTCGACGGCTTTTCTCATCGAGATCGCGCCCACCGGACAGCGCGGGCTCTACGGCAGTTGGCAACTCGCCAGCCAGGGCCTTGCCGCGCTGGTGGCGGGAACCATCGGCGTGGCGCTGACGATCTCGCTGACGCCGGAGCAGATGCTGGCCTGGGGCTGGCGCGTGCCCTTCATCCTGGGTCTGCTGCTGATCCCGATCGCCATCTACCTGCGCCGCCGCATGCCAGAGACGCTCGAGCATGGCCCCGTCGAAACAGCCGGCGGCGCCAAGCGCGAGGGCCTCGGCAGTTACACCAAGCTGATCCTGCTGGGCATCCTGGTAGTGATGGGCGGCACCGTGTCGACCTGTTCGGACTCGCGACCTTCGTCTTCTCGCTGGTGGGCGGCTGGCTGGCCGACCGCTACGGCCGCCTCTGGATCATGGTGATTCCGCGCGTGGCGCTGGCGCTGCTGACCTACCCGGCCTTCATGCTGCTGATCGAGCACACCAGCTTCACCAACCTGCTGCTCGTGACCACGCTGCTGGGCGGCATGACGGCGATCAGCGGTGCCGCATCGCTGGTGATCGTCCCCGAACTCCTGCCCAACCACTTGCGCGCGCTGGGCATGTCGATCGCCTACGCGGTGGGCGTGTCCTTGTTCGGCGGCACCACGCAGTTCATCATCACCTGGCTGATCGGCGCCACCGGCAATCCGGCGGCACCGGCCTGGTATGTGACGGGCACCAGCATCATCTGCGTGCTGGCCATGCTCGCCTTGCCGGAGACGCGCAGCAAGACGCTGGAGCGCTGAGCGGTTCGAAGTAACGCCTCCCTAAGCGCTGGCCCGGCCCGTCACGCGCGCCCACAGTGCGCGAAGCCGTCGCGCGCGATCCTCGAACACGTAAGAGCCGGCGAGCGAGAGCAACCCCGAGACGATGCCCGTGATGATGGCTTCCAGGTGGAAGTAGCCGTAGTGGCTCTCGTGCGCATAGCTGTCGCCCAGAATCGTCAGCAGGCCCACGACCAGCGCGGTGCCGTAGCGGTTGGCATAGAGCCTGCCCGCCGGCGTGAAGGTCAACAGCACGGCGAGGATGCCCGTGATGAGGCCCGTCTGCAGCGCAGTCACCCAGTGCGGCAGGCTCAGCAGATTGCCAAGGCTCCCCGGCATGCAGGTCATGCAGGCGCTGGTGGGCTGCCAGAAGCGCTGGACGAACAGGAGCAGGCGGCGCTTCCACGGGATAGGGTTCACGGGCGTTCCTTGTGCTTTCCTTGTGCGTGGGCATTGTGAATCCGCGGGGCGCGCGCGTCACGCAACACGCAACGCAGGCAGGCGCCTAGACTCGGCCCCATGAACCCGCTGAACCCCATCGCCACCATCGAGAGCTGGCACGCCCATGTGTATTTCGATGCCTCGTCGCGAGACGCCGCGTGGGCGCTGCGCGAGACCATCGAGAAGGAACTGGCCGGGCGCATGGAGATGGGGCGATTTCATGAAAAGCCGGTGGGTCCGCATCCGATGTGGAGCTACCAGTTGGCCATCCCCGCAGCCGACTTTTCCGATGTGATCGGCTGGCTTGCGCTCAACCACGGTGCGCTGGACGTGTTCGTTCATCCGAACACTGGCGACGACCTTCGCGACCATCGGGACCGCGCGATGTGGCTCGGCAAGTCCTATTCGCTGGACCTGGCGATTTTTTGACTTTGAGCGGACCGCCTTAGGCTGGTCCCGCTTAAATGTTAAAGGAAGGGTTAGGCGTCAGTGCTCAATGGCAACTTGAGCCCAATATTGAACAGCAAACTCCCGATCGATACCGACTGGGGCGGTCATGATTCTTACCCGCGTTCCGGTTGGCAAAACACCTAGCAGGCTGCTGAAATACTCCCCGCCGGTCGGCGCGCGATGATGCCCAAGCGTTGGAAGTTGATCCCCCGACAGTTGCAATCAAGACCCCAGAAGATGCGCGGAGCCGATACC
>NZ_JBBKZT010000014.1:0-185570 GCF_037889975.1 Variovorax rhizosphaerae | reverse complement strand
ACCAGCGAACCGCAAGTGTCGAATGCGAGGACGCCTCCTCATGGCGAGTGCCGTTCCACATGCTGCGTCACGTGATGGACATCTGAGCAACGGGGCTGCTCGGACAGATACCGTGATGCGCTCGGAAACGCTGCTGGAGAGCACGGCCTCCTGCTGCGCACGCAGCACGCCGCGCGCGACACCGGCGTCGGCGCCGGGTGCGGACTGGGCCATCGCGAAAGGTGCGGCAAGAAGGGCCAGGGAAAGAAGGCTGAGACGGCTTGCGCGCTGAAGGGAACCGGCTTGGGAGGAGAAGTAGGTCATGGCGTTTTACTCGTTCAAGATTCAGGAATTGGCGGGGGTGGCAGCGGAAGCGACGGGGTCGAGGCGCTTGGCCCACATGCCGCGCAGCTTGCCGGCCAGCTCGTTCACCGGCTGTGCGCTGCTCATGTCCTTCTCCACCGGGTCGATGCCCAGCGAGGAGTACACGTTGGCGTAGGCGTTCTGCAGGTCGGCCAGCGCCAGGTCGTAGCGCACCTCCGACACGAGCGTGTTCATCTGCTCGCGGATCAGCGTCTGGCGACTGAGCTTGTCGGACTTGAAGCCCGCGTCGATCTGCTTCTCGATCTTTTCCTGCACGTTGAAGTAGCGGCCCGCCGTGTCCAGCTCACGCACGCGGAACTCGTAGCGCGCTCGCGCCACTTCCACCTGCGTGCCCACGGCCATCGTCAGGGCGAGGGCGCGCTGGTCGAGCAATTGGCCTTGCGCCTTCACCTTGGCTTGCGCGGCCGGCAGGCTGAACACGTTCAGCAGGTTCCAGCTGGCACGGGCACCAAAGCCCAGCCAGTTGCTGTTGTAGAGGAAGCTGTTGTCACTGTGATCCAGGCCGGCGAACACACGCAGGCTGGGCAGTGCGCGCAGGTAGGCGACCGTCTCTTCACGGTCGTTGTTGCGCAGCTGGTAAGCCACCTCACGCAGTTCGGGGCGGTTCTCGATGGCCGTCTGCAGCATGTCCTTGCCCGGCAGGCTGAAGGGCTTCCACTGCATGTTGCGCGTGGGCATGGCCACCTTGTATTGCGTGTCCGCGGGCAGGTTCATCAGGGCAGCGAGTTGCTGCTTGGCCACGCTCAGTTCACGCCCGAGGTTCTGCGCTTCGCGGCGGATGCTGAGCAGTTCGCGCTGGTACGTCAGCGGGGCCAGCGGGGCGGAGAGACCGGCCTTTTCCTGCTTCTCGGCTTGCTCGAGGGCTGTGCGGGTGACCGCTTCGAGTTCATTGATCTTGCCCAGCAGGCGCTCGGCGCTGACGGCACGCCAGTAGGCGGTGCGTACGTCCTCGATGATGCGGTTGACGACCTTGCGCTTGCGTTCCTCGGCGATGTTGACTTCGTCACTGGCCTGCTTGGCACGCACGTAGGAGAGACCGAAGTCCAGCACGTCCCAGCTCAGCGTGAGGTCGCTGGCGAGCACGTTGCGGTCCGACGAGGTGGAGGGCTCCAGCGAGACCCGGCCGGTGGTGATGGAGCGGCTGACGCCACCCGAGTCGTTGTCGCGCCCGGCGTAGTCGAGCGTGGCGACCATCTTGGGCAGCATGTCGTAGCTCTTCAGGTCGAGGTCGCGCTTGCTCAGTGCCAGCGACATGAGTTCGACACGGGAGTCGAGGTTGTACTTGATGGCGCGCGCCATGGCTTCGTACAGGTCGATCGGGCCGGTGACGGGTTCCTGGTCGGCGGCGACGCGCTGGATCAGGTCCGCGGCGCGGTCCTTGTTCTGCTGCGCCTCGAAGGGCTGCGGGGCCACCGCGCAACCCGTCAGTGCGATGCACAGAAGGGCTGCAGAGGCAGAACCCTTGAGGGTCCATTGGGCGGGCTTGAAAAAATTGGCTTGCTTCATATCGTCTGGAACTCCGTCGGTGTTGCTGCGTTGCTCGAATAAATCAACCTCAGCCAATTTCTTCAAGATCGCAATTAAATGAATTGCCAGCCATTTGACCGGCACCATCTTCAATTCGCGATCTACAAAATCGGCCCGAAAGCAGCGTTGACCGCTGCAAAGCTATTCGGAGACATCGTTTCGCTCGGGAATCACTGGTTCGACGAAGTCTGGAATTGCCGGTCATTGGCAGGTTCCAACGCTTCGGGACGCTGGGAGCTAGTGACCGGATTCAATGTTAAAAGCCGCCGCCATCCCGGTCTGCGAGTTCATTCCCACGGCGCCGCTGACATTTCTTATCAGCGTCGGGAAAATTCGGACGGGAATTGAATGGAGGGGTCCGGCGGGGGGTTTGCAAGACGGGCGGCGGCAACCGCCACGCTCGCTCGCCTCAGCCGGCGCAAGGCATCCGCATGCCAAGCCGTGTCACGCGAATTGCGGCGATTGCAGGGCCGATCCTGCCAGCGAAAGAAGTGTTCTGGCCAGGTGCCGCGGGTTGGCGGGCTGCACGAGCCGGGTGATCGAGTGAGACGATCCGCGGAATGCGGGACGGCGCCCGCAGCAAGTGCGGAACCCGTCAGTGCGCGCGATTTGGGGCGCGCCAAGCGGCCTCGGTGGGTTTCAACCCGAAGTGGCTCTGCCATCTCGGCTTGATCCCCCGCCGGGCGAGCCGGGCGCAACCCAGCCGTGGTGCCGTCAAGCCGATGTGGCTGGGGCAACTCGGCTTGATCTCCGTCTCGGAGGGGTAGGTCGGGCGCAGCCCGAACCGGGAGGCTTAGCCCTTTGCCGCAGTGGCGACGGCGTCCTGCCGCTTGGCCCACATGCCGCGCAGCTTGCCGGCCAGCTCGTTCACCGGCTGTGCGCTGCTCATGTCCTTCTCCACCGGGTCGATGCCCAGCGAGGAGTACACGTTGGCGTAGGCGTTCTGCAGGTCGGCCAGCGCCAGGTCGTAGCGCACCTCCGACACGAGCGTGTTCATCTGCTCGCGGATCAGCGTCTGGCGACTGAGCTTGTCGGACTTGAAGCCCGCGTCGATCTGCTTCTCGATCTTTTCCTGCACGTTGAAGTAGCGGCCCGCCGTGTCCAGCTCACGCACGCGGAACTCGTAGCGCGCTCGCGCCACTTCCACCTGCGTGCCCACGGCCATCGTCAGGGCGAGGGCGCGCTGGTCGAGCAATTGGCCTTGCGCCTTCACCTTGGCTTGCGCGGCCGGCAGGCTGAACACGTTCAGCAGGTTCCAGCTGGCACGGGCACCAAAGCCCAGCCAGTTGCTGTTGTAGAGGAAGCTGTTGTCACTGTGATCCAGGCCGGCGAACACACGCAGGCTGGGCAGTGCGCGCAGGTAGGCGACCGTCTCTTCACGGTCGTTGTTGCGCAGCTGGTAAGCCACCTCACGCAGTTCGGGGCGGTTCTCGATGGCCGTCTGCAGCATGTCCTTGCCCGGCAGGCTGAAGGGCTTCCACTGCATGTTGCGCGTGGGCATGGCCACCTTGTATTGCGTGTCCGCGGGCAGGTTCATCAGGGCAGCGAGTTGCTGCTTGGCCACGCTCAGTTCACGCCCGAGGTTCTGCGCTTCGCGGCGGATGCTGAGCAGTTCGCGCTGGTACGTCAGCGGGGCCAGCGGGGCGGAGAGACCGGCCTTTTCCTGCTTCTCGGCTTGCTCGAGGGCTGTGCGGGTGACCGCTTCGAGTTCATTGATCTTGCCCAGCAGGCGCTCGGCGCTGACGGCACGCCAGTAGGCGGTGCGTACGTCCTCGATGATGCGGTTGACGACCTTGCGCTTGCGTTCCTCGGCGATGTTGACTTCGTCACTGGCCTGCTTGGCACGCACGTAGGAGAGACCGAAGTCCAGCACGTCCCAGCTCAGCGTGAGGTCGCTGGCGAGCACGTTGCGGTCCGACGAGGTGGAGGGCTCCAGCGAGACCCGGCCGGTGGTGATGGAGCGGCTGACGCCACCCGAGTCGTTGTCGCGCCCGGCGTAGTCGAGCGTGGCGACCATCTTGGGCAGCATGTCGTAGCTCTTCAGGTCGAGGTCGCGCTTGCTCAGCGCCAGCGACATGAGTTCGACACGGGAGTCGAGGTTGTACTTGATGGCGCGCGCCATGGCTTCGTACAGGTCGATCGGGCCGGTGACGGGCTCCTGGTCGGCGGCGACGCGCTGGATCAGGTCCGCGGCGCGGTCCTTGTTCTGCTGCGCCTCGAAGGGCTCCGGGGCGACCGCGCAACCGGTCAGGGCGATGCACAGCAGGGCCGCGTAGGCCGGACGCTTGAGGACGGCCTTGCTCAATTCCTGTGCGGCGGCGCCAAATCTTGCTTTTTCAGTGTTCATACGATTAATTCAAGCTTCTATTCGAGCGGGCGACGCGCCTTGCGTTGACCCTGAAATTGCCAGACCCTCCGGACCGCAACGCGCCGACAATTGATTTGCCTCTGAACGCTTGCAATACTTCAAATCAGACAGTTCCTGCCTTGTTGATGTCCTGGCCCAAGAATCGATTCAACGGAATCAATTTCAGCTGCACGGAAATAGCGACCCTTGATCGACGACGTACTACGACCTTCGCCGGTGAACCCGTCGCTCGGGGGCATCAACATCAGCGCTTATTGGGCCGCATCGTCATCAAAAGTCCTGTACGAGTCGCCCGCCAAGCGCGCGAGCCATTTCCCAAAGCCCTGCAGAAATTTCCTGCCGGACGGCAAGGCCCCTCTCAATTGATAAACATTTCATGAAAGACCACGGTCAACCGGCCCGCTCGCCCTGACGAAGGCGTCGCCTGCCGGCGCCACGGTTTCCCGGCGCGGCGCACCTCCGCAGCACAGGCCACCAGCGCCGTCGAATAAAATCGCGGCCCTTCCCTACCTCACCGTGCGGCCTCCAGCGCGAAGCCGCCCGCGTTCCCTGCACCCCCATGAGCGACACCCTGCTGCAACCCGGCCTTGAAAGCCTCTCCAAATCCTTCGAACCCGCCGCGCTGGAGAAGCACTGGGGGCCGGAGTGGGAAAAGCGCGGCTATGCCAAGGCCGGCTACCGCGGCACGCAGGCACCGAAGGAAGGCGCACCTGCCTTTTCGATCCAGCTGCCGCCGCCGAACGTCACCGGCACCCTGCACATGGGCCATGCGTTCAACCACACGATCATGGACAGCTTCACGCGCTACCACCGCATGGCGGGCGCGAACACGGTCTGGGTGCCGGGCACCGACCACGCCGGCATCGCCACGCAGATCGTGGTGGAGCGCCAGTTGCAGGAACAGAAGCTCGACCGCCATGAACTCGGCCGCAAGAACTTCGTCGCGCGCGTGTGGGAATGGAAGGAGAAGTCCGGCAACACCATCACCGGCCAGATGCGCCGCCTCGGCGACACGGTGGACTGGAGCCGCGAATACTTCACGATGGACGACAAGCTGTCGAAGGTCGTCACCGACACCTTCGTCAAGCTCTACGAAGAAGGCCTGATCTACCGCGGCAAGCGCCTGGTCAACTGGGACCCGGTGCTCAAGACCGCCGTGAGCGACCTCGAGGTCGAGAGCGAGGAAGAGAACGGCTTCCTCTGGCACATCGCCTACCCGCTGGAAGACGGCTCCGGCTCGCTGACCGTCGCGACCACGCGCCCGGAGACCATGCTCGGCGACACCGCCGTGATGGTCCACCCCGAGGACGAGCGCTACACGCACCTGATCGGCAAGAACGTCAAGCTGCCGCTGGTCGATCGCCTCATTCCCGTGATCGCCGACGAGTACGTCGACAAGACCTTCGGCACCGGCGTGGTCAAGGTCACGCCCGCGCACGACAACAACGACTATGCCGTCGGCCAGCGCCACAAGCTGCCGATGATCGGCGTGCTCACGCTCGACGCGACCGTCAACGAGAACGCGCCCGAGAAGTACCGCGGCATGGACCGCTTCGTCGCGCGCAAGGCCGTCGTGGCCGACCTCGAGGCATTGGGCCTTCTGGTCGATACGGTCAAGCACAAGCTCATGGTCCCGCGCTGCACCCGCACCGGCGCCATCATCGAGCCCATGCTCACCGACCAATGGTTCGTCGCGATGAGCCAGCCGGATGCGAAGGGCCAGTCCATCGCGCAAAAGGCCATCGACGCCGTCCAATCCGGCGAGGTCCGCTTCGTCCCCGAGAACTGGGTCAACACCTACAACCAGTGGATGAACAACATCCAGGACTGGTGCATCAGCCGCCAGCTCTGGTGGGGCCACCAAATCCCCGCCTGGTACGACGAGGAGGGCAAGGTCTACGTCGCACGCAGCGAAGCCGATGCACAAGCACAGGCCGGCAGCGGCAAGACGCTCACGCGCGACGAGGACGTGCTCGACACTTGGTACTCCTCCGCGCTGGTGCCCTTCTCGACCATGGGCTGGCCGGACGCCACGGGCGACTCGCCCACCTCCGACTACAACCTCTACCTCCCCTCCTCCGTGCTCGTCACGGGCTACGACATCATCTTCTTCTGGGTCGCCCGGATGATCATGATGACCAAGCACTTCACCGGCCGCGTGCCCTTCCGCGACGTCTACATCCACGGCGTGGTGCGCGACTCGCACGGCCACAAGATGAGCAAGTCCGAAGGCAACGTGCTCGATCCGGTCGACCTCATCGATGGCATCGCCTTGCCCGAGTTGCTCGACAAGCGCACGCAAGGCCTGCGCCGCCCCGAGACCGCACCGCAGGTCCGCAAGAACACGCAGAAGGAATTCCCCGAAGGCATCCCCGCCTTCGGCGCCGACGCGATGCGCTTCACCTTCGCATCGCTGGCCTCGCTCGGCCGCAGCATCAACTTCGACCCCAAGCGCTGCGAGGGCTATCGCAACTTCTGCAACAAGCTCTGGAACGCCACGCGCTTCGTGCTGATGAACTGCGAAGGCCAGGACTGCGGCCTGCGCGAGCACACCAAGGAAGAGTGCGCCGTCGGCGGCCCCGCCCACGGCTACCTGACGTTCAGCAAGGCCGACTACTGGATCACCTCGCAACTGCAGCGCGTCGAAGCCGCCGTCGCCAAGGGCTTCGAGGAATACCGCCTCGACAACGTCTCCACCGCCATCTACCAGTTCGCCTGGGACGAGTTCTGCGACTGGTACCTGGAAATCGCCAAGGTCCAGATCCAGAACGGCAACGATTCGCAGAAGCGCGCCACGCGCCGCACGCTGATCCGCGTGCTCGAAGCATTGCTGCGCCTGGCCCACCCCATCATCCCGTTCATCACCGAAGAGCTCTGGCAGAAGGTCGCCCCCGTCGCGGGCCGTGCCGGCGAGTCGATCATGATCGCCGCCTACCCTCAGTCGCAGCCCGGGAAGATCGACGAAGCCGCCGAGGCCCACGTCGCCAAGCTCAAGCAACTGGTCGACGCCTGCCGCACCTTGCGCGGCGAGATGAACGTCTCGCCCGCCACGCGCCTGCCGCTCTACGCCGTGGCCGACAACGCCGACGAAGCCGCCTTCATCCGCGACGCCGCACCGGTGCTGCAAGCCCTGGCCAAGCTCAAGGAAGTGAAGCTCTTCGACGACGAGGCCGCATGGTCTGCCGCGGCCGAGGCCGCACCCGTGGCCGTCGCCGGCGCGGTGCGTTTCTGCCTGCACATGGAAATCGACAAGGCCGCGGAAAAGGCACGCATCGGCAAGGAGACCGCCCGCATCGAAGGCGAGATCGCCAAGGTGCATGGCAAGCTCGGGAATGAGGCCTTCGTACTGAAGGCCCCACCGGCGGTGATCGAACAGGAGCGCAAGCGCCTGACCGATTTCAGCGCCATGTTGGCCAGGCTGCAAGACCAGCTCGCAAGATTGGGATAAGCAACAGGCGCGCACGCGGCAGTAAGGGCAGCGCGACCTGCGGACAGTCCGATCGACGCTGCAGGTCTGCCGCCTGACCCATCGGCGCCCCCGGCCCAAAGCCAGTCATCGAGCAGACGAAGGGAAGTTGCAAATGCGTTCGGAATCACGCGGTCGCGAGTGTGCTCGCGGCGATTCACCGCGATTCGACAGGCGGCAACGCCCTCGACTTGTTCACATGTCCAATCAGGTTGAGCGCTTCGGCTGACACGTTCTGAACTCCATCGCCACTAATATCCAGCACTCGCCCGCTGCTACTTCCAAACATCCGATGTCTTCCTTCACCACCATTCGCAAAGCCGTCTTCCCGGTTGCCGGCTTCGGCACCCGCTTCTTGCCCGCCACCAAGGCCCAGCCCAAGGAAATGCTGCCGGTGGTCGACAAACCGCTGATCCAGTACGCCGTCGAAGAAGCCTACGCCGCCGGCATCCGCGACATGATCTTCGTCACCGGCCGCAACAAGCGCGCCATCGAAGACCATTACGACACCGCCTACGAACTGGAAAGCCAACTCGAGGCCAGCAAGAAGTTCGAACTGCTCGACATCGCGCGCTCGGTCATGCCCGACGACATGACCTGCTCCTACGTGCGCCAGCCGCGCATGCTGGGCCTGGGCCATGCGGTGCTCTGCGCGGAGCATCTGGTCGGCGACGAGCCCTTCGCGGTCTTGCTGGCCGATGACCTGATGGTCGGCCCGCCAGGCGGCGAGCCGGTCCTCGCCCAGATGACACGCGCCTTCGGCACGCTCCAAAGCTCCTTGCTCGCCGTGCAGGAAGTACCGCTCGACCAGGTCCGTCGCTACGGCATCGTGGCCGGCGACGCGATGGAAGCCGGGCTCACCAAGATCACGCGCATGGTCGAGAAGCCCAAGCCCGAGGATGCGCCTTCGCGCCTGGGCGTGGCCGGCCGCTACATCCTCACGCCCGCCGTGTTCGACGAAATCCGCAGCCAACCCACCGGCGC
Organism: Variovorax rhizosphaerae; assembly: GCF_037889975.1. NCBI lineage: Bacteria > Pseudomonadati > Pseudomonadota > Betaproteobacteria > Burkholderiales > Comamonadaceae > Variovorax > Variovorax rhizosphaerae. The sequence continues at coordinate 176,862 of NZ_JBBKZT010000014.1, read as the reverse complement.
CGGCGGCGAGATCCAGCTGACCGACGGCATCGCGTCGCTGCTGAAGAAGGAATCGGTCTACGCCTATGCCTACCAGGGCACGCGCTACGACTGCGGCAGCAAGGAAGGCTTCCTGCAAGCCACGGTGGAACTGGCCCTGGCCCACCCCGAGGTCGGCGGGGAGTTTCGCGCCTACCTCAAGAGCCTCGCGCTCTGACCTGAACGCGCTGCGCCGCACGCGGCCCGCAACACCCGGGGCGGCCTGGCTCAAGCGATAGCAATGCCTGTCATCCGCTTGGTCATCGCGTGACGAAGCGGACGACTTCATCGTCGCTGATCGGCGTCAGAGGCGCCCCGGTCAGTTCACGCAGGCTCGCGACCATGTGCTGGGCCCACAGGGTGTTCATCGCGGTGCCCGCATGCCCATCGCCGAGCCAGGCGTTTTCGGGCCCATCGCCAGCGGTGTTGGAGACCCGCAGCGGGCCGATCATGACCGGCCGGTACGCAGGCTCGCCCTCAGGTCCGCGCTCACCCCAGAGCCCCTTGAACCAGGCGCCGGTATCCACGTACCCGACAAGGCCCGGGCGGCGGGCCGCGCTGCCCCGCAATGCGACGCCGAACGCTTCCACGGCCTTGCGAATGTTCTCCCTTTCCCGGGCGCTGCGGAAGCGCTCGAAGGTGCCAGGATCGTCGACGTCGCTGGCCGGACCGACCATTAGGAAGCGCGTCGTCGGATGCGCGGCATGGATCACCTCGACCGCCCGCTCGATCTGTCCGGTGCAATAGTCGATGACAGCACGAATCGCCGGATCCGAGGGACTGCGGGCCTGCAGGTCCAGCAGCCGATTCCAGTCGTTGGTGCCGATGTTGAACACCACGACGCCCCGGCGCCATCGCTCGGGCTCCGTGTTCATCAGCGCCAGCAGCCGCGGAACCTGCTGGTAGCGTTGCCCCAAGCGATCGCCCAAGATGTTCTTGCAAACCGCACCGGTGTTGGCGAAGTTGTAGAGGTAATCCTCTTTCAGCGGTGCCCGCCCACCGCCCAGGCCGACCACATCCCGCAGCCATGCGACAACACCGTTGCGTCCCCAGCGCACCCAGGGACCCAGGTCGATTTCGGCTCCTCGCATGCGGGCCAGCACTTCGGTCCACTGGAAGGTGCGCTCGTGCAAAGCGGCATGACGCAAGCCGCCCCCAGGCGGAAAAGTGATCCGGTCCTGGTAGGAATGACTCCCCGAATCGCCGATCACCGCCAGCGGAAGCGCAGAAGTGATCGGTCGATGGCGGGCGGCGGCAGGCAGGTTGTCCGGCCACAACACCGCCACGAGCAGAATCGCCATGCCCACGACGAGGGCGATCAACATCAGGCGGACAAGCATCGGAGCAGCCTCAAGCGGTCGTTTCAACCCATGCCCGCCCGCGATGGTTCAGCTCAATGGGCAGCTTCAACCGGTGTCCACCCGTGGCCGTCCAGCCTCATCGAATGGCTTCAGCGCCGCCGCAGCACATGAATGAAATCGTCGCCCTGCGTCTGCTGTTCCACCAGGTCATTGCCGGTCTGGCGCGAAAACGCCTGGAAGTCGCGCACCGATCCGGCATCGGTCGAGACGACCCTCAGCAACTGGCCGCTCGCGAGTTCATTGAGCGCCTTCTTGGCCTTGAGGATCGGCAAGGGGCAATTGAGGCCGCGGGTGTCGAGCTCTTTGTGGATGTGCATGCGAATCCTTGATCAGTCCCGAATTCTAGGTTTTGTCAGCGCTGTTCGTGGTGTCGCGGGGCATGCCACGCACGCCCGCCAGGGCTCTGGATCTACGACGCCGGCACGGTATTCGCGGGCCTCGGCCATTCCATGAACGTCGGCTCATGGCCACGCGTGCGCAGCCAGTCGGCCAGCGCATAGCCAGTGCCGGCCGGCCAGCAGCGCAGGTCCGGCAGGTCGTAGAGGCGGTAGTCGACCAGTTCCGGCGAGAGGTTCACCTCGCCGTCGGCCACCGCGTGGTAGGCGATGATGACCTGGTTCATGCGCTGGAAGTCGTACACGCCAACCAGATTGAGTTCGCTCGCATCAAGGTTGGTTTCTTCCTTGATCTCGCGCGCAATGCCTTCTTGCGGCGTTTCGCCGGCCTCCATGAAGCCGGTGATGAGCGCGTACATCTTGTGCGGCCACGCGGCATTGCGCGCCAGCAGCACCTGGCCCCGGTACTCGATGATCGCGGCCAGCACCGGCGTCGGGTTGTTCCAGTGCGTGTGGCCGCAGGCCGGGCAACGCAGGCGCGACTTGGGTCCGCCGTCTTCACTGAGTTCGATCCACGCCAGTGGCGTGGCGCAGGCGGGGCAAAACTTGGGATCGGGCATGTCAATTCCGTGGGGTTATCGATGAACGAGGCGCGCGGCGGCTGGCCATTCGTTCGGACGTGGGAATCATCCTACGCGGGGAACACGCCGGTCGACAAATAGCGGTCACCCCGGTCGCAGACGACGAAGACGATGGTGGCATTGGTCACCGTCTTGGAGATTTCCAACGCCACCCACAGCGCACCCGCCGCGGAGATGCCGCCAAAGATGCCCTCCTCGCGCGCCAGGCGCCGGCACATCTCCTCGGCACTGTCCTGGCTCACGTTGACCACCTGGTCGACACGGCTCGGGTCGTAGATCTTCGGCAGGTAGGCCTCGGGCCACTTGCGGATGCCCGGAATGCGCGAGCCTTCGTCCGGCTGCGCACCGACGATCTGGATCAACGGGTTCTTTTCCTTCAGGAAGTGCGAGACGCCGGTGATGGTGCCGGTCGTGCCCATCGCGCTCACGAAGTGCGTGATGCGCCCGCCGGTGTCTTCCCAGATCTCGGGGCCGGTCGTTTCGTAGTGGATGCGCGGGTTGTCCGGGTTGGCGAACTGGTCGAGCACCCGCCCTTTGCCCTGTACCACCATGCGGTCGGCCAGGTCGCGCGCGTATTCCATGCCGCCGCTCTTGGGCGTGAGGATCAGTTCGGCGCCGAAGGCCTTCATGGTCTGCGCGCGCTCCACGGAAAGATCCTCCGGCATGATCAGCACCATGCGGTAGCCCTTGATGGCCGCAGCCATCGCCAGCGCGATGCCGGTGTTGCCCGAGGTGGCCTCGATCAGCGTGTCGCCGGGCTGGATCTCGCCACGCTCCTCGGCGCGCTTGATCATCGACAGCGCGGGCCGGTCCTTCACCGAGCCGGCCGGGTTGTTGCCCTCCAGCTTGCCGAGGATCACGTTGCCCCGCTTGTCGTTTTCCGCGGCATCGATGCGCCGCAAGGCAACCAGCGGCGTCTTGCCGATCGCGTCTTCAATCGTCGGGTAATTCATGGGGAGTCACTGTGCCATAATTTCGGGCTGCACTCCTCCCGTTGCCCGGGTGGTGAAATTGGTAGACGCAGGGGACTCAAAATCCCCCACCGAAAGGTGTGCCGGTTCGATTCCGGCCCCGGGCACCATCGGCACTTTGCAGTTGCCGCCAGCGAGTTCCACATCCGTGTCATGCGCCACTGCGACAGTGGCGATAGATGCCCCAGGCGCATCGAGCCGCGATGGCCAGCGCCGTGAAACGGAATGGGCGCGTAGCGTCCACGCACCCCAGAATCGCGGAATGGCCGAAGCATCCTCGCATCCGCACTGGCGGCGCAATCTCATCGTCTGCATGTTCGGCTCGTTCACGACCATCGTCGCGATGACGTTGCTGCTGCCCTTCCTGCCGATCTACGTCGAGCAACTGGGCGTGACGGACCACGCGGCCATCGTGCAATGGTCAGGGGTCGCATTTGGTGCAACCTTCTTCAGCGCGGCGCTGTGCGCGCCGCTGTGGGGGAAGCTGGCGGATCTTTACGGGCGCAAGCTGATGCTGATCCGCGCCAGCCTGGGCATGTCGGTGGCGATGGCGCTGATCGGCGTGGCGGACAACGTGTGGCACCTGGTCGGCCTGCGATTGCTGGCGGGCCTGCTCGGCGGCTGTGCCTCGGGCTCGATGGTGCTGGTGGCGACGCAGACGCCGAAGGACCGCACCGGCTGGGCGCTCGGCACCATGTCGTCGGCCATCATGGCGGGCAATCTCGTGGGGCCGTTGATCGGGGGTGCGCTGCCGCCGCTGATCGGCATCCGCAACACCTTCTTCGCCGCAGGCGCGGTGATCTTCGTGGCCTTCCTGGCGACCGTAACGCTGATCCGCGAAGAGAAGCGACCGCCGGTCATCAAGGGTGCGCAGGTGAAGGTCGGCTGGGCGTCGATCGACGACAAGGGTCCGATCGTGGCGATGTTCATCACCGGCACGCTGCTGATGCTGGCCAACATGTCGATCGAGCCGATCATCACGGTCTACGTGGCACAGCTCGTGGCCGACCCGGTGCACGTGACGATGATGGCCGGGCTGGTGATGTCGGCGGCGGCGCTGGGCAGCATCCTGTCTTCCGCGCGGCTCGGCAAGCTGGCGGACCGCGTGGGGCACTGGAACGTCATCGTCGGCTGCCTGGCCGTGTCGGCCGTGCTGCTGGTGCCTCAGGCCTTCGTGACTTCAGGGTGGCAGCTGGTGGCGCTGCGCTTCCTGATGGGGCTGTCGCTGGGCGGCCTGCTGCCGTGCATCGCCAGCGTGATCCGCCATAACGCGCCGGAGCGCGCGGCCGGACAGATGCTGGGCTGGTCGGTTTCGGCGCAGTACACCGGGCAGGTGGTCGGGCCGCTGCTGGGTGGCTTCGTGGGCGGGCACTACGGGATGCGCGCGGTGTTCCTGGGCACGTGCGTGTTGATGGCGGGTGGGGCGTTGTGGAACTGGCGCGTGAAGCGTTAGTTGGTCCACCGAATCACTGAGATCGGAGCGGATCTGTCCACCCGATAAGGGCGTCCGTCACCGCCCATTTCAATGATTCATTATCAGCACCAGCGCCTCCGACGCGCAATCAAGCAAAAGTCTCGAAGGTCGCGTTGAGCCGGTCGACGTAGGCCTTCTTCGCCGACGCGTCGATGAAGCTGCCGTTGAAACTGTTGGCCGCGAGTTGCCAGGCTTGTTGCGCCGAGAGTCCGGTCGCCGCGAAGGTCTGCGTGAAGTTCTCGTTCATGTAGCCGCCGAAGTAGGCCGGGTCGTCGGAGTTGACCGTGGCGACGAGGCCCGCGTCGAGCAATGCACCGAGGTTGTGATTCGACAGGTCCGGGAACACGCAGAGCTTCAGGTTGGACAGCGGGCAGACGGTCAGCGGGATCTTGTCCTGCGCCAAGCGCTTCATCAGTGCCGCGTCCTTGCTGCTCTGCACACCATGGTCGATGCGCTCGACCTTGAGCACGTCGAGCGCGCTCCACACGTAGGCCGGCGGACCCTCCTCGCCCGCATGCGCGACGAGGTGAAAGCCCAGTTCGCGGCAGCGCGCGAACACCTTCGCAAACTTCTCGGGCGGATGGCCGACCTCGCTCGAATCGAGGCCGATGCCGATGAACTTGTCCCGATATGGCAGTGCCTGCTCCAGCGTCTCGAAGGCCTCCTGCTCGCTCAGGTGGCGCAGGAAGCAGAGGATCAGCGCGGCACTGACGCCGAGCTTGCTTTTGGCATCGACGCAGGCGCGGTGCAGGCCGTCGATCACGACCTTCACGTCGACGCCGCGCGCCGTGTGCGTCTGCGGGTCGAAGAACATCTCGCAATGGATCACGTTGTCGGCCGCCGCGCGCTCCAGATAGGCCCAGGCCATGTCATAGAAGTCCTGCTCCTTCAGCAGCACGCTGGCGCCGGCGTAGTAGATGTCGAGGAAGCTCTGCAGGTTGGTGAAGGCATAGGCGCGCCGCAGTTCCTCGACGCTCGCGTAGGGAAGGCTCACCGCATTGCGCTGCGCCAGCGCGAAGATCAGCTCAGGCTCCAGCGAGCCCTCGATGTGCATGTGCAGTTCAGCCTTGGGCATCGCGCGCAGCAGCGCGGGCAGGCGGTCTTGGGCGATGGGGCGGACAGTGGTCATGGTGGGTGTCGTAGTCAGGTTGAGCGCTGGGCGTTGCAATGGCCTTGAATTCGGAGCGGGCAGCCGAACGCAGAAGTCACAGAGGTTTCTCAGAAATCGCAAAAGGAATGCCTGAAATTTTCCTTGAATCCTTCTGCGACTTCTGCGTTCTTTTTTCTTCCTTCTGCGTTCGGCTACGCGCATTCCTCAGCCTCAAAACAAAAAGGCCGCTCGAAAGCGGCCCCTTGTCGATCCGAAGATCGAATTACTTCTTGTCGCCCGGCACCTTGCCGTCCACGCCCTTGACGTAGAAGTTCACGCCGGACAGGAACTTGTCGTCGGCCACGGCGCCACCGGCGATCAGTTCCTTGCCGTCGTTGCCGACGATCGGGCCCTTCCAGATCTGGAAGCTGCCGTCCTTCAGACCCTTCTTGACTTCTTCCACCTTGGTCTTGATCTCGGCCGGCACGTCTTCGGCGATCGAGACGATGTCGATCGCGCCTTCCTTCACGCCCCACCAGGCTTGGCCGGTCGTCCACTTGTTGTCGAGCGCATCCTGCGTGGCCTTGATGTAGTACGGGGTCCAGTTGATGATGGCCGATGCCAAGTGGGCCTTCGGGCCGTAGGCGGTCATGTCCGAATCCCAGCCGAAGGCGCGCTTGCCTTTTTCTTGCGCCGTCTTCAGCACGGCTGGCGAGTCGGTGTTCTGGAACAGCACGTCGGCGCCGCCGTTGATGAGGGCGGTGGCGGCTTCGGTTTCCTTCGGCGGGCTGAACCATTCGTTGACCCACACGACCTTGGTCGTGATCTTCGGGTTGACCGACTGCGCGCCCATGGTGAAGCTGTTGATGTTGCGCAGCACCTCAGGAATCGGCACCGAGCCGACCACGCCGAGCTGGTTGCTCTTGGTCATGCCCCCAGCGATGACGCCGGCCATGTACGCGCCTTCATAGGTGCGGCTGTCGTAGGTGCGCATGTTCGGCGCGGTCTTGTAGCCGGTGGCATGCTCGAACTTCACGTCCGGGAAGTCCGGCGCGATCTTGAGCATGGGCTCCATGTAGCCGAAGGTGGTGCCGAAGATCAGCTTGGCGCCCGAGCTGGCCATTTCGCGGAACACGCGCTCGGCATCCGCCGATTCGGGCACGCTTTCGACGAAGCTGGTCTTGATCTTGTCGCCGAACTCCTTCTCCAGCGCCTTGCGGCCGTTGTCGTGCGCGAAGGTCCAGCCGCCGTCGCCCACAGGGCCGACATAGGCGAAGGCGATGTTCAGCGGGCCCGAGGCGGCAGGTGCCGGCGCAGGTGCGGCAGCGGTGGGCGCCGGAGCGGCGGGGGCAGCCGGAGCCGCAGCCTCTTCCTTCTTGCCACAGCCCACGAGGGCAGCCGAAGCGATGGCCGTCAATGCAGCCAGCTTGAGCAGGGAACGCTTGTTCATCAGATCGGTCATTGTTGGAAATCCTCAGAGAGACAGGTTGGCAGAACTACAAGAAATCACAGGTGCGGATTATGAGCCGGGGTAGAACGGTTTCCCGATCGACGCCGGCATGTTCACGCGGATGAACGCGGGGTTGCGGGAGATCAGCGCCAGCACGACGATGGTGGCGACGTACGGCATCATGTTCAGGAACTGGCTGGGCATGTCGACACCCACGCTTTGCAGGTGAAAGCCCAGCATCGTCACGCCGCCGAACAGGTAGGCACCAAGCAACACGCGTGCCGGCCGCCAGGTCGCGAAGGTGGTCAGTGCCAACGCGATCCAGCCCTTGCCGGCCACCATGTTCTCCACCCACAGCCCTGTGTAGACCACCGACAGGTAGGCGCCTGCAAGACCGCACAGCGCACCGCCGGCGATCACCGCCAGCAAGCGGATGCGACGCACCGGGTACCCCAGCGCATGCGCCGATTCCGGCGACTCGCCGACCGAGCGCAACACCAGGCCCGAGCGCGTGCGGAACAGGAACCAGATCAGTCCAAAGGTCAGGAACACCGCGAAGTACACGATCGGATGGTGCTGGAACAGCGCCGGCCCGACCACTGGCAAGTCACCCAGCCCCGGGATGCTGAACTTCAGACTCTCCGGCAGCTTGGCCTGCACATAGTCCTTGCCGGCAAAGGCCGAGAACCCGACGCCGAACAGGCTCAGCGCCAACCCGGTCGCGTACTGGTTGGTGTTGAGCCAGATCACCAGGAAGCCGAACAGCATCGACAGGAAGGCGCCGACCGACATGCCCGCCAGGAAGCCGAACCAGCTGCTGCCGGTCTTCACGGTGACCGCGAAGCCGGCGATGGCGGCGCAGAGCATGAGCCCTTCGGCGCCGAGGTTGACGATGCCGGCCTTCTCGTTGATGAGCAGGCCGAGCGCGGCAATGGCCAGCACGGTGCCGGCGCTGAGCATCGAGCCCAGCAGGAGTGCGTACGAGTCCATGTCAACGTCCGCCCGGCCGCCCGAAGGACGTTGAGTGTCCCCTCGGGGGGCAGCGATGCACGAAGTAAAGAGTGTGGGGGGTCATGTCAGAGCGCTCCTTCGGTAACGCGTGCAACGGGTTGCGCAGTGAGGGGGGTGCTGGCTTGCAGCGAAGCCGTTCCGCTGGAAACGGATACCGGTCGGGGCGCCGCCTTGCGCCGGATGCGATAGGCGATGAGCGTGTCGCAGGCCAGCAGCGTGAACAGCAGCAAGCCCTGGAACACGCCGGTCAGTGACTTCGGCAAGCCCAGGCGCGACTGCGCGAGTTCACCGCCGATGTAGAACATGCTCATCAGGATGGCCGAGAACACCATGCCGACCGGATGCAGCCGTCCGACGAAGGCCACGATGATGGCGGCGAAGCCATAGCCCACCGGCAGGTAGGGCGTGAGCTGGCCGATCGGACCGGCGACTTCGAGGGCACCGGCCAAGCCGGCCGCAGCGCCCGAGGTGAGCAAGGCGATCCACACCGCGCGCCGGGCCGAGAAGCCCGCGTAACGCGAAGCCGCCGGCGCGAGGCCACCGACCTGCTGCGCAAAGCCGGCCCGCGTGCGGAACAGGAAGATCCACAGCGCCGCGACGCCGATCAACGCGATGATCAATCCGATGCTCACACGAGAGCCCTTCATGAGGCGCGGTATCTGCGTGATCACATCGAAGGGTTTGCTCTGCGGAAAGTTGAAGCCCGCCGGATCCTTCAGCGGTCCGGCGACCACATAGCCCAGCACCAGGATGGCGATGTAGACCATCATCAGCGTCACGAGGATTTCGTTGGCGTTGAACTTGTCGCGCAGCACCGCCGCGATCGCCGCCCAGGCCATGCCGCCCAGGACCCCTGCCAGGATGATGGCTGGCACGATCCAGGGGCCGGTGCTCTTGTCGGCCAGCACCGCCACGAAGGACGAACAGATCGCGCCGATCACGAACTGGCCCTCCGCGCCGATGTTCCACACATTCGAGCGGAAGCACACGGCCAGGCCCAGCGCGATGATCAGGAGCGGTGTCGCCTTGACCATCAACTCGCCGAGCGCATAGCCGTTCTTGATCGGCTCGTAGAAGAACACCAGCAGGCCCTTGACCGGGTCCTTGCCGAGCGCGGCGAACAGCGCCATGCCGATCAGTACCGTGATCAGCAGCGCCAGGATGGGCGAGCCATAGCTCCAGAATTTGGAAAGCTGTGGACGGGCTTCAAGCTTGAGCATGTGCGGCCTCCCTTGCTGCGGCGGCGCCTTGCCAGAGTCCGCTCATCCATTCACCGATCTGCGGCACCGTGGCCGCGGCCCGATCGACCGAGGGCGACAACTGCCCCTTGGCGATCACATACAGGCGGTCACTGATCTCGAAGAGTTCGTCGAGTTCTTCGCTCACCACCAGCACCGCGCAGCCCGCGTCGCGCAGTGCAAGGATCTCGGCACGGATCAGCGCCGCGGCGCCCACGTCCACGCCCCAGGTCGGCTGCGCCACGATGAACAGCTTCGGGTTGGCATCGATCTCGCGACCGACGATGAACTTCTGCAGGTTGCCGCCCGACAGCGACCGCGCTGCCGAGCCCGGCCCGCCGGCCTTCACGTTGAAGCGCTTGATGATCTCGGCCGCATGGCCCTGCAGGGCGCCGGTGCGGATCCAGCCGCTCTTGCTGATCGCGTTGTCGCGCGTCAGCAGCATGTTGTGGGCCAGGCTCAGCGTCGGCACCGCGCCGCGACCCAGTCGCTCCTCGGGCACGAAATGCATGCCCAGCTTGCGTCGGCCGCGAGGTCGCAATCGGGCCGCGGCCTGGCCGAACATCTCGATCATGCCGGCCTCGGCCCGCGTGTCCTCACCCGACAGTGCATAGAGCAGTTCCTTCTGCCCGTTGCCCGAGACCCCGGCAATGCCGACCACCTCGCCGCCGCGCACCTCCATGTTCACGCCGTCGAGGTCGACGCCGAACTGGTCTTCGCGGGCCAGCGTCAGCCCCTTGACCCGCAACGCAACACCACCGACCTTGACCTGGCGATGCTGCAACGGCGGCGGCTCGGCACCGATCATCAGGCGCGACAGCGACTCATTGCTCTCCTGCTGCGGGTTGCACACGCCCGTGACCTTGCCGCCGCGCAGCACCGTGCAGGCGCTGCACAACTCGCGGATCTCATGCAGCTTGTGGCTGATGTAGAGGATGCTGCAGCCTTCGGACGACAACTGCTTGAGCACCACGAACAGCTTCTGTACCGCCTGCGGCGTCAGCACCGAAGTCGGCTCGTCAAGGATCAGCAGCTTGGGATTGGTGAGCAGCGCGCGGATGATCTCGACGCGTTGCATTTCGCCGACCGACAAGGTGTGGACAGGACGCGTCGGATCCATGTCCAGCCCGTATTCGCTGGCCTTGGCTTCGACGCGGCGCGCCACCTCGGCCAGCGCCAGGCTCTTGTCGAGCCCGAGCCAGACGTTCTCGGCTACTGTGAGTGTGTCGAACAGGCTGAAGTGCTGGAACACCATGCTGATGCCCAGCGCCCTCGCCTCTTGCGGATTGCGGATGTTGACCGGCTGGCCATTGAAACTGACGGTGCCTTCATCCGGCTTCACCGAGCCGTAGATGATCTTCATCAGTGTCGACTTGCCGGCGCCGTTCTCGCCGAGGACGGCATGGGCTTCACCGGGCTGGACGGTGAGGGAAACGTCGCTGTTCGCGACCACGGCGGGATAGCGCTTCGTGATGTTCGAAAGCTGGAGTCTGTAGGGTGTCATGACCTTTGCGCGTTGTCATTCTTCATCTGGATCAGTCGCTGACCGTCCGTCCCGCGGAACGACGCCAGTCGCCATCCTTTTTATCACCCCCTACTCTTGGACCGGCCCTAGGCCTTTTGTTTGATCGCCCCTCCGCTACTGGACCGCAGCGATGCGGCGACGTTCTTGCTTCGCTCTCGCAACCACTGCGCGGAGATGGAGGTGTGGGTTCGCTCGTGCCAGAGCTGGTAGTACATCAACTGCGGCAGCGCGACCGGGCATTCCATGATGGTGACGGGCATGCGCCCCACCAGGCGCTCGCAGTACTGGCGGCCCGTGGTGAGCACCAGCAAGCTCGATGCCACCATGTCGGGCATCAGGCTGAAATGCGCGCAACGGGCGGTGATGTTGCGCTGCAGGTTGAGTTCATCGAGCATCTGGTCGATGACGCCGCGCGCGCCCGGGTGCGTGGGCGTCGGTGCGATGTGCTCGGCGGCAAGCCAGGTGCGGGCATCCCAGCCGCGCCGCGCCGCGGGATGGTCCTTGCTGACCAGCGACACCACCTCGTCGGCGAACAGCTTCGCCATGTGCAGGTCTTCCGGCGGCTTGAGCCAGTTGCCGATGACCAGGTCGACATGGCCCAGCGACAGGTGGGCGTGGTAGTCGGAATCCGGCGACAGCGGATGGATCTCGATCTTGCACAGCGGCGCCTGGCTCTTGATCTGCGCCACGAGCATCGGCAGGAAGAGCGGGTCAAGGTAATCGCTCGCGGCGATGCGGAAGGTGGCGGTGGCCTTCTGCGGATCGAAGCCGCGCGCGTCACTGAAGAGCACCTCCGCCGCGCGCAGGATGCTGGCGCTGGGCTCGATCATGCGCAGGCCGGCATCGGTGGGCACCATGCCGGTACCGGAGCGCACCAGCAGCGGGTCGCCAGAAAGATCACGCAGGCGCTTGAGCGCGGCCGAGACCGCTGGCTGGTACATGCCGAGCCGGATCGCCGCGCGCGACACGCTCCTGTCCGTCAAAACCGTGTACAGCACCCGGATCAGATGCAGGTCGATCTTGTCGAAAAGCGCGTTGTCTCTCATGACGCCTCGATCAAGCCGCGGACTGCACGGCCGTGATGGCGTCGAGGATGGCCTCGCTGGTCGCGGGCGCGCGCAGCGGCGGGTCGTTCTTGTGGTTGGCCACGGCCGACACCGCGTCGCGGATCGCGTAGAACACCGAGAACGGCAGCAGCAGCGGCGGTTCGCCGACCGCCTTGCTGCGGTGGATCGAGTCCTGGAAGTTGTCGCCTTCGAACAGCTGCACGTTGAACACCGGCGGGCAATCGTTGGCCGTCGGGATCTTGTAGGTGCTCGGTGCGTGCGTGGTGAGCTTGCCGCTCTGCGGGTGCCAGACCAGTTCTTCGGTGGTGAGCCAGCCCATGCCCTGGATGAAGGCGCCCTCGACCTGGCCGATGTCGACTGCCGGGTTCAACGAGCGGCCCGCGTCGTGCAGGATGTCGGCGCGCAGCAGCTTCCATTCGCCGGTGAGCGTGTCGATGACGACTTCGCTCACGGCCGCGCCATAGGCGAAGTAGTAGAACGGGTTGCCCTTCATCTTCTCGCGGTCCCAGCTCAGCCCCGGGGTGGCGTAGAAGCCGTCCGACCAGAGTTGCACGCGGTCGATGTAAGCCTCGCCGACGAGCGTGGCGAAGTCGATGGTGCGGCCGTTGACCTCGACCTTGTCGTTGGCGAAGCGCACGGCGGATGCCTCGCCGCCATGACGCGCGGCGGCGCAGGCGGCCAGGCGCTCGCGAATCTGGCGTGCCGCATCCTGCGCGGCCTTGCCGTTGAGGTCGGCGCCGGTCGATGCCGCGGTGGCAGAAGTGTTGGCAACCTTGGTGGTGTCGGTGGCGGTGGCGCGCACGCTTTCGAAACTCACGCCCAGTTCATGCGCCACGACCTGCGCCACCTTGGTGTTCAGCCCCTGGCCCATTTCGGTGCCGCCATGGTTCACCAGGATGGAGCCATCGGTGTAGACGTGGACAAGCGCGCCGGCCTGGTTGAAGTGCTTGACGTTGAAGGAGATGCCGAACTTCAATGGCGCCAGCGCGATGCCGCGCTTGAGCACCGGGCTCGTCGCATTGAAGGCCTCGACTGCGGCGCGGCGCGCGCGGTAGTCGCTGCTGTCTTCCAGCTGGGTGACCAGCTTGTCGATGATGTTGTCCGACACCACCTGCTCGTACGGCGTGACGTTGCGCTCGGTCTTGCCGTAGAAGTTGGTGCGGCGCACGTCGAGCGGATCTCTCCCGAGCTTGCGTGCGACCGTGTCCATGATGTTCTCGATGGCGATCGCGCCTTGCGGTCCGCCGAAGCCGCGGAAGGCCGTGTTGCTCTGCGTGTTGGTCTTGCCCGAATAGCCGTGCATCGACACGTCCGGCAACCAGTAGGCATTGTCGAAGTGGCACATGGCGCGGGTCATCACCGGGCCTGACAGGTCGGCCGAATGGCCGGCACGCGAGACCATCGTGATCTCCGCACCGAGGATGTGGCCCTCGTCGTCGTAGCCCACCTCGTACTCGTACCAGAAGCAGTGGCGGCGCCCGGTGATCATGAAGTCATCGTCGCGGTCGAGCCGCAGCTTGACCGGACGCTTCACATGATTGGCCGCAATGGCCGCCACGCAGGCGAACAGCCCCGACTGCGATTCCTTGCCTCCGAAGCCGCCGCCCATGCGCCGGCATTCGACATGCACTTCATTGGCATGCAGGTGCAGCGCATGCGCGACCATGTGCTGCATCTCGCTCGGATGCTGGGTCGAGCAATAGACGTGCATCGCGCCGGCTTCCTTGGGGATGGCGTAGCTGATCTGCCCTTCCAGGTAGAACTGCTCCTGGCCGCCCACGTCGAAGCTGCCCTTGAGGCGATGCGGCGCCTTGGCGATCGCGGCCTTGGCGCCGCCTTCGTTCGTCGTGCGCTCGAGGTGCATCGGCGGCAGGACGTACTGGCCCTTCTCATGGGCCTGGCGTGGGGTCAGCACCGGCGGCTCGGCGTCGATGGTGAGCACCGACTTGGCCTTGGCGGCAGCGCGGCGTGCGATGTCGCGCGTTTCGGCAATGACTGCGAACACAGGCTGACCAAGGTGGCGGATGTCGCCCTGGCAGAGGATCGGGTCGTCATGGATGATCGAGCCGCAATCGTTGGTGCCGGGAATGTCGGAGGCGGAGAGCACCGCCACCACGCCCGGAATCGCACGGATGGCGTCGAGGTTCATGCCGGTCAGCCGGCCATTGGCCACGGGCGACAGGCCGAGCGCGCAATGCAGCGTGCCAGCCAGTTCGGGGATGTCGTCGATGTAGGTGGCCTCGCCGGCCACGTGCAATTGCGCCGATTCGTGCGGGCGGCTGATGCCGACACGGGCGCCGTCGCCATGGGCCTTGGCTTCGGCTGCAACGTCGATGCGGGCGGCCGCGTTCTTGAGATAGTCCGCAAAGGCCTCCGCGGTTTGCAGCAGGCGTGCGTCGATGGGTTTGTTCATCTTCAGGCTCCTTCGGCAACGACGTGCGGCATGACGCTCCAGACGCTGGTGGCTTCCACCGGCAAGGCGTCCGCGGCGCGCGTTTCGAGCCAGAGACGCTGGATCAGATTCTGCGCCACCTGCAGCCGATAAGCGGCCGATGCACGCATGTCCGAGAGTGGTTTGAAATCCTGCGCCAGCGCCTGCTTCGCCGCGTCCACGCTGGCCTGCGCGAACGGCTTGCCGAGCAGCGCGGCCTCCGCGCCCGCAGCGCGCTTGACGATCGCGGCCATGCCGCCGTAGGCGAGGCGCACTTCCTTGACCACGTCGCCATCGAGTTCGATCGAGAAGCCCGCGCACAGCGCCGAGATGTCGCAATCGAAGCGCTTGCTGATCTTGTAGGCACGCACGCGCCGCGACGCGACCGACAGCGGCACCGAAACCGCCTGCACGAACTCGCCGGGCTCCAGCTTGTTCTTCATGTAGTCGACATAGAAATCGACCAGCGGCATGCGGCGGACGCGCGCGCCCTGCCGCAACTCGATCTGCGCATCGAGGGCCATCAGCACCGGCGGCGAATCCCCGATGGGCGAACCGTTGGCGACATTGCCGCCCATGGTGCCTGCATTGCGGATGGGCGGCGAGGCAAAGCGCAGCCAGACATCGGTCAGGCCTTCGAAGCGCTGGGCCAGTGCGCGCCACGCGTCCTCGAGCGACGCGCCAGCGCCGATATAGAGCTCGCCATTGCGCTCGTCGACGACCTTCATCTCGGCCACGTCACCCACGTAGATGATGTCGCCGAGGTCGCGGAACTGCTTGTTGACCCACAGGCCGACGTCGGTCGAGCCCGCCAGCACCTGGGCGCCCGGCATGCGCTCGCGCAACGCGGCCAGTTCGGCCAGGGTCTTCGGTGCGTGGAAGTGGTCGGTGCGCGCGCCCGCGGCGGCGCTGTACTCGAAGGTGCCTTCGCGCTGCAGCGCTGTGAGCGCCTGCACCACGGGCTGGGTGTCCAGCCGCACGGCGGGCAGGTCGAACATGCGCTGGCCCGCGTCGAGGATGGGCCGGTAGCCGGTGCAACGGCAGAGGTTGCCGGAGAGTTCATCGGCCAGTTGCTGGCGCGAAGGCTGGGTGCCGGCCGTCTGGTGGTGTTCGTAGCTCGACCAGAGCGACATCACGAAGCCCGGCGTGCAGAAGCCGCACTGCGAGCCATGACACTCGACCAGCGCCTGCTGTACCGGGTGCAGGCACTGCACTGCGTGCTTGCCATGCTGCTCGGTGTCGACGGCCTTGCCGCACTGGCGCTTCAGGTCCTCGACGGTGAACAGCGCCTTGCCATGCAGCGTCGGCAGGAACTGGATGCAGGCGTTGACCGTCTGCAGCTGAAGCCCGCCGACCGTGCCGACGGCTTCCGGCGCCGCCAGCTCGCCGATGACCACGGTGCAGGCACCGCAATCGCCTTCGTTGCAGCCCTCCTTGGTGCCGGTGCAGCGCGCGTCCTCGCGCAGCCAGTCGAGAACCGTGCGGGTGGGATGGACGTCCGAGACGTCGACAACGCGTCCCTGGTGGAAAAATCGGATGGGTTGAGTGCTCATGCTCGTGGGTGCTCGCAAGAAAGACGCCGCGTATGCGGACTATCGCGCTAAGTTAGTGGTTCTAGTGCCCAGCGGAATACTGCTGCATCGATATCAAACATTCGCTGGCCGATATGTCGCTGGGCCAACATTTCATCAACGATCGAGGCTCGACGGCAATCACCCTGATTCTGCGCCTCCTGCATGGCCAGGGTCCGTAAATTGAACGCTTGAGTTGCATGTTGTGTGAATGCAATGGCTGTGATTCACGTTTTCCCGCAGTTGAACGAACTTGATTGCAATTAAAAATATATAGCGACAAGATTGAAGTCGTTAGGGAGGAATTAGATGAAGCCAGTCACCATGGCCGCCCGCGATGCCGGGCCCTGCCACACCCCGCCGTTCGCGACTTGCGGGCGCCTCGCGCCCGTCGAAAGCTCACCAGGACCAGTCGGCCTGGAACGCGCGCCCTTCGGCTGAGTTCACAGCCCGAACTTCCCCGCCCCCCCCGCTCGCACATTCAAAAAACCAGCACAGAGAGGAATTCATCATGAGCTCATCCAGCACCGCCGTCGGCGGCGCATCGTCCAAGGGGTCGGCTCGGGCCACCAAGGTCCATCCGGTCGACGAGGTCCTGCCGGTGCCGCAACTCGCAGCGTACGGGTTGCAGCACGTGCTGGCCTTCTATGCAGGCGCGGTGCTGGTACCCATCATCCTGGCGGGCGCCCTGGGTCTCAGCAAGGAACAACTCATCCACCTGATCAACGCCGACCTGTTCACCTGCGGCATCGCCTCGATCATCCAGGCGTGGGGTTTCGGCAAGGTGGGTGTGAAGCTCCCACTGCTGCAGGGTGTGACCTTCACGGCGGTGAGCCCCATGATCGCCATCGGCATGGGCGTCGGTGGTGGCACCGACGGGCTGCTGGCCATCTATGGATCGGTGCTGGTCGCCGGGCTGTTCACCTTCTTCGCGGCGCCCTATTTCGCCAAGCTGGTGCGCTTCTTCCCCCCCATCGTCACGGGTTCGGTGATCCTGATCATCGGCATCGCGCTGCTGCCCGTGGCGGCCAACGACATCGTCGTGGGCAAGGGACCGTTCGCAATCCAGGATCCGGTGCAACTCAAGCACCTGGCCTATGCCTTCGGCACACTGGCGCTGATCGTCGCCATCCAGCGGGTGTTCCGTGGATTCATGGCCACCATCGCCGTCTTGATCGGGTTGGTCATCGGCACCCTGGTGGCGTGGGCACTCGGTGATGCGCACTTTGGGGACGTCGCCTCGGCCTCGATGTTCGGCTACACCTCGCCATTCCACTTCGGCATGCCGACCTTCAGCTTCACTGCCATCCTGTCGATGATCATCGTGATGATGATCACCATGGTAGAAACCACGGGTGACGTGTACGCCACCGGCGAGATCGTGCAGAAACGCATCCGCCCGGACGACATCGCCCGCGCCATCCGCGCTGACGGCCTGGCCACCTTCCTGGGCGGCGTGCTGAACTCCTTCCCCTACACCTGCTTCGCGGAAAACGTGGGCCTGGTGCGCCTGACGCAGATCAAGAGCCGATGGGTGGTGGTGGCGGCCGGCATCATCATGATCATCCTGGGTTCGCTGCCCAAGGCCGCGGCCATCGTGGCCGGCATTCCGCACCCGGTGCTCGGTGGTGCCGCGCTGGCCATGTTCGCCGCAGTGGCCGTGGTGGGCGTCCAGACGCTGTCGAAGTGCGACTTCAACGATCACCGCAACATCGTGATCCTGGGCACCAGCCTGGGCCTGGGCATGCTGGTGACCGCGCAGCCCTTCGTGGCTGGCGCCTTTCCCAAGTGGGCGGAAATCGTGTTTGGCAGCGGCATCACGCTGGGCGCGCTGTCGGCCATGATCCTGAACGTGATCTTCAATCACACCGGCGGCAGCCCGCACACCGCGGTGGCGGGTGTTCCGGGCAACCTTGTAGGGCTCGACCAGGTCAATGCGATGACCCGCGCCGAGTTCACCAAGACCTTTGGCGGCTTGGTGGAGAACACCCCCTGGGTGCTGGATGCGGCCTATGCGCGCAAGCCCTTCGCCAACACCATCGCGCTGCGCTCGGCCTTCCAGGACGCCTTGCTGACCGGCACCAAGGATGAGCAACTGCAGTTGATGAATTCGTTCGCTGACCTCGGCAGCGAGGGCGACGCGCACAACGCCTACCTGCTGGACCACGCCGACGCCGGCATGGGCGGCCTGGAAGAAAAAGAACATGACGAAGTGCTGGAACTTGCAATCGCCTATCGCAAGCACTTCGGCTTCCCGCTGATCGTGTGCGCCAAGGAAGTGGAGCGCTACGAGCGGGTGCTTGCCAACGGATGGCATCGCATGGCCAATTCAACGGGGGTGGAGCGATCGGCTGGGCTGATCGAAATCGCCAAGATCGCGAACTACCGTTTCAACGAGTTGGTGGCCAACGCCAACCCGATCGGAACGGCTCGCGCACAAGCGTTTAGAAAAGCGCACGCGCACGGGCACTAGAAAAGTTCTTGGTTGAGCAGAGCCGCATCACTGCGGCCTTGAAAGTGCATCGCGCAAGTGATGCACTTTTTTTTGGTTCTTCCGCCGGTTTCCGGAGAGTTTCCTGTGCTGCCTCGACGGCGCGGATCAGGCCGTCTCGTGCACAGGCGCTCGAACACATCGCCCTTCCCACCTGGTCACCCTTGAGAAGGATCTCGCAGGCGTCGACTGGGGTGAAGGTCGCTGTGCAGTCGACAGTGAAGCGCCGGCGAAAGCAGCGTGAGATGCCGCAGTCCCCAAGCGTTGAGCGTTTTCACGGCGCGGCTCAAGGGCAAGGGGTCGCACCCGGCCACGCGCGCGTAGCGGCTGTGCGGCTGTGCGGCTGTGCGGCAGCACGCCGAAAGCACAGGCGAGAGTCAGCGGCCGCGGCTCACGCACAGCGCCACGCACCCGCCGGCATGCTCACACGGGGCTTGCAGGATCGGTGTGTCCATCAGAAGGAATGGCGGATGCCAAGGTCATAGCCTCTTGCACTTCGCGGCGCGATGCCCGAGGTGGCGGTGCCGCCCGCCACGTTCGCCAGCCCGCCTGCGTAGACGCCCATGATGGCCGGATTGTTCTGGCCATCCTTGACCCGGACATGTGCCACGGATGCGTACAAGGCGGTCCGCTTTGACAAGTTGTGAACGTAGCCCAGCGCCAGTTTGCGTGCCGAAGCGTCACGATCCGGCGTCCCCGGCAGGACGACACCCAGGTCGTTGTCGAATTTCACACGGGCGACCGAGGCCTTGATCATTCCGACGCCCACGGGGATCGTCATCCCGAGCATCGCGCCGTTGTACTTGTCGTTCTCCTTGATCGCGGGGCCGGCCACACCGCGGACCGGGGTCACGGTGGAGGTGCTGTCGCGCACCTGGGACAGTTCTCCCATCAACTTCAGGATGCCGAAGTCATAGGACGCACCCAAGTTGATGGTCCTCAACTTGTCGGAGAAGCGGGCGCCGGTCACGACGCCTGCGGCGGTCAGGGTCGTGGTGTCGGCCGCCGTGCTTTCACCGTAGGCAATCGCTGCATCGAAGGGACCGCTGGCATAGCCGAAGCGACCGCCGTAGTAGCGCCCCTTCTTGGTCGAACTGCCCGGAACGTTGCTCGAATCCACGTTCTCAGGAAGCGCATACATGACCTGTCCGAAGAAGCCACCGAGGTTGCGCGGCAGGAAATAGCCGATGCTGTTCGACGCGCGAATCGCGTTGTCGGTCGGGGCGATGAGCGAGCCCGGGCCGCGCACGGTCGCGATGTTGCCGCTGACGGTCTTGATGAGGTTCTCGCCAACGCCGACCGCTCCCATGGGATCGAAAACGCTCTCGTTCCAGTAGGTTGGTACATAGTCGCGACCCAGGCGCAGCTCACCGAAACCACCCGACAGGCTGACCGTGGAACGCCTGACGAAAGTAGCGATGCCATTGGCGCCGGTGTCCTGGTTGAAGCCGGATTCGAGCCAGAAGCTGGCAGCCAATCCACCACCAAGATCCTCGGAGCCGCGAAAGCCCATGCGGCTGGAGGCATTGCCGCCGCTCGACAGTGCCGTCAAAGAGCGCTCCACTTCGAATGGCGTAGCCAGCGGAGCCCGCGACCCAACGGGCGTGGCGTAGTAGACGCCCTTTGCGCTGTAGTAGCTGACCGCAGCGTCCGCCACGCCGAACAGCGTCAGGGACGATTGCGCCATCGCGGCGCCGGAAGCAGCAAGGGCCGCCAGGGTGATCGAAGTCTTTTTCATGTCCAGTGTCTCCCAGTGAAAAAATGATTTGGGCGCGGTGCGTGAACTCGAAGCACCGACGCGGGTGCGACTTGCAAGTCGCTTTCTTGGGTCCGGCAATTTCCGGACTGGCTCATCAGTCCAGCGCAAGGAGGCCGGACTCCTGATGCGCGAGCGCGCCATGGGCAACAACGCCCTGCCATCGACCGAGGTCTTCATGAACGCGCTTGCGCAGTGCCGCCGGTGGTCCGGCCTCGACCTTGGCGCCCTGGCTCTCGAAACGCGCGACCACCTGCGGGTCGGCGAGCACTTCGTTCAATGCCCGGTTGATCTGTGCAATCACGGCGACCGGTGTCCGTGCCGGCGCAAACAGTCCGTACCACTGCGAGACATCGACGCCCTCGATGCCCGTCTCCGACAGCGTCGGCACTCCGGGCAATGCATCCAGGCGCGTTGCGGCCGCAACGGCCAGGGCGCGCAGGCGGCCATCGAGGATGAACGGATAGGCGGTGAAAAGGCTCGGGAACATGACCTGCGTCCGCCCGTCGAGGGTGTCGAGGATCGCGGGGGCCGCGCCATCGGAGGTCCTGCCGTTCATCTTCGTGCCGGTGTTCTGCTTGAACAGCTCGGCCGCGAAATGCGGCGGGGTCCCGTCACCGGCCGACGCGTAGCTGATGCTGCGGGGGGACCGGGTCAATCGTTCAACAAGGCTTCGTACGTCTGCGAGTCCGCTTTCCGTGTTCGCAACCATCAAGGTCGGCGAGGAGCCCACCAGCCCGATGGGCTCGAAATCGGCAACCGGGTCGTAGGCCAGTTTCTGCAGCGCCGGATTCATCGCATGCGTCCCGACGTAGCCGAACATCAGCGTGTGGCCGTCGGGTTCGGCCCGCGCCACGTATTCGCTGGCGATGGCGCCGTTGGCGCCGGCACGGTTGTCCACGAGCACGTCCTGGCCCAGCAGCGGCTTCAGCTTGGCCGCGATGATCCTGGCCATCGTGTCGTTGCCGCCGCCCGCGCGCGTCGGGACGATGATCGTGATGGGCTTGCGCGGGAAGGTCGCAGGCGCCTGGTCCGCGGCTTCGGGTCTTGTGAAGACATAGTCGGGCAACTGCATCTCGCCTTGCATGATCTTCCTGGCTGTCCGCACCAGGGACGCTGCAGTAACCGTCGCCTGGTCGCCGTGGCCTTCCAGTTCGACCTCGACATCGATCTGGCCCGCCGGGTGCAACAGGACCAGCTTGTGCCGGCCCGGATCGCGCGCCATCGCACTCGCGACCGTGCCGGGCAGCGCGAAGGCACTCAACACACCGATGGCGCCAGTGACCGCATGCGAGGCATGGCAGCGACGCGGTGTGAAATAGCGCGAGGTGATGCTGTCTGGCGAGTCGCCCGGGCTGACCAGCACCGGCTTGGGGATGACGCTGCCGGACACATCGCCGAGGCCCATCAGCAACCCGGCCTGAAGGCGCAGCTTTTCCAGGCGCTGGAGTAGCGCGGGATTCGCATCCAGCGCCGCCGGCTTCTCGCTGCCGGTGACACCGAGGTCGCGTGCGCGGACGATCATCAAGGGCATGGCGGCATCGATGCATGTCACCTCGACGCCATCGATCGTGTCGATGCGCTTGCCGGTCGGGAACACCTTGCCCGTGACGGCACCCCAGGCATCGAGGAAGTTCAGCAGGATCGGTGCGGCCGTGCCTGCGACGCCGTCGATGCGCGCATCGCCCTCATAGGTGACACGGCCACCGGGCGTCCGCACGACCACATCGATGCGCGACCGGGTGTTGACGTTGAAGACGCGCACGCGGGTCGTGCCATCCTGCGCCTCGACGAGGCCCTGCTCGATCGCAAAGGGTGCGACGCCGGAGAGCATGTTCCCGCAGTTGGGCCGCGTGTCGACGGAGCGATGCCCCACCCCCACTTGCGCGAAGAGGTAGTCCAGGTCGCAGCCGGGCTCCTGCGAGCGCGAGACGATGGCCACCTTGCTGTTGAGGCTGCTGCCGCCGCCGACGCCGTCCAGTTGCAGAGGATCGGACGCGCCGATCGCGCCGATGAGTGCCTGGTCGCGCTCCTCCTCATTCGCGGGCAGCCACTCCTTCAGGAAGAAGGGCCCGCGTGAAGTGCCGGCGCGCATGAGCACGCAAGGGAGTGTCCTGCTCATCTCAGTCTGCCGTCAGTTTCGCGGCCTGGACGACCTTCTTCCACTTGACCTGCTCCTGCTGGACGAAGGTGCGCATCTGCTCGGTCGACATGGTCTCGACTTCGGCGCCGTGGTCCTCCAGCTTCTTGATCACGGTCTTGTCGGCGAGGGCATCGTTGAGCGCCTTGTTCAGCTGCTCGATCACCGCCTTGGGCGTCTTCGCCGGCGCGAAGATGGCGTACCACTGCGACACATCGACGTTGTCGACGCCCTGCTCCTTGAGCGTCGGAACATCGGGCATCAAGGGCGAGCGCTTGCTGCCCGCGACACCGATGGCCTTCAGCTTGCCGCCCTTGACGTAGGGCATGGCGGTGAAGAGGCTGGGGAACATCACCTGCGTCTGGCCGCCGATGGTGTCCGTGACCGCGGGAGCGGAACCCTTGTAGGGCACGTGAAGCATGGTGGTGCCGGTGGAGAGCTTGAACATCTCCGCAGCGAAATGCGGTGCGGTGCCATTGCCGGCCGACGCGTAGCTGACCTGGTTGGGGTTCGCCTTGATGTAGGCCACCAGTTCCTTGGCGTTGCTGGCCTTCACGGAGGGGCTGACGACCATCAGGGTCGCGGAGGAACCGACCATGCCCACCGGCTCGAAGTCCTTGACGGGGTCATAGCGCAACTTCTGCAGCGCCGGATTCATCGCATGCGTGGCGATGTAGCCGAGCATGAGCGTGTAGCCATCGGCCGGGGCACGCATGACGAACTCGCTGGCGATGGCGCCGTTGGCACCGGCCTTGTTGTCGACGATCACCGGCTGCTTCAGGGCGACCGACATGGCCTGGCCGATGACCCGGGCCATGGCGTCATTGGCGCCGCCGGCGGCCGTTGGCACGACGATGGTGATCGCCTTTTCCGGGAAGGCGGCCAGTGCGCTCCCGCAGGCAAGCAGGGCGGCGGAAGCGAGGGCGCCCAGGACGAGGTTTCGACGAAATTGCATTTGATGTCTCCGATGGTTTGGATCTGTGTGCCAAGGTCTGTTCCTTGACGGTGACCCAATGGTCTTTGGATTGATCCATGCTGTGAATTGCATGTTTAGGATGGATTGATGCACACTGTCGATCAGTCAAATCCGCCCGGAGATGCGCATGGCCATCAACTTCAA
Organism: Variovorax rhizosphaerae; assembly: GCF_037889975.1. NCBI lineage: Bacteria > Pseudomonadati > Pseudomonadota > Betaproteobacteria > Burkholderiales > Comamonadaceae > Variovorax > Variovorax rhizosphaerae. Next base: position 153,172 of record NZ_JBBKZT010000014.1, on the reverse strand, counting down.
CCTCAATGACTTGCAGGCCTTTCGCGCCGTGGCCGAGCTCAGCAGCTTCAGGAAGGCAGCGGACGCGTTGCACGTGTCGCAGCCCGCGTTCAGCCGGCGCATCGAGAAGCTGGAAGAGGCACTGGGCGTGCGACTGCTGGAGCGGACGACGCGGCGCGTGAGCCTGACTTCGGTGGGCCGCGATTTCGACCGCAAGGTGCAACAGTTGCTCGATGACCTCGACCAGACGCTGCTTGGCATTCGCGGCGTGGCGGGCACGCGCATGGGCGAGGTGACGATCGCCTGCGTGCCGTCGACCGTCTACTACTACCTGTCCCAGGTGATCTCGCGCTATCACGAGCGCTACCCGAAGATCCGGGTCAAGGTGTTCGACGCCAGCGCCAACGATGTGTTGTCGGCTGTGTCACGCGGGGAGGCGGACTTCGGACTGAACTTTGTCGGCAGCCAGGAGACCGACATCGACTTCACGCCGCTGCTGGAGGAGCGCTTCGTCGCAGCCTGCAGGCGCGACCATCCGCTGGCGAAGAAGCGTCGCGTGACCTGGACCGAGCTGGCCGCGTACGACTACATCTCGGTCAGCAAGGTTTCAGGGAATCGCCTGCTGCTGGACCAGGCGTTGTCGAACCTGCCGGGCCGGCCGCAAGCCATCTACGAGACGCAGCATGTGACGACGATGCTGGGGCTGGTCGAGGCGGGGCTGGGCGTGGCCGCGGTGCCGTCGATGGCCATGCCGGGACCAGAGCATCCACTGCTGGTGAGCGTGCCGCTGTCCGAGCCTCTCATCACGCGCAAGATCGGGCTGATCAAGCGCAAGGGCCGCTCGCTGTCGCCCGCGGCGCAGCAGCTCTATGGATTCTTCCTGGAGATGAAAGCAAAGCGCGGCAAGGCGGCCAAGGGCCGCGCTGCCGCGCCGGGTCGTGCTGCTTGAGGGAGACTCTGAGCAAGCTCCCCGGCAGATCGCGCATCCTCCGTTCGGACGGGCTCAGTGAGCCGTGCTGGCGCGCCCGATCGGCGCAGGCTGCATGTCGCCCTCTTCCAGCTCGTGCTCCGTGTTCGCATAGTTGGACGACAGCTCGCGCGTCAGCACCTCATGGTCGCAGGCGTTCTCCCACTTCGACACCACGATGCAGGCCACTGCGTTGCTGATCGTGCTGGTCAGTGCGCGCGCTTCCGACATGAAGCGGTCGATGCCGACGATCAGCGCCACGCCGGCCACCGGCAGTTCCGGCATCACCGTGAGCGTCGCGACCAGGGCGACGAAGCCGCTGCCGGTGACGCCTGCGGCGCCCTTCGAGGTGAGCAGCATGATGCCCAGCATCGCCGCGATCTGGCCCCATGACAGGTGGATGTCGCAGGCTTGGGCAATGAACATCGATGCGAGCGTGAGGTAGATCGCGGTGCCGTCGAGGTTGAACGAGTAGCCCGTGGGCAGCACCAGACCGACCACGCCCTTCTTGCAACCCAGGCGCTCCAGCTTCATCAGCAGGCGCGGCAGCACCGGCTCGCTCGACGAGGTGCCAAGCACCACGAGCAGTTCCTCGCGGATGTAGCGCAGCAGTTGCCAGAGCTTGAAGCGGTGGATGCGGCACAGCACGCCGAGCACGATGAAGACGAAGAAGAAACACGCCACGTAGAAGGTGCCGATCAACAGGCCGAGCGAGCCGATCGACTTGATGCCGTAGCGCCCCACGGTGAAGGCCATCGCACCGAACGCACCGATGGGCGCCAGTCGCATGATGATGCCGAAGGCGGCGAACAGCATGTGCGAGAGCCCCTCGATGCCGTCGAGCACCGGCTTGGCTGCCGCGCCGATGCGTGTGAGGCCGAAACCGCACAGCACCGCCAGCAGGAGTACGGGCAAGACCTCACCTTCCGCGAACGCACCGAAGAAGGCGTTGGGGATGATGTGCAGCGCGAAGTCGGTGAAGCCGTGGATGTGGATCTGCTTCGCGAAGTTCGCCGCCACGGAAGCGTCGAGGTTCTTCGGATCGATGTGCATGCCGGCCCCTGGCTGCAGCGCGAACACGGCGACGAGGCCGGTGATCAGCGCAATGATCGTCAGCGCATAGAACAGGCCCATCGCCTTCAGCAGCGTCTTGCCGATGTCCTTCGAGTCGCCGAGCGAGGTGATGCCGCTGACGATGGTGCAGAACACCACGGGCGCGATCATCATCTTGACCAGCTTGACGAAGCCGTCGCCGAGCGGCTTGAGACTGGCGCCGAAGTCGGGCCAGTAGTGGCCGACAGTGATGCCGAGGACCAGGCCGATGAGGACCTGGACGTAGAGGAGCTTCAAGAGCTTGCGGATGTTCACGGTGTGTCTCCTGGGTTGAGCGCGCACGAATGCGTACCGGTCTGTGCCGGTTCGGTCTCCCAGTGGAATGAAAGGCGGACGCGGACGCTCAGCGGCGTGCGGCCAAGACGCGGTCGACCATCACGCCGGCTTGGCCGAGGTTGTTGGCGGGGTCGCACATGGCGTCCAGTTGCGCGCGGGTGACGTGCTTGTTGATCTCCGGATGCGCTGCGAGGATCTCGATCAACGGGCGCTTCTCGGTGATCGACTGGCGGCACAGGTCGTAGACCAGGTCATGCGCGTATTCGCGGCCGATGTACGGGCCCAGGCCCATCATCACGGCCTCGGACATCACCAGCCCGTTGGTGATATCGATGTTGGCGCGCATGCGCGTGGCATCCACTTCCAGGCCCTTGAGGACGAACTTGGTCTGCTTCAAAGCGCCGGACATGAGGCAGAAGATCTCGGGCAGAGACACCCATTCGATTTCCCACGGGCCGGTGGAGCGCTCGTGGTCGGCGACCATCGCGTCCATCAGCGCGGCGGCATGCTGGCGCGCCACCGACACGTTCGCATGGATGTAGAGGCAGGAGATGGGGTTGCGCTTCTGCGGCATGGTCGACGACGAGCCGCGGCCGGGCGCGAAGGGCTCGAACACCTCGGCGACTTCGGTCTGCATCATGAGCTTGACGTCCATCGCGATCTTGCCGAGCGATCCGCCCACCAAGCCGAGGAAGGCGCCGACTTCGGCGATGGTATCGCGCACCGTGTGCCAGGAGATCAGCGGCTGGGCCAGGCCCAGTTCCTTCATCAGGCCGGCTTGCGTTTCCATCGCGGCCTTCTCCAGCGAGGACAGCGTGCCGGAGGCGCCGCCGAACTCGCCCATCAGCACGCGCGGCTTGAGTTGCTGCAGGCGCTCACGATGACGATCGATGCCGGCCAGGATGCTCGCCATCTTGTAGCCGAAGGTGATCGGCGTGGCCTGCTGCAGATTGGAGCGGCCGATGATGGGGGTGTCGCGGTACTTCGTCGCGAGGGATGCCAGTGCGTCGCCGATCTCGTTCAGGTCTTCCTCGACCAGCGCCAAGCCTTCGCGCATCTGCAGCACCGCGGCGGTGTCGGTGATGTCCTGCGTGGTGGCGCCCCAATGGCAGTACTCGCCGAGCTTGTCGCGGCAGTTGGCATTGATCTGGTTGACCACCGCGATGATCGGGTACCCGATCTGCTCGGTCTTGGCCTTGAGCTTGTCCCAGTCGATCTGCGACAGCTCGCAGTTCCTGACGATCTCGTCGGCTGCTTCCTTCGGGATGATGCCCAGTTCGCCCTGCACCTTGGCGAGTGCGCGTTCGATGTCCAGGTACTTGGCGGTGCGGTTCTCGTCGGACCAGACGTCGCGCATTCGCACGTCGCTGAACATGTCGCCGAAGATCCGCGAATCGATGATGGTGGAAGCCATGTTGTTGTCTCTTTCTGCTCTGGAAGTTGGGGAATTGGGGGATCAATCGCGGGCCAGGGCCAGCGTGCGTTGGGCCTGCAGCACCACGGGCCTGTCGACCATGCGGCCATCGAGGCGTGCGGCACCGGGTGATGCGGCATCGGCGATGAGCACGCGGCGGGCCCAGTCGAGTGCGTCTGCGTCGGGGCGCAGCGCGGCGTGGATGGCAAGGACTTGGCGCGGGTGGATGCACAGCTTGGCACCGAAGCCGTGGCGGCGGGCTTCGGCAAGGTCGGCCAGCAGGCGGGCTTCGTCGTCGAGCTGCGGCGTGACGCCTGCCACGGGCGCCGGCAATCCCGCGACACGGGAGGCGATGGCGATGCGGCTTGCGGCACAGGCCAGACCGGATGCATCCGTGCTGATGTCCATGTCGAGATCGAGTGCGAAATCGAGTGTGCCGAAGACGAGCCGCGATGCGCCGGCCGACGCCACGCTGTCCACGCGGGCCACACCGCGAGCGCTTTCGATCAGCGCGAGCACGGTGGCGCCGGGTAGCGCGGCGCGCGTTGCGGCGATCTGCTCGGCCGACTCGGCCTTGGGCAGGAGCACGGCGGTCACCCCGGCCTCACGCATGGCCGAGAGGTCGTCGGCAAACCACGTCGATTCGGCGTCGTTGATGCGCACCACGATGCGCGAGCGGTCTTCGTTGGAGGCGGAGGCCAACCAGATGGCAATCGCGCTGCGTGCCGTTGCCTTGTCGTCCGCGGCCACTGCGTCTTCCAGGTCCAGGATGACGGCATCGGCGCCGCTTGCCAGCGCCTTGGCGAAGCGTTCCGGCCGAGTGCCGGGCACGAACAGGTAGGTGCGTGGCAATGTCGTTGCGTCGGATTTCATGGCGCGCCTCAGACCGCGTTGGAGGTGCGCAAGCCGGCAATCTCGGCCGCGCCGTAGCCCAGTTCGGCCAGGATCGCGTCGGTGTGCTCGCCCAACGCGGGCACCGGGTCCATGCGCGGCCCGGTGTCCCAGGTGCCAGGCGGCAGCATCGCCGGCACCGGGCCCTTGGCCGTACCGACTTCGGTCCAGCGCCCACGCGCCTTGAGCTGCGGGTGGGCCCAGACATCCGCCATCGTGTTGACCTGCGCATTCGCGATCTGCGCCAGTTCCAGACGCTCGACGACCTGGCCCCCGGTCAGCGGCTGGAAGGCGTCCACGATGATCTGGCGCAACGCCACGCGCTCGGCGACGCGCTTGAAATTGGCGGTGAAGCGTGGGTCCGTCGCGAGGCCGGGCTGCTGGAGCACCTTGTCGCAGAAGCTGACCCATTCGCGCTCGTTCTGCAGCCCGAGCATCACCGTCGTGCCGTCGCCGGCCGGGAATGGGCCGTAGGGGTAGATGGTGGCGTGGCTCGCGCCGGTCCTGGGCGGAGGCGCTGCGCCTTCATAGGCGTAGTACAGCGGGTAGCTGGTCCATTCGGCCAGCGACTCCAGCATCGAGATGTCGATGCGCTGGCCCTTGCCGGTCTGGCCGCGCTGCAGCAGTGCGGCAAGGATGCTGCTGTAGGCGTACATGCCCGCGGCGATGTCGGCAATGGAAGGACCGGCCTTGCAGGGTTCCTCGGGTGTGCCGGTGACGGAGACGAAGCCGGCTTCGCTCTGGATCAGCAGGTCGTAGGCCTTCTTGTCGCGGTACGGTCCCGGGTTGTCCGCATCGTCGCCATACCCGGAGATGTCGCAGACGATCAATCCCGGCTTGGCCGCGGACAGCTTCTTGTAGCCCAGCCCGAGGCGCGACGCTGCGCCGGGCGCGAGGTTCTGGACCACGACGTCGGCTTTCTCCATCACCAGCTTCTCCAGGATTCGCGCTGCCTCGGGATGCTTCACGTCCAGCGTGAGGCTTTCCTTGGACCGGTTGGTCCAGACGAAATGCGATGCCAGGCCATGCACGCGCTCGTCGTAGCCACGGGCAAAGTCGCCCGAGCCGGGTCGCTCGATCTTGATGACGCGGGCGCCGAGGTCGGCGAGTTGTCGCGTGGCGAACGGCGCCGCGATCGCGTGCTCGAGCGTGACGACGGTGATGCCCTTGAGTGGCTGCATGTGCTTGTCTCTCTGGATGTTGGTGGGGGGTGATTCATACGACTTCGGAATCGAGCGCAGAGCAAGGCGGAGCGCCGCAGACAGTGCTGTAGCACGGCAAGGCGATCCAACGCAGTGATGCGCTTGATGGCGATGTCGTATCAGCGCAGGACGGCAGTGGCATCCATCGTCAGCCAGCCCTCGTGGTCGGAGGCCCAGAGGCGGATCGTCTTGCCATCGGCCTGCGGCTGCCCGCTCACGTGGAACGCGTTCAGGTCGAAGGTCGGGCGCACCGCCTTGAAGCGGAAGCTTGCGACCTCTGCATCGGGCAGCTGGCGGCGCAGCAGGTCCATCAGCAGCGTGGCGATCAGCGGACCGTGCACGATCAGCCCCGGGTAACCCTCGACCTGCGTGACGTACTGGCGGTCGTAGTGGATGCGGTGGCCGTTGAAGGTGAGCGCCGAATAGCGAAACAGCAGCACGTCGTCCGGCACGATCTGGCGACGCCAAGCCGCCTCGGCGGGTGCGGCCTGCGGAGGCGGCGCCACATCGTTCGGACCCTGGGCTTCTCGGTAGACGATGTCGTGGAATTCGACCAGCGCGGGCTCCGCTGCCTCATTGCAACGCACCTCATGGCGCACCTTCACGAACACCAGCTTGCCGGTACGGCCTTCCTTGGTGCTGACGTCGTCGATCGTCGACGTGCGCGCGACGCGGTCGCCGACGCGGATCGGCGAGCGGAACTCGAACTGGCTGCCGGCCCACATGCGCCGGGGCAGCGGCACCGGTGGCAGGAAGCCGCCACGTTTCGCATGGCCGTCCGCGCCGATGTCGCTCTGGCGGTGCATCGGCAGGAAATAGAGCCAGTGCCACAGCGGCGGCAGTGCCGTGCCTGCGACCACCGGGCTGGCAGGATGGTCCAGCGTCGCGGTGAGCGCAATGACGGGCGTGGGGTTGACGGCGTCATGCACCGTCTCGCTGCGCCCGATCCAGGCTTGCAGTTCATCTCGCTTCGAATCCACGGTGTCTCCTTCATTGACTGCAGCGGAAGGCGGCAGCTCTGGGGACGAAGTGTGCGATGCGAGTCAGCGCAAGAGAAGTGCATTGTTTGGACTGATTGATGCACGGGATGCAATACTGGATCGGGCTGGAGCCTGCGCCGCCCCATCGGCAAACAGCTCCGCCAGCACGCCCCGCAGCCACCTGTTGGCGGGGTCCATCTCGAAACGCTTGCTCCAGTGCAGCGACACACTGAAATCGCGCAGCGGAAAGGCAGGCTCGACGATCGTGTAGCCGCCCTGTTCCTGCACGAAGCCGCGCGCGATGTTGCGCGGCATGATCACCACGAGATCGGTGGCACGCACGATGGAGGGCAGCACCATGAAGTGCTCGGTCGTCAGCCGCACGCGGGCGTCGAGCTTCAGCAGGTGCAGGATGCGCAGCGTGTCGGCATGGGTCCGCACGGCCACGTATTCGAGCTTGTGCAATGCGTCGAGCAGCGCGGTGCCGCTGCGCTTGCGCTGCAGGAACGGATGGCCCTCGCGCAGCAGCACGATGTAGCGATCCTTCAGCAGCAGCGTGCGCTGCGTGTCCTTCACCTGCGGCAGGAAGCCGAAGGCGAAATCGAGCCGCCCGCTGTCGAGCGCGGCGCCGATGTCGGCCTGCGGCAGCGGCAGCGTCTCGATGCCCACGGCCGGCGCCAGTTCGCCCAGGCGGGTCATCAGCGGCGGCAGGAAGCGCCCCTCGCCGATGTCGCTCATGTGGATGCGAAAGCGCTTGGTCGACGCGGCTGGGTCGAAGCGCTCGGGCTCATCCAGCGCCTGCTGCAGCGTCTGCAGCGCGGCACGCACCGCGACGGCGAGGCGCTCGGCGCGCGGCGTGGGCGCAACGCCGCCGGGGGCGCGAGTGAACAGCGCGTCCTGCAGCAGCGTGCGCAGCCGGCCCAGTCCGTGGCTGGCAGCGGGCTGCGTGAGGCCCAGCGCGTCCGCGGCGCGGCTGACGCTGCGCGCGCGATAGACCGCGTCGAACAGGCGCAGCAGGTTGAGATCAAGGGCATCGATATGCATTCAATGCATGTTACTTAGTTAGTCACATTTATTGAATCACTGTCACGAGACTCCGACACTGCACCCCGGCATTTCGCCCTTTCCCACCGAAGTGAGGAGACAAAGTGATACTGAAGACGATCCGATTCGCTCCGGCCCTGGTCGCCCTGATGTGTACTGGCGCGCTGGCTCAGACGCCACCCGCCGAGGAACCCGGCTGGGCCAAGGGCCGGCCCAAGACAGAGGCCGCCGGCCGCATGGCGCCGGTGCCGGCCTTCCCCGTCCCGACTGCGGCGGACAAGCTGCCCACGGCCAAGTTCAAGCTGCCGCCGGGCTTCAAGGTCGAGACCTGGGCCTCTGGCGTGCTCGATGCGCGCGAGTTGCGCAGCAACGGCAAGGGCACGGTGTTCGTGAGCACGCTGTTCGTCGGCAACAAGGTCTACGCGATCAATGAGAAGGGCCCGAACCGCGAGGCCAAGGTCATCATCGACAAGATGCCGATGGCGACCGGCCTGGAATACCACAAGGGCGCGCTCTACGTGGCCACGAACAAGCAGATCGTTCGCTACGACAGCATCGACTCCAAGCTCGACAACCCCGGCACCCCGACGGTGCTGTATGACAAGCTGCCCGGCGGCGAGGACCACAGCTGGAAGTACCTGCGCATCCACAACGACAAGCTCTACTTCGCGATCGGCGCGCCCTGCAACATCTGCGACCCGGGCGAGTACGCCAAGATCTACCGCATGAACCTGGACGGCAGCGGCATGGAAACCGTGGCGGCCGGCGTGCGCAACACAGTGGGCTTCGACTTCGACCCGAAGACCGGCAACCTCTGGTTCACCGACAACGGCCGCGACTGGTTCAGCGAGGAACTGCCGAACGACGAGCTGAACGTGGTCACCGGCCCGAACCAGCACTTCGGCTATCCGTTCTGCCACCAGGGCAACATCCCGGATCCTGAATTCGGCTGGGGCAAGTCGTGCAGCGATTACAAGAAGCCCGCGGCGCTGCTCGGCCCGCACGCAGGTTCGCTGGGCCTCACCTTCTACAAAGGCAAGATGTTCCCGGCCAAGTACCAGGGCGCGATGTTCATCGCGCGTCATGGTCCGTGGAACCGCACCGTCAAGTACGCCGACGTGTCGGTCGCCTGGCCTGATGGCAAGGGTGGCGCCAAGGTCGAGCCGTTCATGACGGGCTTTGTCGACAACAACACCTACCTCGGCCGGCCGGTCGACTTCCTGGTGCTGCAGGATGGCTCGATGCTGGTGAGCGACGACCACGCGGGTGCCATCTATCGCATCAGCTACGGCAAGTGAGAAGGTGTGAATATTTCTACTGCGGCCACCGATCTCGGGCCTGCGGTGCTCAGTGCACGGGAGTGCAGTTCCGCTCCTCAGCCCGACCTCGGCGCCCTCGCTACGAAATCTTCACGCCTTCTCGGCGCTGCGAGGTGCCTCCCCGAGCAGGCTAGCTCCGCTGTAAGCGGCTACGAGGACTCGAAGTGCCGGACATGCGGGTGGTAAGGGTGTCGGCCCGCGTGATCGGCCGGGCGGCCACTGCGTTCGCGCTCGTTGCGCTGGTCGCCCTGCCGGCCACCGCGCAGGGGACCAAACCCAAGCCGGCCGCGGCGGCGCCTGCCGCTGCGGCGGCGGTGCCCTATGCACAGCGATTCGCCCAGGTCTGCGCGGCCTGTCATGGCGCCAACGGGCGCAACGACGCCATGCCGGGAACGCCGGCGCTGTCCGGGCAGCATTCGTTCTATGCCATCACGCAGCTCTTCCTGTTCCGCGAAGGCCGGCGCGACAACGCGGCCATGACGGCGGTGGCCAAGGGCATGAAGGACGCCGAGATGCAGGGCTTCGCGGACTTCATCGCGACGCTGCCTCCGGTGCCGCCCGCCGCGCCGGCCACGCCCAACGACGCCGCACGCATGACCAAGGGCCAGGCCTTGGCGCAGGAGCACAAGTGCCTGTTCTGCCACGGCGCCGACCTGAGCGGCGGGCAGCAGGTGCCGCGCATCGCCCTGCAGCGCGAGGACTACCTCCAGACCACATTGCGCGAATTCAAGAGCGGCAAGCGCCCCGGGTATACGATGGCAATGAGCGCGGCCGTGTCGCAAATTTCCGTCGAGGACCTCGACACCCTCGCCTACTACATCGCGCGGTTTCCCGCCGGCACGCCCGGCAAGTAACGGAGGGGGTTGCCATGGAAGTTTCCTTCAGCAAGGAAATCGAGGCGCTGCGCCTGGGCGCCGGCGACATCTTCCATGGCGAAGGCATCCTGGCCATCACCAAGGGCCTGCTGCAGTCCGGCGTGTCGTACGTCGGCGGCTACCAGGGCGCGCCGGTGTCCCACCTGCTCGATGTGATGGTGCAGGCCAAGCCGTACATGGATGAGTTGGGCGTGCATGTGGAAGCCTGTTCCAACGAGGCCTCCGCGGCGGCGATGCTGGGCGCATCGATCCACTACCCGTTGCGCGGCGCGGTCACATGGAAATCGATCGTCGGCACCAACGTCGCAGCCGATGCGCTGTCGAACCTGTCGTCGCCGGGCGTGACGGGCGGCGTGCTGATCGTGGTCGGCGAGGACTACGGCGAAGGCGCCAGCGTGATCCAGGAGCGCACGCATGCCTATGCGCTCAAGTCGAGCATGTGCCTGCTCGATCCGCGGCCGGACCTCGGCCGGATGGTCGACATGGTAGAGCACGGCTTTCGCCTCTCCGAGCAATCGAACATGCCCTGCATGATGGAACTGCGCATCCGAACCTGCCATGTGCGCGGCAGCTTCGAATGCAGGGACAACATCGCGCCGAAGATCTCCACGCGCGCGCTGATGAGCGAGCCGGCCGGCTTCGACTACATGCGGCTCGCGCATCCGCCCGTGACCTTCCGCCATGAGAAGTTGAAGGGCGAGGAGCGGCTGCCGGCTGCGCGGCGCTACATCATCGAGCACGGGCTGAACGAGACGATGCCGGGCGAGCAAGCGGACCTGGGCATCGTGGTGCAGGGCGGGCTCTACAACGCGCTCATCCGCGGCCTGCAACAACTCGGCCTGGCCGATGCCTTCGGCGAGAGCGCGATCCCGTTGATGGTGCTCAACGTGACCTACCCGCTGGTACCGGAGCAACTCGCGGACTTCTGCGTGGGCAAACGCGCGGTGCTGGTGGTGGAAGAAGGCCAGCCGGAGTACATCGAGCAGGAACTGGCAACGCTGCTGCGCCGGCGCGACATCCAGACCCCCCTGCATGGCAAGGACATGCTGCAGGCGGCGGGCGAATACGGCGTGGAAGTGCTGGCGACCGGCTTGACCGCCTTCGCGCGAAAGTGGCTTCCGGGCCATTCGATCGATTCAGCGCAAGGCTGGCTCGACGGCAACAAGTCGCGCCGCGCCGCTGTCGCCGCGCAGCTCGATGCGCCGCTGCCGAACCGCCCGCCAAGCTTCTGCATCGGCTGCCCGGAACGGCCCGTGTTCTCCGCGCTCAAGCTGGCGCAGTTGGACAACGGCCCGGTCCACATCGCGGCGGACATCGGCTGCCATGCCTTCGGCACCTTCGAGCCCTTCTCGATGGGCCATTCGATCCTCGGCTACGGCATGAGCCTGGCCAGCCGCGCGGGCGTGTCGCCGATGATGAACCGGCGCGCGCTGTCGATCATGGGCGACGGCGGCTTCTGGCACAACGGGCTGCTCACCGGGGTGCAGAGCGCGCTGTTCAACGGTGACGATGCGGTGCTGCTGATCTTCAAGAATGGCTACACCTCGGCCACCGGCACGCAGGACATCATCTCGACGCCGGACGATGAATCGAAGGCACGCGCCATCGACAAGCTGCAAAGCATGGTCGCGGAGAACCAGACCATCGAGACCACCCTCAAGGGCCTGGGCGTGCAATGGATGCGCACCGTCCACACCTACCGCGTCGACAGGATGCGCGCGACGCTCAACGAGGCTTTCACCAGCGACTACAACGGCCTCAAGGTGATCGTGGCCGAAGGCGAATGCCAGCTCGAGCGTCAGCGCCGCATCAAGCCCTGGCTCGCCAGCCTGCTGCAGCGCGGTGAACGCGTGGTGCGCGTGAAGTACGGTGTCGATGAAGACGTGTGTAACGGCGACCATGCCTGCATCCGCCTCTCCGGCTGCCCGACGCTGACGTTGAAGGACAACCCCGACCCGCTCAAGGTCGACCCGGTGGCCACGGTCATCGATGGCTGCGTGGGCTGCGGCCTGTGCGGCGAGAACGCGCATGCGGCCACGCTGTGCCCGAGCTTCTATCGCGCCGAAGTGGTGCAGAACCCGAAGTGGTACGAGCGCTTGCTGCATGAATGGCGTGCGCGCTTCCTTCGCTGGCTCCAGCCGGCGCAGCGAGGTGGGCAACCGGTCTCGCCAGCATGAACCGCACATCACCCATCACCCTGCTGATCTGCGCCCTCGGCGGCGAAGGCGGCGGCGTGCTGACCGAATGGCTGGTCGACATCGCGCGCCATGCGGGGTACGCGGCGCAGAGCACCTCGATCCCCGGCGTGGCGCAGCGCACCGGCGCGACCACCTACTACCTCGAGGTGTTCCCGGTGCCGCTCGCGCAACTCGGCGGCCGGCGACCCGTTTTCAGCCTCAGCCCGGTGCCGGGCACGCTGGACGGCATCGTCTCGTCGGAAATGCTGGAGACCGCACGGCAGGTCGGCAACGGCATGGCGGTACCGCAGCGCACGCTGGTCATCACCTCCTCCGCCCGCACGCTGACCACCGCCGAGCGCATGCAGCCCGGCGATGGGCGTGCAGATGCGCAGCGCCTGCTCGACACGGTGAAGTCCTTCAGCCGCGAGCACCATGTGTTCGACATGAGTGCGATGGCGCGCGAATGCGGCACGGTGGTGAGTGCGGTGATGCTCGGCGCCATCGCAGGCAGCGGCTTGCTGCCCTTTCCACGCGAGGCGTATGAGGCCGTGGTGCGGGGCCACGCGTCCGACCCGCGCGCGCAAGTCGACAAGGCGACTGCCGCGAGCCTGCGTGGCTTTGCCCGCGCATTCGATGCGGTCAGCACACCGCGTGCGCAGGCCGCACTGGTGACCCGCCTGCTGGCCACACCGGAGCCCGACGCACTGGCGCCGACACCTTTGCCGGACGACCTGGCACTGGCCTTTCCGCAGCCGGTGCATGCGATGCTGGCACTCGGCCATGCGCGGGTGCTCGACTATCAGGGCGCTGACTACGCTGCGCTCTACATCGAGCGCCTGCAACGGGTGCTGGCCACCGAGCAAGCCGCCGACCCGGCCGGCACCAACGCCTTTGCCATCACGCGCGAGATCGCGCGCTGGCTGGCACTGTGGATGGCCTTCGATGACATCGTGCGCGTGGCCGAACTCAAGAGCCGCGCGAGCCGCATACGGCGCGTGCACGCGGAGGTGAAGGCCGGCCCGGACGACATCGTCAAGGTCTACGACCATTTCAAGCCCGGCGCGCCCGAGGTGGCGGCACTGTTGCCGGCTGCGCTGGCCGACCGCGTCATCGCATGGGACCGTGCGCGGCAGGCCAGGGGCAAGGCGCCATGGGCCGTGCCCCTGAAGATCGGCGCGCACTCCGTGCTGGGCATGGCCTCGCTGCGCTGGCTGGCCTCGCTGCGCGGACTGCGCCAGCGCGGCAGCCGCTTTGCCGACGAGCAGGCGCTGATCGACCGGTGGCTGGCGGCCGTGGTCGCGGGCACGCGCAACAACTGGCGGCTCGGCCATGAGATTGCGCTGTGCGGCCGGCTCATCAAGGGCTACGGCAGCACCAACGAGCGCGGCAAGGCCAACCTGCTGCACGTGATCAACCACCTGGCCAGCGAACCGCTGCCGAAATGCACGCCCACCAAGCGCGCCGACGCCATCGCCGCCGCGCGCACCGCGGCCCTGGCCGACGACGCCGGCATCGCGCTGGATGCCGCATTGGTGCGCCACGGCGCGCCGCCGCGCCCCGTCGTGGCGCAGCCGATCCGGTGGATGAAGCGCGCGCCGCAGGTCCGATGAGGCGGCCTCATCCGCCACTCCTGTAAAACGGGAGCGCCCGTTCCGGCATCGCAATCGCCTTCACCTCGTCCTCCCTTGCAGAGCAGAACCACCACCACCGTGATGCTGGGCATCGCACAGACGCTGGCATGGGCTTCGTCGTACTACCTTCCCGCGGTGCTGGCAGGCGCCATCGGCAGGGACGTCGGTACATCGGCGTCCACGGTGTTCGGCGCCTTTTCGCTGGCGCTCCTGGTCGCCGCGGCCATCGGACCGTTCGCGGGCCGGCTGATCGACCGGCTGGGCGGGCGGCCCGTGCTCATCGCCAGCAGCCTGGTGTTTGCCGCAGGACTTGCAGCGCTGAGCCAGGCCCGTGCGCCGATCCATGTCTTCGGTGCATGGGCGGTGATGGGGCTGGCCATGGGCAGCGGGCTTTACGAAGCGGCGTTCGCCACCGTGGTGCGGCTGCACGGTGTGGATGCCCGGCGCGCCATCACGGGCATCACCTTGTTCGCAGGGTTCGCCAGCACCGTGGGCTGGCCGCTGTCGACGTACCTCGATGGCGTGGTGGGCTGGCGAGGCGCCTGCCTGACCTGGGCCGCGCTGCACCTGTTGATCGGCCTGCCGCTCTATGCGCTGCTGCCAAGGGCCGCACCCGCGCTCCCGGTGTCGAAGGCGGACGTGGACCCGCGAGATGGAGGCTCCGCACTCTCGCCCGCGCAGCAGCGCCGTGCCGCCTTCCTCATGGCCTTCGTCTTCGCGGTGGCATGGTTCAACAGCACGGCCATGGCTGCACACCTGCCGGACCTGTTGCGGGCCGCAGGCGCCACCCTGGCCGTCGCGGTGGGCATCGCCGCGCTCGTCGGGCCTGCGCAGGTGGCGGGGCGGTTGATCGAGTTCACGCTCCTGAAGCGGGCACATCCGCTGCTTTCCGCGCGCCTGGCAGCGCTGGCGCATCCGCTGGGTGCGTTGTGCCTCGGGCTCTTCGGTACCTCGGCGGCAGTGGCCTTCGCCATGTTGCACGGGCTGGGCAACGGGATCTTGACCATCGCCATTGGAACGCTGCCGTTGCTGATCTTTGGTGCCAAGGGCTACGGGCAGCGCCAGGGACTTCTCATGGTGCCGGCGCGCGTCGTGCAAGCGGCGGCGCCCTTCCTGTTCGGGCTCGCGGTCGAGCGCTGGGGTGTCGGATCGCTGTGGTTCTCGGCGATGCTGGGACTGGCCGCATGCCTGGCGCTGGCCGTCATGACCGCCGACACCAAGGCGGCGGCCAGCGTCGGAGAACCGGCCACGCCCTGAGACCCTGCCAACACAGGTAAACGCGGATATACGCTGCCCACGTTCTTATAGAACATAACCTTTTCGACTGCTTTCCACGCATCCGCCTCAAGGAGACACCGCATGACGAGCCATCGCCTCACCACCTTCGCCCTGGGCGCCGCCATCGCCGCGCTGGCCGCATACAGCTTCAGTGCACAGGCGCAAGACAAGCCGGTCATCCTCAAGATGTCGAGCTGGGTGCCGGCGCAGCATCCGCTCAACCCCTCGCTGATCGCGTGGGCGGAGGACATCAAGAAGGCATCCGGCGGAACGATCACGGCCACGCTGTTCCCTTCGGAGCAACTCGGCAAGGCCTTCGACCACTACGACATGGCGCGCGACGGCATCGCCGACTTCGCCTACGTCAACCCCGGCTACCAGCCGGGCCGCTTCCCGATCATGGCCGGCGCCTCGCTGCCCTTCCTGTTCTCCAATGCCAAGGGCGGCTCGGCCGCCATCGACGCCTGGTACCGCAACTACGCGGCCAAGGAGATGAAGGACGTGAAGTTCTGCTTCGCCTTTGTGCACGACCCCGGCACTTTCCACTCGCGCAAGAAGATCACATTGCCGACCGATATCAAGGGCATGAAGATCCGCCCGGCCACCAGCACGATCGGGCAGATGGTCACCTCGCTCGGCGGCACCAACGTGCAGGCGTCGGCGCCCGAATCGCGCGACATGCTGGAGCGCGGCGTGGCCGATGCGATCACCTTCCCGTGGGGCTCGATCGGGCTGTTCGGCATCGACAAGGTGGTCAACTTCCACATGGACGTGCCGCTCTACGTCACGCCCTTTGTCTGGGCCATGAACAAGGACAAGTACGACAGCATGTCCGTCGCACAGAAGAAGGTGATCGACGACCACTGCACCAGCGAATGGGCGGAGAAGGTGGCGTCGCCGTGGGCGGATTTCGAGTTTGCCGGTCGCGCGAAGATCGCGGCGCTGCCGGGGCATGAGGTTTACAAGCTGACGCCTGATCAGCTGGACGCATGGCGCAAGGCCGTGGCGCCGGGGGAGGCGCAGTGGGCCGAAGGCGTGAAGAAGGTGGGCGGCGATCCGAAGGCGGCCATGGATGCGTTGAAGGCCAGCTTGGCGAAATCGAATTCGGCGCTGTGATGGCGAAACAATCTCCCTCCCCCGCTGGGGGAGGGCTGGGGTGGGGGCAATCTGCGGTCGATAGCCAAGGCAGCGTGCCCCCATCCCTGCCTTCCTCCAAAGGGCGATGGAGCAAGACATGACCCAGCGCTCCACCCGCGTGATGGACAGGATGATCAACACGATCGAATGGCTCGCGGCCATGTTCGTGGGGATCGTGGCGCTGAACATCTTCATCGCGGTGGTGCTGCGCAAGTTCTTCGACACCTCCATCCCGGACGCCTACGACTTCGGCCGCATGCTGCTGGGCATCCTGATCTTCTGGGGCATCGCGGCAACGAGCTATCGCGGCGGGCACATCACGGTCGACCTGGTGTGGACCGCCGCGGGCCCGCGCATGAGGCGCGTGATCGACGTGTTCGCGACGCTGGTGCTGCTGTTCGTGGTGGCCGTGCAGACCGCCATGCTGTTCGACAAGGTGCGCGGCACCTATGCCGACAACGTACAGACCTTCGACATGAACATCCCTGTCTGGCCCTTCTATGCGGTGGCCTGGTTCGGCGACGTCTGCGCGGTGGTGCTGATCGCCATACGCACCTGGCGATTGATCTTCCAGCCGGAGTTGCTGGAAGACGAGAAGCCGGAACAGAAGGCGGACTGAATGAGAGAAATGAGGCCCACCCCCGAATGCGCCTGCGGCGCTCCCCCTCAAGGGGGCGCACCCAGCGGCCCGGCAAAGCCGGTTCCGCGGGTGCCCTCGAACAGGCAGTGCTTGCCTACGTTTCATTCGTCGCGAGTCATGCGATAGCGTGTTGGCAAACTGAAATGAGCACCGACGCTATCGCAGTCCTGGGCTTCGTGGTCCTCTTCGCCTTGATGCTGCTGCGCGTGCCGGTCGGCATGGCGATGGGCTTGGTGGGCGTGGTCGGCTACAGCTGGATCGTCGGGCCCGGCCCCGCGCTCAAGCTGGTCGGCCAGACCTCGATGCGCACCGTCACCGACTACACCTTCGGCGTGATCCCGATGTTCATGCTGATGGGGGCGCTGGTGTCGGTCTCGGGCGTCAGCCGCGAACTGTTCCGGGCGGCGAATTCGTTGATCGGCCACTTGCGCGGCGGGCTCGGCGTGGCCACGGTGCTGGCCTGCGGCGGCTTCGCGGCGATCTGCGGTTCGTCGGTGGCGACGGCGGCGACCTTCTCCGCGGTGGCCTATCCGGAGATGCGGCGCTTCAACTACCCGCAGTCCTTTTCCACCGGCGTGATCGCGGCCGGCGGTACGCTCGGCGCGATCCTGCCGCCGTCGACCGTGCTGGCGGTCTACGCCATCCTCACGCAGCAGGACATCGGCAAGCTGTTCATGGCGGGCGTGGTGCCCGGCATCCTGGCGATGACGATGTACGTGCTGACCATCGCGATCATCGTGCGCGTGCGGCCCGGCTGGCTGCCGGCCGGCGAGCACAAGCCCTGGTCGGAAAGGCTGGTCGACCTGAAGGCCGTGTGGGCGCCGCTGGTGCTGTTCGTCTTCGTCATCGGCGGGCTCTACGGCGGCTTTTTCACGCCGACCGAAGCGGGCGGCGTCGGCGCGAGCGGCGCCTTCATCCTCGGCCTGCTGCGCCGCAAGCTCGACGGCCCGAAGATCCGCGAAGCCCTGCTCTCGGCCACGCGCACCGCCGCCGCCGTGTTCACCGTCCTGATCGGTGCGCTGCTGTTCGGCTACTTCCTCACCATCACGCAGAGCCCGCAGAAGCTCACCGGCTTCCTCACCGGCCTGGGCATCGGCCGCTACGGCGTGCTGGCGCTGATCATGCTCATGTACCTGGTGCTGGGCTGCCTGATGGATGCGATGGCGATGATCATCCTCACCGTGCCGATCATCTTCCCGGTGATCGTGGCGCTGGGCTTCGACCCGATCTGGTTCGGCGTGATCATCGTGATGACGGTGGAGCTGGGGCTGATCCATCCGCCAGTGGGCATGAACGTCTTCGTCATCAAGAGCGTGGTGAAGGACGTGAGCTTCACCACCATCTTCAAGGGCGTATTGCCCTTCATCGTGACGGACCTATTGCGCTTGATCATCCTGATCGCTTTCCCCATCACTGCGCTATGGCTACCGACTCGCATGGGATAGGCCTCTCGCGCTCGCAACTATTGCGAGGTGGCGTGGGCGCGGTCGCGTGCGCTGCCCTACCCTTTCACGCTGCAGCCCAGACAGCCGCATCACCTACGCGCATGAACACCCGCCCCATACCCTCGACGCAAGAAGCGCTCCCGGTGATCGGCTGCGGCACCTGGCTCGGCTTCGACTACTCGCCCGGCACGCCGGAATACGCGCGCTTGCCGGGCGTGCTCGAAGCGCTGTTCAACGCTGGCGGGCGCGTGATCGACAGCTCGCCGATGTACGGCCGCGCCGAGGCCAACACGGGCGACCTGCTGGCCGCGGCGAAAGGGCACGACAAGGCCTTCATCGCCACCAAGGTCTGGACCAGCGGGCGAGAGGCCGGCATCGCGCAGATGGAGCAATCCTTCGCGCGCCTGAAGACTCAGCGCATGGACCTGATGCAGGTGCACAACCTGGTCGACTGGCGCACCCACCTGGCGACGTTGCGCAACTGGAAGGCGCAGGGCCGCGTGCGCTACATCGGCATCACGCACTACACCGCGTCGGCGTACACGGACGTGGAGGCCGTGCTGCGCGCGGAGAAGCTGGATTTCCTGCAGATCAACTATTCGGTGGACGAGCGGACCGCCGAGAAGCGCCTGCTGCCGCTCGCGGCCGAGCGCGGCGTGGCGGTGATCGTGAACATGCCCTTCGGCGGCGGTGGCCTGCTGCGCCGGCTGCGCGACAAGCCGCTGCCCGGATGGGCAGGCGAGATCGGCTGCACGAGCTGGGCGCAGGTGCTGCTGAAGTTCGTGCTGAGCCATTCGTCGGTGACCTGCACCATCCCCGGAACCAGCCGGCCGGAACACATGGCCGAGAACGCGAAGGCGGGCATGGGCGCGATGCCCGACGCGGCCTTCTGGAAGCGGCACGCGGCGGACTTGCCTACGTAGACAGTCGAAAGTGGCGGTTTGGTCGGAACCGGCGATGGGCGTCGGCGAGGCAACGCACATGCCGCGCGCGACCGACATCTACACGCGCTTCCTTGCCCTCAGCGACGCCACCTGCTCCAACGTATAGCCCAGTTCCCCAAGGATCTCCTCCGTGTGCTCGCCCAGGGCCGGCGCTGCGCGGCTGAACTCCAACGGCGTATCGGACATCAGCACCGGATGCCGCGCCACCGGATAGCTCTGCGCACCGAAGCTCTGCGGCTGCAGCATCCCGTTGGCCTGGATCTGCTCGTCCTCCAGCACCTGCTGCAGGTCATGCACGGGCGCCGCTGGAATCTTGCAACCCGCCAGCGCCGCCAGCACCTCCCCGCGACTGCGCGTCGCGCACCAGTCGCTCATGACGGCACTGATCGCCTCGCCGTTCTGGGCACGCAACTCGTCGTTGGCAAAGCGCGGATCGGACTTCATCGCGGGCTGGCCCACCAAGTCGCACCAGCGCCCGAACATCGCCTGCCCGATGGTCTGCACGATCAGCCACCCATCGCTTGCACGAATCACATCGCTGGGCCCCGCAAGGTAGCCGCGATTGCCCTGCGGCACGCGGTTCTTCTCGAGCACCGCCTGCTCGATCAGCGCGCCGTTGGTGTGCACCAGCGCCGTCTGCAGCAACGAGCCTTCGACGCACTGACCGCGCCCGGTGCGCTCGCGCGTCCACAGCGCGGCCAGCGCACCCATGGCGCAGGCGTGCGCGGTGCCGAAGTCGACCCAAGTGGCTGCGGTGCGCGCCGGCGCATCCGGCAGGCCTGACAGGAACATCGCGCCGCTCATCGCCTGGCCGACCGAATCGAAGCCGGCCTGCCGAGCCGACGGCCCCTGGGTGCCAAAAGCCGTGACGCTCACCAGCACGATGCGCGGATTGCGCGCACTCAGGGTCGGGTAGTCGAGGCCCAGGCTGCGCAGGGTCTCGGGCGGCAGGTTGGCGACGACCACGTCGGCGGTGGCCACCAGTTGCTCGACGATGACACGGCCCTCCGCGCTGGCCAGGTCGAGCGTGAGGCAGCGCTTGTTGCGATTCAACTGCAGGAACATGCCGCCCTCGCCGCTGGCCAGCACCGGCGGCACGCGGCGGTCCTCGCCGCCTTCCACGCGCTCGATGCGGATGACGTCGGCGCCGAGGTCACCCAGCAGCGCAGCGCAATAGGGGCCGGCAATGTAGCGGCCGAAGTCGAGCACGCGCACGCCTTCGAGCAGGGGCGGTGCGGTGGGGGAGGAAGCGGGGATCGTCATGCGGGCCAGTATCCGGCGAGCTGTCGGCAGGAACCATGCGTGGAAAGCCTGAAATGCCCGACGCCGTCCAGCGCAAGTTCGCACTGCCAACGGAGATCGCCTGGGTTCACCGGCCCACACCTTGCTATCGTTCGTGGCACATGACCGAAATCCTTGGCATCACCGGCCCGATCTACCTCGTCATCGCGCTGGGCTTCCTGGCGGGGCGCCTGGAGATCTTCACCAAGGCCGACATGCGGGTGCTGGGCACTTACGTCGTGAAGTTCGCGCTGCCTGCGCTGGTGTTCACCGCGTTGTCGCAACGGCCGGTGAGCGACATCCTGAACGGGCGCTACATGCTCGACTACGCGGTGGGCTCGCTGATCGTGATGATGGTGGCCTTTGCATGGGGCTGGCGGCGGCAGGGCAAGAGCTTCACGCTGAGCTCGCTGTGCGGCCTGGGCATGTCCAGTTCCAACAGCGGCTTCATCGGCTACCCGATCGCGGTGCAGGTGGTCGGCCCCTCCACCGCCGCAGTCGCGCTGGCCATGAACATGGTCATCGAGAACCTGGTGATGATTCCGCTGACGCTGGCGATGGCCGACAGCGGCAGTTCGGGCGCCGGCAAGTGGTATCGCATCGCGCTGGAATCGATGGGCAAGCTGGCGCGTAATCCGGTCATCCTGGCCATGCTCGGCGGTTTCGGCGTGGCCTTGCTGGAACTGCCGATCGCAGGCGGCGTGCTGGCACGCACGATCAACATGCTGGCGATGTCCTCGGCAGCGGTGTCGCTGTTCGTGATCGGCGGGGCACTGGTCGGGCTGCCGATCAAGGGCATGCGGCGCGACGTGACCGCCATCGCGCTGGGCAAGCTGGTGCTGCACCCGCTCGTGGTCGGGCTGCTGGTGTGGCTGTTGCCGCCCAGCGACCCTTCGCTGCGCGCAGCCGCCGTGGTGTTTGCCGGCGTGCCGATGCTCAGCATCTATCCGATCCTGGCGCAAAAGTACGGCTTCGACACGCTCTGCGCAGCGGCGCTGTTGCTGGCGACGGTGCTGTCCTTCGTGACGATCAGTGTGCTGCTGTGGCTGCTCGGGGAGTTGCCGGGGTGGATACCGGCGCCTTGAACATGGCATTCGCGCTCAGGGCGATGCGGTACGTTCTGACACAGGTGTGCGCGCGCCCTGCGGAAACTTGCCCGCATGACCCAATTCCTTCTTGCTGCGCTGGCTTCCTTGGCGGCTGCTGCCGTGTTGACCGTGACCATCCCGGCCGAGGCTGCGTCGGTGGACTGGCAATGGCCCTCGGTTGAGCTCGATGCGCGTTGAGCCAATGAATCCGGGTCAGCCGGCCACCACCGCAATGCCCCGTAGCTGACCGGCCTTGGCTTCACCCGCCGGCCGTGGATAGCGCGACGGCGCGAAACGATGCAGCAACTCGGCCTCCCGCGCACGGGCCATCGCAAGGTTCGCCAGCTTCACATGACCGTAGCCGCGAATGGTCATCGGCACTGCGGCGATCAGCGCCGCCAGCTTCTGGTTAGCGGGTGACAGCTCCGCCATCAGCTCGTCCAACCGCGCTTCGAACTGGCCGATCAGCGCGCGTTCCAGCCGCCGCTCCTCCGTGTGGCCGAACAGGTCGAGCGCCGTGCCGCGCAGACGTTTCCCGTGTGCCAGCCACTTCATCGCCGGCAGCATCCAGCCGCCGAGGCGGATCTTGCGTGGCGGCTGGCCATCCTTCGGCCGCGACAGGAAGGGCGGCGCCATGTGGAATTCAAGCTGGAAGTCGCCCTCGAACTGCTCGGCCAGCTTCTCTCGGAAGCTGCCATCGGTGTAGAGCCGCGCCACCTCGTACTCGTCCTTGTAGCTCATGAGCTTGAGCAGGCTGCGGGCCGCATTGCGCGTGACCGGCAGGCTGGCATCGCCACCCACCAGCGCGGACTCGCGCGCCATCACCTCGCGCAGGCGTGATTCGTAGCGCCGGGCCCAGGCGGCGTTCTGATAGGCAGACAACCGAGCGACCGCGTCGGCGATCAGCGCCTGCGCCGTCTCATCCTGTGGCGCATGCGCCGCGGCGTTGCGCAGTCCATGGATCGCATTCGCATCCGCCGCGGCGAGCCGGCCCAGCGAGAAGGCCGTGTGATTGGCCTCGACCGCCACGCCGTTGAGCTCGATCGCCCGCATGATCGATTCGAGGCGCAGCGGTATCAGCCCGCGCTGCCATGCGTAACCCATCGCGAGGATGTTCGAGGCCTGCGTGTCGCCGATGAACTCCTGCGCCAACGTCTGCGCATCGAAGGTCTCGACCTGTTCGTCGCCGGCAACGAAGCGCATCTTCTCCAGCAACAGCTCGACCTTGAGGTCCGCATCCGGATTGCGCAACGCCTCGGCGACCGGGATCTCGTGCGTGTTCGCGAGGATGCGCGTGCGGCCGTGGCGCACCGTCTGCAGCGCGTCCGCAGAAGCGCCGACGACGACGTCGCAGGCCAGGATCGCGTCAGCCTGCTGCGTGTCGATGCGGACCTGGTTGAGCCGCTCAGGCCTGTCGGCCAACCGCACGAAGCTCAGCACCGCACCGCCCTTCTGCGCAAAGCCCATGAAATCGAGCACGCTGGCCGACATGCCTTCCAGGTGCGCGGCCATCGCGATCACCGCGCCCACTGTCACCACGCCGGTGCCGCCGACGCCGGTGACCAGCAGGTCGTACGGGACATCCCACCGGTGCTCGCCCGGCACGGGCAACTCGGCCACATGCTCCAGGAAGGCCGCGCGCCCCGCCGCGAGCGCACCGCTCTTCTTGCGCAAGCTGCCGCCGGTCACGCCAACGAAGCTGGGGCAGAAGCCCTTGGCGCAGGAATAGTCCTTGTTGCAACTGGTCTGGTCGATCTGGCGCTTGCGGCCGAGTCCGGTTTCCAGCGGCAGCACGGCGACGCAATTGCTTTGCACGGTGCAGTCGCCGCAGCCTTCGCAGACGGCCTCGTTGATGAACAGGCGCTTCGATGGATCGACCATCTCGCCCTTCTTGCGGCGCCGGCGCTTCTCGGCCGCGCAGGTCTGTTCGTAGATCAGCACCGTGACGCCGGGCACTTCGCGCAGGCGGCGCTGAACGGCATCGAGCTCGCTGCGGTCATGGAACTCGGTGCCGGCCGGGAACCGGCCCTTGAGCGCGTCGTACTTGTCGATCGCGTCGCTCACGACCACCACCTGCTTCACGCCTTCGGACTCCACCTGCCGCGCGATCGCATCGACGCTGATGACGCCATCCACCGGCTGCCCGCCGGTCATCGCCACCGCGTCGTTGAACAGGATCTTGTAGGTCAGCGTGGCCTTCGCCGCCACGGCCTGCCGGATCGCGAGGTAGCCCGAGTGGTAGTAGGTGCCGTCGCCGAGGTTCTGGAACACATGCGGCGTGCGCGTGAACATCGAATGCGAGACCCAGTCGACGCCCTCCCCGCCCATCTGGATCAGCCCCGCCGTGCTGCGGTCCATCCAGTTGGCCATGAAGTGGCAGCCGATACCGGCGCGCGCCGTCGAGCCTTCGGGCACCTTGGTGCTGGTGTTGTGCGGGCAGCCGGCACAGAAGTACGGCAGGCGCTTGACCGAATCGCCGCCGTTGCTGAGCAACTCGGGCAACGTGAAGTCGCGCACATGCTGGAAGTGATTGCCCAGGTCGGTGTTGTCGGGGAAGTGCTGCGCCAGCCAGTGCGCCACCAGTTCGATGAGGCGTGAAGGCCGCAGTTCGCCGAGTGCGGAGACCAGCGGCTTGCCGTCGCGGTCCAGCTTGCCGACCAGCGCCGGGCGCGCATCGGACGGCGCGTTGTAGAACAGGTCGCGCAGTTGCGTCTCGACGATGGCGCCCTTCTCTTCGATCACCAGGATCTCGCGCAGACCCTTCGCGAAGTCCTTCATGCGCGACTGCTCGATCGGGAAGCTCAGGCCCAGCTTGTAGAGCCGCACGCCCACGCGCGCGAGGCTTTCGGGCGTCACTTCCAGGCGGCGCAGCACTTCCATCAGGTCGTAGTGCGCCTTGCCGCAAGTGACGATGCCGACCGTGGCATGCGGGCTCTCGATCACGTGGCGGTCGATGCTGTTGACGCGCGTGAAGGCGGCGACGGCCTCCAGCTTGTCGGCCAGGCGCGATTCGATGCGCAGCGATGGCAGGTCGGGCCAGCGGTAGTGCAGGCCATCGGCCGGCGCGAGATGACCGGTGATGCCGCGCACCGAATCGGCATCGGCCCAGGCCGCGACGCGGGCGTTGATGCGGTCGAGGTCGACGGTGCCCGCACTCTCCACCACCTCCGACAGCGCCGCCATGCCGACCCACGCGCCCGAGAAGCGCGACAGCTCATAGCCGTACAGGCCGAACTCCAAATACTCGGCCACGTTGGCTGGTTGCAGCACCGGCATGCTCCACGCCATGAAGGCATGGTCGCTCTGGTGCGGCATCGAGGAAGACACGCAGCCATGGTCGTCGCCGGCCACCACCAGCACACCGCCGTGCGGAGACGAGCCGTAAGCATTGCCGTGCTTGAGCGCATCGCCCGCGCGGTCCACGCCCGGCCCTTTGCCGTACCACATCGCGAACACGCCTTCGACCGTGCGCTCCGGGTCCGATTCCACGCGTTGCGTGCCCAGCACCTGCGTCGCCCCAAGTTCCTCGTTGATGGCCGGCACGAAGCGGATGCCAGCCTCCTTGAAGCGCTCCCCGGCCTTCCAGATCGCCTGGTCGACCATGCCCAGCGGCGAGCCGCGGTAGCCGCTGACGAAGCCTTGCGTGTTGAGGCCGCGCGCCGCATCACGCTGGCGCTGCATCAGGAGCACGCGCACCAGGGCCTGCGTGCCGGTGAGATAGATGGCGCCCGAATGCGCCCAGAGGCCATCGGACAGCTTGTAGTCGGCGCGCGCCAGCGGCTGCGCTGCTTCATGGGTAGTCATGCGAGGATTGTTCTTCGCATCGACGAGGAATATTCTCTTCTTTGCGCCCGAATTGACCCTCAATACGAGAACGCTGTTCTCGAATCAAGCCATGAACGACGATCTCATTCCTCTCGACAATCATTCGCTGCAGATTCTCAATGAATTGCAACGCGACGCCCGCCAGACGGTCCAGCAGATTGCGGACAAGGTCGGCCTTTCCTCCACGCCGTGCTGGCGCCGCATCAAGGAAATGGAAGCCTCCGGTGTAATCCGCGGCTACACGGTAGTGGTGGACCGCGAAAAGGTCGGCCTCAACCTCGCGGCGGTGACCGAGGTCAACCTGGACCGGCATCATGAATCGAAGGTGCGGGACTTCGAGAAAGCGGTGGAAGCCAGCCCGCAGATCGTGCGCTGCGTCGCGGCCACGGGTCCGGCCGACTACATCCTGACGGTGCTGGTGCCTGACATCAAGCACTACGAGAAATTCCTGCACACGACGCTGTTCGAACAGGCGGGCGTCACGCACGTGCGCTCGTCGATCGTGTTGCGGGAGGTCAAGAACGAAGGCAGCTTGCCGATCGATTTGGGGTCGCCTTCACGGCAACGCGGCGCGCGTTGATGACGATGGCTCGACCCTTTTCGTGGTGAGTCTCGTGGGATGGCGCGCTGTTGAAGGCGAAGACGGTCACGGCGTGGCGGTGCGAATCGACTCGATGCATGCTTTCCCACTGCGGGGGCCGCCCGGCATGCCAAGCGCGCTGGTCGCCTTCACTGTGCCGGCCCCTTCGGGGCTCCCCTCCGGTGCTCGTCATTCGCGGGGTCTCGCAGAACTCGCTCCGCTGACGCTCCACTCAAACAGCTGCGAGCCCTGATCCGCGAATGACTCCGCTCCTCGGCGGCACAGAGGCGGCGCCCATCGCGCTTGGCATACCGGGCTCGGGGTTTGTTCGAAGGACTTGTTCTCTTGCAAACGCAGAAACGCGCGCCCCGTTTGCAGCTTGCGCTGGATTCAGGGCGAGAGTCCTCGTCACGAGCAAGCGAAAGCGAATAGCCCGGGTCTACCGGAGCAGTTGAACAAGCGGTGCGACCAACAGCATTCGCGTTTGCTGTTGATCAGTAGTCGGCCCAAGCTCAGGGGTGAGGCGAAGGGAAAAACGACCATTGAACACCCCCCGGAGCCCGGTATGCGGTGCGCGCCGGGTGCCGCCTCTGTGCCGCCGAAGCGCGCAGCGTTTGGCGGATCAGGGCCACATGCTGTTTGAGCGAAGCGAGTTCATGTGGACCCCGCCGAACGCGAGCACTGCAGGGGAGCCGCGAAGCGGCCGGCACAGTGAAGGCGCCCGGCGCGCACCGCATGCCGGGCGGACTTTGAAGCGTGCGCGATTTCTTCTGCAGCGTGTCGAGTGCGAGCACTCCACGCGCATCGGCGGTGGACTCAACTCACCCCCTGCGCCGCGCCTTCAACATCTCCGCAACGAGAAACGCCAGCTCCAGGCTCTGCGACCCATTGAGCCGCGGGTCGCACGCACTCAGGTAGCGCGCCTGCAATCCTGCCTCGGTCAGCCCCTGCGCGCCGCCAGTGCATTCGGTCACGTCCTGTCCCGTCATCTCGAAATGCACACCACCCGCATAGCTGCCGGCCGCCGCATGCACGTCGAAGAAGCTGCGCACCTCCGCCAGGATGCGCGGGAAGTCGCGCGTCTTGACGCCGGCCGACGTCGTCACGGTGTTGCCATGCATCGGGTCACAGCACCAGACCACGCTGCGCTGTTCGCGCTGCACCGCCGCGATCAAGGCCGGCAGGCGCTCCGCCAGCAGGTCGGCGCCCATGCGCGTGATCAGCACCATGCGGCCTTCGACGTTGCCGGGGTTGAGCGTGTCGAGCAGGCGCAGCAGGTCGTCGGGCTTGGCGTTGGGGCCGAGCTTGCAGCCGATCGGGTTGTCGATGCCGCGCATGTACTCGACGTGCGCGCCGTCGAGCGAGCGCGTGCGTTCGCCGAGCCACAGCATGTGGGCCGAGCCGCCATACCAGCGACCGGTCGCGTCGTCGCGACGCGTCAGCGCTTCCTCGTAGTGTAGGTGCAGCGCCTCGTGCGAGGTGTAGAACTCCACCTCCTTCACCTGCGGCGAACTGCTCGCGTCGAAGCCGCAGGCCTCCATGAAGGCCAGCGCCTCCTCGATGCTTTGCGCCACCGCCTCGAAGCGCTCGCCCTGCGGGCTGTGGCGCACGAAGTCGGAGGTCCAGCGATGCACCTCGTGCAGGTCCGCAAAGCCGCCTTGCGCCATCGCACGCAGCAGGTTGAGCGTGGCTGCGGAATGCGAGTAGGCGCGCAGCAGGCGCTGCGGGTCGGCCATTCGCGCTTCCGGCGAGAACTCCGCGCCGTTGACGATGTCGCCGCGATAGGACGGCAGGCTCACGCCGTCCACCGTCTCCGCGTCGGACGAGCGCGGCTTGGCATATTGCCCCGCCATGCGGCCGATCTTCACGACCGGACACGACGCCGCGAAGGTCAGCAGCACCGCCATCTGCAGGATCACACGGAACGAGTCACGCACGGTGCCGGCGCTGAGTTCGTCGAAGCTCTCCGCGCAGTCGCCGCCCTGCAGCAGGAAGGCCTTGCCGCGCGACACGGCGGCCAGGCGCTCACGCAGCGTGGCCGCCTCGCGGCCGAAGATCAGCGGCGGCCAGGCGGCCAATTGCTTGTCGGCGGAAGCCAGCGCGGCCGGGTCCGGATAGCTCGGCATTTGCGCCACCGGAAAGCGGCGCCAGCTGTCGGGCGACCACGTCGTGGTGGCCGAAGTTGCGATTTCGATCATTGTTTTGTCCCTGCACTCGGAAAGAGTGCGGCACGATACCGCGACTTCAGTTCAGGCTGGTGACAGGGCGTGTGGCCGCTCGCTTTGCGTCGTGATAACTGCCGGTGCCGCGCGTCAACAGCGTGTCGCTGGGCAACACGGTGCCGGGCTGGTACTCGGGCTGTCCGGCGATGCGCTCGTAGAGCGGCGCAAAGTCGATGTGAGCGAGGTCAAGCAGCTTGTCGAGGTTGTCGATGACGAAGTAGCTTTCCTGGAAATCGTCGATGCGGTAGTTGGTGCGCATCACGCGCTCCAGGTCGAAGCCGATGCGATTGGGCGACGGGTCGTCAAGCGAGAACACCGTCTCCGTGTACGAGGACGCGATGCCCGCGCCGTAGATGCGCAAGCCGTCCGCCTGCTTCACCAGGCCGAACTCGACCGTGTACCAGTAGACGCGCGCCAACTTGTCGAGCACGCCCAGCTTGCGCGCGCGCAGGCCGCCCACGCCATAGGCCTGGATGTAGTCGGCGATGGCGGGGTTCATCAGCATCGGCACATGGCCGAAGACGTCGTGGAACACGTCGGGCTCTTCGAGGTAGTCGAGTTCGCTCGGCTTGCGGATGAAGTGCCCCGCCGGGAAGCGGCGATTGGCCAAGTGCTCGAAGAAGACCTCGTCGGGCACCAGGCCCGGCACTGCCACCACCTGCCAGCCGGTGCGCTGCATGAGCACTTCGCTGAGTTGTTCGAAGTCGGGGATCTGCTCGGGGCCGATCGGCAGGTCCCGCATGCCGGCGACGAACTCGTCGCACGCGCGGCCGGGCAGCAGCTTCGACTGGCGCTCGAACAGCGTCTTCCACACGGCGTGCTCGGCAGCGGTGTAGTTGTGCCAGCCCTGGTCGATGGTCCAGTCGGCGCGCGTGGGCGCGTCGCCGCCGGCCAGGCCGTGGCCGGTCTTGAGACCCTCGGGGGTGAGTTCCTTGAGTTGCATCAGCATTGTTCAATTACCTTTCACGCCGCCACGATCCTGTTCCAGGAACACCGCGGAGCCGGCTTTGGCGGGCCGCCGGTGTTGCCCCCGGTGGGGATGGGCGGCCTGCACGAAGTGAGATCAACCTGGGGAGGAGCAACATCCTTGCGGAACCGGCTTTGCCGGGCCGCTGGTATCGCCCCCGGTAGGGGTTGGAGGAGCGCACGCGGTGCGCGGAACCTGGGCGCGAGCCAAAGTCACGCGGCTTGCAGCACGCCGCGGCGCACCTGGTCGCGCTCGATCGACTGGAACAGCGCCTTGAAGTTGCCTTCGCCGAAGCCGTCGCTGTAGTCGCCCTTGCGCTGGATGAACTCGAAGAACACCGGGCCGCCGAACACCGTCTCCGAGAAGATCTGCAGCAGCAGGCGCGGCTGCCCACCTTCGGTCGTGCCATCCAGCAGGATGCCGCGTGCTTGCAGTTCCGGGATCGACTCGCCGTGGCCGGGCAGGCGGGTCTCGAGCATCTCGTAGTAGATATCGTTCGGCGCGGTCAGCAGCGGAATGCCGGCCAGGCCGAGTTGGTCGATGGTGTCGATGAGGTTGTCGCTCAGCAGCGCAATGTGCTGGATGCCCTCGCCGTTGAACTTCATCAGGAACTCCTCGATCTGGCCCGAGCCCTTGGACGATTCCTCGTTCAGCGGGATGCGGATCTTGCCGTCCGGCGCGGTCAGCGCCTTGGAGGTCAGGCCGGTGTACTCGCCCTGGATGTCGAAGTAGCGGATCTCGCGGAAGTTGAAGAGCTTCTCGTAGAAGTTCGCCCAGAAGGTCATGCGGCCGCGGTAGACGTTGTGGGTCAGGTGGTCGATGACCTTCAGGCCAACGCCCGGCGGATGGCGGTCCACGCCTTCGATGAATTCGAAGTCGATGTCGTAGATCGACTTGCCATCTTCGTAGCGGTCGATCAGGTACAGCGGCGCGCCGCCGATGCCCTTGATGGCCGGCAGGCGCAGTTCCATCGGACCGGTGGCGATCTCGATGGGCTGCGCGCCGAGTTCCAGCGCGCGGGCATAGGCCTTGTGTGAGTCCTTCACGCGGAAGGCCAGCCCGCAGGCCGCGGGGCCGTGCTCGGCCGCGAAGTAGGCGGCGGGGCTGTGCGGTTCGCGGTTGACGATGAAGTTGATGTCGCCCTGGCGGTAGAGCACCACGTCCTTGGAGCGGTGCTTAGCGACGAGCGTGAAGCCGAGCTTCTCGAAAAAGGGCTCCAGGGTGTTCGCGACGGGCGAAGCGAATTCAACGAACTCGAAGCCTTGAAGGCCCATGGGATTCTCGAAAAGGTCGGTCATGCGGTGGTCTCTGTATGGGTTGGATCGAATACCCACGATGCTAGGGATTTGTGCCGCAACAATCTTGCAAGTTTTGTATGGGAGGCGTTCTAAACGCATGAATCATGCGTATTGACTCGTTCAACTGCACTTCCGCATGTTGAATTGACAGTTGAGCGCCGTTTTTTTCATCATTGCGCGGCCGACCGAAGCGCGCGAACATGGACCTGCAACAGTGCTTCCCAAATCAACTCCAGGAGACAGCAAGATGAATCTGGGTGAAATGCTCGCGGGCAAACGGGTACTGGTCACGGGCGCCTCGTCCGGACTCGGCGAAAACTTCGCGCGGCTTGCCGCGGGTTGCAAGGCCAAGGTGGTGATCGCGGCGCGGCGCAAGAGCAGGCTCGATGCCTTGGCCGCCGACTTGGAAAAGCTGGGGTCGCCGCAGGTCACGGTGCTGGAAATGGACGTGGCCTCCGAACAGTCGATCGATGACGCCTTCGCGGAAATCGACGCCTCGGGCGACCTCCTTGACGTCGTCGTCAACAACGCGGGCGTGGGCCCCGATGGCGCCGCCCTGACCTTTCCGACGAAGGATTTCGACGACCTGATGAACATCAACGTGCGCGGGGTCTGGCTGGTCGCCGTCCGTGCCGCCCGACGCTGGCAGGCGGCCGGCCGCGGCGGGTCGATCGTCAACATCGCGTCCATCCAGGGCGAGCGCGTGATGCCGGGGATCACGCCGTACTCGACCTCCAAGGCGGCCGTCGTGCACATGACGAAGAGCCTGGCGCTCGAATGGGCGCGCTACAACATCCGTGTCAATGCGATCGAGCCCGGCTACATCGGCACCGAGATGACCGATGCGATCTGGGAGACGGAGCACGGCAAGGCGCTGATCAAGCGCATCCCGATGCGCCGGCTGGGCAAGCCCGAGGAACTCAATGGCCTGCTGCTGTTGATGGCGACTGACGCGGGGTCGTGGATGACGGGGGCTTGCGTGCCGGTGGATGGCGGGCACCTTTGCTCGTCGCTGTAGGCCGCGGGTGGGGGCGGTGCGGCACGACCTCGAACGGTTCGAGCACGATCTGGCGCGGCTGATCGGCAGGCCCACGCTCCTGCGCCCGTTCACTTGCGACGGTGACCCGCTTCGATGCGAGGCGATGGTCGTCGGCACCAACCCCGCGACGGCCATGCCCACCGATTGGTGGATGCACTGGCGCGCCGGAAGCGGCTACGACATCGAGGCCTTCGAACGTGACTACGCGGCATGGCGCGAGTCCTCCGGCAAGCGCGGGACAAGCATCACGCGGGAGCGCCGCAACCAGATCGCGCAAGCCGCCCAAGGCTTTCGGGTCTTGCAGACGAACGCCTTTGCCTTCCCTTGCGGCAAGCCGCGCGACATACCCGCCACTCACCGCATCTACTTCGTGCTCGGGTTCCTGATCGAAGCGACGCAGCCGCGCATCATCCTGGCGCTGGGCGGCGAAGCACGCGCGGCACTCGATGCACTGGGCGTGCGTGGCTATCAGGCCGCGATGCACCCGGCTGGCCGGCCCAACATGACTTCGGCGGAGGCCCGCGACCTCGGAGCGCGGATGAGGCTTGCCTGTATGGCCACCATGCCGGGCGGCGGGGCCGCGGACCGCAGCGGGGTGTCGACGCGGCACATGGCCACGTCGGCTGTCAGTTCAACCGGCGCGCCCTCTCACGGAAGGGAAGCGGTTGTCACGACCGCCGCTCGCACGGACGCCGCGGTGACGGTACCGCGTACGAAGCGCGGTCCGGAAGACCCCGTGCGCGAAACCGAGCGGGAGAAGAAGGTGCGGCGGTACTTGCGCGCCGCGCGAGAGGTCGAGATCAAGCGCAGCAGCGACGCACGGAACAAACTCGAAGGCTGCAAGTTGAGGCTTGAACGGTTCTGGGCGGAACTCGGTTGGCCGCCGCCGGAGAACGAATTCGAGCGCGATGCGCTCAGGCGATCCGGCCTCCTGCATCGCTGCAAAGGCCAGACACGGTAGACGCTGAACGCACGAGCGCGTCAGGCGGCAGTCGAGCCGCGCTCCACGATCCGAAAGCCGATATCGACCACAGGCTTGGCAACGGCCTCGCCCCGACAGCGGTCGACGATCATCCGTGCCGCCAGCCGGCCGATCTCCGGACCATCGACGTGCACCGTGCTGATCGACGGCACCGTGTGCGCCGAGAAATCCGCGTTGCCGAAGCCGCAGATCGCCAGGTCCTCGGGCACGCGCAGCCCGCGGGCCTGGGCCTCGATCAGCACGCCGTGGGCCAACTGATCGGAACTGCAACAGACCGCCCGCAGCGCCGGTTCCTTCTGCAGCAACTCCGACAACGCCCGGCGGCCCAGCTCCAGGCTGCTCGGCGCTGGCACGATGGCCGTCGGCACGTCACGTCCGATGGTGGCCACGAAGCCGTCCCGCCGCATCAGCGCCCGATGGTCGCCCCCGGTGGCAACGCCGACCTTGTGCCAGCCCTTGCCGAGGAAGTAGCCCGCCACCGCGCCGCCGACCTTGAGCAGCGAGAAACCGACCAGCATGTCCACCGGCCGGTCGCTGAAATCCCAGGTCTCGACGACCGGGATGCCGGCGCGCTGCAGCCGCTCCCTGCCCGCCGGTGATTGCACCAGCCCGGTGATCACGATGCCGTCGGGGCGGCGGCTGATCATGGTGTTGAGCATGGCCTCCTCGCGCGCGCTGTCGTAGCCGGTCTGCCCGAGGATCAACTGGTAGCCCGCCTCGGCCAGCGACTCGTTCAGCGCCTGCACCGTGGGCAGGAATTGCGACACCGACAACGCCGGCACCAGCGCGGCGACCAGCAGGCTGCGCTTCGACTTCAGCCCGCCGGCCAGCAGGTTGGGGATGTAGCCCGTGACTTCGACCGCCTGCTTCACGCGTTCGATCGTCTTGTCCGACACCAGCCCCGGGTTGCTCAAGGCACGCGAGGCGGTGATCAGCGAGACGCCGGCTTCGCGCGCGACATCGTGCAGCGTGGCGGGCTTGATGGGGATGAGTGCGTTCATGGGCTCGGAGCGATTGACAACGTTAGCAATATAGCGCGGATTGCCCGCACATGAGAAGCCTTGGGAGTCGGTTTGCGTTGGCGGAAAATTCACCATTCCTGCCTCTGAAAGCCGCTCCGTCTCTCAGGGAAAACCCGCGCAACCTTTTCATTGACGCCAACAATGACAACGCTATCATTCAACGCATTCGACGCTGCATCCCGACGACACCGAAAGAATTGGGACAAGCAGCGCGGATCACCCACCGGCGCCCTCCGGCGCCCAGAAATGACAACGTTATCCATCTTGTCTGGAGACACCCCATGAAAAAGATCCTGTCCATCCTCGCTCTCGGCCTCAGCGCCCTCGCCGCGCAAGCCCAAACCTGGCCTGACAAGACGGTGACGCTGGTCGTCCCCTTCCCTCCGGGCGGCTCCACCGACCAGGTGGCGCGTGCCGTCGGCCCCAAGCTGACCGCCAAGTTCAAGCAGTCCTTCCTGGTCGACAACAAGGCCGGCGCGACCGGCACCATCGGCGCCACCTTCGTCAAGCGCGCCGCGCCGGACGGCTACACCTTCCTCGTCACCTCGCTCGGCCCTCTGGTCATCGTGCCGCACCTGGTCAAGAGCCTGCAGTACGACGCGCTGAAGGACTTCGACCTGATCACCGTCGCGGTGCAGTCACCGAACGTGCTGGTGGTGCCGATCAACTCGCCGCACAAGGCGGTCGCCGACGTCATCGCCTATGAAAAGGCCAACCCCGGCAAGATGAGCTTCGGCTCGGCCGGCAACGGTTCCAGCGACCACCTGACGGCCGAGCTGTTCTGGCAACAGACCGGCACGAGCGGCGTGCATGTGCCGTACAAGGGCGGTGCGCCAGTGCACACCGACCTCATGGGCAGCCAGCTCGACGCCTCGTTCCAGAACATCAACTCGGTGATCCAGTACATCAAGGGCGGCAAGATGCGCGCCCTCGCCGTGACGAGCCCGAAGCGCTCGCCGGTGCTGCCCGACGTGCCGACGCTGGCCGAAGCCGGTGTGAAGGGTGTCGAGGTCGCTTCGTGGCAGGCGATCGTTGCGCCGAAGGGGCTGCCGCCTGCCGTCAAGGAGAAGGCGCATGCCGCCTTCGTCGAGGCGCTGGCCGATCCGAAGGTGCAGGAGCAGTTCACCTCGATCGGCTTCGAGATGGTCGCCAACACGCCGGCCCAGTTCGCGGAGTTCCAGCAGAAGGAATATGCGCGCTGGAAGAAGGTCATCGAAGCCGGAAAGATCACCATCGATTGAAGGGGTGAATCTTTCTACTGCGGCCACCGATCTTGGGCCTGCGCTCCTCGGCCGTACGAGAGTACGGCTGCGGTGCTCGACCCAAGCTCGGCGCCCTCGCTACGAAATCTTCACCCCTTCAAAACGCCGTTCACGAGCAACTCGACATGACCACCAATCCCTCTTCCATCTCCATCGCCGACCAGATCACCTGGGTCCGCGTCTCCTCCTGCTACCTGCCGCTGGCCAACCCGATCAGCGACGCCAAGGTGCTGACCGGCCGCCAGAAGCCGATGACCGAGATCGCGATGCTGTTCGCCGAGATCGAGACCAAGGATGGCCATCGCGGCCTTGGCTTCAGCTACTCGAAGCGCGCGGGCGGCCCCGGCCAGTTCGCGCATGCCAAGGAAATCGCACCGGCCCTGATCGGCGAAGACCCGAACGACATCTCCAAGCTCTGGACCAAGCTCTGCTGGGCCGCCGCATCGGTCGGCCGCAGCGGCATGGGTGTGCAGGCCATCGGCGCCTTCGACGTGGCGCTGTACGACCTGAAGGCCCGGCGCGCGGGCCTGTCGCTGTCCAAGCTGCTCGGCTCGCAGCGCGACTCGGTCCGCTGCTACAACACCTCGGGCGGCTTCCTGCACACGCCGCTGGACCAGTTGAAGGTCAACGCAGCGGCGTCGCGTGAACGCGGCATCGGCGGCATCAAGCTCAAGGTCGGCCAGCCCGACCGCAAGCTGGACATCCAGCGCGTCGAAGCCATCCGCAAGCACCTCGGCGACGACGCCCCGCTGATGGTCGATGCCAACCAGCAATGGGACCGCCCGACCGCGCAGCGCATGTGCCGCATCTTCGAGCAGTTCGACCTGGTCTGGATCGAGGAGCCGCTCGACGCCTATGACTTCGAAGGCCACGCCGCCCTGGCCGCGACCTTCGACACGCCGATCGCCACCGGCGAAATGCTCACCAGCGCCGCCGAGCATGGCGAGCTGATTCGCCACCGCGCCGCCGACTACCTGATGCCCGACGGTCCGCGCGTCGGCGGCATCACGCCCTTCCTCAAGATCGCCGCGCAGGCCGAGAACGCCGGCCTGAGCCTCGGCCCGCACTTCGCGATGGAACTGCATGTGCACCTGGGCGCCGTCTACGCGACGGAGCCCTGGGTCGAGCACTTCGACTGGCTCGAGCCGCTGTTCAACGAACGCCTCGAAATCAAGGACGGCCGCATGCTGGTGCCGACCCGCCCGGGCCTCGGCCTGAGCCTGAGCGAACAGGCGCAGGCCTGGACCCGCGAAGTCGCCGAGATCGGCAAGCGGGCC
Organism: Variovorax rhizosphaerae; assembly: GCF_037889975.1. Taxonomy (NCBI): domain Bacteria; kingdom Pseudomonadati; phylum Pseudomonadota; class Betaproteobacteria; order Burkholderiales; family Comamonadaceae; genus Variovorax; species Variovorax rhizosphaerae. The sequence continues at coordinate 117,014 of NZ_JBBKZT010000014.1, read as the reverse complement.
TGACCTCGCCACGCCCCTTCCATTCAGACATGATTCGAAGCCGATACGTCATTTCAACGTCACACTGAATCATCGGAGTCCCACGTGAAAAACGAAACACTGCCGCAGGCGCCCCTGTACATCACCATGCACGATGCCGACAACGTGGCCATCGTGGCCAACGACGGCGGCCTGCCCGCCGGCACGGTGTTCACCTCCGGCCTGACGCTTGTCGACAAGGTGCCGCAGGCGCACAAGGTCGCATTGGTCGACATTCCCGAAGGCGGCGAGGTGCGCCGCTACAACGTGCCGATCGGCTATGCGATCAAGGCCATTCCCGCGGGCAGCTGGGTGCATGAGCGCTTGCTCAAGATGCCCGCCGCGCGCGAGCTTGTCGGCCTGCCGATTGCCACCGTCAAGGTGCCGGAGCAGCCGGCGCTGGAGGGCTACACCTTCGAGGGTTATCGCAATGCCGATGGCTCGGTGGGCACGCGCAACATCCTGGCCATCACGCAGACCGTGCAATGCGTGGCCGGTGTCACCGAGTTCGCGGTCTCGCGCATCAAGTCCGAACTGCTGCCGCGCTTCCCGAACGTCGATGACGTGGTCGCGCTGGAACACAGCTACGGCTGCGGCGTGGCCATCGACGCACCCGACGCCGTCATCCCGATCCGCACGCTGCGCAACATCAGCCTGAATCCGAACTTCGGCGGCGAGGTGATGGTGGTGAGCCTGGGCTGCGAGAAGCTGCAGCCGGAACGCCTGATGCCACCCGGCACGATTCCCCTGGTCGACGAGCGCAACGTCGCGGACGTGGGCGACAACGCCGGCGCCAAGCTGGATGTGGTCTGCCTGCAGGACGACGCGCATGTGGGCTTCATGTCGATGGTCGAGTCGATCATGCGGCAGGCCGAGGAGCACCTGGAGCGGCTCAACGCGCGCAAGCGCGAGACGGTGCCGGCGAGCGAACTGGTGGTGGGCGTGCAGTGCGGCGGCAGCGATGCGTTCTCTGGCGTGACCGCGAATCCGGCGGTGGGCTATTGCACCGACCTGCTGGTGCGCGCCGGTGCGACCGTGATGTTCTCGGAGGTGACCGAAGTGCGCGACGGCATCGACCAACTCACGTCACGCGCCACGACGCCCGAAGTGGCCGAGGCGATGATCCGCGAGATGGCCTGGTACGACGCCTACCTGGACAAGGGGCGCGTGGACCGAAGCGCCAACACGACGCCGGGGAACAAGAAGGGTGGGTTGTCGAATATCGTCGAGAAGGCGATGGGCTCGATCGTGAAGAGCGGCAGTTCACCGATCTCGGGCGTGATCTCGCCGGGTGAGAAGCTGAAGCAGAAGGGCCTGATCTACGCGGCCACGCCCGCGAGCGACTTCATCTGCGGCACGTTGCAACTCGCCGCCGGGATGAACCTGCATGTGTTCACCACCGGGCGCGGCACGCCCTATGGCCTGGCGGAAGTGCCTGTCATCAAGGTCGCCACGCGCGCCGACCTGGCGCGTCGCTGGCACGACCTCATGGACATCAACGCGGGCACCATCGCTACGGGTGAGAAGACGATTGCGGACGTGGGCTGGGAGATGTTCCAGCTGATGCTCGACGTGGCGAGCGGGCGCAAGAAGACGTGGGCGGAGCATTGGAAGCTGCACAACGCGTTGGTGCTGTTCAATCCGGCGCCAGTCACCTGAACAGATCACTGTGCTGGCGTCCACCCGAGGGACGCCGCGTCCCCTGCTCAGCGCTGCGCCGCGATGCGTTCCCAAGCATCTCGTGGGTTGAGGATCGCGATGCCTGCATGGCTTTGCATCTGGAGCAAGTCGCGGTCGCCTGAGACGATCAGTTCGACCTGGCCGGCCACTGCCGCGGCCACCACGTGGTCATCGTCAACGTCGTTGGGTACAACGCGGGGCACGTCGAAGGGGTGAACCATCGTGACGATGGCTTGATACTGCGTCACCAGCTCGGCCACGCTCGTATCCAACTGCACCAGCCGCTGGGTCAGCCTGGGGTAGTTCAGGATGCGATGCAACTCGGCGAGCAGAACCGGGCTGCTGACCAGGACAATCTGGCCGTCCAGCGCCAGGTTGCGCAGATGGCGCGGAGGGCCTCCCCACAACAACGCACTGACGACCACGTTGGTGTCCAGCACCAGCCGGCCCTCCGTGGCGGGCGTGACCGAAAAGCCCACCATCAGTTGCCGTTGCCCTGACGACGTTCGGCCCGATCGCGACGGATCTCCTCCATGAGTTCCTGCTCCAATTCGGGCGGCATCTCTTCGTCGTCAGGCAAGCGCTTGTCCAGTGCGCGCAGACCTTCGATGGCGGCTGCGCGTTGCTCTCGTGCGGTGAGAAATTCCACGAAGTCCGCCACTTCGGCGATACGGCCGGGTGGCAGTTGCTTCAGGCGTTCAATCAAGCGGATCTCGAGTGCGGTCATGGCTAAGACTCCTGAGCCGCACGCGGCGGCCGATCTTCATTTGTACCGTAGTTCGGCAACACGGTGTTGCACGGTGGCCCGAACTTCAGACTACACAGCGATGAAGGAAAAAGGCTCGGCCTCCCGCAGCATCCGTAGCCGATACAAGCTGCTGTGTCCCCAAACGACGGCCCGGCCAATCCCCGTATCCGGCGCTCAAGGACGTGGCTGCAGCGCCGCATGCCGCGCGGCCTGCACGATGCTCGCGGCATCCACCCCGAAGAAGTCGCGCAACGCGGCCCGCGTATCGCTGCGGCCAAACCCATCGGTGCCGAGCGTGACGTAGCGGCGGCCTGCCGGCAGGTAGGCACGCACGCTTTCCGGCACGGCGCGCACATAGTCGGTGGCGGCGATGATGGGCCCGTTGCCGCGAGCAAGCTGCTGTGCAATGAACGACTGGCCTGATACTTCTTCGCGCAAGCCGGCCTGCTCGCAGGTCGCGCCGTCGCGCGCCAGCTCGCTCCAGCTCGTCACGCTGATCACCTCCGTCGCGATGCCCTCGACCGCCAGCAACTCTGCGGCCTTGATCACTTCCGTGAGGATCGCGCCTGAGCCCATCAGCGTCACCTGCGTCTCGGCGGCATCGGCAGGGAAGCGACCATAGCGATAGCACCCGCGCAATACATCGCCATGCACTTCCGCCGGCAGGCTCGGCTGCGCGTAGTTCTCGTTCATCAGCGTGACGTAATAGAACACGTCCTGCTGCTCGACCATCATCTCGCGGATGCCCGCATCGATGATCACCGCCATCTCGCCCGCGAAGGCCGGGTCGTAGGCCTTGCAGTTGGGGATGGTCGCGGCGACCAGGTGGCTGGTGCCGTCCTGGTGCTGAAGGCCTTCGCCGCCGAGCGTGGTACGGCCCGAGGTCGCACCCAGCAGGAAGCCGCGCGAGCGCTGGTCCGCCGCTGCCCAGATCGCATCACCCACGCGCTGGAAGCCGAACATCGAGTAGTAGATGTAGAAGGGCAGCATCGCGAGGCCGTGCACGCTGTAGCTCGTGGCCGCGGCCGTCCAGCTGGCGATGGCGCCGGCCTCGCTGATGCCTTCCTCGAGGATCTGGCCGTCGGTGGCTTCGCGGTAGCTGAGGATGGTGTCGATGTCTTCCGGCGCATAGCGCTGGCCGACGCTCGAGTAGATGCCGACCTGCTTGAACAGGTTGGCCATGCCGAAGGTGCGCGCCTCGTCGGCCACGATGGGCACCACGCGCGGGCCGATCTGCTTGTCCTTCAGCAGGTTGCCGAGCATGCGGACGAAGGCCATCGTGGTGCTCATGTCCTTGCCGTCGGCTTCGATGGCGAACTTGGCGTACGCGGCCAGATCAGGCTTGGGCACCACGTCGCACGCCGTCTCGCGCCGCGGCATCGCGCCGCCGAGCGCTTGGCGGTGCTGCTTCAGGTATTGCATCTCCACGCTGTCATCGGCTGGCTTGTAGAAGGCCAGCGAGGTGGCCTGCTCATCGCTGAGCGGCAGGTTGAAGCGGTTGCGAAAGCCGATGAGGTCAGCGCTCTCGAACTTCTTGTGCGAGTGCGTGGTCATCTTGCCCTGCCCCGCGCCCATGCCGTAGCCCTTCTTGGTGTGCGCGAGGATCACGGTCGGCTGGCCCTGGTGGGCGGCCGCCGCGGCATAGGCGGCGTGGATCTTTACGAGGTCATGGCCGCCGCGCTTCAGGCGGTCGATCTGCTCGTCGGTCATGCCTTGCGCCAGCTTCGCGAGTTCCTCGTTCTGGCCGAAGAAGGTGTCGCGGTTGAAGCGACCGTCCTTCGCGGCGAAGGTCTGCATCTGGCCGTCGACGGTGTTGGCGAAGGCACGCGCCAGGGCGCCGGTGGTGTCGCGTGCGAAGAGGCCGTCCCAGTCGCTGCCCCACACCAGCTTGATGACGTTCCAGCCGGCGCCGGCGAAGAGCTTCTCCAACTCGTCGATGATGCGACCGTTGCCGCGCACCGGGCCGTCGAGGCGCTGCAGGTTGCAGTTGACGACCCACACCAGGTTGTCGAGCTTCTCGCGCGCGGCCAGGGTCAGGGCGCTCATCGATTCGGGCTCGTCCATCTCGCCGTCGCCGAACACGCCCCACACCTTTCGTGCGCCGCAGTCGAGCAGGTTGCGGTGCGTGAGATAGCGCATGAAGCGGGCGTGGTAGATCGAGCTGATCGGGCCGATGCCCATCGAGCCGGTGGGGAACTGCCAGAAATCGGGCATCAGGTACGGATGCGGGTAGCTGCTCAAGCCGCGTGCGCCCTCGCCCTTCGTGAAGGCCGGCGCGGTCAGTTCCTGGCGGTAGTGACTCAGGTCGTCTTCGCTCAGGCGCCCTTCGAGGAAGGCGCGCGCGTAGACGCCCGGCGCGCTGTGCGGCTGGAAGAACACCAGGTCGCCGCCATGGCCCGCATCCTTCGCGTGGAAGAAGTGGTTGAAGCCGGTTTCGAAGAGGTCCGCCGCGCTGGCGTAGCTGGCGATGTGCCCGCCGAGTTCGCCATACGAATGATTGGCGCGCACCACCATCGCCAGCGCGTTCCAGCGCATCAGCGAGGCCAGCCGTTCTTCGATCGCCAAGTCACCCGGGAACGCCGGCTGCTGGTCGACCGCGATGGTGTTGACGTAAGGCGTGCACAGCTCCGGCGCCCAGCCGATCCGCTGGTCCCGCGCCAGGCGCGCCAGTTCGTCGAGCATCCAGCGTGCGCGCGCCGGACCAGTCGACGCGACCAGCGCGGCAAAGGCTTCGCGCCATTCGGCGGTCTCCTGGGGATCGGAATCGGCAGCGCCGGAAACAAGGGCGGCAAGGTGCGGGGCGGAAAGGGCGTTCATGCCAGCACTTTAGAGCGCCCGGCCCGGAATGTGTTGCCGTCGAGGCATGTGGCCGCGCGATTCAACAGCATAAACTGCTTCAAATCCAGCAAACAACAGCATCCAATGAAGCTCGACAACCTCGACCTCCGCATCCTCGACGAGTTGCAACGCGACGGCGCGCTGTCGAACGTCGAGTTGGCGCGGCGCGTGCACCTGTCGCCCTCCCCCTGCCTGGCGCGGGTGAAGGCGCTCGAAGCCGCCGGCGTGATCGACCGCTATGTCGCCATCGCCAATTCGGCCGCCCTGGGCCTGGGCCTCAACGTCTTCATCTCCATCAGCCTCACGACGCAAAGCAAGGCGTCACTGGCCGCCTTCGAGCAACGCATCGTCGAGCACGACGAGGTGATGGAGTGCTACCTCATGACCGGCGACAGCGACTACCTGATCCGCGTCGCGGTGGCCGATATCGGGGCGCTGGAGAAGTTCATCCTGGAGCAACTCACGCCGATCGCCGGCATCGAGAAGATCCGGTCCAGCTTTGCGCTGAAGCAGGTGCGCTACAAGACCGCGCTGCCTTTGCCGAAAGGTTGAGATCGGATCATCATCCCGCGAGCGGCTACACGGAGACCGGCATGCACACGATGAGTTTTCAGGAGTTCGAATCGAGCGCGCTGGCGCAGGGCTTCGATGAAGTGCTCGAGCGCGTCTGGGAACCCGGCCAGGTGGTGGACACGCACACGCATCCGTTCGCGGTGAAGGCGCTGGTGGTGCGGGGCGAGATGTGGCTCACCGAGGGCGAGCAGACACGACGACTGGCGCCCGGAGATCGGTTCGAGCTGGACTTCGCCGCGCCACACGGAGAGCGCTACGGCAGCGAAGGTGCGACCTACTGGGTCGCTCGGCGCAATACCAAGCCGAACTGACGCCGCACCGAAATCCAGCCCGGCTAGAAAGCGCCGCGGGCGCTTCCCGGGGCCGGCCATCTTTCAAGCCGGTTGTTCCTTCAGGCCGGCTCTTCATCGCAAGCAGGCACTTCCGCCGCAGCCCCGAGATGAAACCGCCGCTGCCCCGCGCCATCCGTATGCGGATGACGCGCCGAGTCATACAGGCTGCGCGCCAGCGCCCGGTGCATCGCCAGCAAGGGCTCCAGTTCCACATCGACGAACTCGCCGTCGCGAATCCGCACGCGCCCATTGATCACGCTGAGTGACACGTTGATGCTCTGGCAGAACACCAGCGCCGCGACCGGGTCGTGTCCTGCGCCCGCATGCCCGACGCTGCGCATGTCGAAAGCCACCAGGTCGGCCGACATGCCCGGCGCCAGGGCCCCGATGTCATCTCGCCCCAGCACCTTGGCGCCGCCCAGCGTCGCCATCTCCAGCGTCTCGCGCGCCGTCAGCGCGGCCGGCCCGAAGCCGACGCGCTGCAGCAGCATCGCCTGCCGCGCCTCGCCCAGCATGTGCGCGCCGTCGTTCGAAGCGCTGCCGTCCACGCCCAGGCCGACCGGCACGCCCGCGCGCCGCATCGCGCCGATCGGCGCAATGCCAGAGCCGAGCCGCATGTTCGAACACGGGCAATGCGCCACGCCGGTACCGGTGCGCCCGAACAGCGCGATGCCCGCCGGGTCCAGCTTGACGCAGTGCGCATGCCACACATCGCGGCCGACCCAGCCCAGGTCCTCGGCGTACTCGGCCGGCGTCATGCCGAACTTCTCGCGCGAGTAGGCGATGTCGTTGTCGTTCTCGGCCAAGTGCGTGTGCAGCGAGACGCCGTACTCGCGCGCCAGGAAAGCCGATTCGCGCATCAGGTCGCGTGACACCGAGAACGGCGAGCACGGCGCCAGCACGATGCGCCGCATGCTGTGGCGCGACGCGTCATGCCAGCGCGTGATGAGGCGTTCGCTGTCCTTGAGGATCGCGGCTTCGCTCTCCACCACCGAATCGGGCGGCAGGCCACCGAGGCTCTGGCCCACGCTCATGCTGCCGCGCGCTGCATGGAAGCGCATGCCCATGGCCTCGGCCGCCTCGATCGAATCGTCGAGCCGCGCGCCGTTCGGGTAGAGGTAGAGGTGGTCGCTGGTGGTGGTGCAACCGGACAGCATCAACTCCGCCATCGCGGTCTGCGTCGAGACCTGCACCATCTTCGGCGTGAGCCGCGCCCACAGCAGGTAGAGGTTGGTGAGCCAGCCGAACAGCTCCGCATCCTGCGCCTCGGGCACCACGCGCGTGAGGCTCTGGTACATGTGGTGGTGCGTGTTGACCAGGCCCGGCATCAGCACATGGCCACGCAGGTCGATCGTGTCGGCCGTGCCGCATGCGATCGCGTCACGCCACTGCGGCGGCAGTTCGCTGGTCGGGCCGACCCAGGCGATGGCCGGGCCGTCGACCACGACAGCGCCATCGGCAATCTCGCGCCGTGCGGCGTCCATCGTGACCACCACGTCGGCGTGGCGCAGGATCAGGGGACGACTCGTTTTCATGTTGTTGCTCATGTCAGTTTTAGATGGGACCAAGGCGCCTGCGTGATGAAAGAAATTCGTACGTGGGTGGGTGGGGCCGAGGCCACCGGGTATTCCCCTCCGCGAATGTCCCCCGCCTTCGGCTCCTCCTTTATTTCGCTGCGGGGAACACCCGATGCCCTCGACCCGGGACACGCTGCGTCTCACCCGGGGATCAATCACGACCGTGATGGATCACGTCGATGGCGTGCTCCCCGCAGCGAAATAAAGGAGGAGCCGGCAGCCGAAGGCTGACGGCGGGGGACATTCGCGGAGGGGAGTACGCCGTCGGCGTGATCCCGTCCCAGCCCGCCACCCGGGCTGCAGCAAACGTCTCTCAAGTTGCGACTGCGTGTCGCGGAACCGGGGTGCGGAATCTCAGGCCTCGGCCGAATGCGCCGTACCCGCAGCCAGCGCGAAGGAACGCTCCCGCGACAACACGCCGTGATAGAACAAGTTCAGCACCACCGCCGAGATCGTGCCCAGCACGATGCCGCTGTGCGTGATCGGATGCGTCCAGGCCGGCAGGTGCTGGAAGAAGGTCGGCGACAGCGTCGGGATCAGGCCGAGGCCGATCGAGATCGCGATCACATACAGCGCATGCTTGTTCGCCGCATAGTCGATCGAGCCCAGGATGCGCACACCCGTCGCCGCGACCATGCCGAACATCACGATGCCCGCACCACCCAGCACGAAAGTCGGCACCGAGGCCACGATGTGCGCCACCTTCGGGAACAGCGCCAGCAGGATCAGGAACACGCCGCCCATGGCCGCCACGTAGCGCGAGCGAACGCCCGTCACCGTGACCAGGCCGACGTTCTGCGAGAACGAGGTGTACGGGAAGGTGTTGAAGACGCCGCCGATCACGGTGCCGAGGCCGTCGGCACGCAGGCCGCGGGTCAGCATCTGCGGCGTCATGCGGCGGCCGGTGATCTCGCCGAGCGCGAGGAACATGCCGGTCGATTCCACCAGGGTGATCAGCATGACGATGCACATCGAGACGATGGCTGGCACGCTGAAGCTCGGCATGCCGAAGTGGAAGGGCGTGGTCAACGCGACCCAACTGGCTTCCTCGATGCCGTCGAAGCTCATGAGGCCCAGCGACAGCGAAATCACGACGCCCGCGATGATGCCGAGCAGGATCGCGATGTTGGCCCAGAGGCCACGACCGAAGCGCGTGATGGCCAGCACCACGCACAGCACCAGCGTCGCAATCGCGAGCTTGGCCGGATCGCCGTAGCTCGGGTTGGCGACGGCATGTGCGACACCGTCGATCATGCGGGTCGAGCTCGGTTGTCCGCCCGCGGCCCAGTTGATCGCCACGCCCATCAGCGAGACGCCGATCAGCGTGATCACGGTGCCCGTGACCAGCGGCGGGAACACGCCGAGCATGCGCCCCATCATCGGCGCGACGAGCATGCCGAAGAAGCCGGCCGCGATGGTGGCGCCGTAGATGGCGCGGATGTCGAGCGAAGGATCGAGGCCGATCGCGATCATCGGGCCGACGGCCGCGAAGGTCACGCCCATCATCACCGGCATGCGGATGCCGAAGCCCCAGATGCCCAGCGCCTGGATCAGCGTGGCGATGCCGGCGGCCAGCAGGTCGGCGTTGATGAGGAAGGCGATGTCGGCCTTCGAGAGCCCCAGGGCGCCACCGACGATGAGCGGCACCGCGACGGTGCCCGCGTACATCACGAGGACGTGCTGCAGGCCCAGGGCCGCGCAGCGTGGAAGGGGGACTTTCTGGTCGACCGCGTCGCGCGTGGCGTCGTCTCCGGCGGCGGTCGTGTTCGTGTGGGAACGCATGTCTCTGGACCTTTCTGAGTGGGGCGCTCGAATGGCGCATCTGTCGGCGGGACCGGAGTATGGAAGCGCACCCGGGTCTCGCGCAAAGTCAATAAATCGCGCGGCGCGTCCACTAAAAGTGCACGTCCGGGAAGACCCGGGTTGCGTCTTCAGCGCGGCACGGACCCCTTTCCGCACAAGGGTCGAGGCCCTGGCGGGACGCTGGGGATGCAAGCGATGATCTGCAACCCTTGATCCTTGCCAAGCCCTTGATGATGAAACCCGCCTCGGTCATGCTGCTGCTCCTCGCCAGCTGCGCGATCGCGCTGGCCGCACCCGCCATGTTCCAGGACCGCCTGCTCTACTACCCCGACAAGGCGCCCATCGCCGAGATGGTGTCCCCCGGGCTCGCCGCCTGGCCGTCGGATGGCGACTTCCGCGGACTGGTCGCGCAACCGTCGGGCGCTGCTGCGCGGGGCACGGCCCTCGTGTTTCACGGCAATGCCGGCCATGCGGGGCATCGCAGCTACTACGCCGCGACGCTGACCCGACTCGGCCTGCGCGTGATCCTGGCCGAGTACCCGGCCTACGGTCCGCGTGAAGGCGCGGTCGGCGAGCGCAGCCTGGTCGACGATGCGGCGCAGAGCATCGCGCAGGCCCACAACCTGTACGGCGCGCCCTTGCTGGTGGTCGGCGAATCACTGGGGGCCGGCGTGGCGGCCGCGGCAAGTGCGAAGCAACGCGAGAGCGTCGCGGCCCTGATGCTGATCACGCCATGGGACAAGCTGGAAAACGTCGCGAGCCACCACTATCCGTGGCTGCCTGTGGGTTGGCTGCTGCGCGATCGCTATGACAGCGCAGCAAATCTCGCGGCCATCAGCCGCCCTGTGATGGTGGTCGTCGCCGAGCGAGACAGTGTGGTGCCGGCCCGCTTCGGCACGGCCCTGTACGAAGGGCTGCCGAGCCCCAAGCGCCTGGAGGTGGTGCGGCGCGCGGACCACAACGACTGGCCCCGGTCGGTGGACGACGCCTGGTGGCGCAGCGCGATGCAGTTCCTGCTGCTCGAGCCCGCTTCCCGATGAGTCCTTAACTCGCCACCATCGCTTCCTCGATGCAGACGATCACCTGCTGCACCAGCACCTCCGCCGCGGCACTGAGCGTGGCACCCGCCCGCGTCACCAGCGCCAGGCTTTGCGGGCTCAGCCCGCTGTCGCGCAACGGCACGAAAACCAGCGCGCCGGCGCGCACGTCATCGCTGACATCGAGCCGGTTGAGCAGGCTGACTCCCGCGCCCTGCCGCGTGAGCTGGCGCATGAGCGCGGTCGAGGTGGTCTCGATGACCGGCGCCACGCTGATGGCCGAGCGTCCCAGCGCACCGTCGAGGATCGGACGCAAGGTCAGCGAGGCGGTCGGCAGGATCAGCGGAAAGCCGACGCAATCGGCCAGCGTGGTGGACGCACGCGCGCTCAGCGCATGGCCCGGCGGCACCACCGCGCCGATCGGCCATTCGCTGGTGAACAGCGTGCGCAGGCCGGCGTTGTCCGGCACGTCGTAGGCCAGCGCCACGTCCACGTCGCCTTCGGTCGCGGCGCGCAGCAGCGCGGTGATCTGCATGTCGATGAGCTTGAGGTAGATGCCGGGGTAGCCCGCGCGACAACGCTGCGCCACCGTCGGCAGGAAAGCGCTGGCCAGCCCCGCCGTGGTCGCCAATGAAGCCTCGCCCTGCCGCAGCCCGCGCACCGCATCGATCTGCTGCCGCACCCCGTCGAACTCGCGCAAGGTGCTGCGCGCATGCGCCAGCACGATCTCGCCGACCGGCGTGAGCTTGAGCTTGTTGTGGATGCGCTCGAACAGCGGTGCACCCAGCTCCGCTTCGAGATTCAGGATCTGCCGGTTGACCGCCGTCGGCACCACATGCAGTTGCTCGGCCGCCTTGCGGATCGAACCCGCGCGCACCACCTCGACGAAATAGCGGACGACCTTGGCGTGCATCGAGGGGCCACCCGCGCTAGACGTTGCCGGCGATCGCGTCGCCGGGCCACACGCCGGTGGTGCCACGCATCGAAGCTCGCTGCCCCAGCATCTCCGCCAGCCGCGCAAGCGCATCACGCGCCGACGGCACCAGCACGGTCGATCGCGTCAGCATCAGGTTCAGCCGCTGCCCGAGCCCCTCGACCATCACGCCGCTGTCGGCCTCGCGCAGCACGCCTTCGCCATCGCTGACACAGGCCACGGTGGCGCACACGCGTTGCGCATAGCTGCCTTCCGCCACGCCATAGCCCACCACCGGCTTGCCCAGCGCCACGGCAAAGCCCACCTCGAACACCGTGCCCGAATCCGGCTCGTGCCCCCGAAACGGCACGAGGTTGGCCACGACCCCGTCCGCCTCGCGGATGAGCCGGATGTTGCCCTCATAGATGCGCTGCGCACGCGAGTCGTCGGTGCCATCGAAACCCTCGTCGATACCGGCATCCGACGGCGCCAGTCCGACCATGCCAAGGCGCTCACACTCCGCCTTCAGCGCACGGAAGATCGACGCGCAGTCGCGAAAGAAGACATCGGGTCCGGCAAGGTACACACGGGGTCGGCGGGGGAAGGAAGGCGGGCTCGGGATCGATGGCATGTCGGCGTCTCAAAAGCAGATGATGCCTTCCTTCATCACCATGCGCAGGTTCGACTGCTTCTGCAACAGCCCGACATCCTCGGTCGGATCGCCTTCCACCAGCAGCAGGTCCGCGAGAAAGCCTTCCCGCACCAGCCCCAGTTCATGGCGCAGCCCCATCAGGTCGGCGCCGACCGCGGTGGCGCAGCGCAACGCATCCGCCGTGCTGAAGCCGAAGAACTCCACGAAGTGCGAGATGTCCCGCGCATTGGTGCCCATCGGCGTGAGGCTGAAGCCATAGTCCCCACCCACCACGATGCGCACGCCGCGCTTGTGCAGTTCCTTGTAGGTGGCGATGCAGCTTTTGAACTTGTGCTCCATCTTCATCTGCTCGACCACCTCGCGCGGCATGCCGAAGAGCTCGTGCTCCTTCACCGTGTTGTGCAGCAGTCCGAAGGCCGGGCCGACGAACAGCTTGTCCTTGTTCGCCTCGAGCATGTCCAGCGCCTCGCTGTCGGCGTAGTCGCAGTGGTAGATGCAATCGATGCCGGCGCGCACCGCCATCTTCACGCTCTCGCTGGAGCGCGCATGCGCCACCGTCGTCTTGCCGTACTTGCGCGCGATCTCCATGAAGGCGTCGAGTTCGTCGACGCACAGCGGCGTCTGCTCGCCCAACGCATGCGGCACGAACTGGTCGCCCGAGATGTTGATCTTGAGGTTGTCCACGCCCTCGCGCACGCAGGTGCGCGCCGCCAGCCGCATCGCCTGCGGGCCGTCGGCCACCAGCCCGAAGCCGATGCGCTGCTGGTGCATCTGGCCTTCGTCGCCAAGGCCGCCGGTCACCGTCAGCTCCGGACCTGCGGCGCGCAGACGCGGACCGGCGAGTTGCCCCGCGTTGATCGCATTGCGCAGCGCCACGTCGATGCGCATGCGCGCCGATGCGGCCGAGAAGGCGCTGGTAAAGCCATGCCGCAGCAACAGCGTCGCGTTGGCCGCGGAGGCCAGCACATGGTCCTCCGGCGGGATGTTGCCGACGTCGGCATTGGAAGTGAGGGCCGTGAACGACAGGTGGCAGTGGCCCTCGACCAGGCCCGGCATCAGGGTGCAGCCGCTGCCGTCCACATGGCGGCCGACATCGCCGGTCTGCGCGCGCAAGGCGCCGCGCTGCTCGCTGATCCTTGCGATCCGCCCTTCGTCGACCAGCACATCCGCCGCACGCCGCCCGGCATGTTCCGCATCCCAGACCAGCGCGTTCTCGATGAGTGTCAGCATGGTTCCCTCGTCATGGAAAGGACTCGCAAAGTGTCCGCGCGAAGCCTGCGCGCCGCAAGGCGGGGAACGCGGGTCGTCAGCCTCCGGCCGGCCTCGCGCCCCGTGTCGATGACGATGCGCCTCCCCTCGATGGATTAGGGCAATCGGCGTATACGCCGTCTGCACCTTTGCGTTCCTGCCGCGCCGCAGCGACGATGGGCCATCGCACCAACGCTCGCATGCCCAGGAGTCGACATGGAACACGCCGCCATTTCCTTCTTTCGCACACCCCTGCTTGCCGCGGTATCGCTGCCCTTTCTCTGCGCGGCGTTGCCAGGTCCAGCCGGCCTCATCGAGCCGCCGCCCGTGGAAGGGAGCCCCGCGTACCTGGCGATCCAGCATTCGCACGATGCCTTCTCCACGCACTTCCACGTCAGTCTTTCCGACGCCGAGGAAGCGTTGGCCAGGATCCAGCAAGCCAACCAGCCCATCACGCCGGCTTTCTGAAGCAGGCTCTGCGGGAGGACCGCCAGGGGTGGCGGCTGCCCCCGACCGGACCTGCGTTGCCCTGCCTTGCATCGGCGGACTACGATCCATGCATTCGCCGCAACTGGCGAGCAAGGAACCCGCCATGGACCTCCGGCGCTGGGCGCACATCGTCGCCGTTGCCGACCGGCGCAGCTTCGTGCGCGCGGCCGAGCAGGTGCACCTCAGCCAGCCCGCCCTGACGCGCAGCATCCAGGCTGCCGAGTCGGAGTTGGGGTTGCTGCTGTTCGACCGCCGCGGGCATGACATCGTGCCGACGCCGGCCGGCGAATTCGTCGTCGAGCGCGCGCGCCAATTGGTGTTCAACAGCCGCTGCCTGGAGCGCGACATCCACCTCTACCGCAGCCATGGCCTCGGCGATACGGCCTTCGGCCTGGGGCCGTTCGCAGCGGCCAGTTTCGCGGCACCGCTGCTGGCGTCCTTGCGGCGCGAGTTTCCCGCCATCAACCTGCGGGTGGAGATCAGCAATTGGCAACTGTTGCTCAAGCGGCTGCTCGAGGAAGACATCGAATTTGTCGTCGCCGACATCACCGACCTGCCCGCCGACCCCGGCCTCCAGATCCGCCCCCTGCGCAAGGAGGCCGGCGGCTTCTACGTGCGCGCCGGCCATCCACTCACCGCGCACTCCAGCGTCACACTGAACCAGGTGTGGGAATACGGCGTGCTCTCGGTGCGGCTGCCCACCGCCAAGCGCAGCGTGCTGGCGCGCAAGCTCGGATTGGGCTCGCCCGACGATCTGGCATTGGCGCTCGAATGCGACGACCCCGCCCTGCTGAAGCGCCTGGTGTCCGAATGCGATTCGGCCGTGCTGCTGCCCCTTGTCGCCGTCGCGCAGGAGGTCGAGGCCGGCAGCCTGCAGCAGCTCGACGTCGACGGGCTTGCGTCGGCTTCCGCAATCATGGGCGTCGTCATGTTGCGCGGCCGCACGCCCTCGCCGATGGCCGAATTGATCATGGGCCGGCTGCCCACCGACGGCGTTGCGACGTCAACGAAGCCACGCGGCAAGACCGATCCGGCCCGGCGCGCGAAGCGGTCGGCCAGAGCCTCCGCGACAGCTACAAGACCAGCAGGGCCCGGAAATCGTTGACGTTGGTGTGGGTCGGCCCCGTCACCAGCAGATCGCCGATCGCATCGAAGTAGCCGTACGCGTCATTGCGATCCAGGTGATCGCTCAGCTTCCTGCCGGCCGCCTCCGCGCGGGCCAGCGTGTCGGGCGTGACGAAGGCGCCTGCGTTGTCTTCCACGCCGTCGATGCCATCGGTGTCGGCGGCCAGCGCCCAGACCGAGGCCTGCCCCATCAGCGCACCCGCCAGTCCCATGCAGAACTCGCCCGCGCGGCCGCCGCGCCCCTTGGCTTGGCCCGGCTGCCGCGGCCGGATCGTCACCGTCGTCTCACCGCCGGAAAGAATCACGCACGGCCGCGCGAACGGCGCACCGCGATGCGCCACGGCGCGCGCCAGCGCGGCATGCACCTTGCCCACCTCGCGCGATTCGCCCTCGATTTCGTCGCTGAGGATGTGCGCTTCGATGCCTGCTGCCCGCGCCGCCGCCGCGGCGGCTTCCAGCGACTGCTGCGGTGTGGCGAAGAGATGCACCTCGTTCGTCGCGAAGATCGCATCGCGCGGGTCCGGCGTCTCCAGCGCGCCGCTTTCAAGGCTGGCCCGCACCGGTTCCGGGATCTCGATGCGGTAGCGGTCGAGGATGGCCAGCGCATCGGCGCAGGTGCTTTCATCCGGCACGGTCGGGCCGCTCGCGATGATCGCCGGGTCATCGCCCGGCACGTCGCTGATCGTCAGCGTCACCACCTTGGCCGGCGCACACGCCGCGGCCAACCGGCCGCCCTTGATGCGCGAAAGGTGCTTGCGCACGCAGTTCATCTCGCCGATGACCGCGCCGCTGTCGAGCAGTTGCTTGTTGATGCGCTGCTTGTCGGCGAGCGTGAGTCCTTCGGCCGGGAGCACCAGCAGCGACGAGCCACCTCCCGAAATCAGGCAGAGCACCAGGTCGTCCGCCGTGAGCCCCTGGGCCAGCGCCAAGATGCGCTGCGCCGCCTGCTCGCCGGCGGCATCCGGCACCGGGTGCGCGGCCTCGACGATCTCGATGCGTTGCGGCAAGCCTTCGGGCCGCGGCGGGATGTGGTCGTAGCGCGTGACCACCAGGCCCGACAGCGGCGCATCCGCGGGCCACAACGCCTCCAGCGCCTGCGCCATCGAACCGCCCGCCTTGCCCGCGCCCAGCACCAGCGTGCGGCCCTTCGGCGGCGCCGGCAGATGCGCACCCATCGTCGACAAGGGCAGCGCACGGTCCACCGCCATGCGGTACAGGTGCTCCAGGAATTCGCGCGGCTGCGCGCGCGGGTCCGGCGCCCTCGGCAAGCCGGTGTTTGATGCGATCATTTGTGCCT
Organism: Variovorax rhizosphaerae; assembly: GCF_037889975.1. Taxonomy (NCBI): domain Bacteria; kingdom Pseudomonadati; phylum Pseudomonadota; class Betaproteobacteria; order Burkholderiales; family Comamonadaceae; genus Variovorax; species Variovorax rhizosphaerae. The sequence continues at coordinate 100,684 of NZ_JBBKZT010000014.1, read as the reverse complement.
TGTTCAATCAGGGATTCACCGCGCCATGAGCACGCTATTGATTCGAAATGCAGAGTGCATAGCCACCTTCGACCACCAACGCACCGAGTTGCGGCATGCGTCGATTTATATCCGGGATCACCGCATCGAGGCGATCGGCGCCGATGCCGATCTGCCCCAGGCCGCTGACGAAGTCATCGATGCGCGCGGCCACCTCGTGGTGCCGGGTCTGGTCAACACGCACCACCACATGTACCAGTCGCTCACGCGCGCCATCCCTGGCGTGCAGGATGCCGAGCTGTTCTCCTGGCTGCGCGGCCTGTACCCGATCTGGGCCGGCCTCACGCCGGAGATGGTGCATGTGTCGACGCAACTGGCCATGGCCGAGTTGCTGCTCTCGGGCTGCACCACCAGCAGCGACCACCTCTACATCTACCCCAACGGCGTGCGCCTGGACGACAGCATCGAAGCCGCGCGCGAGATCGGCATGCGCTTCGTCGCCACGCGCGGCAGCATGAGCGTCGGCAAGTCGCAGGGGGGCTTGCCGCCCGACAGCGTGGTCGAAAAGGAAGATGCGATCCTCAAGGACACGCAGCGCCTCATCGAGACCTTCCACGACAAGGCGCATGGGGCGATGGTCAACGTGGCCGTCGCGCCCTGCTCGCCCTTCAGCGTGAGCCGCGATTTGATGCGCGAATCGGCCGTGCTCGCGCGCCAGTACGGCGTGCGCCTGCACACCCACCTGGCCGAGAACGACCACGACATCGCCTACAGCCGCGAGAAGTTCAACTGCACGCCCACCGAATATGCGCAGGACCTCGGCTGGCTCGGCCACGACGTGTGGCATGCGCACTGCGTGAAGCTGGACGCGGAAGGCATTGCGCTGTTCTCGAAGACGAAAACCGGCGTCGCCCATTGCCCTTGCAGCAACATGCGCCTCGCCTCCGGCATCGCTCCCATCCGCAAGATGATCGACGCGGGCGTGCCAGTCGGCCTGGGCGTGGACGGCAGCGCCAGCAACGACGGCGCGCACATGGTCAACGAGGCGCGCCAGGCCTTGCTGCTGGCCCGCGTCGGCCGCGCGCTGGAGCCCTTCGGCTGCGACCACGGCCCTTCGGAAATGACGGCGCGCAACGCGCTCGAAGTCGCCACGCGCGGCGGCGCCGAAGTGCTGGGCCGCCAGGACATCGGCCACCTCGCGCCCGGCATGTGCGCCGACCTCGCGCTGTTCGACTTGCGCACGCTGGGCTTTGCCGGCGGCGCCGTGCATGACCCGGTGGCGAGCCTGCTGCTGTGCGCCAGCCCTAACAGTGCATGGACCATCGTGAATGGCCGCGTTGTCGTGCGTGAAGGGCAGCTGGCGACGGTGGACCTGGGGCCGCTGGTGGAGCGGCACAACCGGCTCGCGGTTCAGTTGGCGGCGGGCGCGCGCTGAAGCGAGCACGCCCTGGGGAACACCAGCGCTTCCCCTCAATGCTTCGCCTATCGAAACCGTCCCTTGGCGCTTGTCTGATCCGGGGCAACGGGTCTACCCCGGAACGTGAGCGTCGCTGCCTCGACGCCGGGTGTAGTAGAAAAAGAGCAGTGTCGAACCCGCCAGCGCCATGGCGAAGTAGAAGAACACCGTGACCAGGCCGAAGGTCGACGCGATCCATCCGCTCGCCAGTTGATGAAAGGCCGTGCCGCAGAAGAACATCAGGTTCAATGCGGCGAGTGCCTTGCCGGACTTCTCCTTCGGGGTCGATGACTGCCCCATCGCAAACAGCAGTGGCTGCGTCGAGATGCAGCAGCCGAAGGCAAAGAAGATCCACGCATCGAACGACGCCGAGCCCACGAAGCCGCCATGCAGCCAGCCACCCGGCACTGCAGCGACCACGACGAGCAACAGCAATCCCGCCACGAGGTGACTGCTTGCAAGGAGGGCGCGCCGGGCATGGGTCAACCTGTCGATGGCGCCCGCGACCAGCGGGCCCACTGCCAACGCCACGGTCAGGGGAAGGAGCGCGTTGCCCGCCTCGATCCGCGACAGTCCCTTGATTTCCATGAACCACGGCCCGCCCCATACGCCGCGCACCGCCAGCGCCGCGGCGAGCGATGTGAAAGCCAGCAGCACCGGCCCGCGCATGCGGATCGACGCGGCAATCTGGAGCACCTCGCGAAACTCCGCCTTCAGTTCGAGTGCAGGCGCTGCCGCCGTCCGTTGCATGCTCGGCACGACCAGCGCCACCAGTGCGCCGATGCCGACCGCCAGGGCAGCCGCAAACCAGAAGCTGGCACGCCAGCCATGGTGCTCGATGAGCCATGCCATCGGCGTCGCGGACAACAACATGCCGCAGTTGCCGATGCTCAGGATCAGGCCCGACCACAAGGCGAAGCGCGCCGGCGGCAAGGTCTTGGCGGCCAGGGTAAATGGGCACAGCAGCATGCCGCAGCAGCCGATGCCGAGCAGCGCCTGTGCCGCGAAAAAACCGAAGGCGCTGTGCGCGAACGCACCGGCCATCGCGCCGATCGCCGTGATCGCGAACAACGACAGGGACACCGTCCTGACGCCCAGCCTGTCCAGCATCACGCCGGCCGGAATCTGCCCCAGCGCAAAGAAGAGGTGGTAGGCGCCGGTGAGCACCCCGAGGTAGCCCGTCGTCGTTCCGATGTCGGCCGACATGACATCGGTGGCGATGGCCGGCAAGGTGCGAATGAGGTTGGAGAGCGTGTGGCCGAACGCGAGGATGACCAGGGGCAAGGCAACCTGCAGCGACACGGGCAATGGGATGGAGCGGCTTGGCATAGGCACCGGGCGATCTTGCCCGACCCACCTTACCCTGCCCCGCCCGGCGGCCGTCAACCAGGTCCGGCGTCTCGGGCACGTTCGCTGGCGCGTGCCCGCATGCGGCGGCATCGGGCGCACTGGCATCGGCACGCCAACTGTTGTACGGTGAGCGCCCGACGCATTGCGACCATCCATGACACCTCGACCTTTCAGGCTTCATGTCGAAGAGAAGGCCCTCGACGATCTGCGCGAACGGCTTGCGCGAACCCGCTTTCCGGACGCCATGCCTGGCGCCCCGTGGGAAACAGGTGCCGATCTGGATTGGATGCGCGGACTCGTCGACCATTGGCAGAACCGCTTCGACTGGCGCGCCCAGGAGGCACGGCTCAATGCCTTCGACCAGTACAAGGTGCCGATCGCCGGCATCGACCTGCACTACCTTCACGTCGCGGGCCAAGGCGACGCACCGCTTCCGCTGTTGCTGTCGCACGGCTGGCCGGGCTCGGTGTTCGAATTCCTCGACCTGATCCCGATGCTCACCGATCCCGAACGCTTCGGTGGCGATCCAGCCGACGCCTTCACCGTGGTGGCCCCGAGCCTGCCTGGATATGGCCTCTCCTTCGCTGCCAACCAACCGCGTTTTTCCGTCGAGCAGATCGCGGACGTGTTCGCACAGTTGATGAGCGATGTGCTCGGCTATCCGCGTTTCGCCACCCAGGGTGGCGACTGGGGCGCTTTCATTTCCTCGCGGATCGGACTGGCGCACCCGGACAAGGCCATTGGGGTGCACCTGAACCTGCTGCCCGTCCGGCGCGACCTTGCGCCGAATGCGGATCCAAGCCCGGCCGAACGCCAGTACCTTGCCGAACTGAAGCACTGGCTTGCCGAGGAAACCGGCTACAGCCTGCAGCAGGGCACGCGGCCGCAAACGCTCGCCTATGCGCTGAATGATTCGCCGACCGGCCTTGCCGCCTGGATTGCCGAGAAATTTCGCGCCTGGTCCGACTGTGACGGCGATGTCGAGTCGGTCTTCACGAAGGACGAGATCCTCGCCGATGTGAGCTTGTACTGGTTCACCGGCGCGATCGGCTCGTCGTTCTGGCCCTACTACGCCCGCGTCCATGGCGGTTGGCCCATCCCCTTGGGCCAGACGGTCGACGTGCCCATGGGCTACTGCGAGTTCCCGGCTGAAATCCTGCACCCGCCGCGCAGGCTCGCCGAGCAGACGTTCACGGACATTCGCCGATGGAGCGTCATGGCCAAGGGCGGGCATTTTGCGGCGATGGAACAGCCAGAGGCGCTTGCAGCAGAGATCCGCGCCTTCTACCGGCCGCTGCGCGCTGGCCAGGATCCTGCCTCCCACACAGCTGGGCGGCGATAGCGCACTTTCGTTCAAGCTTCGCGCTCTTGACGCAGGCGAAGCTGACGACTCATCCAGATGCTTCCCCGCTTCGCAGGCCGCTGTCCACCGTCGGGTAGCGCAGCCGCACGCGCAGTTCACGCTTCATGCGCGTGTTGTCCAGCCGGCGTGATTCGCCCATGAAACTCAGCAACTGCGCAGGCAACTGTTGCGCCGCGTCGTCGCGCGAAATGCGGGGCGGCCGTGCCATGCCGTAGAGGTCCGCCGCCAGGTCGAAGTAGTCGCCCATCCGCATGTCGCTGTCGTCGCTCACATGGAACACGCGCTGCGTACTGCCCCGCCAGAGCGCCGCCACGCAGGCCCGCGCGAGGTCATCGGCGTGAATGTGGTTGGTGAACACATCGTCCTCGCGCCGCAGCACCGGCGTGCCTTTCCTGAGTCGTTCCCGCGGCGTGCCGCCCTCGCGATCCGGCGCGTAGATGCCCGGGATTCGCACCACGCGCACGGCCGGACCCAGGCGGCCGAACCAGCGCACGGCCTTTTCGGCATCGACACGACGGTGCGCACGCGGGGTATTGGGCCGCACCGCACGCGCCTCGGTCACCCGTTCGCCGCCGCAGTCGCCATACACGCCGCTGGTCGAACCATAGACCAGCGCCGCAGGCAACGAACGCGCCGCCAGCGCACGCACGAGCGCGGTGGTGCGCGCGTCGCGCCACCATGGGGCGCTTTCGCGCACGGGCGGCGCGAGGTGCAGGACGCGCGTGGCGATGCCGGCCAGGCGCCGCAGCGTGTCCGCCGCATCGAGGTTTCCCGAGATCGGCGTCACGCCGGCCTCGCGCAATCGCTGCAACTTGTCCGGCGAAGACGTCAGCGCAATCAGCTGCACCCGCCCTCGCAATGCCCGCGCCGCGCGCAAGCCGACATCGCCGCAACCGACGATCAATACACGCTCGCGGCGGAATCGCGCCGGCAGCGCACCGAGGGGGTTCTGGTTTGAGGGCAAAATCCGATTCCTTTTCGCGATTCCGAGAATACCCAATGACGAGCGCCGCCCCGCACGAGACGGGCTTCCACATCACCGTCGAGCCCAGCGGGCGCCACTTCACGGCGCACAGCGACGAAACCATCCTGTCGGCCGCCATCCGCCTGGGCGTCGGCCTGCCCTACGGCTGCAAGGACGGCGCCTGCGGCTCCTGCAAGTGCAAGAAGCTCTCGGGCGAAGTCACCCTCGACTCGCACCAGAGCAAGGCCCTGAGCGCCGAGGAAGAGCTCAAGGGCTACATCCTGACCTGCCGCGCCCACGCCAAGACCGACGTGGTGCTCGAATCGCGTCAGGTCACCGAGGCCGGCGCGCATCCGATTCGCAAGATGCCCGCACGCGTGCTGGCCTTGCAGAAGAAGTCGCACGACGTGGTGCTGCTGCGACTGCAGTTGCCGGCCGGCGAGCCGCTGCAGTTCCATGCGGGGCAATACGTCGAATTCATCCTGCGCGATGGCGCGCGCCGCAGCTACTCGATGGCCAATGCGCCGCACACCCTGAGCGAGCCCGGCACCGGCCTTGAACTGCACATCCGGCACCTGCCGGGCGGCAAGTTCACCGACCACGTCTTCGGAGCGATGAAGGAGAAGGAAATCCTGCGCATCGAGGGCCCCTACGGCAGCTTCTTTCTACGCGAGGATTCCGCCAAGCCCATCATTCTTCTGGCCTCCGGCACCGGCTTCGCGCCGATCAAGGCGCTGCTCGAGCACATGAAGTTCAAGGCCATCGACCGCCCTGCCACGCTCTACTGGGGCGGCCGCCGCCCTGAAGACCTCTACATGGACGATTGGGTGCTCGACCACTTGGCCGAGTTGCCGAACCTGCGCTACGTACCCGTTGTGTCGAACGCGGTGCCGGAAGACAACTGGACGGGGCGTACCGGGTTCGTTCATCGGGCGGTGCTGGAAGATTTCAAGGACCTCTCGGGTCATCAGGTCTACGCCTGCGGCGCGCCCATCGTGGTCGATTCGGCGAAGCAAGACTATGTGGCCGAGGCTGGCCTGCCCGAGGAAGAATTCTTCGCCGACGCCTTTACCACCGAAGCCGACAAGGCCCTCCCCTAGAAGTGGCGGATAAACCTACTGCGCGACCCGATCTCGCGCCTGCGGTCCTCGCCGTACGGGCGTACGGCTGCGGTCCTCGACGCGACCTCGGGCCGCTCGCTACGGTTTCTCCACCACTTCTCCCGCCGCTCATGAAAACCAGACAGTTCCTTCTTACGACACTTGCCGCCCTCGCTTTGCTTGGCGGGGGCCACGCCATGGCGCAGCAGAAGCCGATTCGGCTGATCGTTCCTTACGCCGCGGGTGGACCGATCGACGTCACGGCGCGCGCGCTGGCGGAGCGGGTGCACGATTCGCTGGGCACGGTGATCATCGACAACAAGCCGGGCGCCGGCGGCAACATCGGCGCGGACATGATCGCCAAGGCGGCGCCGGACGGGCTCACCATCGGCATCGCGGCCACCGCCACGAATGCGGTCAATCCCTGGCTCTACAAGAAGATGCCGTTCAATGCGGCGACCGACTTCGCGCCCATCACACAGATGGTCCGCGTGCCCAATGTGCTGGTGATGAACGCTCAAACGGCCGAGCGCCTCAACATCCACAACCTGCCCGAACTGATCGCCTACGCGAGGAAGAACCCAGGCAAGCTCAACTACGGCAGCGGCGGCAACGGCAGCGCCGGGCACCTGGCGGGCGAGATGTTCAAGAAGGACGCCGGCATCTTCGCGCTGCACATCCCGTACAACGGCGGCAATCCGGCGCAGCTCGCGCTGCTGTCTGGCCAAGTCGATTTCAACTTCGACAACCTCGCGACCGCCGCACCGAACATCCGCTCCGGCAAGCTGAAGGCGATTGCCGTCACCACCCTGCAGCGCAACGCCGCCCTGCCTGACGTACCGCCCGTGGCGGACACGCTCAAGGGCTTCTCGATCGACACATGGTGGGGCCTGGTCGCACCCGCAGGCACGCCGCGCGACGTGGTCATGAAGCTGAACCAGGCCTTTGTGGCGGCACTGAACGCGCCCGAGACCAAGACCCGCTTCGCCAACCTCCTGGCGGAACCGGTGCCGACCACGCCCGAGCAGTTCGGCCAGTTCATGAAGAGTGAACTCGCCAAGTACGAGAAGGTCGTGAAAGCCACCGGCGCCCAGGTGGACTGAGCATGGCTTGAACAGGGAGTCGCGACAGGCTGCAAGCGATTCGCCTCAGCTTTGTCGCAACGGAACTTGCCGGACTTGGTTCGTGCGGCCCTGCGCAATCGGGATTGCCCGGCCTCTGGAGCCACCCCTGGTCAAGGGAGCGGGAGTCGCGCGAGAAGCGCGCAGCGACTCGCGAGGCCTGCTTATTCCCCGAGGTACGCCGCGCGCACCTTCGGATCGGTCAGCATGACCCGTGCATTCCCGTTCATCGAGATCACGCCCGACTCCATCACATAGCCCCAGTCCGCCAGTTGCAAGGCGCGGTTGGCGTTCTGCTCCACCAGCATGATGGTCACGCCCTGCGCCGCCACCGTCTGCACCACCTCGAAGATCTTGTCGCACATGATTGGCGACAGGCCCATCGTGGGCTCGTCCAGCAGCAGCACCTTGGGTCTCGCCATCAGCGCGCGGCCCATGGCCAGCATCTGCTGCTCGCCGCCGGACATGGTGCCCGACAGCTGGTCCTTGCGCTCGCGCAGGCGCGGGAAGGTCGCGAACACCTTCTCCATGTCCTCGGCGATGCCCGCCTTGTCGTTGCGCAGGTAGGCGCCGATCTGCAGGTTCTCGGTGATCGTCATGCGCGTGAACACGCCACGGCCTTCCGGCACCATCACCAGGCCTTCTTTCACCAGGTCCCAGGCGCCACGGCCTTTGATGCTATGGCCGAGGAATTCGATCTCGCCGGCCACCGCCGGCTGCGTGCCGGTAACGGCCTTCATGGTGGTTGTCTTGCCGGCGCCGTTGGAACCGATCAAGGAGACCAGTTCGCCTTCGCGCACTTCGAAATCCACGCCCTTCACGGCCTGGATCCCGCCGTAGGCCACCTTAAGACCCTTGACCTGCAGCAATACCTTGCCGGAGGTGCGCGCGGGTGTGGTCGTTTGCGCTGTCATTTCTGCGGTCGTCATCTCAATGCCCTCCGGTGCCGAGGTAAGCCTCGATCACCTTTTCATTCTTCTGCACGTCGGCGGGGACGCCTTCGGCGATCTGCTTGCCGTAGTCGAGCACCGTGAGGCGGTCGCACAGACCCATCACCAGCTTCACATCGTGCTCGATGATCAGCACGGTGCGGTTGTCGGCACGGATGCGGCTGATCAGCTCGCGCAGTTGCAGCTTCTCGGTCTGGTTCATGCCCGCGGCCGGCTCGTCCAGCGCGATGAGTTGCGGGTCGGTGGCCAGCGCGCGCGCAATCTCCAGTCGACGCTGGTCGCCGTAGCTCAGCGTGCGCGCCTTGAAATCGGCGTACTTGCCCACGCCCACGTAGTCGAGCAACTCTTGCGAGCGCTTCTTGATCGCGTCCTCCTCGGCCTTGAACGCGCCGGTGCGCAGGATCGCGCCGACCACGCCCGAATGCGTGCGGATGTGGCGCCCCACCATGACGTTCTCCAGCGCAGTCATGTCCTGGAAGAGACGGATATTTTGGAAGGTACGCGCGATGCCGGCCTTGGCGACCTCATGCACCGCCGTCGGCCGGTAGGGCTTGCCAGCCAGTTCGAAGGTACCGCTGTCGGGCGTGTACAGCCCAGTGATGACGTTGAAGAAGGTCGTCTTGCCCGCGCCATTCGGACCGATCAGGCCGTAGACCTGGCCGCGCTTGATGGTGATGCCGACGTCCGACAGCGCCTGCAGGCCGCCGAAGCGCTTGGAGATGCCACGGACATCGAGGATGGTGTCTGTCATATGTTTGTTCTCGTGCCGCTCAGGGGTTGATCGACATCGGACGGCCGGGCTCGCCCGGCACTTCGTCGGCAGGTGTGTCCAGGATCACGCCGGCGTGATGGTGAGCCGGAGGCCCGCCCGCTCCACCGCCGCCATTGCCGTTCTTGCGCACCTTGCCGTGCTCCGGCGAAGGCCACAGGCCGCGCGGACGGACCAGCATGATCACGATCATCGCCAGCGCAATGAACAACTGGCGCAGGATCGACGAGTCGAGCCGGCCGCCAGTCATTTCCTGCAGCGGGCCGGCCACGTAGCGCAGCACTTCCGGCAAGGCCGACAGCAGCACCGCGCCCAGGATCACGCCCGGCAAGTGACCGATGCCACCGAGCACGACCATCGCGACGATCATCACCGACTCCATCAGGCTGAAGGATTCCGGCGAGACGAAGTTCTGGAACGACGCGAACATCGCGCCCGACACACCGCCAAAGCTCGCGCCCATGCCGAAGGCCAGCAGCTTCATGTTGCGGGTGTTGATGCCCATCGCCTTGGCAGCGATCTCGTCCTCGCGGATCGCCATCCAGGCACGGCCCACACGCGACAGTTGCAGTCGGTGCGAAATGATCACCGTGAAGATCACCAGGATCAGGAACAGGTAGTAGTACAGCGACACCGACGAGATCGTGAAGCCGTCGAACAGCTTGTGCGGCTTGCCGAAGCTGAATCCCAGGATGCTCACCGGATCGATCGCGTCCAGGCCCTTGGGGCCGTTCGTCACGTTGACCGGGTGGTCCAGCGTGTTCAGGAACACACGGATGATTTCACCGAAGCCGAGCGTCACGATGGCCAGGTAGTCGCCGCGCAGCCGCAGCGTCGGCGCACCGAGCAACACCCCGAACAACGCGGCCAGGACCAGCGCTGCCGGTATCACGGCAAACAAGGACACATGCAACCCGCCAGGAAACATGGCCTTGATGGCCGGGAAGGTGTCGGTCAAATGTGGCGAGGCCAGCAGCGCGTACATGTAGGCGCCGATGGCAAAGAAAGCCACGTACCCCAGGTCGAGCAGGCCGGCGTAGCCCACCACGATGTTGAGGCCCAGCGCCAGCAGCACGTACAGCAACGCGATGTCGACGATGCGCACCCAGGCATTGCCCTGCGTCTGCAACAGCAGCGGCAGCACAAGCAAGCCGAGCCCGGCGACCAGGAACCAGATCAAGTTCTTGTTTTTCATGGTGGCGGCTCCTTATGCGCGGTCCGCCACACGCTCGCCCAAGAGGCCTGCAGGCCGCACGGTAAGCGTCAGGATCAGGATGACGAAAGCGAAGATGTCGCTGTGCTGGCTGCCCAGCACACCGCCGGTGACGGTGCCGAGATAACCGGCGCCGATCGCTTCGATGAGGCCCAGCAGGATGCCACCCACCACCGCGCCGGCCAGGTTGCCGATGCCGCCAAACACAGCGGCCGTGAAGGCCTTGAGGCCGGGACCGAAGCCCATTGCATGTTGCGCGATGCCGTAGTTCGACGCGTACATCACGCCGGCAATCGCGGCCAGCACGGCGCCGATGATGAAGGTCGCCGAGATCACCATGTCGGGCCGGATGCCCATCAGCGATGCCACCCGCGGGTTCTCCGCCGTGGCACGCATCGCGCGGCCCAGCTTGGTGTAGTTCACCAGCCAGGTCAGCACCGCCAGCGAGATCGCCGTCAACACCAGGATCATGATCTGCGTGGGCGAGATCGACGCGCCGCCAACGATGATCGGATCGCTTGGCAACAAGGTCGGATAGGCCTTGTTGGTCGGCCGCCAGATGATCATCGCGATCGTCTGCAGCAGGATCGACATGCCGATGGCCGTGATCAAAGGCGCCAGCTTGGGGCTGTTGCGCAGCGGCCGGTAGGCAACCTTCTCGATCACGAAGTTCAGCGTGGCCGCAACCACGCAGGCAATGATCAGCGCGATCAACAGGACCAGCCATCCCGGCATCCCCGGCGAAGCGTCCCTGATCAATCCGATGATCGTCCAACTCGTCAATGCCCCCACCATGAGCACTTCGCCGTGGGCGAAATTGATGAGGTTGATGATGCCGTACACCATGGTGTAGCCCAGGGCTATCAAGGCGTACATGCTGCCGAGAACCAGACCGTTGATGATCTGCTGCAGCAATATTTCCATAAAGATCCCTTATTTGAAGCGCCAGTTGTTCAGCGCCGCTCGTTTTGCATTTGCGCCGATCAGGCGCCATGCACGACTAGCAAAAAGTCAGCCAGCCTAATGAGTCGGCGACGGAGTGGGCGGGATTTTAGTCACGCTCATTCCCCGAATCGGTGCGCGCTTACCCGGGGATGACCTTGCACTGCGGTAGGGATTAGATTTTTAGACTTGCGAGTGCGGCCTTCGAAGACTGAAAGAAGTTCAGTCAACCTCGCCGTCGTTGAGTCGACGCAATTCACGCAGCTTCTCGCCGATGCGAATCTCCAGGCCGCGCTCCACGGGTTCGTAGAAGCGCTGGCCTTGCAGGCCATCGGGCAGGTAGCGCTCGCCGGCCGCGAAGCCGCCCTCCTCGTCATGCGCATAGCGATAGCCCTTGCCATAGTCGAGTTGCTTCATGAGCTTCGTCGGCGCATTGCGCAGATGCATCGGCACAGGCCGCGTGGTGTCCTGCTTGATCAACGCGCGCACCGCGTTGTAGGCCTTGTAGACCGCGTTCGACTTGGGCGCCATGGCGAGATAGATGACACATTCGGCCAATGCAAGTTCGCCTTCCGGGGTCCCGAGCCGCTCGTAGACCTCGGCCGCATCCAACGCCAACCGCAGCGCACGCGGATCGGCCAGCCCGATGTCTTCGCTCGCCATGCGAACGAGCCGGCGGGCCATGTAGCGCGGATCGGCCCCGCCATCGAGCATGCGTACGAACCAGTACAACGCGGCGTCCGGATCGCTGCCGCGCACCGACTTGTGCAGCGCGCTGATGGTGTCGTAGAACTGCTCGCCGCCCTTGTCATAGCGGCGCATGCGCTCGCCGAGCACGCGCAACAGCCACTCGTCGCTGATCTGCGTGAGCTTCTCGGCGACTGCCGCGACGGCCAGCGTCTCGAGCGTGTTGAGCAGGCGCCGCGCATCGCCATCTGCATAGGCGACCAAACGATCGATCGCCGCATCGTCGATGCCCGGCACGGCGTTGATCTGCTGCGCCCGCGCGATGATCTGCTTCAGGTCGTCTTCGTTGAGCGGCTGCAACACGTAGACAGCCGCACGCGACAGCAACGCTGAGTTGACCTCGAAGGAAGGGTTCTCCGTCGTCGCGCCGATGAAGGTGAACAGCCCCGACTCCACATGCGGCAGGAAGGCATCCTGCTGGCTCTTGTTGAAGCGATGCACTTCGTCGACGAACACGATGGTGCGTTGCTGCTCCAGACCATCGCGCGCAGCGACGGCGCGCTCCACGGCTTCGCGAATGTCCTTCACACCGCCAAGCACCGCGCTGATGCTCAGGAACTGCGCATCGAAGGCATCGGCCATGAGCCGCGCGATCGTCGTCTTGCCGGTCCCGGGTGGTCCCCACAGGATGCAGGAATGCGGCTGCCCGGATTCGAAGGCAATACGCAGCGACATGCCCGGACCGAGCAGATGCTGCTGCCCGATCACATCGCCCAGTGTCTTCGGACGCAGGCGTTCAGCAAGGGGTTGATGGGATGCCGCAGCGGCGGCTCTGGAATTGACGGCCATGGGATCATTTTGCGATGCCGCGCTACAAGAACCTCGACGGAACATCCGGCGTCCTCGCGTACGAATGTGCGCCGGGTGCGATTGCAGTCCGCTTCACCGATGGCGATGTCTACATCTACACCGATGCAAGCACCGGTCGCGCCACGGTGGAACAGATGCAGATGCTGGCGCGAAGAGGCCGCGGCCTCAGCACCTTCATCTCGCGCTACGTACGCGAGCGCTATTTCGACAAGGTGGAACGCAAGGAAGGCGATTGAGGCCGATCGAACGGCCTACTGCTTGAGCACGTCCGCGCCCTTCGGCACCTTGAAGCTGAACGTGTCGGCGCCCAATGCAGGATTGATTTCGACCTTGCTGAATTTCAGCACCGAGCGCTGGCCGAAGCTGTCGAGGATCTCCAGCGCAGAGAGGCTTTGTCCTTCGAAACCAACCAGCACGCTCTGCAGTTGGCCGTCCTTGTTCTTCGGCGTGGCCTTGACCCATTCGAGACCGTCGTGCGCCGGCGCGCCTTCGAGCGCGAAGTCGGCCTGCAACGCGCGCAGATCCGGCGCCGAGGCAATCACCGCCGCCGGCGTCGACCCGAGCGCCTGCGCCTGCGCCCGCTGAGTCACCTGGTTCAGGTCGGCATCGTAAAGCCACAGCGTCTTGCCGTCCGCGACGATCAATTGCGCAAAGGGCTTCTGGTAATCGAACCTGAATTTCCCAGGACGCTGGAATTCGAAGGTGCCGGTGGAAGTCTTGCTGCGCGGCGGCGCGCCGTCCTTGGACGGCGAAGTCACCGTCTGCGTGAACTCTGCACGACCGGACTTCACGCCCTTCACGAACGCTTCCAGGCTTTCCATGCCGCCAGCCCATGCGGCGCTCACCGCCAACATCCAACCCAACGCCACTGCCAACTGTTTCTTCATTCAACTTTCCTGTTCGCTCACTCGGCGATCACTCGGCGCGCGCTGGCACCAGGATCTCTCGCTGCCCGGCGCCGCTCATGGCGCTCACAAGACCTGCCTTTTCCATGTCCTCGACCAGCCGCGCCGCGCGGTTGTAGCCGATCTTCAGGTGGCGCTGCACCAGCGAAATGCTGGCCTTGCGGTTCTTCAGCACGACCTCGACCGCCTGGTCGTACATCGGGTCCTTCTCCGCATCGCCGCCACCTTCGCCCATGAGACCGTCCTCGCCATCGACGGTTCCGCCTTCCAGCACGCCATCGATGTAATCCGGCTCGCCCTGCGACTTCAGGTACGCCACCACGCGATGCACTTCCTCGTCGCTCACGAACGCACCATGCACGCGAATTGGCAAGCCCGTACCACTCGGCATGTAAAGCATGTCACCCATGCCCAGCAAAGCCTCCGCGCCCATCTGGTCAAGGATGGTGCGCGAGTCGATCTTGCTCGACACCTGGAACGCGATGCGGGTCGGGATGTTGGCCTTGATCAGGCCCGTGATCACGTCGACACTGGGTCGTTGCGTGGCCAGGATCAGGTGGATACCAGCCGCGCGCGCCTTCTGCGCAAGACGCGCGATCAGTTCTTCAATCTTCTTGCCGACCACCATCATCAGGTCGGCCAGTTCATCGATCACCACCACGATGTGCGGCTCGCGCTGCAACGGCTCGGGCGATTCGGGCGTCAGGCTGAACGGGTTGTAGACGAACTCCTCGCGCGACTTCGCCTCGTCGATCTTGGTGTTGTAGCCAGCCAGGTTGCGTACGCCCAGCTTGCTCATGAGCTTGTAGCGCCGCTCCATCTCGGCCACGCACCAGTTCAGGCCGTGCGCCGCCTGCCGCATGTCGGTCACCACCGGCGCCAGCAGGTGCGGAATGCCTTCATAGACCGACATTTCCAGCATCTTCGGGTCGATCATCAGCAAGCGCACGTCGCGCGCCTCGGCCTTGTAGAGCAGGCTCAGGATCATCGCATTGATACCCACCGACTTGCCCGAACCGGTCGTGCCGGCCACCAGCACGTGCGGCATCTTGGCCAGGTCAGCCACCACCGGATTGCCGATGATGTCCTTGCCCAGGCCCATGGTCAGGAAGGACTTGCCATCGTTGTAGACCTGCGAGCCCAGGATCTCGCTGAGCTTGATCGACTGGCGCTTGGCGTTCGGCAGCTCCAGCGCCATGTAGTTCTTGCCCGGGATCGTCTCGACCACGCGGATCGAGATCAGCGACAGCGAGCGCGCCAGGTCCTTCGCCAGCCCGACGATCTGCGAACCCTTGACGCCGGTGGCCGGCTCGATCTCGTAGCGCGTGATCACCGGACCCGGCGACGCCAGCACAACCCGCACCTCGACGCCGAAGTCCTTCAACTTCTTCTCGATCATGCGCGAGGTCATTTCGAGCGTGTCGGACGACACGGTCTCCTGGCGCACCAGCGCTGCGTCGAGCAGATCAACCTGCGGCAGCTTGCTGTCAGGCAGTTCGCGGAACAGGGGCTTCTGGCGTTCCTTGGCAACCCGATCGCTCTTGGGAACCTCGGCCACGGCCGGCTCGATATGCACCGGCGGCGATGCGGCCCGACGCTTCGGACGCGGCTCGATCCGCAACTCCTCGTCCGGCGCTTCCACGCCCTCGGGTTGGAGCGCGCGTTCATCGGAGGTGAGTTCGCGCCGCTCGCGCACCGCCTTCTTGCCCAACGCGATGTCTTCGGCAAACTCGCGCTTTTCACGTCGCCATTCGAACAATGAAAAGACCCTGGCGCCAATGCGCTCGGCCAACTGGCTCCACGAGAAACGGAACACCAGCGCGGTGCCGATCACCAGCACCGCGATCGCGATCAGCGCGGAACCCGTGAACCCCACCCACTTGACGAAGAACGGCCCCAGCACGGTGCCCAGCACGCCGCCACCGTGGCCACCGGGCAAGCGGAATTCCTGCGAATACAGACGCGACCATTCGAGCACCGCGCTGGCCGCCAACAGGAGCACCAGGCCCACCCAGAAAGCGATGCGGCTGCGATTGAACCGCCCCGGTCGCGGTGCATCGGGCGCCCCTGCCTCTCCACCGCGCAACCACGAGGCCAATGACGAAAGCCACACGCGCACCCCCGCGGCAAAGCACCACCAGATCGTGAAGCCCGCGAGGAAATAGCTGCCGTCGGCGAGCCAGGCGCCGAAACGGCCGCCCCAGTTCTTGATGTCGCCTCCGGTGCCCGATGTCGACCATGCCGCATCGGACGCTGTATAGCTGAACATCGCGAGCAGCCAGAACAGCAGCACGGCAAAGCCGGCGATCAGGCTGATCTCGTGCGCAAAGCGCATGGCGCGCAGGCGAACCGGCTGGTTGTCGGCCGCCGACGAAGAGTGGAGTGTGTTCAACGAGTAGGTCATGCAGTAGAGAGCGCCTGCGCCGCATCAGCGCGCGGTCAGCAACCCATGACGATAACGGAAACCGGCGCAGCTGCGTTGTCAGTCCGGCGCCCGCAACACCATCAGGTGAGCGAAGAGAGACGGTCCTTGACGATCATCGAACCATCTGGCTGAGTCTGCACGAAGCCGCGCTCTTCCAAGTCCTTCATGACGCGGCTGACCATCTCGCGCGACGCACCCACCATCTTGGCCAGGTCCTGGCGCGAAATCTTGTCGCGCACTTTCAGATTTCCAGCGCCGTCGTCGACGGCGAACTCCAGCAACGATCGGGCGACACGACCGTAGACGTCCATCAGCGCCAGGGACTCGATCTTGCGGTCCGCATGGCGCAGCCGTCCGACCAGGCCACGCATGATGTTGTACGACATCGAGGAGTTCTCCGGCAAGCAGCGGGAGAAGGCCTCGCGTCCCAGCGTCAGCACGTCTGTCTGCACCTCGGTGCGAACGGTCGCCGAATGGGGCTCGTCGTCGATCAGGCTCATTTCACCGATATAGTCGCCTGGATGCAGCGTGGCCAGGATGACTTCGCGGCCGCGGCTGTCGGTGCTCATGACCCGCGCCCTGCCGGTAAGGATGATGTAGAGCGCATCGGACTTCTTGCCCTGCTCGACCACCACCTCGGCTCGCTTGAAGCGCTTCTTGACGATCGCATCCGCAATGCTTGCCGATTGCGTAGGCGTCAGCGCAGCAAAGAGCGGCACCCGCCTCAACAACTCCAGGTTCGAAAGCATCGACATTCACTAACCCCCGTATGGCCCGCGTCGCATCCCAATTCCATGGATTCATACAATCGCGCGCATTGAAAACACCGGTCCGTCCGGTGGACCGAACGGTGGTACTTTTGTTATCACCCCAAAATGTACACGCTAAGACCGTGTAAATCATAGGCTTCCATCATGTCATCGACGCAACATGCCAAGGTCCTGATCCTTGGCTCCGGCCCTGCCGGCTACACAGCGGCCGTCTACGCGGCCCGCGCCAACCTCCAGCCCATGCTGATCACAGGCATCGCGCAAGGCGGACAACTCATGACCACCACCGAGGTCGATAACTGGCCCGCCGACGTTCACGGCGTGCAAGGTCCGGAACTCATGCAGCGCTTCCTGGAACATGCGGAGCGCTTCAAGACGCAGGTCGTGTTCGACCACATCAACAAGGTCGACTTCAGCAAGCGCCCGTTCACCCTGACCGGCGACAGCGGCACCTACACCTGTGACGCGCTCATCATCGCCACAGGTGCTTCCGCGAAGTACCTGGGACTGCCTTCGGAAGAGGCGTTCATGGGCCGGGGCGTGTCCGGCTGCGCGACTTGCGACGGCTTCTTCTATCGCGAGCAGGAAGTCTGCGTGGTCGGCGGCGGCAACACCGCGGTCGAAGAGGCGCTCTACCTCTCCAACATCGCCAGCAAGGTCACGCTGGTGCACCGCCGCGACAAGTTCAAGGCCGAACCGATCCTGGTCGACAAGCTCAACGAAAAGGTTGCCGAGGGCAAGATCGAACTCAAGGTGCACAACACGCTCGACGAAGTGCTGGGCGATGCGTCGGGCGTGACCGGCATTCGCGTGAAAAGCACGCTGACCGGCGACACGCAGGACATCGACCTCAAGGGCTGCTTCATCGCGATCGGCCATCACCCGAACACCGACATCTTCGAAGGCCAGCTCGACATGAAGGGCGGCTATATCGTGACGCGTTCAGGCCTGCAGGGTTTCGCCACGATGACCAGCGTGCCTGGGGTGTTTGCGGCGGGCGACGTGCAGGACAACATCTACCGCCAAGCCATCACGAGTGCTGGCACGGGTTGCATGGCGGCGCTGGATGCGCAGCGCTTCCTTGAACAAGAGTAACGCCCCCAGGCTCCGCTGAGTTCGCGTCGCTCTTGCCGCCGACCGCGGGTGTTGCCGCGGCCCGGCAAAGCCGATTCTCGGGCATGCCTTGAACGCGGGCAGCCGGCGGCGGGAAAGGTGCGCTCCCGCCTCTCGGCGAGCGCGGGCGGGCAGGCGGGCAGGCGGGCAGGCGGGCAGGCGGGCAGGCGGGCAGGGCAGGCGGGCAGGCCAAGAGTTTCAGGCTATAATCTTTGGCTTTGCTGAATCTGCGCTTTGGTGCTGTTTGGCGATCCGGGCTACCGCCACCCGTTTCTGGCGAGGTCAAGCTGCAAAACACCCCGCAATACCCTGTTGCGCGATCCTGTTGCCGTCCAACGGTTCACCGGGCTCATTGGGTGCCAGCTGTTCATGAAAGAGTGTCCACATGGCACGCGTATGTGACGTAACGGGCAAGGGCCCGATGGTCGGGAACAATGTTTCCCACGCCAACAACAAAACCAAGCGCCGGTTCCTGCCGAACCTGCAATACCGTCGTTTCTGGGTCGAAACGGAAAACCGCTGGGTTCGCCTGCGTGTTTCGAGCGCTGCCCTGCGCCTGATTGACAAGAACGGCATCGACGCCGTGCTCGCAGACCTGCGCGCACGCGGCCAAGCTTAAGGAGCTGAATCATGGCAACGAGCAAAGGCGGACGCGAAAAGATCAAGCTGGAATCCACCGCGGGTACCGGCCACTTCTACACGACCAGCAAGAACAAGAAGACGATGCCTGAAAAGATGTCGATCATGAAGTTCGACCCCAAGGCGCGCAAGCACGTCGAATACAAGGAAATCAAGCTGAAGTAATTCGGCCTGTTGATCCAAGAAGAACCCGCTGCGATCCAGCGGGTTTTTTGTTGCCCGGGGCGATTTGCCGCCGCGTCGAAAGATAGAAGGACACCTCGATTGGGCCGCCTCTGACAATTCGGCGAAGAGTCGCGCGCACCTGCGCCGCCGGGCCTGGTGCCTCCCGACGCCCGAGAGGCCAAGAATGAGACGCGCAGCAAAAAGCCGGCGCTGGGCCGGCTTTTTGCTGGGTGGCAGCGGCGATGCCGCTTGCTGTCAGGTGCGCTTGCGCGACGTCAGCACTTATCAACCACGCGCAGCGCGCAGGCGGATCGAGAACTCGCGCAGGGCCGCGATGCCGCTGGCTTCCGCGCGACGGCACCAACCGGCCAGGTCAGCCGCGAGTTGCTCGCGTGATTGCGTGGTGTTGAGCCAGAGCTGGCGCAATTCTTCGCGCATCGTGACCATCTTGTCGATCACCGGCGACGCGGCGCGGGCCTGAACCAGATTGGGACGGGCTTCCGCTGGCACCTTGTCGTCGTCGCGATGCAGCCAGCGGTTGGCCGCCTTGAGCACCGACAGGTCGGCACCCTTGGCCTTGAGCTGGGCCAGCTCTTCGTTGACCGTGCGGCGCATCTGGCTGGCGTAGCCGGCCATGACTTCATAACGGTTGGCGATGACGGCTTCGAGCGTCTTTTCGTCGGCCACGGGCTGGATGTCGCCCATCAGCATCTTCGGCGGAACCTTCTTGACCTTGGCCCAGCCGATCTTCTGCATCATCTGGATGTAGACCCAGCCGATGTCGAATTCGTACTTCTTGACCGAGAACTTGGCCGAGGTCGGGTAGGTGTGATGGTTGTTGTGCAGTTCTTCCCCGCCGATCAGCAGGCCCCAGGGCGAGATGTTGCGGCTGGCGTCGGGCGCCTCGAAGTTGCGATAACCCCAATAGTGACCAATACCGTTGATGATGCCGGCGGCCGTGATCGGGATCCAGAGCATCTGGACAGCCCACACTGCCATGCCGAGCGCGCCGAAGAGCGCCAGGTTGAGCACCAGCATCAGGCCGACGCCTTGCCAGCTGTAGCGGCTGTACAGGTTGCGTTCGATCCAGTCGTCCGGGGTGCCATGACCATAGCGGTCGATGGTTTCCTTGTTCTTGGATTCCGCGCGATACAGCTCGGCACCGCGCCAGAACACTTCGTCGATGCCCTTGACTTGCGGACTGTGCGGATCGTCCACGGTTTCGCACTTCGCGTGGTGCTTGCGGTGAATGGCGACCCATTCCTTGGTCACCATGCCAGTGCCAATCCACAGCCAGAAGCGGAAGAAGTGCGACGGGATCGGACCCAGATCCATGGCGCGATGGGTTTGCGTGCGGTGCAGAAAGATGGTGACCGCGGCAATGGTGATGTGCGTGGTGGCGAGCGTGTACAACACGACTTGCCACCATGTGAGGTCCCACAATCCGTATCCGAGCCAGTCGATGGCCGCGCTCAGGACGGCAGAGTCAGGAAACGTCATTGATTTTTTTACTCCGTAGCCGCACGAAGGTGCAGCTTGCTTGTAGCCTTCGATTTTAAGGGTTTGTGCCCAAAAAAGGGGCTAAATCCTTGCCCTGTCGGACGTTTCCGGCGTCTTTGGAGTCGCGTCCCTAACCGAGTTGCTTGCGAGCCCACACCGCCGCAAAGAAACCATCCGTGGCATGGAGATGCGGCCAGAGGCGCAAGTAACGCAGGCCGGAATCGCCGCCAGCACAAAGGCTGGCCGCGTTTTCCACCTTGAGGCTGGTCAGCAATTCACCCGCCTCCTGCACCACGTAGTCCGGGTTGACCACGGAAAACGCTTCGGCGATGGCCTCGTTTTCCTCCGGAAGAACGCTGCACGTCGCATAGATCAGCCGGCCGCCCGGCTTGAGCAGTCGCGCCGCGCTTTGCAGGATCGCGGTCTGCTTGGCCGTCAACTCCGCCACCGACTTGGCCGATTGGCGCCATTTCAGATCAGGGTTGCGTCGCAACGTACCGAGACCCGAGCACGGCGCGTCAACCAGAACACGGTCAATCTTGCCGGCCAGGCGTTTGATCCGGTCGTCGCGCTCGTGGGCAATGGCGGCGGGATGGACGTTCGACAGCTTGCTGCGCGCAAGGCGCGGCTTCAACGCGTCGAGCCGGTGCGCCGACACGTCAAAGGCGTAGAGCCGTCCGGTGTTGCGCATGGATGCGCCGATGGCCAGTGTCTTGCCGCCGGCACCGGCGCAGAAGTCCACGACCATTTCGCCGCGGTGCGCATCCAGCAGCAGCGCGAGCAGTTGGGAACCTTCATCCTGAACTTCCACAGCGCCGCGGGCAAAGGCGTCGACCTTGTTGATGGCCGGCTTGCCGTCGATGCGCAGGCCCCAGGGGGAAAAAGGCGTGGGCTTGGCGGGAATGCCCGCCAACTTGAGTTCCTTCTGCACGTCGGCACGCTTGTCGTTGAGCATGTTGACGCGCAGGTCCAGCGGCGCGGGTTGCTGCAGGCTTTGCACCAGCGGCCAGAAGCCGTCGCCGAGTTGGGCCTTCAGTGGGTTCACGAGCCATTCGGGCAGGTTATGGCGATGTCGCTCGAGCAGGTCCGCCTCGTCGACCGCGTCGCAGTTGTCGAGCCAACGCTTCTCGGTGTCGTTCAGCGCGCTCTTCAGGAAATCGCGCGGTCCGTGGAAGCCCAGGATGGCCATGCGGCGTTCCTTGGAACCACTGCCAGAGGGCGAGAGGTGGTCGAACAGGTTCTTCTTGCGCAGGACGGTGTAGACGGTTTCGGCCAGCGTGGCGCGCTCGCGCGGACCGAACTCGCGGTGCTCTCGGAAGAAGCGCGAGACGACGGCGTCAGCGGGGTGGTCGAACTTCAGGACGAGGCCGACCAGATCGGCGGTCGCCTCCAACAGGGCTTTGGGGTGCATGGGGCGATTGTCCCATCGCGCCTCGTTCGCCTCGAAAGGGCGATGCCAGGGAATGCGGGCCCCGGCCGGTCCGAAAGTCTGGCGCCCGATCCCTTCGAAACGATCGCATTGATGCCGCCGCCATGCCGAAGATTGGTAACAGTCGCCCCGCTCGGCTTGGCGCTGGCATGCTCGCCAAACCAGACAAAGTGTATGCACTCCGCCTGTTCCACAAACCGGCTTCACTCAACAATGCAAGAAAACGACCTGCCGCCACTCATCGAAACCCCACCCGGCCGCTACCGACACTACAAAGGCGGCGAATACGAGGTCATTGGCACCGTTCGCCATAGCGAGACGCTGGAGCCGCTGACGCTGTACCGCGCCCTCTACGGCAGCCAGGGCCTCTGGGTGCGACCGGCAGCAATGTTCGCCGAGACGATCGATATCGACGGCGTCATGCAGGCGCGCTTCACCAGGATCCGATGAAATTGCACGCAAGGTAGCCGGCAGCAAAACCGGCGAAACGGCGAATGCAAACTGGCTTTCATGGAACGCGTCCCGAGTCGCACGCCCTCCGCTTACCGCCATCGGCCCCAAAAGCGTTTGACGTTGGTCAGCCTAGTGGCCAGCCAGCCATCCCTCGATCGCCTGAGCGTAGATGCGGTGTTCCTGGGTCAGTACGCGTGCGGCAAGCGTGGCGGCATCGTCGTCCGGGAGGATAGGCACCACAGCCTGGGCGAGGATCGGCCCGTGGTCGAGTTCGGTCGTCACCTGGTGGACCGTTACGCCAGCCACCTTGCAGCCGGCCTCGATGGCGCGCCGGTGCGTGTGCAGCCCCGGAAACGCGGGCAGCAAGGACGGGTGGATGTTGATGAGTCGGCCCGCGTAGTGGTTGACGAAGGCTGGCGTGAGGATGCGCATGAAGCCGGCGAGCACGACCAGCGCGGGCGCGTGCCTGTCGATCTCCGTCGAGAGTTCGGCGTCGAAATCCTCGCGTGCCGCGAATGCGCGATGGTCCACCGATGCGGCGGCAACCCCCAGGTCCTTGGCAATCTGCAACCCGCCGGCCTCCGGTTTGTTGCTGATCACCGCGGCCACGCGTGCATCGAATCGCTCGGCCCAACGACCTTGGGCCGCCGCGCGCACGATGGCCGCCATGTTGGAGCCACCGCCGGAAATCAGGATCACGATGTTCTTCTGCATTGGGCGCGGATTATCCCGGCACGGCATCGAGCGAAGCCCTACGCAATCTCCGGCTGCTTGTCGCCGCGCGGACACCTCGCATTCGCACGCTCGTGCTAAAACTCTGGCCGGCACGGAGACAGCCGCCCTTCGGCGGCACCGGACAATTAGCGAGGCACGCATGGATTTGAGCTTCACGCCCGAAGAACAGAAGTTCCGCGAAGAGATTCGCGCATGGGTCAAGGAAAACCTGCCCAAGGAGACCGCCAACAAGGTTCACAACGCGTTGGAACTGACGCGCGACGACCTGCAGGACTGGGCCAAGATCCTTGGCAAGAAGGGCTGGCTCGGCTACGGCTGGCCCGCCAAGTTCGGCGGCCCCGGCTGGACCGCGGTGCAACGCCATCTGTTCGAGGAAGAGTGCGCCCTTGCAGGGGCGCCCCGCATCATTCCCTTCGGCCCGGTGATGGTCGCGCCGGTGATCCAGGCCTTTGGCAACGAAGAGCAACAGAAGCGCTTCCTGCCCGGCATCGCCAGCGGTGAAGTCTGGTGGAGCCAGGGCTACAGCGAGCCAGGCTCGGGCTCCGACCTCGCCTCGGTCAAGACCAAGGCCGAGCGCAAGGGCGACAAGTACATCGTCAACGGCCAGAAGACCTGGACCACGCTCGGCCAGCATGGCGACTGGATGTTCAACCTGGTGCGCACCAGCAACGAAGGCAAGCCGCAGACCGGCATCAGCTTCCTGCTGCTGGACATGAAATCGCCCGGCGTGACCGTGCGCCCGATCAAGCTGATCGACGGCGGTCATGAAGTCAACGAGGTGTTCTTCGACAACGTCGAAGTGCCGGTCGAGAACCTGATCGGCGAGGAGAACAAGGGCTGGACCTATGCCAAGCACCTGCTCTCGCACGAGCGCACCAACATCGCCGACGTGAACCGCGCCAAGCGCGAATTGGAGCGCCTCAAGCGCATCGCGAAGCAGGAAGGCGTGTGGGAAGAGCAGCGCTTCCGCGACGAGATCGCCAAGCTCGAGGTCGACATCGTCGCGCTCGAGATGATGGTGCTGCGCGTGCTGTCGGCCGCGACCTCGGGCAAGAACTCGCTCGACGTGGCCGGCCTGCTGAAGATCCGCGGCAGCGAGATCCAGCAGCGCTACAGCGAACTCATGATGCTGGCCGGTGGCCCGTATTCGTTGCCGCTGATCCGCGAAGCCATGGAAGCGGGCTGGCAGGGCAACTTCCCCGGCGGCCATCCGAACCTGGCGCCGCTGGCATCGACCTTCTTCAACATGCGCAAGACCACCATCTACGGTGGCAGCAATGAAGTGCAGCGCAACATCGTTGCGCAGACCGTCCTGGGCTGAGGAGAACAAGACAATGGATTTCAATTTTTCTGACGACCAGGAACAACTGCGCGACGCCGTTCGCAAGTGGGTCGACAAGGGCTATGACTTCACGCGCCGCAGCGCGACCGAAGCGGCCGGCGGCTTCTCGCGAGACGCGTGGGACGAGTTGGCCGGTCTCGGCCTGGCCGGCTTGTACATCCCGGAAGACGATGGCGGCATGGGCATGGGTCCGGTCGAAGGCATGGTCGTGATGGAGGAACTGGGTCGCGGCATCGTGCTGGAGCCGCTGGCGCAGGCGCTGATCTCGGGCGCCGTGCTGGCCGCACATGCCGACGAGGCGCTGAAGGAAAACTGGCTGCCGCGCATTGCCGGTGGCCAGGCCATCGTGGTGCTCGCCTACCAGGAACGCAAGGCACGCTACAAGCTGGACCAGTGTGCAGCACAGGCCAGCGCGGCCGGCAGCGGCTACACGGTGACGGGCGAGAAGAGCGTGGTGCCGGTGGGCGATGAAGCCGACGCGTACATCGTGCCGGCCCAACTCGACGGCAAGATCGCCCTCTTCCTCGTCGAACGCTCGGCCAGCGGTGTGGAATCGCGCGGCTACGGCCTGCAGGACGGGAGCCGCGGCGCAGAAGTCGTGTTCGACAAGGCGGCCGCCACGCTGATCACCAAGGACGGCCTCGCTGCCCTGGAACACGCGGTGGACGTCGGCATCGCCGCGACCTGCGCCGAAGCGGTCGGCGTGCTGGACAAGACCATGGACCTCACCGTCGAATACCTGAACCAGCGCAAGCAGTTCGGCGTGACGATCGGCAGCTTCCAGGCCCTGCGCCATCGCGTCGCCGACATGAAGATGCAGCTGGAGCTGGCGCGCTCGATGAGCTATTACGCCACCCTCAAGCTCAACGCACCCACGGCCGAACGTCGCCAGGCGATGGCGCGCGCCAAGTACCAGTTGGGCGTGGCCATGCGCTTCGTCGGTGCGAATTCGGTGCAACTGCACGGCGGCATCGGCGTGACGGACGAATACATCGGCAGCCACTACTTCCGCAAGCTCACGCAGATGGAAATCCAGTTCGGCGACACGATGCATCACCTGGGCGAAGTGTCGGCACGGATGAACGACACAGCAGGCGTCTTCGCCTGAGGCTGTTGCTCGCCTCCCTGCGTCGCGGCACTGCGTGAAGCTTTCCCCTCGCTGTCCGGGGCAACACGAATGTCCCGGCAAGCCGGTGCCGCCGTTGACAAAATAAATCGCGCCCGTTGGCAAGTTGCTGACGGGCGTTCTTGATTTAGCTCAAGGAACACCATGCACACTCGCCGTCACGTCCTCACCACCGGCCTGGCCACGTCCCTGCTTGCCGCCTGCGCCACCCTGCCCTCGTCCACCGACCGGCCACCCATCGTCTTCATGCACGGCAACGGCGACTCGGCGGCGCTCTGGCAGACGACGATCTGGCGCTTCGAGTCGAACGGTTGGCCGCGCGAGCGTCTCATTGCGCTCGACCAACCCATGCCGCTGGCACGCGAAAACGACAACGTCGCCCAGCCGGGCCGCAGCTCGACGGCCGAATCGATGGCGTTCCTGCAGGGCGAGGTGGATCGCGTATTGCGGGCGACCGGCGCCAGCAAGCTCATCCTCGTGGGCAACTCGCGTGGAGGCAACACGATCCGCAACTATGTGCAGAACGGCGGCGGAGCGGCCAAGGTAAGTCACGTCGTGCTGGGCGGCAATCCGGCGCACGGGATCTGGGCGATCCCCGGCTTCAATGAGCAAAGCGAGTTCTCGACGCTGTCCACGTTCATCCAGCAGCTGAATGCGCCCAAGGGTGCGAACGGGGACGAGGTCACGCCGGGCGTGAAATGGCTCACGCTGCGTTCCGACAACAACGACAAGTTCGCGCAACCGGACGGCGCCTGGATCGGCGCGCCTGGCAAGCCGACCCACGTGACCTATGACAGTCCCGCGTTGAAGGGCGCGACCAACCAGGTGCTGCCGCGCGTGGACCACCGCGAGACATCCTTCTCGCCGGCCGCCTTTGCCGCGACGTGGCAGTTCCTCACCGGCGAGGCGCCGAAGCGCATCGACATTGCGCCGGAATCCGCAATGACGCTCGGCGGCCTGGTGACCGGCTTCGGCCTCTCGAGCACCGACCCCACGAGCGGACAGTTCACGAACAACCTCCCGCTGGACGGCGCGCAACTCGCGGTGTATGCCACCGACCCCGCCACCGGCGTGCGCAGGGGTGACGCGGCCTATCGCAAGACCATCGGCACGGACGGCCGATGGGGTCCGTTCGCGGCACAACCAGGCACGACGTACGAATTCGAGATCAGCGCGCCCGGCTATGCCACGACGCACATCCATCGCAGTCCGTTCCGACGCAGCAGCAGCATCGTCAACCTGCGCCCCGACCGCATCCTGCCCGCCGATCGCGAAGCAAAAGCCATCGTCATCTTCACCCGCCCGCGCGGCTACTTCGACGCACAGCGCGACACCATGCGCTTCGACGGACAGACCGCGCTACCCGGCGTGCCACCCCGCGGCGCGGGCGTCTCCAGTTCGAAGATCAAGCTCGACAGCGACGCGCAGCGCGCGATCACGGGCGAGTTCAACGGCGAGCGCATCACAGGCCTGGTGCGGCCCGCAGTGCAAGGCCACATGACGCTGCTGGAGTTGACGTACTGACGCTTGTCAGAAGCACCTTGAGACCAGTTCTTGCGCGGCAACCTGTGTGGGCCCCGAAACGCGGTCGGATTGGCGCACGAGTGCGCCCAGCCTGGCGAGCGAACTACCCGTGCAAGCGGGAGCTGTGAGGCAGATGCGCCATCAGGAACTCCATCTGGTCCGCCAGGATGCGGCGGTTGCGCAGGATGAAGTCTTCCCAGAGGCTGGGCACGTAGGGCGCATAGAGCAACGGCATGTTGGCCTGCTCGGGCGTGCGGCTGCTCTTGCGGTGGTTGCAGGGCTTGCAGGCCGTGACCACGTTCATCCACACGTCGACGCCCTTCTGCGCGAACGGGATGATGTGCTCGCGCGTCAGGTCGTCCTCGTGGAAGTGGCCGCCGCAGTACGCGCAGATGTTGCGGTCGCGCGCGAACAGTTTGCTGTTGGTGAGACCCGGGCGCTGCTTGAAGGGATTGATGCGTGGCACGCCCTTGGTGCCGATGATGCTGTTGATGACGATCTGCGACTGCTTGCCCGTCACGGCGTTGTGCCCGCCGCGGAACAACGCGATCTCGCCGCCGGCTTCCCAGCGCACTTCGTCGGCGGCGTAGTGCGTCACCGCCTGCTCGAGCGAAATCCACGATTGGGGCAGCCCTTGGGCCGACAGCTTCAAGACCTTCACCACAACGCCTCCAGAAAGACGGACCACGGAGAGAGACCGGCTACCAGTGCAAGGAACGGGCCGCGATGCGCCGCTTGCGTTGCACTGCGTCACAATATACCGGCTTTATGACAATATGCCCCGTGTGTGCCCATTCTGCGGGCGCAGCGTGCTATCAAAAAGATACCAACCATGCAGGTTTTCCGCGGGTTCCGGCATCCCGGCATCGCGCCGGCATGCGCCCTCACCATCGGCAATTTCGACGGCGTGCACCGCGGCCACCAGGCCATGCTGGCGTTGCTGACGACGGAAGCGAGACATCGCAAGCTGCCCAGTTGCGTGCTGACCTTCGAGCCGCATCCGCGCGACTACTTCGCGGCCCTCACGAAGAAGCCCGAACTGGCGCCGGCCCGCGTCGGCACCTTGCGCGACAAGCTGACCGAGCTGGCCGCCTGCGGCGTCGACCAGACGGTCGTTCTCCCCTTCGATGCCCGCCTGGCTGGCCAGACGCCCGATGAATTCGTCGACCGGGTGCTGGTCCATGGCCTGGGCGCGCGCTATGTGCTCGTGGGCGACGACTTCCGCTTCGGCGCCAAGCGTGCCGGCGACTACGCCATGCTCGACGCGGCCGGCGATGCGCGCGGCTTCGACGTCGCGCGCATGCAGAGCTACGAAGTCCACCAGACGCGCGTGTCGAGCTCGGCCGTGCGCGAGGCCCTGGGCAAGGGCGACATGGCCCGCGCACAGGCGCTGCTGGGCCGGCCCTACAGCATCAGCGGCCATGTGGTGCACGGTCGCAAGCTGGGCCGCACGCTCGGCTTCCCCACGCTCAACATGCGCTTCAAGCACTGGAAGCCCGCCGCCAACGGCATCTTCGCGGTGCTGGTGCATGGCCTCGTCGACCGGCCGATCCAGGGCGTGGCCAACCTCGGCGTGCGGCCTTCGCTCGATGCCAACGACGTCAATGCCGGCCGGGTGCTGCTGGAGACGCATTGCCTCGAATGGCCTGCGGAGCTGGCCGGCGAAGGGGCCTACGGTAAAATCGTGCGCGTGGAACTGCTGCTCAAACTGCACGACGAATTGCGCTACACCAGCCTCGAGGCCCTGAAAGCGGGCATCGCCAAGGACGGTGACGACGCGCGTGCGTTCTTCGCTTCCACCCATCGCCAGACCACGCGCGACCGAATTCAGAGCGGAGCCTGATCCGCCGCGTGCGGCGCGCGCCTCGATCAGACGCGCCTCACGCCCCATCGATTGTTCGAGCGTTGCAGGATGCAGCGCAGATTTCTGGAACCCCCATGTCCGACACCAAATCCGCTGGCGCCACCGATTACCGCGCCACCCTCAACCTGCCCGACACGCCCTTCCCGATGCGCGGCGACCTGCCCAAGCGCGAGCCGGGCTGGGTCAAGGCCTGGGAAGACGAAGGCCGCTACCACCGCCTGCGCGACGCCCGTGTTGGCGCGCCCAAGTTCATCCTGCACGACGGCCCGCCCTATGCCAACGGCCAGATCCACATGGGCCACGCGGTCAACAAGATCCTGAAGGACATGATCACCAAGGAGCGGCAGCTCGAAGGCTTCGACGCGCTGTACGTGCCGGGCTGGGACTGCCACGGCCTGCCGATCGAGAACGCCATCGAGAAGAAGCATGGCCGCAACCTGAGCCGCGACGACATGCAGGCGAAGAGCCGCGCCTTTGCCACCGAGCAGATCGCGCAGCAGATGGTCGACTTCAAGCGTCTGGGCGTGCTGGGCGAATGGGACCATCCGTACAAGACGATGGACTTCGCCAACGAGGCGGGCGAACTGCGTGCGTTCAAGCGTGTGATCGAGCGGGGCTTCGTGTATCGCGGGCTGAAGCCGGTGTACTGGTGCTTCGACTGCGGCTCCTCGCTGGCCGAGTTCGAAATCGAATATGCGGACAAGAAGTCGCAGACCGTGGACGTGGCCTTCAAGGCGCATGACCCGGGGAAGCTGGCCGCGGCTTTCGACCTGCCTTCGCTGACCAAGGACGCCTTCGCAGTCATCTGGACCACGACCGCATGGACGATCCCTGCCAACCAGGCGATCAACCTGAACCCGGAGCTTGAGTACGCGCTTGTCGATACCCCGCGCGGTCTGCTGGTGCTGGCGGCCTCGCTGGTCGAGATGTGCATGAACCGGTGGGCGCTGGACGGGGAAGTCATCGCCACGGCCAAGGGCGAGAAGCTGGGCGGGCTCGAGTTCGAGCATCCGCTTTACGACGTGGACGCGGGCTACAAGCGCTTGTCGCCGGTCTACCTCGCCGACTACGCCACCGCCGACGACGGCACCGGCCTGGTCCACTCCTCGCCCGCCTACGGCGTGGAAGACTTCAACTCCTGCATCGCGCACGGCGTGGCCTATGACGACATCCTGAACCCGGTGCAGGGCAACGGCAGCTATGCGCCGGACTTCCCGCTCTTCGGCGGCCAGCACATCTGGAAGGCCGTGCCGGTCATCATCCAGGCGCTGCGCGACGCGGGTCGCCTCCTGAGCACCGAGGCCATCACCCACAGCTATCCGCACTGCTGGCGCCACAAGACGCCGGTGATCTACCGCGCCGCCGCGCAGTGGTTCGTGCGCATGGACGAAGGCGAAGGCGTGTTCACCAAGGACAAGGCACCGAGGACCCTGCGCCAGACCGCGCTGGAAGCCATCGAGCAGACCAGCTTCTACCCGGAAAACGGCAAGGCGCGCCTGCACGACATGATCGCCAACCGGCCCGACTGGTGCATCTCGCGCCAGCGCAGCTGGGGCGTGCCGATCCCCTTCTTCCTGCACAAGGATTCGGGCGAACTGCATCCGCGCACGATGGAGATCCTGGACCAGGCCGCCGACATCGTCGAGGAAGGCGGTATCGAGGCCTGGAGTCGCGTGACCGTCGAGGAGATCCTCGGCGCCGAGGACGCGCCGCACTACACCAAGAGCACCGACATCCTGGAGGTGTGGTTCGACTCGGGCTCGACCTTCTGGCACGTGCTGCGCGGCACGCACCCGACGGTGCACCACGCCACCGGCCCCGAGGCCGACCTGTACCTCGAAGGCCATGACCAGCATCGCGGCTGGTTCCATTCCTCGCTGCTGATCGCCTGTGCGCTGGAAGACCGCGCGCCCTACCGCGGCCTGCTGACGCACGGCTTCACGGTCGACAGCCAAGGCCGCAAGATGAGCAAGTCGCTTGGCAACGGCATCGACCCGCAGGAGGTCAGCAAGAAGCTGGGCGCGGAGATCATCCGGCTGTGGGTGGCCGCGAGCGACTATTCGGGCGACATCGCGGGCGACGACAAGATCCTCGCGCGCGTCGTCGATGCCTATCGCCGCATCCGCAACACGCTGCGCTTCCTGCTCGCGAACACCAGCGACTTCGACGTCACGAAGGATGCGGTGCCGCTGGACCAGTTGCTGGAGATCGACCGCTACGCATTGAGCCGCGCGTCACAGTTCCAGGCCGAGATCCTGGCGCACTACAAGGTCTACGAGTTCCATCCGGTGGTGGCCAAGCTGCAGGTCTACTGCTCGGAAGACCTGGGCGCCTTCTACCTCGACATCCTGAAGGACCGCCTCTACACGACCGCCGCCGGCTCGCATGCGCGCCGAAGCGCGCAGACCGCGCTCTGGCACATTTCGCAGGCGATGCTGCGCTGGATGGCGCCGTTCCTCAGCTTCACGGCCGAAGAGGCGTGGACGCTGGTGGGCGATGGGAAGTCCATCTTCGCGCAGGTGTTCAGCCGCTTCGACGCACCCGACGAAGCGCTGCTGGCCAAGTGGAACCGCATCCGCGAGATCCGCGACGACGTCAACAAGCAGATCGAGGCGGTGCGCGCCGAAGGCAAGGTCGGCTCGTCCCTGCAAGCCAACATCGAACTCACCGCGGGACCGGAAGACCATGCGCTGCTTTCCAGCCTGGGCGAGGACCTGAAGTTCGTGTTCATCACCTCGGCGATCAGCCTGGTGGAGGGCGCGGACGTGTCGACGCAGGTCAAGGTCAGCACGGACACAAAGTGCGAGCGCTGCTGGCACTACCGCGTCGACGTCGGCCACGATGCGTCATACCCGACGATCTGCGGCCGTTGCACCAGCAACCTGCATGGCGCCGGCGAAGCACGGAGCTTTGCCTGATGGCCGGCAAGCGCTCGATTTCGTCCTCCTCCGCGTTCGGCGCCGGCGTGTGGCCGTGGCTGGGACTGGCGGCGATCATCCTGATCGTCGACCAGTTCACCAAGACGCTGATCCTCGGCTACTACCAGTACGGCGGCCCCGTCACCGAGGTCACGAGCTTCTTCAACATCGTGCGGGCGCACAACACCGGCGCGGCGTTCTCCTTCCTGGCCGATGCGGCGGGCTGGCAGCGCTGGCTGTTCACCGGCATCGGCGTGGCCGCGGCGGTGTTCATTTTCTGGATGCTGAAGAAGCACGCCGGGCAGAAGCTGTTCTCCTTCGCGATGGCCTGCATCCTGGGCGGCGCCATCGGCAACGTGATCGACCGGATGATGCACGGCTACGTGGTCGACTTCCTCGACTTCCACCTGGGCGGCAAGCACTTCCCGGCTTTCAACGTGGCGGACAGCGCGATCACCATTGGGGCGGTCTGCCTGGTGCTGGACGAGTTGCGCCGGGTCAGGAAAGGCTGACGCCCCTTGGGCCGAGCGGCTCGGCCCGCAGCCAAGGGGAAATCGAGTCGAGACGGCAAGTACATCCACGCAAGGGCCCCCAGGGCCGGGCCATGCCCAGCCCGCCCCCCCCCGCGGGGGATTGAGTCGAGATGCCAAAACCACATCGATTCAAGAGAGCTCGAGGCTGGGCGTGTCCGAGCCCGCCCACGAGGCCCAAGTCGAGTTGGCAATGCCACATCGATTTGACAGCGACTGGCATGCGGACGTGACCCCGCCCGCTGGCGCGACCAGCGGCGAAGCGCAGTCACCGGAGCACTTGAAGGCATTGCGTCGCCTCCGAGCCCCGCAATGCACGAGCGGGCCGAGCGTGCCCTATAGTGGCCCTGCCACATGAAACATTTGTTGAACTTGTTGGCAGCGGTTGCGCTGCTGGTCTGGGGGACCCATCTCGTTCGCACGGGCGTGCTGCGGGTGTTCGGGGCCAACTTGCGCAAGTTCCTCGCACGCAGCATGCGCAACCGCTTCACGTCCGCCTTGTCGGGCATCGCGGTCACGGCGCTGGTGCAGTCGAGCACGGCCACCTCGCTGATGACATCGTCCTTCGTGGGGCAGGGGCTGGTGACCCTGCCGGCCGCGCTGGCCGTGATGCGTGGCGCCGATGTCGGGACCGCACTGATGGCGGTGCTGTTCTCCACCGACCTGTCGTGGCTGTCGCCGCTGTTCATCTTCGTAGGGGTGGTGCTGTTCATCACCCGTTCGGCCAGCGCGGCGGGGCGCATCGGGCGCGTGCTGATCGGACTGGGCCTGATGCTGCTGGCGCTGCAACTGGTGGTGCAGGCGACGGGGCCGCTGTTCTCCGCGCCGGCGGTGCGCGCGCTGCTGGCCTCGCTCAACAGCGATGTGCTGTTGGAGATCACCATCGGCGCCGCGTTCGCGGTCGTGGCCTATTCCAGCCTGGCCGTGGTGCTGCTGGTCGCTGCCATGGCCAGCTCGAACCTGGTGCCGCTCGACGTGGCGCTGGGGCTGGTGCTCGGCGCCAACCTGGGCAGCGGCATCCTGGCGGTGTTGACGACGGCGAAGTCCAGCGTCCAGGTGCGGCACGTGACGGTTGGCAACCTGGTGTTCAAGCTGCTGGGCGTGGCTGTGGCGGCGCCGCTGGTGGGGCTGTACCTGCGGCACCTGAGCCCCTATGTGTCGGATGCGACGCACCTGGTGGTGCTCTATCACCTGGCCTTCAACGTGGTGGTGAGCCTTGGCTTCATCGGCCTGACGAACCGGGTCGCGTCATGGGTGACGCGGCTGATGCCCGTGCCGGTGGAGTCGGTCGCCAGGCAGCGGCAGCACCACCTGGACCCTTCCGCGCTGTCGACACCGAGCCTCGCCATCTCGAACGCCGCGCGCGAGGCGCTGCACCAGGCCGACATCGTCGAGACCATGCTGATCGGCATGCTCAACGTGATCAGGCACAACGACCTGCAACTGGCGCAGGAACTGCGCAAGCTCGACGACACGGTGGACGAGCTGTACTCGTCGATCAAGTACTACATGACGAAGATCTCGCGCGAGGCGCTGGGCGAGGACGAGAGCCGGCGCTGGACCGACATCATCAGCTTCACCATCAACATGGAGCAGATCGGCGACATCATCGAGCGCGTGATCATCGACATCGAAGACAAGAAGATCAAGCCGCAGCGCAATTTCTCGGAGGCCGGGATGGCCGAGATCGTCGAGCTGCACGAGCGGCTGGTGGCCAACCTGCGGCTGGGCATGAGCGTGTTCCTGAACGGCAATGTGCGCGATGCGCAGCGGCTGCTGCATGAGAAGGCGCGCTTCCGCGACCTGGAGCGGGCCTATGCGGGGACGCACCTCGATCGGCTGTCGGAGCAGACGGCGCTGAGCATCGAGACCAGTTCGCTGCACATCGACTTGATCAGCGACTTGAAGCGCATCAATTCGCACATCTGCTCGATCGCGTATCCGATTCTTGACCTGGTCGGGGCGCTGTCGCCGAGCCGGCTGCGCACCTCGCGGCTTGGGGAGCTCGAGCAGTCCTGAAGGGCCCGCGGTACACCTGCCAGCGGACCTCATCTTGCTCGCCCTTCGCGGGCGCCTGCCCATCCACCCGTGACTGGCACAGCGCGTTCCGCGCCGTCGCGTGAAGCTCAGTCCGCCGTGCCTTCGGCAGCCGCTTCCGCCGGACTGACGATCGGTGCCGTTGCAACGGCCGCCGGCTCGACGCGCTTCGCATAACGCTGCGCCAGCACCGCACACACCATCAACTGGATCTGGTGGAACACCATCAGCGGCAGCACGATGGCGCCGACCGCATGGGATGCGAACAGCACCTTGGCCATGGGAATGCCGCTGGCCAGGCTCTTCTTGGAGCCGCAGAAGACGATGGTGATCTCGTCGGCCTTGTCGAAGCCGAGCTTGCGCGCAATCCAGGTGGTGCTGGTGAGCGCCAGCGCCAGCAGCACCACGCACACCACGACCAGGCCCAGCAGCGCGCTGATGGGCACCTGCTTCCACAGGCCCTCGATCACGGCCGCGCTGAACGCGGTGTAGACCACCAGCAGGATCGAGCCCTGGTCGACGAACTTGAGCACGGGAGCGTGCTTCTTGGTAAAGCCACCGATCCATGGTCGAGCGAAGTGGCCAACCGCGAACGGCAGCATCAGTTGCAACAGGATGCGGCCGATGGCGTCGAGCGCGCTGCCGGCCCCTCCGCCGCCATGCGGGACCACCAGCAGGTTAACGAGGATCGGCGTGACGAACACGCCCAGGAGCGTCGAGGCCGAGGCGCTGCAGACAGCCGCCGGGATGTTGCCCCGCGCCATCGAGGTGAAGGCAATGGCCGACTGCACCGTGGCCGGCAGCACGCAAAGGAACAGCACGCCGGTGTAGATCTCCGCCGTGACCAGTGGCGAGAGCACCGGCTTCAACGCAAAGCCCAGGAACGGAAACAGCGCGAAAGTGCAGGCGAACACCAGCAAGTGCAACCGCCAGTGCGTGATGCCGGCCACGATGGCCTCGCGCGAAAGCTTCGCGCCGTGCAGGAAGAACAGCAGGCCGATCGCGAAGGTGGTCAGGCCTTCGAAGAAACGGCCCGGGCCGCCGCTGGCCGGCACCAGGCTGGCCAACACCACCGTGGTGACCAAGGCGAGCGTGAAGTTGTCGGGGAGAAAGCGTGAACGGGCCATGGGCGCTATTGGACGCGCATGGCATTCAAAAGTGAAATGGATTTATCTGATAGATATATTCATGCACCGCATCAATACATGCTGTGTGTCGCTTCCCGGCGGCGCAGGCAGAAATCGACCAGGTCGTCCAGTTCACTGGCCTTGTCGAACACTGCATCCGCACCGAGTTGCATGCACCTGCGGCGCATGTCGGTCGAGGCGTGGTTACTCAGCACGACGACCTTGCTGGAAGGATTGCGGTCGCGGCAGGCCTCCAGGACGCTCAGGCCGCTGCCTCGCTTCAAGAACAGGTCGACGATGGCCAGGTCCCACTCGTCCGCGTGGCTGCACAGCC
Source organism: Variovorax rhizosphaerae (assembly GCF_037889975.1). Taxonomy (NCBI): domain Bacteria; kingdom Pseudomonadati; phylum Pseudomonadota; class Betaproteobacteria; order Burkholderiales; family Comamonadaceae; genus Variovorax; species Variovorax rhizosphaerae. The sequence goes on along the minus strand of NZ_JBBKZT010000014.1, from coordinate 64,984 downwards.
AGTGCACGGCTTCCGCCTCGGAATCGGCCGTGCCAACCGGGTCCACCCGCGCGACTTCGCGCAGGGTATCGACGAGATTGCGAAGAATCGTCGGGTTGTCCTCGACGACGAAAACTCTGACTGCAGCCATGGGTCTCCTTTTGGGGGGAGGCTATGACTCGATGGCATGGGGATACGCAGTCCCCGTGCACGATCGAAAGTAGGAGAACTCCCTGCAAGCTAACCCCACCCCCGAATGCGCCCCTCGGCGCTCCGCCTCAAGGGGGCGCACCCGACGGCCCGGCAAAGCCGGTTCCACGGGTGCCCACGAACAGACCAGCAACCCTCAGAGCGTCAACACGGTACAGCCGGTGGTCTTGCGCGCTTCCAGGTCGCGATGCGCCTGCTGCACATCCACCAACGGATAACGCTGGTCGACCGGGATCTTCACCGCCCCGCTCTCGACCACCGAGAACAGGTCGTCCGCCATCGCCTGGGTGGCTTCGCGCGTCGCGATGTGGGTGAAAAGCGTCGGCCGGGTCACATAAAGCGAGCCCTTCGATGCCAGCGTGCCCAGGCTGACCGGCGGCACCGGGCCCGAGCCATTGCCGAACACCGCGAGCAGGCCGAGCGGCCGCAGGCAGTCGATCGAGCCGTCGAAAGTGTCCTTGCCGACCGAGTCGTAGACCACCTTCACGCCCTTGCCGCCGGTGATCTCCCGGACTTTCGCGGCGAAGCCGCCGGTGCTGTAGTTGATCGCGTGGGCGGCGCCGTGGTCCAGCGCGAGCTGGCACTTCGCGTCGGTGCCCGCAGTGCCGATCAGCTTCAGGCCGAGCGCCCGGGCCCACTGGCAGGCAATCAGCCCCACGCCCCCGGCTGCCGCGTGGAACACGATGAAGTCGCCCGACTGCAAGCCTTCCACGGGCAAGGTCTTCTTGAGGAGATACTGCGCTGTCAAGCCCTTCAACATCATGGCCGCGCCGGTCTCGAAGGAGATGCCGTCGGGCAGCTTGCAGACGCTCCTGGCCGGCATCACGCGCAGCTCGCAGTACGCGCCCGGAGGCTGGCTTGCGTAGGCCGCGCGGTCCCCGGCCTGGAGGTGCGTGACGCCCTCGCCCACCGCCTCGACCACGCCGGCAGCCTCCATGCCCAGCTGCAGCGGCATCTGGAACGGATAGAGCCCGCTGCGCTGGTAGGTGTCGATGAAGTTCAGGCCGACCGCCTTGTGACGGATGCGGATCTCGCCCGGGCCCGGATCGCCCACGTCGACCTCGACGATCTTCAGTTCTTCCGGGCCGCCATGGCGGTCGATGCGAACGGCTTTGCTCAGCATGTACGTGAATCCTCGCAGCGGTTCAGGGTGAAAAGGGGATGGATCGTGCCATGAAATGAAAACCAATGTCGCACAAGCGAGACAAGGCTCGGGAAAGCCCGAACTGCGGGCCCGGAGTCCGGGTCGCACGCCCGGTCACGCCCGTGGAAGAGCAAGAAGAGCAAAGAACGACAGCGTTCCCGGCGAAGCTTTCGGCGCCGCAGCCTGTACGCTGCAACGATGAACGACACGCCCCCACTGCCCGCCCTTCCCGCGGACGCGCTCGCGCGCCTGCATGCCCTGCTGACCAGCGGACAGCGCAAGCTGCTCGGGCTGATCGGCGCACCCGGCGCCGGCAAGTCCACGCTGGCGGCTGCGCTGCTGGAAGCCGTGGGTGCGGACCGCGCCCAGGTCGTGCCGATGGACGGCTTCCACCTCGCCAACGTCGAACTCCAGCGCCTTGGCCGCGCCACGCGCAAGGGCGCGCCCGACACCTTCGACAGCGCCGGCTATGTGGCGCTGCTGCAGCGGTTGCGCGAACAGCGCGCCGATGGCGACATCGTCTACGCCCCCGAATTCCGCCGCGAGATCGAAGAGCCCATCGCCGGCGCCATCGCGGTGTTGCCTTCCACGCAATTGGTCATCACCGAAGGCAACTACCTGCTGCACGACGTCGGCCCCTGGGCCGGCGCAGGACGGCTGCTTGACGAGGCCTGGTACGTCGACATCGACGACGCCGTGCGCGAAGAGCGCCTGGTCCGGCGCCATCAGCAATTCGGCCGCAGCGCCGAAGAGGCGCGGGCCTGGGTGGAAAGCACCGACGCGCCGAACGCACGGCTCATCGCCGCCACCAGGACACGCGCCCACCACGTCCTCGCATGGTCCTGAGCTTGGCTTGCGTGACTCGCGGCGCCCTCATATCAGTTTTCCATGACGCTGGCGCGTCTTCCGCGACGCATGAAACCGGGGCGAGCACAGCGTTGCCCGTTCGTGGGCACCCACGGAACCGGCTTTGCCGGGCCGTTGGGTGCGCCAACTTGAGGGGCTGAGGGCCGCGGCTCCAAGTCTGCCCGCGCAGACTTGGACGGCCCGCAAGGGCAGCCGCCTCTGGCGGCCGTTCGTGGCGCCGCAGGCGCTTCGGGGGTGGGCTTTCATTTCAGCGGTCCCCGCCGAACTTCCTGCGAAACGCGGAAGGCGTCATGCTCTTCACATCGAGAAAGCGGCGATTGAAGTTGGCCACGTTGTTGAAACCGACGTCATGGCAGATCGTCGAGATCGGCGCCTGCGATTGCAGCAGCAACTGGCATGCCCTTGAAATCCGCAGCCGGATCAGGAAATCGGTGAACGTATTGCCGGTGCGGCGGTGGAACACGCGCGAGAAATGGCTCTTGCTCATGTCGAAGTTCCGGGCCACGCGCTCCATCGACAGGCCATCGGCATAGTGCTCGTTGACGAAGCCCATGATCGCGTCGATCTGCGCCATCGAATCGGCGTCCTCGGTCGCGGCCGTCCACGGGTTGGACAAGAGCCGGTAGTCCTTCCACTCCGCGAGCACGCCCAGGAAGTCCAGGAAGGCCGAAAGCCTGGACATGTTCTGCCGCGACTGGATGCGGGTGAAGCAGTCCAGCGCAATCTCCGACAGGCCGAAGAACTCGATACCGCGCGCCGAGCGGTCCAGCAGCGGAAACGCCTCCTTCAGCTCGGAGATCCGTTCCGCGGCACGGTCGATCGGCGCCCGGTCGAAGACGATGCAGTGATCGCGCAGCGCAACGCCTTCGGCCGGGGCATTGGTCGAGATCCAGTTGTGCGGGAGCCGGGGCCCGGTCATCACGAGGTTGCCGGGTTCGAAAGTCCCGATGTAGTCCCCCACGAACATCTTGCCGCTGGTCGCGACCACCAGGTGGATCTCGTAGTCCTCGTGGTAGTGCCACCGGATCAGCGGCGACGGTGTGCCGTGGCTGACGCAGCGCACCAGCCGGTCGAGATCGGAGGCCGGGCTGTAGCCCAGCTCCGAGTTCCGGCACAACGGATCTTCCCTGGACGGGGCGGACTGTCCCATGGTGCTCACCGTTCGCACGACGGGGCTGCTTACTTGTAGTAGCCGGCCTTCTTCATCTCGCGCTCCGCGATGGTCTGCGAAGTCTTCAGCGCCTGGTCCACCGTGACCTTGCCCGACAGCGCCGCGCTCATCTGCTGGCCGACCGCCGTGCCGATGGCCTGGAACTCCGGAATGGCCGCGTACTGGATGCCGATGTACGGCGATTTGGGCAGCGTCGCGTCGTTGATGTTCGCGCTGTCGATGGCCTTCTTCTCGGCCTCGGCAAACTTGGCCGCCTTCTGGAACTCGGGATTCGCATAGGTGGACTTGCGCGTGCCGGTCGGCACCGAGCCCCAGCCGGCCTGCTTGGCCACGAGGTTGATGTAGTCCTTGGACGTGGCCCAACGGATGAACTTCTGTGCGGCCTCGTCCTTGGTCGAGCTGGCGGGAATGGCGAGGTTCCAGGACCACAGCCAGTTGGCGCCCTTGGGCGTGACGGCGATGGGTGCCTGTGCGAATGCGACCTTGTCGGCGACCTTCGACTGCTTGGGATCGGAGATGAAGGATGCGGCGATGGTCGCATCCACCCAGGCGCCGCACTTGCCTTCGTTGAAGAGCGCCAGGTTCTCGTTGAAGCTGTTGGCCGACGCACCCGGCGGGCCGTAGGCCTTCATCAGGTCGACGTAGAAGGTGATCGCGTCATGCCACGGCTTGGTGTCGAGCTGCGGCTTCCATTCCATGTTGAACCACTGGCCGCCGAAGGTGTTGGCCACCGTGCTCAGCGGGCCCATGTTGTCGCCCCAGCCCGGCTTGCCGCGCAGGCAGATGCCGTACACGCCGGCCTTGGGATCGTGGACCTTGGCGGCCAGTTCCTTCACCTGCGTCCAGGTCGGCTGGTCGGGGATCTTGATGCCGGCCTTGTCGGCCAGGTCCTTGCGGTACATGAGCATCGAGCTCTCGCCGTAGAAGGGCGCGGCATAGAGCTTGTTCTCGTAGGAGAGGCCATTGCGGATGGCAGGCAGGATGTCATCCACGTCATAGGCCGTGTCGGTGGCGATGGGCTTGAGCCAGCCCTTCTTCGACCAGATCGGTGCTTCGTACAGCCCGATGGTCATGACGTCGAACTGGCCGCCCTTGGTGGCGATGTCGGTCGTCACGCGCTGGCGCAGCGTGCCTTCTTCCAGCGTGACCCACTTGACCTTGATGTCGGGGTTGGCCTTTTCGAAGAAGGGCGTGAGCTTCTGCATCTCGATCATGTGGCCGTTGTTCACGGTCGCGATGACCAGTTCCGTTGCGGCGGATGCGGAAAGGGCGAATGCGGTGCCGGCCAGGCCCACGAGCAGTTTCGAGTAGTACATATGCCTCCTTGATTTTGAGTGTGACGAGAGAAATCCTGTCCACTCGAGGATGGCGAAGATCGACTGCTCCCGGTAATGCGCCACTTGCATCCGTCGATACTTATGTGCTTTTCGAACTAGCGACTTTCCCTAGTGATCCCCGACTGCGCGCGCCATCCCTCTCTCGCCGGGAGAGGGCCGGGGTGTTGGCGGCATGGGCTGACTCAGCTGTGCCCTCATCCCGACTTTTCCCGGAGGGAGAGGGAGCAAGCCATGTCGAGCATGCAGCGCGCAGGCCATGGGCCGACGGCTGCGCATCGAGCATAGGCACACGGAAGTATTGCCATCGCCCTCAGGACGCATACCGAAGCCCGTTCGGGCACCCCCGGCCGGCTTTGCGCGCCGCTGGGTACGCTCCTTGACGAGTGGCTGCCGCTGGCGCTCCAGCCGCCAGCGGCTCCCCCCCGGGAGCACTTGAGTCGGCCCGATCACCGTCGTTGCCTGCGCAGGCTTGGACGCCCCGCGCAAGAACAGATGCGTGTGCGCGCCGAACGCGCCTCGCGAATGGGTCAATAGGTTCCCGGATACGCCCCGCCATCCGTCAGCACGTTCTGCCCAGTGATGTAGCCGGCCTGCATGCTGCACAGGAAAGCGCACGTTGCGCCAAACTCCTCCGCGGTACCGAAACGGCCCGCCGGAATGGTCCTGGCGCGGGCGGCGCGAATGGCGTCGATGTCCTGGCCGGTCTTCTTCGCAGTGCCTTCCATCGTGCCCTTGAGTCGGTCGGTGTCGAAGGCGCCCGGCAACAGGTTGTTGATGGTCACGCCCTTGGCAGCGATGGACGTGCGCGCGACACCGGCAATGAAGCCGGTGAGCCCGCTGCGCGCACCGTTCGACAGGCCGAGGATGTCGATCGGCGACTTCACCGAACTGGAAGTGATGTTCACGATGCGCCCGTAGCCGCGCGCGGCCATGCCGTCGACCGTGGCCTTGATCAGTTCGATGGGTGTCAGCATGTTCGCGTCGACGGCCTTGATCCACGCATCGCGGTCCCAGTCGCGGAAGTCACCCGGTGGCGGGCCGCCCGCATTGGTGACGACGATGTCGTAGTCGGCATGCGCCGCGAAAGCTGCTGCGCGCCCTTCGACCGTGGTGATATCGGCGGCCACCTGCTTGACGAAGGGCGAGGCTCCGTTGGCGCCATCGGGACGAAGGGCCGCCAAACGCGCCGCTGCCGCTTGCAACACGTCGGCGCCGCGCGCCACGATCACCACATTCACGCCCTCGCGCACCAGCGCTTCCGCGCATCCGAGGCCCAGGCCTTTGCTCGCACCACACACCAGGGCGGTCTTGCCCGCAATTCCGAAATCCATAGTTGACGTCCTTGTGTTCGATCAGGGGAAAAATCGCGCGCGCCGAGCGCGAAGAGTCGTGATGATCGTTGCAACTTCGTCGTGTGTCGACGCCGAAGGGCGAGCACCACAACAGTTGCACAGGCGTGCTGGTGGCCAGCACAACCATTCGCTAGGATCCGGAACTGGCAACGCGCCGGACCTTGATTGGAGCAGGTCCACTGGGTTGATGCCAACAATTGCAACAGGGAGCGAGCGTGAAATTGCGATGGGTAGGCTTGGGCGCCAGCATGGCCGCGGTGTTGTTGACGGGCTCCTGCGGAGGCTCGTCGGGCCAAGGGGGCGGGGTTTCCAGCGGGATCTCCGGCGGGATCTCCAGCCAGGCGGCTTCCGCGGGTTTTGCCGCAAGCTTCGAGAAGCAGCGCGAACTCCGACGCAAGATCGCCGCGCCGGCGCAGGCCCGGTGGTCCGCCGTCACCGACCTGTCCCTGGTGCCCGCCTCGGCCTCCACCCTGCCCGATGGCAAGGTATTGCTGTGGGCCGGCGAAAGCCGCTTCACCGTCTCCAGCGACAGCAACCGCACCTACTCGACCCTGTTCGATCCGGTCACGATGACCGCGACCGACCGGCTCGTCAGCGAAACCGGGCACAACATGTTCTGCTCCGGCACGAGCACCCTGGCAGACGGCAGCCTGCTGGTCGCCGGCGGCAGCGGTGAATCGAACACCAGCATCTACAACCCCGGCACCGGCGCCTGGACCACCGGCGCCAAGCTCAACATCCGCCGCGCCTACAACGCCAACACCCTGCTGCAGGACGGCTCGGTCCTGACCATCGGCGGCTCCTGGGACCTCGCCAACGTCGGCGGCAAGGACGGCGAGGTCTGGAACGCCGCCACAGGATGGCGCAAGCTGCCGGGCCTGAAGATCGCCTCCATGCTCTCGCCCGGCGGCGCGGAATACTGGGTGTCCGACAGCCACTTCTGGCTGCATCCCGCCGGCAATGGCAAGGTCTTCCATGCCGGACCGGGCCGGCAGATGCACTGGCTCGACACGCGTGGCGAGGGGTCGGTCGAACCTGCAGGCACGCGCGGCGACGATGCCTTCGCCATCACCGGCAGCGCCGTGATGTACGACACCGGCAAGATCCTAAAGGCCGGCGGCGTCGACATGGCCGTGACCGACTGGACCAGCAACCAGAGCTACGTGATCGACCTCAACGCCGGTGTCTCGGTGCGCACGATCAATCCGATGGCCTACCCGCGGGCGTACCACAACTCGGTGGTGCTGCCCGACGGCCAGGTGGTCGTGATCGGTGGTCAAACCATCGCACTGGGCTTCAGCGACAGCAACGGGGTGATGGTGCCGGAACTGTTCGACCCCATCACCGAATCCTTCACGCCGCTGCCCGCGATGACGATCCCGCGCAACTACCACAGCGTCGCGTTGCTACTGCAAGACGGGCGCGTGCTGTCGGCCGGCGGCGGCGTCTGCGGCGAGGGCTGCGCGGCCAACCATGCCGACCTGCAGATCCTCTCCCCGCACTACCTGTTCAACGCGGACGGCACCCCGGCCACGCGTCCGGTGCTGCTGAGCGCACCGTCGCGCGCTGTCTACGGCAGCACGGTGACAGTGAGCACCGACAGCCCGGTCACCGCGTTCTCGCTGGTGCGAATGTCCTCGACCACCCACTCGGTCAACAACGACCAGCGGCGGCTGCCACTGGACTTCACCGGCCTCGGCGACAACAACTACAAGATCGACGTCCCGAGCAACCCCGGCTGGGCGATTCCGGGCGTGTACATGCTGTTTGCGATGAACGCGAATGGAACGCCTTCGGTCGCACGGATGATCACCATCGATGGCACCGGCGCACCGCAACTCACCGCGCCCGACGACCAACTCAGCGCGGTCGGCTCGACGCTGAACCTGCCCGTTCGCGCCACGAACGCCGGCGGCATTCCCGTCAACTACAGCGCCGACGGCCTGCCCGACGGCCTGCGCATCGATGCAGCCACGGGCGTCATCAGCGGCAGCCCGACCCGCACGGGCACCCATGTGGTCAAGGTGGCGGCGGCGGCATCCGGCAGCAAGGTGAGTTCGCAGTTCCAGTGGGTCGTCAACGATTCGAATCGGGCATCGCGCTACGTCAAGCTGGTATCAACAAGTTCGTTCGACGACAGCCCGCTGGCCTCGATCGCCGACCTCGACCTGTTGAATGAAGTCGGCACCGTCCTGCCTCGCGCCGGCTGGACCGCCAGCGCAAGCAGCGCCGAGACCCGCGGCGAGTACGCGCCGGCGGCACTGGCAATCGACGCGAACTCCGACTCCTACTGGCTCACCCAGTGGTCCGACCCGCTGGCGGTGCAGCCGCATTCCTTCGTGATCGACATGGGCACGATGCAGCACGTCGGCGGCTTCGCCTACCGGCCGCGCCAGAACAGCGGCAACTCCACGATCGCCCGCTACGACTTCCATGTCAGCGCCGACGGCGTGAACTGGGGCCCGCCGGTCGCGCAGGGGGACTTCCGCGACCACGGCCCCAATCTCGGACGCAAGACGGTGTTCTTCAACAACCTCGCGCGCGGCCGGCCGGCGAGCGCGTCGTCGGAACAGGCCGGCGGGGCCGCAGCACGCGCTGTCGATGGCGTGAACGACGGCAACTGGGCGGCCAACTCGACCACCCTGACCGAGAGCACCGCCAACCCATGGTGGGAGGTCGACCTCGGCGCCGACTTCCGCATCCACGCGCTGCGGTTGTGGAACCGCACCGATTGCTGCGGCGACAGACTCGGCAACTTCCAGGTGCTGGTTTCGGCCGCGCCCATGACTGGCAGGAGCTACGACGCGCTGATGGCGGACAACGGTGTGCACAAGACGCAGGTGCCGGGCACCGCCGGACGCCTGACCACCTTGTCGCCCGGCGCCACGGGACGCCATGTGCGCGTGCAGCTTGCCGGCGCCAACGCCCTCAGTCTTGCGGAGGTCGAAGTGTTTGGCGTGCCTGCTGCCAATCGACCGCCATCGCTGGGCGCCGTGGCGCCCCCGGCCACACATCAGGGCGAGCAGGTCGCTTTCGCACTGGCCGCAAGCGACGCCGACGGCGATCCGCTCGCCTTCGAGGTGAGCGGCCTGCCCGCAGGCGTCAGCTACGACCCCGCCAGCGGCATGATCGCCGGCTATCCCTCGAGGAGCGGAAGCTTCTCCGTGACCGCCACCGTCGGCGACGGCCGCGGAGGGACGGCCGCCACCCGCTTCGACTGGCGCATCCTGAATCCGCTGCCGGTGATCGCGGCCATCGCCGCGCCACCGGTTCGCGCAGGCGCCCGTGCCACCTATGCGGCCAATGCGGGCGCCGCCTCGAACCTGCAGTACAGCTGGCTGTTCGGCGATGGCAGCCCGTCGACCGGCTGGATCACCGACGGCGGCGCCAACACCACCCATGCCTTTGCGGCGCCGGGCGTCTACAACGTCACCGTCTCGGCCCGCAGCCCGGACGGCACGGTCGTGACGCGCAGCTTCATGCAGGCCGTCACCGGCGCGGCCGTGGGCGGCTCCGCGGGCGGGCGCCCCCTCGCCAGCGCCATCCTTGCAGTGGAAGCGCGTGCCGGCGCCAGCGAGCGGGTGTGGGTGCTCAACCAAGACGCGGACACGGTGGCGGTGTTCAACTCCGAGGACGGCCATCGCCTGGCCGAGATCGTGGTGGGGGCGCAACCACGCAGCATCAGCGTCGGCAATGGCATCGCCGTCGTCACGAACAAGGAAAGCGCCAGCCTCAGCGTGCTGAGCACCGCCACCTTGCGTCCGCTGCGCACGGTGCCCCTGCCGCGCGGGTCGCAGCCGCATGGCGTGCTCGTCGCGTCCGATGGCAGCACCTACGTGGCGCTGGAGGCGACAGGCCGCCTGCTCAAGTTCGACAACGCCTGGACACAGACCGCCGACGTGGCCGCGCCCGGGGTGCGCCACCTCGCCATGACTGCCGACAGCAAGCGCCTGCTGGCCACGCGCTTCGTCACCGCACCCCAGCCCGGTGAAGGCACAGCCCGTGTGCGCGGCGAGACCGGCGGTGTGAAGACCGGCGGCGAAGTGACCGAGTTCGATCCCGCGACGCTGGCCGTGCTGCGCCGCTTCGTGCTGCAGCACAGCGACAAGGCCGATGGCTCGGTGCAGGGCCGCGGCGTGCCCAACTACCTCGGCGCGCCGGCCATCTCACCCGACGGCCAGAGCGCATGGGTCCCTTCCAAGCAGGACAACATCCAGCGCGGCAGCCTGCGCGATGGCCAGCCGCTGAGTTTCGAGAGCACCGTGCGCGCCATTTCCTCGCGCCTCGACCTGGTGGCCAACACCGAGGATTACCCCGGCCGCGTCGACCTCGACAACAGCGGCGTGGCCAGTGCCGCCGTCTACCACCCCAACGGCGCCTACCTGTTCGTGGCGCTGGAAAGCTCGCGTGAAGTGGCGGTGCTCGATGCCGCCGGCAAGCGCGAACTGATGCGCGTCGCCGTCGGCCGGGCGCCGCAGGGCGTGGCCGTGTCGCTGGACGGCATGCGCCTCTACGTCAGCAACTTCATGGACCGCACGGGAGCCGCCTACGACCTGGGTCGGCTGCTGCAATTCGGCGAGCCCAGCATCGGCCTGATCGGTGCCGTCTCCGGCACCGAAACCGAACGACTGGCGCCCGATGTGCTGCGCGGCAAGCAGTTCTTCTACGACGCCAAGGACCCGCGCCTGGCCCGCGACGGCTACCTGAGTTGCGCAAGCTGCCACAACGATGGCGCACACGACGGCCGCACCTGGGACTTCAGCAGCCTCGGCGAAGGCCTGCGCAACACGATCTCGCTGCGCGGCCGTGCCGGCGGCCAGGGCCGCTTGCACTGGAGCGGCAATTTCGACGAGCCGCAGGACTTCGACGGCCAGATCCGCAACCTCGCCCGCGGCACCGGCCTGATGACCGACGCCGCCTTCAACGCCGGCACCCGCAGCCAGCCATTGGGCGACCCCAAGGCGGGCCAAAGCGCGGACCTGGATGCGCTGGCCGCCTACCTGCGTTCGCTCGACGCATTCGCTGCAAGCCCGCTGCGCAATGCCGACGGCAGCCTGACCACGCAAGCCGTCGCCGGCAAGACGCTGTTCGCCGCGCAATGCGCCACATGCCACGGCGGCCCCGACTTCACCAACAGCGCGACCCACCGGCTCGACAACGTCGGCACCCTCAAGGCCGGCAGCGGCAAGCGCCTCGGCGCGCCGCTGACCGGGCTGGACGTCCCCACGCTGCGGGAAGCCTGGGCCACCGCGCCCTACCTGCACGATGGCTCGGCCGCCACCGTCGAAGATGCCGTGCGCGCACACACCGGCCTCCGCCTGCCCGACGCCGACGTGCTCGCCGTCAGCGCCTTCGTCAAGCAGACCGGCAACGAGGAGCCGCGCGCGCCGCACCTCCCGGGAACCGGCACCGGGCTGCTCGGCAGCTACTTCAACAACATCACCTTGAGCGGGCAGCCGGCACTGGTGCGCGTCGAACCGGTCGACTTCGACTGGGGCCTGGGATCACCCGGCGCGCCGATCGGCGTGGACTTCTTCTCGGCGCGCTGGACCGGCGCGATCGAGGCACCCGCCACCGGCAGCTACCAGTTCCGCACCCTGCTCGACGACGGCGTGCGGCTGTGGATCGATGACAAGCTGTTGATCGACCACTGGACGTACCACCCGGACTACGACACCACCATCCCACTGAACCTGGTCGCCGGGCGCCTCTACCGCCTCCGCGTTGATTACTTCGAATGGACACACGGCGCGTCCATGCGGCTGGAATGGAAACCGCCCGGCGCAGCCGGCTTTTCAAGGCCACCTACGGAGCAGTACTACCCCTATTGACTGCCGCGACTTCGCCGGTATTGCACGAAAGTCATACTCAAAAATGACTACTTGCAAACAGTAACCCTGCCTGTATTCTCGTTACGATTAATACTAAATCGGTAGTTTTTTGCCGTTTTTAGTTCGCCCTTGACCACCAACGGCGGAATTGAACAAGGAGAAGGGCTATGAAGTTGCGTTCCATTGGCGCGGTGGCTGGCGTTGCCGTGTCGGTGCTGATGACATCGTGCGGGGGCGGGGACAGTGGCAGCAGCGTTGGCCTCACCAGCGGCATTCCCACCACTTCCCTGGGAGGCGCGTCGGGCGGCAACGTCGAAACGCCAGTCGCCAAGGACGCGCAGACAGAATTCGCATCCAAGCTCGACAGCCAGCGCGAACTCAAGCGCAAGATCGCGACCCCGGCCCAGGCGCAATGGTCAGGCGTGACCAACCTGCCCATCGTCCCGGCGGCCGCATCGAACATGCCCGACGGCAAGGTGCTGTTCTGGGCTGCGGAAGACCGCTTCAGTTTCACCACGGGCGGCGACCGCACCTATTCGGCGATGTTCGACCCGGTCACGTTGGCATCGACCGAACGGCTGGTGTCCGAAACCGGGCACAACATGTTCTGCTCCGGCACCACCAACCTGGCCGACGGCCGCCTGCTGATCGCGGGTGGCAGCGGCGACGCCAACACCAGCATCTACAACCCCACCACCGGCGCCTGGAGCACCGCCGCCAGGCTCAACATCCCGCGCGCCTACAACGCCAACACCTTGCTGTCCGATGGTTCCGTGCTGACCCTGGGCGGCTCCTGGGACGGCGGCATCGGCAACAAGCACGGCGAGGTCTGGACCGCTGCCGGCGGCTGGCGCACGCTTCCGGGGCTGAGGATCGACTCGATGCTGTCACCCGACAGCGGCATCGCCGCATGGGTGAGTGACAGCCACCTGTGGCTGATCCCGGCCGGCAACGGCAAGGTATTCCACGCCGGCCCCGGCCAGCGCATTCACTGGCTCGACACGCGCGGCAATGGCAATGTCGAAGTCATCGGCCCGCGCGCCGACGACCAGTTCAGCATCCTCGGCAACACGGTGATGTACGACACCGGCAAGGTCCTGAAGGTGGGTGGCACCATTCACAACTCCGGCGCCCCGGCGAACAAGCTGTCCTATGTGATCGACCTGAACGCCGGCGCCTCGGTGCGCAAGATCAATCCGATGGCGTATGCGCGCGCCTTCCACAACTCGGTCGTCCTGCCGAATGGCCAGGTGGTGGTGCTCGGCGGCCAGACCGTGGCCACCGCCTTCAGCGACAGCAACTCGGTGCTGGTGCCGGAGCTGTTCGATCCGGTGACGGAGACTTTCACCCCCATGCCCGCGATGTCGGTGCCGCGCAACTACCACAGCGTGGCCCTGCTGCTGCCGGATGCCCGCGTGCTGAGTTCCGGCGGCGGCCTCTGCGGCAACGGCTGCGCGGCCAACCATGGTGACGTGCAGATCCTGACGCCCCACTACCTGTTCAACGACAACGGCACGCCCGCCACGCGCCCCCGGCTGCTGAGCTCGCCGGCACAAGTCACGTACGGCACCACGATGACCGTCGGCGCCGACTCGGCGATCGCCGCGTTCTCGCTGGTTCGCGTGTCCTCGACCACGCACACGGTCAACAACGACCAGCGGCGGCTCCCGCTGACCTTCACCGCGCTGGGCGGCAACAGCTACCGGGTCGACGTCCCGAGCAACCCCGGCTGGGCCCTGCCCGGCATGTACATGCTGTTCGGCATGAACGCCGATGGCGTGCCATCGGTCGCCCGGATGGTGACCATCGGCGACGCCGGCGCACCACGGCTCGTCTCGCCCGACAACCAGGCCGGCGCCGTGGGCAGTGCGCTCACGCTCGCGCTGCAGACCCTGCCGGCCGGCGCTGCCGCCACCGGCTACAGCGCGGACGGCTTGCCCCCGGGCTTGAGCATCAATCCTTCGACCGGCGTGATCACCGGCACGCCGACCCAGGCCGGCAACTACGCGGTGACGGTCTACGCCTCCAATGCCGCTGCCAAGGTCAGTTCGCAGTTCCTCTGGCGAATCGACGACGCTGGCGCCGGCGTGCGCTTCGTGCGGCTGGTGGCCACCAGCGAGGGCAATGGCAGCAACACCTGGGCCTCCATGGCTGAATTCGACTTGCTCAATGCCGACGGCAACGTGCTGTCGCGCGCAGGATGGACCGTGAGCGCGGACAGCGCCGACACCACGACGGTCAACGGCGCCGCCACGCAGGCGATCGACGGCAACCCCGCCACGTACTGGATTACCCAGAACGGGTCTGCCTTGCCCCATTCGTTCGTGGTCAATCTCGGCACGGCACAGCAGCTGGGCGGCTTCCGCTACCTGCCACGCCCCAGCGGCACCGGCAACATTGCCGGCTACGCCTTCTACGTCAGCAACGACGGCGTGAACTGGGGCAACCCGATCTCGCAAGGCGACCTGCGCAACTACGGCAACCTCTACGCGCAGAAGACCGTCTACTTCAACAACCTCGCGGCCGGCAAGCCCGCCACCCAATCGTCGACCGCAGCCGGCGCCTTGCCGGCGCGCGCCGTCGACGCGCTGGCCGAGGGCAACATGGCCGCGGGCTCGGTAACCCAGACCAACAGCGAAGCCCAGCCCTGGTGGGAGGTGGACCTGGGTTCCGCCTACCGGATCAACACCGTTCGCCTCTGGAACCGGACCGACTGCTGCATGGACCGGCTGGCCAACTTCACCCTGCTGGTCTCGCCCACGCCAATGACGGGCAAGACCCTGGCTCAACTGCAGGCCGACGCCACCGTGTCCAAGCTCCAGGTTCCGGGCGCCTCGGTGCGGCTGACCACGCTGGCGCCGGGCGCGACCGGGCGCTATGTCCGCATCCAGCTGTCGGGCACCAATGTCCTCAGCCTGGCGGAGGTCGAAGTGTTCGGCGTCCCCGCTGCCAATCGCGCGCCATTGCTGGCCGACGTGACGCCACCCGTCGCGTACCAGGGCGAGCAAGTGAGCCTGTCGCTGGCGGCGAGTGACCCGGACGGCGATCCGCTCACCTTCGCCATCACCGGGTTGCCGCCCGGCGTCAACTTCAATCCGACCAGTGGCGTGATTGCGGGCTTCCCCTCGCAAAGCGGCAACTTCACCGTGAACGCCACGGTGAGCGACGGGCGTGGCGGCTCGGCCTCGAAGAGCTTCGCCTGGCGGATCCTCGACCCCGTTGTCGGGATCGCACCGATCGCCGCCCCAGCGGTGGCGGCAGGCGGCACGGCCAGCTACACAGCCACAGGCGGCGCCACTGGCCTGCAATACAACTGGGAGTTCGGCGACGGCAGCCCGGCGACCGGCTTTACCACGGCCGCCAACACCAGCCATGCCTATGCGACCGCCGGTGTCTATACCGTCACGGTGTCGGCACGCAATGCCAGCGGCACCATCGTCACACGCAACTTCATGCAGGCCGTGGCTGGCGCGGGCGCGCAGACAGGCACCACCGCCACCGCCAGCGCCAACGTGGCGCTGGAACGCCGGACCGGCGCCAGCGACCGACTCTGGGTGGTCAATCAGGACGCGGACACCGTGTCGGTGTTCGATACGGCCAACGGCGCGCGTGTCGCCGAAATCGCGGTCGGCGCACAGCCACGCAGCGTGAGCGTCAGCGGCGGCGTGGTCGTCGTGAGCAACAAGGAAGCAGCCACCCTCAGCGTCCTGAGCACCACCACCCTGGCTGTGGTTCGCACGGTGCCACTGCCGCGCGCCTCGCAGCCCTTTGGCGTGGTCATGAGATCCGATGGCAGCACCTACGTCGCGCTCGAGGCCACGGGCCGCGTGCTCAGGTTCAACAATGCCTGGACGCAGGCCGGCGAAGCCGTCCTCCCGGGCGTGCGCCACCTGGCGCTGAGCGCGGACGGCTTGCGCCTGCTGGCCACGCGCTTCATCACGGCACCGCAACCCGGCGAGGGAACCGCCACCGTGGCCACCGACATCGGCGGCGTGAAGACCGGCGGCGAAGTCACCGAGCTCAACCCTTCGACCCTGGCCGTGGTGCGTCGTTTCGTGCTGCAACACAGCGCCAAGGCCGACTCGACGCTGCAGGCGCGCGGCGTGCCCAACTACCTCGGCGCGCCCGCCGTCGCACCCAATGGCCTGAGCGCATGGGTGCCGTCCAAGCAGGACAACATCCAGCGCGGCAGCCTGCGCGACGGCAGGCCGCTGGACTTCGAGAGCACCGTGCGCGCCATCTCCTCGCGGCTGGACCTTGCGACCAACGCCGAGGACTATGCAGGCCGCGTCGACCATGACAACAGCAGCGTGGCCAGCGCGGCGGTCTACCACCCCAACAGCGTCTACCTGTTCGTGGCGCTGGAAACCTCGCGCGAAGTGGCCGTGCTCGATGCCACCGGCAAGCGCGAGTTGTTCCGGCTGGCCACCGGCCGTGCGCCGCAGGGGCTGACCCTGTCCTCGGATGGCACGCGCCTGTATGCCCACAATTTCATGGACCGCACCATCGGCGTGTACGACCTGAGCCGCCTGCTGCAGTACGGCGAATCCGCGGCTGCCCTCACCGCAAGCTGGACGACGGCAGGCACCGAACGCCTGAGCGCGACGGTCCTGCGCGGCAAGCAGTTCTTCTACGACGCCAGGGACCCGCGCCTGGCCCGCGACGCCTACATGAGTTGCGCCAGCTGCCACAACGATGGCGGGCAGGACGGCCGCACCTGGGACTTGACCAGCCTGGGAGAAGGCTTGCGCAACACCATCGCCCTGCGCGGTCGTGCCGGCGGCCAGGGCAAGCTGCACTGGAGCGGCAACTTCGATGAGCCGCACGACTTCGAAGGCCAGATCCGCGCCCTCTCGCAGGGCACCGGCCTGATGACGGACGCCGCCTACAACACCGGCACGCGCAGCCAGCCCCTGGGCGATCGCAAGGCCGGCGTCAGCGCCGACCTCGATGCACTTGCGGCCTACATGACCTCGCTCACTGCCTTCAGCGCCAGCCCGCTGCGCAATGCCGATGGCACCTTGACCACGGCGGCCGTCAGCGGCAAGACGGTGTTCGCCGCGCAGTGCGTCACCTGCCATGGTGGCGTCGACTTCACCGACAGTGCGACCGGGGTGCTCAACAATGTCGGCACCCTCAAGGCCAGCAGCGGCAAGCGCCTGGGCGCCACGCTCACCGGACTGGACACGCCGACGCTGCGCGACGCATGGGCCACTGCGCCCTACCTGCATGACGGCTCGGCCGCAACGGTGGAAGACGCGGTGCGCGCTCACACCACCGGCGGTACCCCGGTCACGCCCCCCCCGACCGGCACCACCGGCACCGGCCTGCTCGGCAGCTACTTCAACAACATGACCCTGGACGGCACGCCTGCGCTGACCCGGGTGGAGGCCATGGACTTCGACTGGCTCGATGGCAGTCCGGCGGCGTCGATCAGCGCCGACGAGTTCTCGGTGCGCTGGACCGGCATGGTCGAGGCCCTCACCTCCGGCAATTACCAGTTCCGCACGCTCAGCGACGACGGCATACGGGTCTGGGTCAACGGAAATCTGGTCATCGACAACTGGACGCCGCATGGCCCGACCTACAACGAGTCCACCGCCATCAGTCTCGTCGCCGGCCAGCTCTACAGCATCAAGGTCGAGTTCTACGAATGGGTCGGCGGCGCCACCATGCGCCTGAACTGGAAGACGCCCGGTTCGGCCACCTACGTGGCGATACCTGCCGCACGGCTCTACTCGGGGACCACCACGCCGACCCCGCCCACCACGCCCGGCACCAGCCCACTCTCAGAAGCGGACATCGTTGCGGTCAGCGCCTTCGTCAAGCAGATCGGCAGCGACGAGGTGCGCGCGCCCGACGCCCCCGGTACCGGCCCCGGCATCGGCGCCGGCCTGCTCGGCAGCTACTTCAACAACATGACCCTGGACGGCACGCCTGCGCTGACCCGGGTGGAGACCGTGGACTTCGACTGGGTCGATGGCGGTCCAGGGGCGCCGATCCCCGCCGACAGCTTCTCGGTGCGCTGGACCGGCCGGGTCGAGGCGCTGACTTCCGGCAACTACCAGTTCCGCACGCTCAGCGACGACGGCGTGCGGGTCTGGGTCAACGGCACGCTGGTCATCGACAACTGGACGGCGCATGGCCCCACCTTCAACGAGTCGGCGGCCATCAGTCTCGTCGCCGGCCAGCTCTACAGCATCCGGGTCGAGTTCTACGAATGGGTTGGCGGCGCCACCATGCGCCTGAACTGGAAGACGCCTGGTGCGGCCACCTACGTGGCGATACCTGCTGCACGGCTCTATGCGAACTGAGGCGACGCCGGACAGCTTGCCCCGTGTGTCGCGCATCGGCGCGGCGTGCGGTGTGCGGCGGCGTTGCGGATCCTCGCCCCGGCATCGGTTCATGACGAAGCGCAACCTGCGCTTCGCCTGCATGGTGCTGGCGCTGATCGCCGCGGCCAGCGGGCTGACTTCCGGCGCCGGCGCGGCGCCCCCGACCGGCGTCGCCGCAGCCGGGCGCAGTGCATTCGTCGGTGATACGCCGCTGGTGGCGCGCCTGCCGGGCCACCGCCTCGACCTGCCGGCCGCAGCCGTGCGATGCATCAACTGCCACGCACCCTCCGCCGGCACCGCCGGACAGACCCCGTTCGCGCCACTCCTCACCTCCCGGTACCTGAATGAACTGCGTGCCCGCCGCGGCGGCCCGGGCAGCCGCTACGACCCGGCCTCGTTCTGCCGCGTGTTGCGCGAGGGCATCGATCCGGCCGGCGTGATGGTCGACACCGCCATGCCGCGCTACAGCCTCTCGACCCGGGGTTGTGACGACCTGTGGGCCTACGTGAACTCGCAATGAAGCGCCGCAACCTCCTGTGCGCCGGCATGGCCGCCCTCCCCGCCCTGTGCATCGGAACGACGGCGCACGCACACAATTCCGCCGGCGAAGTCCGCCCGCCATTGCAGGCGCCGGACATCAAGGTGACATCGAACACCGGCCGCGCCTTGCCGCTCAGGGACTTGCTCCGGGGCAAGGCCACCGCGCTGCAGTTGATGTTCACCGGTTGCAGTTCGATCTGCCCGATCCAGGGCGCCTTGTTCGCCCAGGTCCAAGCCGCCTTGCCGCGGGGTGATGCGTCGCTGCAACTGCTCTCGGCCAGCATCGACCCGCTGGGGGACGACCCCAAGGCGTTGAACGCCTGGCTTGGTCGCTTCCAGGCGGGGCCGCGCTGGAGCGCCTTTGCCCCCGCGCCCGCGTCACTCGACCCTTGGCTGGACTTCCTGGCGGGCCGCGCCGTCGGCCCCGACAAGCACACCAGCCAGGTCTACTTCTTCGATCGCCAGGGCCGGCTGGTGCTGCGCACCGTCGACTTCCCCCAGCCTGCCGAAGTCGCCCGCCTGCTCGCCCAACTGGCCACGCTGAAGTAAGCGCCGCGAAAGAGAGTGCCCGCGATCACCGGCAGCGTGCCTGCCGCGATCCGGACGCTGAAGGGTTCGCCCAGGATGGCGACGCCCTCCGGATGGGCTGCATCGCACCCATGCTGCGGGTCAAGCCGCCATCGCCACGCCGATGCGCTCGATGACCACCATCACCATCACCAGCGGCCGGCACCGGCACCGGCATGCACAGGGTGGCGCCAGGCATTGACAGCCAGAGCGCTTCGGGCGCCATCACGAGGGCGGAACTCGTCGGCCGGGATCGCAGCGAATTGCGCGAGGAAGCAAGGCTGGGCGCGCTCGCTGCCATGCCGCCTCAAGAGCCCGGGCCCCGGACGGGAATCCTTCACACACGCAGCACTTGCAAGATGTAACCAAACAGCATATGTTGTTACCATGAATACTTAATAAGTCATTTTCCGTGGATGTGCCGCGCGATCGATGCGGGACGGTGAATGAACACGCAAGAGTTCAGGGAGAACAAAGTGAAGCTACGTTGTATTGGCATGAGTGCGGGCTTGGCCGCATCGCTGCTGCTGGCATCCTGCGGCGGTAACGACGGCGGCGAGGTCGGCATGGCCGCAACCAGCGGCAATCGCGCGGTCAACGCGGCGAGCGGGTCGTACGACAAGGCCGACTTCGCATCCAAACTCGATCACCAGCGCGAACTCAGGCGCAAGATCGCCGCCCCGGCCCAGGCGCAATGGTCTGGCGTGACCAACCTGCCCATCGTCCCGGCCTCGGCGTCGAGCATGCCCGACGGCAAGGTGCTCCTCTGGGCTGCGGACGACCGGTTCAGCTTCACCGGGGGTGGCAATCGCACCTATTCGGTGATGTTCGACCCTGCCGCATCGACATCCGCGGATCGGGTGATCACCGAAACCGGGCACAACATGTTCTGCTCCGGCACCACCAACCTGGCCGACGGCAACCTGATGATCACGGGCGGCAGCGGCGAATCGAACACCAGCATCTACAACCCCGGCACCGGCGTCTGGTCCGCCGGGGCCAAGCTCAACATCCCGCGCGCCTACAACGCCAACACCTTGCTGTCGGACGGTTCGGTGCTGACCCTGGGCGGCTCCTGGGACGGCGGCATCGGCAACAAGCACGGCGAGGTCTGGACCGCTGCCGGCGGCTGGCGCACGCTTCCGGGCCTGAAGATCGACTCGATGCTGTCGCCCGACAGCGGCATTCCCTGGGTGGGTGACAGTCACCTGTGGTTGATCCCGGCCGGCAATGGCAAGGTATTCCACGCCGGGCCGGGTCAGCGCATGCACTGGATCGACACGCGCGGCGACGGCAGTGTCGAAGCCATCGGCCCGCGCGCCGACGACCAGTTCAGCATCCTGGGCAACACGGTGATGTACGACACCGGCAAGGTCCTGAAGGTGGGCGGCGCCATTCACAACGCCGGTGCCCCGGCGAACAACCTGTCCTATGTGATCGACCTGAACGCCGGCGTCTCGGTGCGCAAGATCAATCCGATGGCCTATGCGCGCGCCTTCCAGAACTCGGTCGTCCTGCCCAATGGTCAGGTGGTCGTGCTCGGTGGCCAGACCGTGGCCAACGCATTCAGCGACAGCAATTCCGTGCTGGTGCCCGAGCTCTTCGATCCGGTGACCGAGGCCTTCACGCCGTTGCCCGCCATGTCGGTGCCACGCAACTATCACAGCGTGGCCCTGCTGCTGCCCGATGCTCGCGTGCTGAGCTCAGGGGGTGGCCTCTGCGGCGTCGGATGCGCGGCCAACCACGGTGATGTGCAGATCCTGTCGCCCCACTACCTGTTCAACGCCGACGGCACACCTGCGACGCGCCCCACGCTGCTGAGCGCGCCGACAAAAGCCTCCTACGGCACCACGATGGACGTCGGCGCGGACTCGATGATCACCGCCTTCTCGCTGGTCCGCATGGCATCCACCACGCACACCGTCAACAACGACCAGCGGCGGCTCTCGCTGAAGTTCAGCGCCGTGGGCGGCAACAACTACAAGGTCGAGGTGCCGAGCAACCCGGGCTGGGCCGTGCCCGGCGTCTACATGCTGTTCGGCATGAACGCCGACGGCACCCCATCGGAAGCGAAGATGGTGACCATCGGCGACACCGGTGCGCCACGGCTCGTCGCGCCCGACAACCAGTCGGCAGTGGTGGGCAGTCCGCTCCGGCTTGCGGTACAGGCAACGCCGGCCGCTGGCACCGTCAACAGCTTCAGCGCGGATGGCTTGCCCGCGGGGCTGCGCATCGATCCCGCGACCGGTGTGATCAGCGGTACACCGACCCAGGTTGGCAATGCCATCGTGACGGTCCATGCCTCCAGTCCCACGGCGAAGGTGAGTTCGCAATTCACCTGGCAGATCACCGACCCCATCGCCGGCGCGCGCTTCGTGAAGCTCGTGGCCACCAGCGAAGTCGACGGCAACGCATTCGCTTCCATGGCAGAGCTGAACTTGCTCGGTGAAGACGGCCGCGTCCTGCCGCGCACGGGCTGGACCGTGAAAGCGGACAGCGCCGAGAACATTTCGGAAAACGGCCTCGCCACGCAGGCGATCGACGGCAACCCTGCCACGTTGTGGCACACCCCCTACACCGGCGGCAACGCCCTCCCGATGCCCCATTCATTCACCGTCGATATGGGCGCGCCACAGCGACTGGGCGGTTTTCGCTACCTGCCACGCCCCTCCGGCAGCGGTGGCACGATTGCCGGCTACGCCTTCTACGTCAGCACCGACGGCGTGAACTGGGGCAACCCGGTCTCCGAAGGCGACATGCGCAACTATGGCGCCTACGCCGACCCGCGGACCATCTACTTCAACGACCTGGCGAATGGCAAGCCCACCAGCCAGTCATCGACCGACTACGGCGGCATGTCAGCACGCGCGGCCGACGGCGTGGTCGATGGCGCCTGGTCCACCGGCTCGACCACCCACACCAACATCGAGGCCGCACCGTGGTGGGAAGTGGACCTCGGTGACGACTACCGGATCCACACGGTTCGCATCTGGAACCGCACCGACGCCTACACCGAGCGGCTGGGCAACTACAACGTGCTGGTCTCGCGCACGCCGATGACGGGCAAGACCGTCGAGCAACTGCAAGCCGACGCCAGCGTGGCCAAGCTCCAGGTGCGGGGCGTCGCAGTGCGGCTGGCCACGGTGGCCCCGGGCGCGACGGGACGCTATGTCCGCGTCCAGCTGGCGGGCACCGATGCCCTCAGCCTGGCGGAGGTCGAAGTGTTCGGCGTCCCCGCGGTCAATCGCGCACCATTGCTGGCGGACGTGACGCCGCCCGTTGCCAACCAGGGTGAGCAGGTGGCCCTGTCGCTGGCGGCGAGTGACCCCGACGGCGATCCGCTGAGCTTTGCAGTCACGGGCTTGCCACCGGGTGTCAACCTCAATCCGGCGAGTGGCCAGATTGCCGGGTTCCCTTCGCAAAGCGGCAATTTCACCGTGACCGCCACGGTGAGCGACGGTCGCGGCGGCTCGGCTTCGAAAAGCTTCGCCTGGCGAGTCCTCGACCCCCTGCCCGTGATCGCCCCGATCGCCGCGCCCGTCTTGGCAGCTGGCAGCAATGCAAGCTACACGCCGAACGGCGGCGCACCCGACGGCCTGCAATACAGCTGGGTGTTCGGCGATGGAAGTCCGGCCACTGGCTGGATCGGTGGCAACAGCGCCAGCGCGAGCCATGCCTATGCATCCGCCGGTGTCTATACCGTCACGGTGTCGGCACGCAATGCCGACGGCACCATCGTCACGCGCAACTTCGTGCAGGCCGTGACTGGCGCGGGCGCTCAGACGGGCAACACCGCCACCGCCAGCGCCAATGTCGCGCTGGAACGAAGGGCCGGCACCAGCGACCGGCTGTGGGTGGTCAATCAGGACGCGGACACCGTGTCGGTGTTCGATACCGCGAGCGGGGCGCGTGTCGCCGAAATCGCGGTCGGCGCACAGCCGCGCAGCGTGAGCGTCAGCGGCGGCGTGGCGGTCGTGGCCAACAAGGAAGCCGCCACCCTCAGCGTGCTGAGCACCGCCAGCCTGGCTGTGGTCCGAACGGTGCCACTGCCGCGCGCCTCCCAGCCGTATGGCGTGCTGGCCGGACCCGATGGCAGCACCTGGGTTGCGCTGGAAGCCACGGGCCGCGTGCTGAAGTTCGACAACGCATGGACACAGGTGGCCGAAGCCGTGCTCCCGGGCGTGCGCCACCTGGCGCTCAGCGCGGACGGCCTGCGCCTGCTGGCCACGCGCTTCGTCACCGCACCACAGCCGGGCGAGGGAACCGCCACCGTGCGCAGCGACATCGGCGGCGTCAAGACCGGCGGTGAGGTCGCCGAACTGAACCCCGGATCGCTGGCCGTGGCGCGTCGTTTCGTGCTGCAGCACAGTGCCAAGCCCGACGCGACGGTACAGGCGCGCGGCGTGCCCAACTACCTCGGCGCGCCCGCCATCGCACCCGACGGCCGCAGCGCATGGGTGCCGTCCAAGCAGGACAACATCCAGCGCGGCAGCCTGCGCGACGGCAAGCCGCTGGATTTCGAGAGCACCGTGCGCGCCATCTCCTCGCGACTGGACCTCATGGCCAATGCCGAGGACTACGCGGGCCGTGTCGACCATGACAACAGCGGTGTGGCCAGCGCGGCGGTCTACCACCCCAATGGCGTCTACCTCTTCGTCGCGCTGGAAACCTCGCGCGAAGTGGCTGTGCTCGACGCGGCCGGCAAGCGCGAGCTGTTCCGGCTGGCCGCGGGCCGCGCGCCGCAGGGGCTGACCCTGTCTTCGGACGGCACGCGCCTGTATGTCCACAACTTCATGGACCGCAGCATCGGCGTGTACGACCTGACACGCCTGCTGCAGTACGGTGAATCCACCGCAGCCCTCACCGCCAGCTGGACGACCGCAGGCACCGAACGCCTGACCCCCGAGGTCCTGCGCGGCAAGCAGTTCTTCTACGACGCGCGGGACCCGCGCCTGGCGCGCGACGCCTACATGAGTTGCGCCAGCTGCCACAACGATGGCGCACAGGACGGCCGTACCTGGGACTTCACGGGCCTGGGCGAAGGCCTGCGCAACACCATCAGCCTGCGCGGTCGCGCCGGCGGGCAGGGCAAGCTGCACTGGAGCGGCAATTTCGACGAGGTGCAGGACTTCGAAGGCCAGATCCGCAACTTCGCGCGCGGCACCGGCCTGATGACAGACGCCGCCTTCAACACCGGCACACGCAGCCAGCCGCTGGGCGACCCCAAGGCCGGTCTCAGCGCCGACCTCGATGCGCTCGCGGCCTACATGAAGTCGCTGAATGCCTTCAGTGCCAGCCCGCTGCGCAACGCCGATGGCACCCTGACCGCGCAAGCCGTCAGCGGCAGGACGGTGTTCGCCGCACAGTGCGCTTCCTGCCACAGCGGCGCCGACTTCACCGACAGCGTGACCGGAAAGCTCAACAACGTCGGCACCCTCAAGGCGAGCAGCGGCCAGCGGCTGGGCGCACCGCTCACCGGGCTGGACACGCCGACCCTGCGCGACGTGTGGGCCACTGCGCCCTACCTGCACGACGGCTCGGCCGCGACGGTGGAAGACGCCGTGCGCGCACACACCACCCTCTCCGGCACCGGTCTGCTGGGCAGCTACTTCAACAACATCAACATGGCAGGTACGCCCGTGTTGACCCGGGAGGAAACCGTGGACTTCGACTGGGTCCTCGGCGCTCCCGCGGCATCGGTCAATGCCGACAACTTCTCGGTGCGCTGGACCGGCATGGTCGAGGCGCCAGCCTCCGGCAACTACCAGTTCCGCACGCTCAGCGACGACGGCGTGCGGGTCTGGGTCGACGGCAAGCTGGTCATCGATAACTGGACCCTGCACGGCCCGACCTACAACGAGTCCGTGGCCATCAATCTGGTCGCCGGCCAGATCTACAGCATCCGAGCCGAGTTCTACGAAGCGGGGGGCGGCGCCACCATGCGCCTGAACTGGAAATTGCCCGGCATGGCCGACTATGCGGCCATTCCGGCCACGAAGCTCTACCCATGGACCACCGCGCCCGTCACGCCTGCCACCTCCGCCTTCACCGAGGCGGACGTTCTTGCCGTCAGCGCCTTCGTCAGGCAGATCGGCAGCGAGGAGGTGCGCGCGCCCAGCAATCCCGGCACTGGCACCGGCCTGCTGGGGACCTACTTCAACAACATCGCAATGACAGGCATTCCCGCGCTGACCCGGTTGGAAACCGTGGACTTCGACTGGGTCCTCGGCTCTCCCGCGACAACGGTCAATGCCGACAACTTCTCCGCGCGCTGGACCGGCATGGTCGAGGCACCTGCCTCCGGCAACTTCCAGTTCCGCACGCTCAGTGATGACGGCGTACGTGTCTGGGTCGACGGCAAGCTCGTGATCGACAACTGGACCCTGCACGGCCCGACCTACAACGAGTCCACGGCCATGAATCTCGTCGCCGGCCAGCTCTACAGCATCCGGGCCGAGTTCTACGAAGCGGGGGGCGGCGCCACCATGCGCCTGAACTGGAAGACGCCCGGTACAGCCGCCTACGTGGCGATACCTGTCGCACAGCTCCATGCGAACTGAGGCCCCGCCGGACAGCTTGCCCCGTTTATCGCGCATCGGCGCGGCGTGCGGTGTGCGGCGGCTTTGCGGATCCTCGCCCCGGCATTGGTTCATGACGAAGCGCAACCTGCGCTTCTCCTGCATGGTGCTGGCGCTGATCGCCGCGGCCAGCGGGCTGACTTCCGGCGCCGGCGCGGCGCCCCCGACCGGCGTCGCCGCAGCCGGGCGCAGTGCATTCGTCGGTGATACGCCGCTGGTGGCGCGCCTGCCGGGCCACCGCCTCGACCTGCCGGCCGCAGCCGTGCGATGCATCAACTGCCACGCTCCCTCCGCCGGCACCGCCGGACAGACCCCGTTCGCGCCACTCCTCACCTCCCGGTACCTGAATGAACTGCGTGCCCGCCGCGGCGGCCCGGGCAGCCGCTATGACCCGGCCTCGTTCTGCCGCGTGTTGCGCGAGGGCATCGATCCGGCCGGCGTGATGGTCGACACCGCCATGCCGCGCTACAGCCTCTCGACCCGGGGTTGTGACGACCTGTGGGCCTACGTGAACTCGCAATGAAGCGCCGCAACCTCCTGTGCGCCGGCATGGCCGCCCTCCCCGCCCTGTGCATCGGAACGACGGCGCATGCACACAATTCCGCCGGCGAAGTCCGCCCGCCGCTGCTGGCACCCGACATCAAGGTGACACCGAACACAGGCAGCGCCTTGCCGCTCAGGGACTTGCTGCGGGGCAAGGCCACCGCGCTGCAGTTGATGTTCACCGGTTGCAGTTCGATCTGCCCGATCCAGGGCGCCTTGTTCGCCCAGGTCCAAGCCGCCTTGCCGCGGGGTGATGCGTCGCTGCAACTGCTCTCGGCCAGCATCGACCCGCTGGGGGACGACCCCAAGGCGCTGAACGCCTGGCTTGGTCGCTTCCAGGCGGGGCCGCGCTGGAGCGCCTTTGCCCCCGCGCCCGCGTCACTCGACCCTTGGCTGGACTTCCTGGCGGGCCGCGCCGTCGGCCCCGACAAGCACACCAGCCAGGTCTACTTCTTCGATCGCCAGGGCCGGCTGGTGCTGCGCACCGTCGACTTCCCCCAGCCCGCCGAAGTCGCGCGGCTCCTGGCCCAGTTGGCCACCATGCCTTTGAAGTAGATGACGACGCGCGCCCGAACTCGGCCTCTGTCGTTCCAACCAATTTTTCGGTGCGGTGAATAGCGGGAAAAGCCTAGTTCGAAGGTGTTAGTTCGTGAATTAACTCACGAATATGCCCATGAAATTGGCAACAATGCCATGAACGTGCAGTAATTGCGTGCACAAATCCCATGCATTTCCTAAAGTACCGGCATGGCCCTCTACATCACCGATTTCTTCACAGCGCTCGCGACAGCTAACCATGTCCATGTCGACAATCACGCCGTTTGCAATTTCCATCTCATCAGGAATGCGCTTGCCGTGGTCGTACTCGAGAACGGCGACGAGTTGCGAATCCACCGCCAGGTCGTCAAGATCATCGACGGCCTGAGTTCATGCCGGAGCGAAGATTTCGGGCCGCCACATGCGCTCGATTTCATGATGAATGGGCCGCGTCCCATGGCCGAAAGCGATCTGCCACAGAAGGTCACAGAGGCCGACGAAGACTGATACGGCTTTGCATTCAATCGCAGAACAAGGCGGAGCGCCGCAGACAGTGCTGTAGCACGGCAAGGTGAGCCAACGCAGTTATGCGGTTGAAGGCAAAGTCGTATGAGCCGCCTCGGGGAGAATCCGCTCCCCATGGTGTCACCTTCGGACGAGGCGACGACGTTGAATCGCCACGGCCGCTCGACATGACCGAGGCGGACTTCCCCTCAGCGACCGGTGCGCGTGAAAACGAAGATCCCTGCGATCACCAGCAGCGTGCCCACCGCGATCCACACGGTGAAGGGCTCACCGAGGATGACGATGCCCATCAGGATGGTCGACATCGGGCCAATCATGCCGGTCTGTGCCGCTACTGCCGCGCCGATGCGCTCGATGGCCATCATCACCATCAGCACCGGCACCGCCGTGCACAGCGTCGCGTTCAGCACCGACAGCCAGACCACCTCCGGCGCCACCGCGAAAGCCGCGGTCATTGGCCGCAACACGGCGAATTGCGCGATGCAGAACAGGCACGCCACGCTCGTCGCCAGCCCGACCAGGCGCAGCGAACCGAGCCGCTTGACGAACTCGCCGCTGTACACAAGGTAGCCCGCGTAGCTCACCGCGCTCAGGAAGCAGAGGAACGCGCCCCACGCCGCCAACCCGCCGCCGGCGCCGCTGCCGCCCCAGATCTCGTGGCCGAAGACCAGCGCGACGCCGGTGTAGCTGATCGCCATGCCGACCAGTTGCCTGCGCGATGCGCGGCGCCGGTACAGCAGCCAGCCGAACAGGAGGACCAGCGTCGGGTTGAGGTACAGGATGAGCCGCTCGAAGCCGGCGCTGATGTAGGCGAGACCGGCAAAGTCGAGGAAGCTCGCGAGGTAGTAGCCGGAGAAGCCCAGGCCCAGCACGCCGAGCCAGTCGCGCATGGTGAGCGCCGGCTTGCCGCGGCCGGCCCACCAGGCCATCAGCGCGAACAGCGGCAACGCGAACAACATGCGCAGCATGATGAGCGTGACCGCGTCCACGCCGTGGCGGTACGCGAGCTTGACGATGATGGCCTTGCCGCTGAAGGCGATCGCACCGACGGTGGCCAGCGCCAGACCCGCCGCGCGCCTCGAACGCATGGCTTTCTCGGAAAGCACCGCGGGGCCGGCTCCTGCCGGCTGCGGGCTTGGCCCCCTCGAAGGGGGTGGCGGGAGTGACACGAAGTGCGGAGGCTGGGGGCCTAATACCCCGCGGCCAGCCCGTCACGCCGAGGATCGCTGGCCGCCACGTAGCCTTCGACGCCCGGATCGCCCTTGCGCCAGATGAACTGGCCGGCGCCGAAGTCCTGGTACGAATCGTTGATGACGTCCATCTCATGGCCCAGGTCACTCAGGCCCTGGATGGTGTTGGCGTTCATCGCAGCCTCGACGTTGATGTTGAGCCCCGCATTGAAGCGCCAGCGCGGCGCGTCGCAGGCCGCTTGCAGGTTCTGCCGGTAGTCGATCATGCGCACCAGCGTCTGCATGTGGCCCTGCGGCTGCATGTTGCCGCCCATCACGCCGAAGCTCATCACCGGCTGGCCGTCCTTGGTGAGGAAGGCCGGGATGATGGTGTGGAAGGGCCGCTTGCCGGGCGCGACCACGTTAGGGCTGTCGGCCTTCAGGCTGAAGCCATGGCCGCGGTTCTGCAGGCTGATGCCGAACTCCGGTTCCACGCAACCCGAGCCGAAGCCCATGTAGTTGCTCTGGATGAAACTGACCATCATGCCGCTCTCGTCCGCCGCCGTGAGGTAGATGGTGCCGCCCTTGACCGGGTTGCCGGCCTTGAAGTCCTGCGCCTTGTTGACATCGATGAGCCGGGCGCGCGACGCCAGGTAGGCGTCATCGAGCATCTGCGCGGGGGTCACCGTCATCGTCGAGGGTTCCGACACGTAGCGGTAGACGTCGGCGAAAGCCAGCTTCATCGCCTCGATCTGCAAATGCTGCGAGGCGACCGAGTCGACCGGCAGCGAGGCGATGTCGAACTTCTCGAGGATGCCGAGCGCGATCAGCGCCGCGATGCCCTGGCCGTTCGGCGGGATCTCGTGCAGCGTGTAGCCGCGGTAGTCGCGCGAGATCGGCATGACCCATTCGGGCTGGTAGGCGGCGAGGTCGGCCACGGTGAGCGCGCCGCCGTGTTCCTTGGAAAACGCCGCGATGGCTTCGGCGATCTCG
Source organism: Variovorax rhizosphaerae (assembly GCF_037889975.1). Taxonomy (NCBI): domain Bacteria; kingdom Pseudomonadati; phylum Pseudomonadota; class Betaproteobacteria; order Burkholderiales; family Comamonadaceae; genus Variovorax; species Variovorax rhizosphaerae. The sequence continues at coordinate 35,306 of NZ_JBBKZT010000014.1, read as the reverse complement.
CCGGTGTAGTACGCCTCGCCCTTGGTCCGTGCGATGGCCTTGAGTGCGCGTGCGGCGGCAGCAAAGCGGAACAGCTCGCCCACCTCGGGCGCGCGGCCCCAAGGCAGGAAGGCCTGCGCGAAGCCGGGCTGCGATTGCAGCAACGGCGTGGCGGCGGCCCACTTCTGCTGCACCACCGGCGGCATCAGGTAGCCGCGCTCGGCGATGTCGATGGCCGGCGCCATCAGGTCGGCGAAGGGCAGCTTGCCGAAGCGGTCGCTCATCGCGACCCAGCCGCGCACCGCGCCCGGCACCGTCACCGAGTCGATGCCGCGCTGCGGCGGCGTGGTTTTGTCAGCGCCGTACTTGTTGAGGAAGTAGTCGGGCGTCCAGGCCTTGGGCGCGGGGCCGGAGGCGTTGAGGCCATGCAACTGTTGCCCGTCCCACAGGATGCAGAACGCGTCACTGCCGAGGCCGTTGCTCACCGGCTCGACCAGCGTCATCACGGCGGCCGCGGCAATGGCCGCATCGACCGCATTGCCGCCCTGGTAGAGGATGCGCAAGCCGGCCTGCGCGGCGAGCGGATGCGATGTCGACACCACGTTGCGCGCGAACACCGGGATGCGCGTGGAGGGATAGGGATTCGCGTAGTCGAATTTCATGGATCAACCTTCAGCAAAGTGCGCAAACAAACTCGGAAGACACAGCGGGACCGGCTTCGACCGGCCCGCTGAAGTTGCCCTGGCAGGGGGCTGGGGGAGCGGCACGCAAGGTCGCGGAGCCTGGTGGCGAGCAACAGCCTTCAGGCCACTGGTGTTGCTCCCGGAAGGGCGTTGGCGAAGCGACGCGCAGTGCTGGAACCTGAGTGCGAGCCATCAATCGCTCGTGATCTTGCGCTCGACGATGATCTTCTTCCACTTGGCGGTGTCGTCGGCGATGGTCTTGGCCAGCTGCGCCGGCGTGCTGATGACAGGCTCGATGCCCAGGCGCGACAGCTTCTCCTTCATCTCGGGATCCGCCAGCGCGGCGTTGGCGGCCGCGTTGATGCGCGCCACCATCTCGGGCGGCAGGCCCTTGGGACCGTACAGGCCGAACACGGTGTTGGACTCGTAGCCGGGCAAGGTGTCGGCCACCGTCGGCAGGTCCGGCGCCAGCGGGCTGCGCTTGAGCGAAGTGACGCCCAATGCGCGAAGACGGCCATCACGCACATAAGGCAAGCCGGTGGGCAATGAATCGAACAGCAGGTCGACCTTGCCGCTCATCAGGTCGGGGATGGCGAGTGCAGTGCCCTTGTACGGGATGTGCGTGACATGGATGCCAGCCTGCGCCTTGAACAATTCCGCGGAGAGTTGGACGATGGTGCCGGGGCCGCTCGATGCGTAGTTGAGCTTGCCGGGGTGCTTCTTCGCGTAGTCGATGAATTCCTGCACCGTCTTCGCGGGCGAGGTGGTCGGTACCAGCATGATGCTCGGCGCATTGCCAACGTGGGCGACGGGGGTGAAGTCGGCGACCGTGTCATAGGGCAGCTTGTTGGCCAGCGCCGGGCCGATCGAATGCGTGCTGGTGGTGGCCAGCAGCAGCGTGTAGCCGTCGGCCGGCGACTTGGCCGCGGCGTCGGAGCCGATGGAGCCGCCCGCGCCGGGCCTGTTGTCGATGACGAAGGTCGCGCCCAGCTTCTCGCCCATCGTGTGGGTCAGCGTGCGCGCGAACAAGTCGGTGGCGCCGGCCGCCGGAAAGGGCACGATCAGGCGAATCGGCCTGGACGGATAGTTCTGCGCCCATGCGGGCAGGGTCGACAACAGCACGGTTGCCGCCAGCGCGAAGCTTCTGCGTTTCATTTGGATCGATTCTTTCATGGACATCGGAAGGGCATGCGGGCTCGCCTCCCCGCGAGCCGCGGCTATCGATTGAACACGCAGTGCATTCAAACGGGAAATGGATTTATTTGATAGATATATGATCCCGTCGCATGAATGTGACGCTCCGCCAACTTCGCGTCTTCCTGGCGGTGGCCGAGACCCGCAACTTCAGCCGTGCAGGCGACCAGATCGGGCTGACGCAACCCGCGGTCAGCCGGTCGATCCTGGAATTCGAAGCGCAATTCGGCCTCAAGCTTCTGGACCGCACCACGCGAGAGGTCGCGCTCACCGAGGCCGGGCAAACGCTGGCGGCGCGACTGCACCGGGTGCTCGACGAACTGGAGCAGACCCTGCTCGACGTGCAGGGGATGTCGAACGCACGCCGCGGCCGCGTGCGCGTCGCCAGCAGCCCGACCTTGTCGGCCAACCTCATGCCCGCCTGCATCGCCGCCTGTGCGCGCGTGGAGCCCGACATCGAGCTCGTGTTGCTCGACCGCATCCAGCAGGACGTGCTCGACAGCGTACGGGCCGGCGAGGTCGACTTCGGCGTCGTCATCGAGCCCGCCTCTCAAGAGGACTTGCAGTGCGAGACGATCCTGTCCGACCCATTCTGCCTGGTGGTGCCGCCCGGCCATGCCTGCGCAGATCGCAAGCAAATGAAGTGGTCGCAACTCGATGGCGAGGCCCTGGTGCTGCTCGACCATGCCTCGGGCAGCCGCCGACTTATCGACCAGGCGCTGATCCACCACGGCGCGCACTGCATCGTGCGCCAGCAGGTGGGCCATCCCACCACGGTCTTCCGCATGATCGAGGCCGGCCTCGGCATCAGCGTGATGCCATCGCTGGCCGTGCCGCCGGCGGGCCTGCGCAACCTGCGGGTGGTGCAACTGGTGCCGCAGGTCGAGCGCGCCGTGATGCTGGTGCACCGACGCAACCGGGCCCCTGCTCCGCTGGCCCAGCGCGTCTGGCAACTCATCCGCGAAACAGCCACCGCGCTGCCCGCTGGGCCATGAAAAACGGCGCCCGAAGGCGCCGATCTTTACAGAAGCGCCGGAGGCGCATTCGGGGGGGTGGGTCACTCCTCTTCTTCGTGGAACGCTTCTTCGCGCTTCGCCTTGATCGAAGGCATCAGCACGATGATCAGCAGCAGCGCTGCGCAGGCCAGCAGCACGGCCGAGATCGGGCGCAGCACGAACACGCTCCAGTCGCCACGCGACAGCAGCAGCGCACGGCGCAGGTTCTCTTCCATCATCGGTCCCAGGATGAAGCCCAGCAGCAGCGGCGCCGGTTCGCAACCCAGCTTGTAGAACATGTAGCCGATGAAGCCGAAGCCGCCCACCATCCAGATGTCGAAGGTGTTGTTGTTGGTCGAGTACACGCCGATGGCGCAGAACAACACGATCGCCGGGAACAGGTACTTGTAGGGCACCGACAGCAGCTTGATCCACATGCCGATCAGCGGCAGGTTCAGGATGACCAGCATCGTGTTGCCGATCCACATCGAGGCGATCAGGCCCCAGAACAGTTCCGGGTTGCTGGTCATCACCTGCGGGCCCGGCTGGATGTTGTGGATGGTCATCGCGCCGACCATCAGCGCCATCACGGCGTTCGGCGGGATACCCAGCGTCAACAGCGGGATGAAGGAGGTCTGCGCACCGGCGTTGTTGGCCGCTTCCGGCGCCGCCACACCACGGATGTTGCCCTTGCCGAAGGGCACTTCGCCCGGTTGCAGCTTGGTCTTCTTCTCGATCGTGTAGGCCGCGAAAGCCGCCAGCAGCGCGCCGCCGCCGGGCAGGATGCCCAGTGCCGCGCCCAGCGAGGTGCCACGCAGGACCGCGGGCAGCATGCGCCTGAAGTCTTCGCCGGTCGGCATCAGGCCCGATACCTTGGCGGTGAACACCTCACGCTCGTGCTCCGGACGCGAGAGGTTGGCAATGATTTCACCGTAGCCGAACACGCCCATGGCGATGGCAACGAAGCCGATGCCGTCGGTCAGTTCAGGGATGTCGAAGCTGAAGCGGGCCACGCCCGAGTTCACGTCAGTGCCAACCAGGCCCATGCACAAGCCCAGCACGATCATCGCGATGGCCTTGAGCAGCGAGCCCGAAGCCAGCACCACGGCGCCGATCAGGCCCAGGATCATCAGCGAGAAGTATTCCGCCGGGCCGAACTTGAAGGCCAACTCGGTCAGCGGCGGCGCGAAGGCAGCCAGGATCAAGGTGCCGACGCAACCCGCGAAGAACGAGCCCAGGCCGGCGGCAGCGAGCGCAGGCCCCGCCCGACCTTTCCGCGCCATCTGGTAGCCGTCGATCACGGTCACCACCGAGGACGATTCCCCCGGCAGATTCACCAGGATGGCGGTGGTGGAGCCGCCGTACTGCGCCCCGTAGTAGATGCCGGCCAGCATGATCAGCGCCGACACAGGTGGCAGCGCGTAGGTGGCGGGCAGCAGCATCGCGATGGTCGCGACCGGGCCGATGCCGGGGAGCACGCCGATCAGCGTGCCGAGAATACAACCGACCAGGCAATACAGCAGGTTGGTGAAGGTGAATGCGACGCCGAAGCCCAGCGACAGGTTATTGATCAAATCCATGGTCTGCTTTCTTCTCTCAACCCGTGATGAAGGTCGGCCAGACCTGGATCTGGAGCTTGAGGGCCCAGATGAACGCGATGTAGCTGCCGATGGCCAGCACGGTGGCGAGTATCAGCACCTTCTTCAGGTTGAACTCATGGCCGGCCAGGCTGGCGATGAGCACCAGCGCATAGATCGCGATGATCAGCCCCATGGCCGGGATACCGATGCTCGGCAGCCCGCCCAACAACACGCCGAACGCCAGGTTGGCGCCGATGATGTAGATGATCTGCTTCCACGCCCAGGGGCCGATGGGATGGCCATCCTCGGTCTCCGCGGTCAAGCTGGTGAACATGATGCCAAGGCCCATCAAGGCCATGACGATGCCCAGCATCAGCGGGAAGTAGCCCGGCCCCATGCGCGCGCCGTTCCCCACGTTGTAGGTGCTGGCCCCCCATGCGAATGCCACACCCATGACGGCAAACATCAGCCCAGAAAAGAAGTCCTTCTGACTCTTGATTTTCACGAACAGTCTCCTCGAATGAATCGAAGAGCCATTGTCGAGTCAGCTACAAGTCAGACTGATGTGGATTTCACTAACCGAGGGGCTAGGGATTACCCGAGCGTGCGCTCACTCTAGCGGGGGTGTCGCGGCCAGCACTTCCTCGATGGTGGTCACGCCTTCGGCCACGCGCAACGCACCGGCCAGCCGCAACGGCCGCATGCCGTCGGCCACGGCTTGGCGGCGCAGGCCCTGCAGGTTGGGCTCCTTGTTGACCAGGCCCTTGAAGGTCTCGCTGACGGTGAGCAGTTCGTACAGGCCCATGCGGCCCATGTAGCCGGTCATGCGGCAATCGACGCAGCCGACCGCCTTGCAGGCGCGCACCGAGCCGCTGATCTGCCACGGCGTGACGAACTCGGCGAGCTTCTCGCGCGTCATGGCCTCGTCGGGCTTCTTGCAATGCGGGCACAGCGTGCGCACCAGGCGCTGCGCCAGCACGCCGAGCATCACGGCGTTGATGAGGTAGGACGGGACGCCCAGTTCCATGAGACGCGTGATGGCGCTGGGCGCGTCGTTGGTATGCAGCGTGCTGAACACCAGGTGGCCGGTGAGCGCAGCTTGTACCGCCATGTCGGCCGTGGCCAGGTCGCGGATCTCGCCGACCATGATGATGTCCGGGTCCTGCCGCATCAGGGCGCGCAGCCCCTCGGTGAAGCCGAAGTCGAGTTGCGGCTGTGCCTGCGTCTGGTTGAACGAGGGCTCGATCATCTCGATCGGGTCCTCGATGGTGCTGACGTTGACCTCCTCGGTCGCGACGCGCTTGAGCGTCGAATAGAGCGTGGTGGTCTTGCCTGAGCCGGTCGGGCCAGTCACGAGGATGATGCCGTGCGGCCGCGTGACGAGCTGCTGCCAGCGTTGCGCATCGTGCTGCGCGAAGCCGAGCGCGTCCAGGTCCTTCACCGCAGTGTCGGGGTCGAAGATCCGCATCACCATCTTCTCGCCGAAGGCGGTCGGCAAGGTGGACAGGCGCATCTCGACTTCGTCGCCGCGCATGTTGCGGGTCTTGATGCGGCCGTCGAGCGGGCGCCGCTTCTCGACCACGTCCATGCGGCCAAGCAGCTTGATGCGTGCGACCATCGCGTTCATCACGCCCATCGGCATCTGGTAGGCCGGATGCAGCACGCCGTCGATGCGGAAGCGGATCACTCCCTGCTCGCGGCGCGGCTCCAGGTGGATGTCGCTGGCACGCTGGTCGAAGGCGTATTGCCAGAGCCAGTCGACCACCTGCACCACGCTCTGGTCGTTGGCGTCGAGCTGCTTGTTGCTCTTGCCGAGCTCCACCAGTTGCTCGAAGCTGGCGCGCGCCGCGCCGCCGCTGCCGGCCTTCTGCGCTGCCCGCACCGACTTGGCCAGCGCGAAGAACTCGGCCCGATAGCGCAGGATGTCGGCCGGGTTGGCGACCACGCGGCGCACCGTGCGGCGGGCCTGGCGCTCGACCTCGGGCACCCAGTCGGTGATGAAGGGTTCAGCCGTGGCGACGACCAGTTCGGTCGGCGAGACCTGCACCGGGAGCACCTTGTGGCGCTCGGCATAGGCCGCGCTCATGGTGTCGGCCACCTTGCCCACGTCGACCTTGAGCGGGTCGATGCGCAGGTAGGCCAGGCCGGCGCGCCCGGCCAGCCACTGCGTGAGCATTTCCAGGTCCAGCGGTTTGCCGTCCTGCTCGCGCGTCATCGCGACATTGGCCAGCCGCACCATGGGCGCCTGCTTGCTCTCGGCCTGGGCGCAGCGCGCGATGGTGCGCCTGGCTTCCTCGCGCGAGATGACGCCGTCCACCGCCAGCCATTCGATGAGCTGGCGCAGTTCGAGCGGGCCTTCGTACGGGGCGGATGCGGGGTGTGCGGGATTGGAGGGATGCAACGGCATGGCAGCGCTCATCTTTCAAACCTTCGTGCTACGCGCTGCGGTGCGAGCGTCTTCGGGCGTCCGGGCGGCGCCATGACCCGACCTCCACGCCGTGCGCTGCGGGTATTCGCCTTGGGAGCGGTCCGGCGGCTCATGGATTCAATGCCTTGAACACCCGCAGCCATTTGGTGGCGGGCAGGCGCCAGCGAGTCTGGATGGTTTGTGCCCGCTCGGCAAGCACCGGGCGCTTCGGACGCTGCGGCGTGCGATGCGCGAGCACGACGGTATTGCCTTCACGCGTCGGCTTGAAGGCCCAGACCGCGTCGGCGCCGAAGACGTTGACGATCTGCTCCAGGCTGCGCGCGTAGCTCGACGAGCGGCCGAACAGGTTGACCGTCATGGCGCCGTCTTCGGTGAGCAAGGCGCGGCAATCGGCGTAGAAGGCTTCGCTGTCGAGCACCGGGGCAGCAGCTTCGTGGTCGTACAGGTCGACCTGCAGTGCGTCGACGGTGCCGATCCACTGCGGCTGGCGGATCTCGGCGCCAGCATCGGCGATGACGACGCTCAGCTTCGCATCGTCGGCCGGCAGCTTGAACCAGCCGCGGCAGGCCGCGACCACCTGCGGGTTGAGCTCGATCGCCGTGGTGCGCATGCGCAGGGTCTTGCGGCTGAACTTGGTCAACGTGGCAGCGCCGAGGCCGAGCTGCATGGCATGGCGGTTCATCACGCTGGACGGCTCGACGAACAAGAGCCAGGCCATCATGCGCTGCACGTACTCCAGCTCGATCTCGAAGGGCGCATCGAGCTTCATCGAGCCCTGGACCCATTCGGTGCCCAGGTGCAGGTAGCGGATGTCGCCCCAGTCGGAGAAATTGACTTCGGGCAGGTCGATCGGTTTGGGTTTCATGGGAGAGGTCAGGCAATGCCATGGCGCACGAACACCTCGCGCCAGGCATCGAGTTTGCGCTGGAAGCTCCAGCTCGCATTGGCCGGGCTGGTCGAAGGCAGCTTGTAAACCGGGACGCCAAGTTGCGATGTGTGGCGGGAATGGCGAAAACTCTCGCCGCCGTTGTGCGCGATGGCGGCCAGCCGGGGAAGCTCGAGGCTGGCGATGTCGTTGACGATGGCGTCGCGGATCGCGGTGTCGAGGCTGCCTTCGCGGCGGCAGGCTGCATAGACGTCCCACAGTCCCAGGCCGCGATCGAGCAACCAGGCGCCGCGCTTCGCATAGCCATCATCGGCGTCGGCGGGCAGCGGACAGGCGGGCCAGATGCCCTGGAGGATTTTCCAGAAGTGGTTTTGCGGGTGCGCATAGTACTGCTGACGCGCTATTGACCGCGCCCCGGGAAAGCTCCCTAAGATGAGGATGGCGGTGTTGCTGGAAACCAGCGGCGCCAGCCCCGTGAGCATGGCACCGGCCTTGTCGTCGGGTCGTCCTGCCAGCTTGTTCATAACGTCTGCCGGCCTGCCGACTTCGGCGCCCTCGAGGAGTAGGACATGATGAATACGGAAGCGATCTGGTTGTTCCTGACGACGCAAGGCGTGGATTTTGGCCTGAAAGTCATCGGGGCCATCATTGCCTGGGGTGTCGGGCGCTGGCTGATCCAGATGGCCCAACGGCTGCTGGCCAAGGCGCTGGAGCGCGGCAAGCGCATGGATGCCACGCTGAGCAACTACATCGTCTCGATCGTCGGCGTGCTGCTGAACATCCTGCTGATCCTGTCGATCCTGGACATGTTCGGCATCAAGACCACGTCCTTCGCCGTGCTTCTGGCCGGTGCAGGCCTGGCGATCGGCACCGCGTGGGGTGGCTTGCTCACGCACTTTGCGGCGGGGGTGTTCCTGCAGGTGCTGCGGCCCTATGGCGTGGGCGACTACGTGACCATCGGCGGGGTGAATGGAACGGTCAGCGAACTGGGGCTGTTCGGCACCACAGTGGTCACGCCTGACAACACGGTCTGCGTGGTCGGCAACAACAAGGTGCTGGGCGACACCATCCAGAACTTCAGCCGGCTCAAGTTCCGGCGCGTCGACGTGACGGCCAAGGTGGCCAACGGCGTGGATGTGCACCAGGCCATCGAGTTGCTGAAGGCCGCGGTCGCCAAGGTTCCCAACATCTCCACGGACCAGCCGCCGGATGTCGAGATCCTGCAGTTCACGCCCGAAGGGCCATTGCTGGCCGTGCGGCCCTACACCCACACCGACCACTACTGGCAGGTCTATTTCGACACGCACCGCGCCATCGTGCAGACCTTTGGCGCGGCGGGGTACCCGACGCCGGAAACGCCCATCGTGCGGCGCAGCATCGTGCCGCCTGCAGTACCACAGGCCCAATGAGGAAAGGCCCGCGTGGCGGGCCTTTCTCATTCGCTGCGCGGGGCGCGGAATCAGGGCTTTTGAGCCGGCAGTTCCGACCCGATCTTGTCGCCGACCTTGCGGGTCGCGTCAGCCGCTGCCGTGCCGGCATTGCTCACGGCCTTGCCGGTCGCGTCCAGGGCGTTGCCGGTCGCATCCACGGCCTTGCTGGTGCCCGACTTGGTCGCATCCACGGCCTTGCTGGTGCCCGACTTGGTCGCATCCCAGCCCTTGGCGGTCGTCTTCTTGGTGGCGTCCCAGCCCTTGGCCGAGGTCGTCTTGGTCTTGTCCCAAGCCTTCGTGGTACCGGACTTGGTCGAGTTGTAGGCCTTCTTGGTCCCGCTCTTGGTGGCGTCGTAGGCCTTGACCGTGCCCTTCTTGGTGGCGTCGTACGCCTTGACCGTGCCTTCCTTGGTGGCGTCGTAGGCCTTGACGGTTCCTTCCTTGGTCGCGTCGTAGGCTTTCACGGTGCCCTTCTTGGTCGCGTCGTAAGCCTTGACGCTGCCTTCCTTGGTGGCGTCCACGGCCTTTTCGGTACCGCTCTTCGTAGCGTCCCAAGCCTTCTTGCTGGCGTCTTCGACCTTTTCGGTGGTGCTTGGCGTGGCAGCCGTCTGCGCGCCGGCCGGTACGCACACCGATGCCACGGCAATGACCAGCGCTGCGGGCAGCAGGCGGATGTTGAACGTGTTCATTTCGAAAGCTCCTTTGATGATGGATACGTGACGGTTGCCACTCGGAAGCAACGATCTCCGAGAACCCGAGGATGACACCAAATCAGCGCCGTGCAACCCGCCCAATGCAATTCGGGCTCTCGGCCTACCCGGCCGCAGGCGCGAAGCCTGACGACCGCGTCAGGGTTTGCAGACGAGGCACTGCGTCCAATGCGTTTCGCGTGGTCGCTCGAGCCAGCGCCTCGACGTCGATGCCGCGCAATGCGGCCATTTCGGCGGCGATCCGTGGCAGTTCTGCCGGCTCGTTGCGGCCCTGCGCCTGCCCTTCTGCGCGCTGCGCCTGGGTCCGGTACAGCCAATGCGGCGGAATGTCGGGGGCGTCCGTCTCCAGCACGATGGATTCCAGCGGCAAGGTCGCCGCCAGCCGGCGCAACTGCAGCGCCCGCTCGAAGGTCACCGCGCCGCCAAAGCCGAGCTTCAGTCCCAACGCAATGCAGGCCAGCGCCTGCTGTTCGCTTCCGTTGAAGGCATGCGCGATGCCGTACCAGCGCCCGCCCGGGCCACCGACCTGCCGCAGATGCTTCAGCACCTGGTCGACGGAGCGGCGCACATGAATGAGCACCGGCAGCCCATGCCGGTGCGCCAACTGCAACTGGGTGTGAAGGAAGTGCGTTTGCCTTTCGGCGTCAAGCCCTTCGACGAAGAAATCGAGGCCGATCTCGCCGACGGCCACCAGCCGGGGATCGTCATGGCGCGCCTGCAATTCGTCGGCCAGCGTCTTCAAGTCGGCTTCGCTCGCCTGGCCGGTGCACAGCGGATGGATGCCCAGCGCGTAGGCATCGCCCTGGCGGTGCGCCAGTTCGCGCACTGTGTCGAAATTGAAGGGCGCCACCGCTGGAATGACACACAGGCCCACGCCTGCGCGCGCGGCCCGGGCACGCACGGCCGGCATCTCCGTGCCGAACTCGGGCGCGTCGAGGTGGCAGTGGGTGTCGATGTAGGCGGCCATCGCGCCATGATGCCCGAAGGGATGCAAGGCGGCACAAAGCGTGCTACCGTGAAACATTCCACCCGCCATCTTTGCCGGAGGTGTACCGATGCGCAGGCCCGCCCTTTACAGCAGCTCGCCCCGTGCGCCGCAATCGGCGGGCGGGCCGCCGTCTGCCGATGCGCCCGGCGCCGATGCACAGCCGACGGTCGCTGCACCGCCCCCCAAGGCACGCTGGCAACCCGGCGCACGCAGTTTCGCGGTGCTGATGCTGCTGAGCGCCGGCCTGGTTAGCGGTTCCTGGCTGTACGGCCCCCGACACACCCCGCAGAAGCTGACGCAGAAGGACATCGACTCGGCGGTGCTGCGCACGCTGCAGACCAACACCCTGCCCTCCGCCGCGGCCAAGGCTGCGGAAATCATCCGGCCCTCGGTGGTGCGCGTGGTCGGCTACGGACCTGAAAAGGCGACGCCGGAGGCCAAGACCGAGAAACGCGGACGCAACCTGGCCAAGGGCAAGCCACCTGAAGCGCCGGACCCCCCAGGCGAAGTCGAACGCGGCGTGGGAACCGGCGTGGTCATCGTCGACAAAGGCCTGATACTGACCAACCTCCACGTGGTCGCCGGCTCGGAAAAGATCAAGATCACGTTCCATGACGGGCTCGAAGCCGAGGCCGCCGTGGTCAGCGTGCAACCGGAGAACGACCTGGCCGTGCTGCAGGCCAAGAAGATCCCGGACGACCTGATTCCCGCCACGATGCGCTCGACCGATGACTTGCAATCGGGCGACCAGGTGGTCGCGGTCGGCTTTCCCTTTGGCATCGGGCCCTCGGTTTCCGCGGGCGTGGTGTCCGGCCTGAAGCGCGCCTTCCGCTCGCCGGAAGGCAAGCAGGAATTGAGCAACCTGATCCAGTTCGACGCCGCGGCCAACCCCGGCAATTCCGGCGGGCCGCTGGTCAACATGGACGGCGAGGTGCTCGGCATCGTCACCGCCATCCTGAACCCGACGCAGGCGCGCACATTCATCGGCATCGGCTTTGCGGTGCCCATCGAGAACGCGGCCTCGGCCGTCGGCACTTCACCCTTTTGAAAGGCGAGCAACAGCATGAGCACCGAGAGCAATACCGCCGAGTTGATGGAACAGATCCTCTACCAGGTCAAGCGCGTGGTCGTGGGGCAGGACCGCTTCCTGGAACGCGTGATGGTCGGGATGCTCGCGGGCGGGCACTTGCTGGTGGAGGGCGTGCCGGGGCTGGCCAAGACGCTCACCGTGAAGACCCTGGCCGATACCGTGCAGGGCCAGTTCAAGCGCATCCAGTTCACGCCCGACCTGGTACCGGCCGACCTGGTGGGCACGCGCATCTACAACCAGAAGACCGGCGACTTCAGCACCTCGCTGGGCCCGGTGTTCACCAACCTGCTGCTGGCCGATGAAATCAACCGCGCGCCGGCCAAGGTGCAGAGCGCGCTGCTGGAAGTGATGCAGGAGCGCCAGGTGACCATCGCCGGCGAGACGCACAAGGTGCCGAGTCCTTTCCTCGTGATGGCGACGCAGAACCCGATCGAGACCGAAGGCACCTATCCGCTGCCCGAGGCGCAGGTCGACCGCTTCATGATGAAGGTGCTGGTCGACTATCCGAGCGACGAGGAAGAGTTCGTGATCGTGGAACGTGTGATCGGCCCGCCGGTGACGGCGCAGCCGGTGGCGACCACCGAGCAGCTCGCGATGTTGCAGGCCGAGGCGCGCCGCGTGTACGTGGATCCTTCCCTGATCACCTATGCGGTGAAGCTGGTTTCGGCCACGCGCACGCCGGAGAAGCACGGGCTGAAGGACCTCCGCCGCTTCATCACCTTCGGCGCCAGCCCGCGCGCCAGCATCAACCTCACGGAAGGCGCACGTGCCCTGGCGCTGCTGCGCGGACGCAGCTATGCGCTGCCAGAAGACATGACGGCGCTGGTGCCCGACGTGCTGCGCCACCGCGTGACGCTGTCCTACGAAGGCCTGTCCGAAGGCATGACGCCGGACAGCCTGGTCGACAAGATCATGCGGGCCGTGCCCGCGCCACCGAAGCCGCTCGAACACGAGCAGCAAGCCGCTTGATCCGGGGAGCGACATGAAAAGCTGGTGGCGCAAACACCCCCCGACCGACCAGGCGGCCAATGACGCGCCGCCCGCGATGGGGGCGGAGCGCGCGCTGCGCCGGCTCGAATGGACCGTGATCCGCCGCCTCGACGGCCTTCTGCAAGGCGACTACCGCACGCTGATGCGCGGCACCGGCCTCGACCTGGCCGACCTGCGCGAATACCAGCACCACGACGACGTGCGGCACATCGATTGGAACGTGACGGCGCGGCTGCAGGTGCCGCATGTGCGCGTGTTCACCGAAGACCGCGAGATGGCGGCCTGGTTCATCCTCGATCTGAGCCGATCGGTCGACTTCGGCTCGGGCGAGAAGGCCAAGCGGGAGATCTCCGCCGGCTTCGTCGGCGTGCTGGCGCGGCTTTTGACGCGGCACGGCAACCGGGTCGGCGCGCTGGTCTATGGCAACGACCTGGAAGCCGTCATTCCGCCGCGCAGCGGGCGTCGCCATGTGTTGCACCTGCTGCATTCGATGGAGCGGCGCGCGGCTGAACTGCGCAAGGACAAGGGCATGACGCGGCTGGCCGAGATGCTGAAGTCGGCGGCTACGCTGATGCCGCGACGCTCCACCGTGTTCGTGGTGTCGGACTTCCTCAGCGAGCCCGGTTGGGAGACGCCGCTGGGCCATCTCGCGCAGCGGCACGAGGTGCTGGCGGTACGGCTCTACGACCCGCTGGAACTCAACCTCCCCGACCTCGGCCTGGTGCCCTTGACCGACGCGGAGACCGGCGAGCAGTTGTGGGTGGACACGCATGATGCGGGCTTCCGCAAGCGCTTCGCGCGCATCGCGTCCGAGCGCGAAGCCACCTTGCGCGCTGCGCTGGCCAAGGCCGGCGTCGATGCGCTGGAGTTGTCGACGTCGGATGACTTGGTCGAATCGATCGTGCGCTTTGCCGATATGCGCAAACGTCGTGTGCGCAATGGTGGCGCAGGTAACGTGAAGGTGGTGGCGGCATGACTTTCCTTTGGCCACAGTTCCTCTGGTTGCTGGCCGCGGTGCCAGTGTTGGTACTGCTCTATGTGTGGCTGATGCGGCGCAAGAAAAAGCTTGCGATCCGCTATGCCAGCCTGTCGATCGTGCGCGAGGCGATGGGCGCGGGGCAGAGCATCAAGCGCCACATTCCGCCCTTCCTGTTCCTGCTGTCGATGGTGGCGCTGCTGATTGCCGCGGCGCGTCCGCTGGCGGTGGTGATGCTGCCGACCAACCAGCAGACCATCATCCTGGCGATGGACGTGTCGGGCAGCATGCGCGCGACCGACGTGCTGCCCAATCGGCTGGTAGCGGCGCAGGATGCGGCCAAGGGCTTCATCAAGGACCTGCCGCGCAACGTGAAGGTCGGCATCGTGGCCTTCGCCGGCAGCGCGCAGGTGGCGCAGTTGCCCACGGTCAATCGCGAGGACCTGGTGACCGCCATCGACGCCTTCCAGTTGCAGCGCGCCACGGCCACGGGCAATGCGATCGTGGTGTCGCTGGCCACGTTGTTCCCGGATGCGGGCATCGACGTGTCGCAGTTCGGCCCGCAGAGCAAGCAGCGCGGCAATTCCCTCGACCAGGCCGGCAAGGAAGGCGGCCCCAAGCCCTTCACGCCGGTGACGCCGGGCTCCTACACCTCGGCGGCCATCATCATGCTGACCGACGGCCAGCGCACCACCGGCGTCGACCCGCTCGATGCGGCCAAGGCGGCGGCCGAACGCGGCGTGCGCGTGTACACGGTGGGCGTGGGCACGGTGGATGGCGAGACGATCGGCTTCGAAGGCTGGTCGATGCGCGTGCGGCTCGATGAAGAGACGCTGAAGGCGGTGGCGAACAAGACCTCGGCGGACTACTTCTACGCAGGGACTGCAGCGGACCTGAAGAAGGTGTACGACACGCTGAGCACGCGGCTGACGGTGGAGAAGAAAGAGACGGAAGTCTCTGCCTTGTTCGCCATGGCGGCGGCGGCGCTGGCGCTGCTGTCGGCGGGGTTGTCGCTGTTCTGGTTCAACCGCATCCTGTAGGTCGCAGTGGGGGCGAGCGTCCCCATTTCTTCTCTTCTTTCGCGTCCTTCGCGGGACCTTCGCGTCCTCTGCATACGGCTGCCCGATCCCGTGCTCCTGATCTGCCCGGTATCAGGGTAAGGTCGTCCCATTCAACAACAACATGGAGACCATCGGATGTTCGATCTGGCAGGCAGAGTCGCGCTCGTCACGGGCGGCAATGGGGGCATCGGCCTCGGCATGGCGAAGGGACTGGCGCAGGCCGGGGCGCGCGTGGTGATTGCGGCGCGCAATGCGGAGAAGTCGGCGGCAGCGGTCGATGCCTTGAAAGCGCAGGGCAGCGATGCGTTCGCGCTTGCGGCGGACGTGAAGGACGAGGCTTCGGTGACGGCGCTGTTCGCGCAGGTCGTCGAGCGCTGCGGCCGGCTCGACATCCTGGTCAACAACGCGGGCACCAACATCCGCAAACCGGTCGAACAACTCGCGCTGGCCGAATGGCACCAGGTGATGGACACCAACCTCACCAGCGCCTTCCTCTGCAGCCGCGCGGCGTACCCGCATCTCAAGGCCGCGGGCGGCGGCAAGATCATCAACATCGGCTCGATGATGTCCATCTTCGGCGCGTCCTTCGCGCCGGCCTATGCCGCGAGCAAGGGCGGCATCGTGCAACTGACCAAGTCGATGGCCGCCTCGTGGGCGGTCGATGGCATCCAGGTGAATGCGGTGCTGCCGGGGTGGATCGAGACCGAGTTGACCGAGGGTGCGCGAGCCCAGGTGGCCGGGCTCTACGAACGCGTGGTGGCGCGCACGCCCGTCGGCAAATGGGGGCAGCCGGAACATCTCGCGGGGATCGCGGTGTTCCTGGCGAGTGCAGCCTCGGACTTCATCACCGGCACGGCGATACCGGTGGATGGCGGGTATTCGATCGCGGGCTGAAGCGCGAGCGAACGCCGTTCGATCATTCGATCGTCGCGCCGGAGGCCTTCACGATGTCGCGCCATGCCAGGTAGTCGGTCTTCAGCAGCGTGCTGAACTGCTCCGTGGTCATGCCTTGCGGCTCCGCGCCCTGCGCGATGATGGCGGCCTTCATCTCGGGCGTGTCCAGAAGCTTGTTGACCTCCGCGTTGACGATGGCCACGATGTCCTTCGGCGTGCCGGCGGGCACGAAGAGGCCGTACCAGGTGCTGACGTCGAAGCCCTTGTAGCCCAGCTCGGCGACGGTCGGAATGTCGGGCAGCGAACTGCTGCGCTTGGCAGAGGTGACGGCCAGCGCACGCAGCTTGCCGGATTTGATCTGGGCCATGGCCGACGGCAGCGACGACACCATCAGGTCCACGTTGCCGGCCAGCACGTCCATCATGGCCGGGTTCGAGCCCTTGTACGGCACGTGGCGCAGCTTGACGTCGGCGGCGCGGCCGAAGATCTCGCCCGCGAGGTGAATGGTGGTGCCATTGCCGGGCGAGCCGTAGGTGACGCTGTCCGGCGCGGCGCGGGCGGCAGTCACCACGTCCTTGAGCGTCTTGAACTTCGATTCGTTGCGGGTCACGATGACCACGGGCGTGTAGGCCACGTGGGCCACGGCGACGAGGTCCTTGGTCGGGTCGTAGCTGAGGCTCTTGTAGAGCCAGGGCGCGACAACCATGTTGTCCTTCTGCCCCATCACCATCTCGTAGCCGGTGTGCGGTGCGCGTGCGGCTTCCGCGATGCCGATGGTGCCGCCCGCGCCGGCGCGGTTGTCGGGCACCACGGTCCACTTGGCCACCTCGGTGAGCTTGGTGGCGACCAGGCGCGACAGGATGTCGGTGCCGCCACCGGGCGGGAACGGGACGATCAGGTGGATGGGCTTGGCGGGAAAGGGCTGGGCCTGCGCGGCGGTGAAGGCGAGCGCGAGGGCGAGGGCGCCGAAAAGCTTGCGGATCATGGGTGTCTCTTCTTGGGTGAGGCCGGGTCGCGGCGGATGACGGCAGCCGTCGCGAAGGGCAAGGCTCGGGGCCGGCCTTGAAAGCGGCCGATTATCCGCGTCGCCGTCAGGGCACGACGCCGTGAATGGCGAAGAGGCTCATCGGGAATGGAGAACGGCGGCTGAAGTCCATGCGGGACAGCGCCGCATGGCGGAGTGTCAACGCGGGATGCATGTCGCATGCTGGGGCCACGGGGCACGAGGGTGCCGACGTTTTTCCCCGTTTGCCGCGACGACGCGGAAACCATAAAATCGTTTCAAGAATCGTTTCATCCAGGGATGGATATTCAAGAAGTTCCCTCTTGACTCGGCCCGAATTAACATCCATAGATCGTTTCACCGTGCCCACTGACCTTGTTGCTCTTCTGCGTGCCAGCGGACCGCTTGCCGCCAGCACGGTTGCGGAGCGCATGGGCGCGAGCCGGCCCACATTGAGCCGGGCCGCGCGGGCGGCCGAAGGTGCACTCATTGTTCGCGGACGGGCGCGCCGCACCCGGTATGCAGCCCGACGGGCGCTGCGCGGTTCGCTGACTCCCCTGCCCCTGTTTCGCATCGACCGGGAGGGCACACCGCGCCAGGTTGCCGAAATGGAGCTGGTCTACCCCGACGGCACCGCGCTCGCCTATGCGGGCGACTTCGACTGGCCACTGGAAGACCAGATGCTGGATGGCTGGTTCGATGGCTTGCCCTATCCGATGCAGGACATGCGTCCGCAGGGCTTCCTGGGGCGCAACTTCGCGCGCCAGCACGCCGCGGTGCTGCAGGTACCCGAGGACCCGTCGATCTGGTCGGACGACGATGCGCTGTACGCCCTGTCGATCCTCGGCGACGACGTCCCTGGTGACCTGCTGGTCGGCGCGGCGGCTTGCCGACGGTGGCTTGAACAGGTCCAGCGAGTTGCGTCGGGTGAAGCGTCGGCCGGACTAGCGGATTCTCAGGTGGCCAGCGAGTACCCGACGCTGGCGGCGCAGGCGCTGGGCATGGGATTGCCAGGTTCATCGGCCGGCGGGGAGTTCCCGAAGTTCACGACCTTGCGGGAGATGCGCGACCGCACGCGGCAGCATGTGCTGGTCAAGTTCTCGGGCTCCGACGATTCGCCGGGCACGCAACGCTGGTCGGACCTCCTTGTGTGCGAGCACCTGGCCGGACTGGCGCTCGAAGCGCATGCCGGCATCGACACGGCGCGCTCTCGCATCTACGCATACGCGGGACGGACCTTCCTGGAGGTAGACCGGTTCGACCGCCATGGCGCGCTGGGGCGCTCGCCCATGGTGTCGTGGGCCGCGTTGAACCATGCCTTCATCGGCAGCGCCGGACGCCCTTGGGCGGAGGCAGTACGGCCACTCGCACAGAAGGGCTGGGTGGAAAACGCGGATCTCGACCGCATCCAGCGCGTCTGGCTGTTCGGGCAACTCATCGCCAACACCGACATGCACGACGGCAACCTTTCATTCCTGCCGGTGCGGCAGGGCGATGTGGACATCCTGAGGCTGGCGCCGATCTACGACATGCTGCCGATGGCCTACGCACCGGTGCGCGGCGTCGAACTGCCGCCTCGCAACTACACGCCACAACTGCCGCTGCCGGCGGAAGCGGCCGCGTGGCAAGACGCTGCGCGTGCGGCGCTGGCATTCTGGGAACTTGCCGCAACCGACAAGCGGATCAGCGCCGGGTTTCGCCGGGTTTGTGGAGACAACGCGGTGCTGCTCCGGAAGATGGGCGGACGCTAAACCGAGCGCATGCGGCAATTCGAGAGAAACGACCTTGGGTTGGACCGCAGCGCTCGGTACGATGCCGGCGATCCACTCCCAGGTCCCATCGATGAAGCTATCACCAGGCGAACAGCCGCGCAAACAGCCGATCAGCTTTCTCCGAGTTGCGCTTGCCACCTTCGTGGCCCTGGTCGTCGTCGTGCTCCTGCTGCCCCAGAAAGCCAAGATCGAGGAATACCGGCTGTACTTCACGCAGGACCGCAAGCCCGCCACATTTGCCTTCACGGAACTCTCGGAAGACTGGACGGAGAAGACGCTCCAGGAGAAGTTCGCCGGCTTTCCGATCACATGCAGCCCCTACAGTGGGCCGCTTCCGGTCCAGCGGGCTTGCGGCGTGGATGTCGCCTCCCACAACGGTGTGCCGGCGCTGTTTGTCTCGTTCTTCTTTTCCGGTGGGCGCCTCCACCAGGCCATCGTCAACGTGCCCTGGTGGTCTCGGGGAACCGCGCAGGACAGGCTGGTGGCCACACTGGGGCAGCCGGCGGCTTCACAATTCTTTCCCCACGCCGGCGTTCGCCTTCACGGGTGGAAGCTCCCCGGCGGTGCAGCTGTTTTCCTCAACCGGGACCGTCCGTGGAATCCGCTGGATTGGAACGGCATCTACTGGAGCAGCCCGTCGGCCTGCGCAGCGACCGGTTGCATTCGAAGCGGTGAGCGGCCTGCAGTCGCTCCCTCAACGTAGCGCTGCTTCCACGCCCCCAGCCCGCGTCAACATCCGCCCCGCCCGCGCCAGCACCCGCGCCTCATCCCCGCGGTACGCGCACACGCCGTTCACGAACACTTGCGTGATGCCTTCGCTCACGCCATGCGGCTTGTCGTAGGTCGCCGTATCGCGAATGGTCTGCGGATCGAACACCACCACATCGGCCATCTGCCCCACGCGCAGCAGGCCGCGTTCGGCGATGCGCATGTTGCGGGCGGTCAGGCCGGTCATCTTGTGCACGGCCTGTTCCAGCGAGAACAGGCGCCGCTCACGCCAGTAGCGGGCGAACACGCGCGGGAAGGCACCCCACAGGCGCGGATGCGGATGGCGGTCATGCGGCAGGCCGTCGCTGCCGATCATCGTGCGCGGATGCGCGATCACGCGTTCGACGTCCTCTTCCTTCATCTGGAAGTAGCAGGCGCCTCCGGGCTTCAGGCGCAGGCAGGCCTCCTGCTGCGTCACGCCCCATTCAGCGGCGATGTCGGACAGCATGCGGCCGGTCACTTCGGGGTGCGGATCGGACCAGGTCAGCATGACGTCGATCACGCCGTCGACCAGGTCCTCGCGCAGCACGGTCGATCCTGCCACGTAGGGGTACACGTCCATCGAGATTTCCTGGCGCCGCGCCAGGGCGTCGACCAGCGGCAGCGTCTCCAGCGTGCGGTCCCAGTTGTCCGGGCCGGCGCACTTGTGGTGCGAGATCACGAGCGGCACGCCGGCGTTGAACGCCGTGTCGCCGGCCTCGTGCATGGCCTCCAGGATGGCGGCCATTTCGCTGCGAAGGTGCGTGGCGTAGACGCCGCCATGCCGCGCAACGACGCGTGCCAGTGCGGTCACTTCCTCGGCGGGCGCCGGGAAGGCTTCCTCGTAGAACAGGCCGGATGACATGCCGTGCGCACCCTCGGCCATCGAGGCATCGAGCAGCGCCGCCATGTGCGCGGCTTCGTCGGCATTGGCCGGGCGATCGAGTGATTGCATGGCCGCGAAGCGCAGCGTGGTGTGACCGACCAACGCGGCCACGTTCAAGGCGGGCTGGGCTTGCGTCACCGCATCACGGTACGAAGCCATCGACGCATGGCGGAACGAATCCGCGCCCAGCAGCGTGAGCGGCGGCTTCGACTGCGGCACGGCATACGGCGCCAATGAAATGCCGCAGTTACCGGTCACGACGGTGGTGATGCCCTGCGAGACCTTGGGCAGGCACTCGGGGCCGTGCAGCACGATCGCATCGTCGTGCGTGTGCACGTCGATGAAGCCGGGCGCGATGACCTTGCCGCGGCAGTCGACCACTTCGATGTCTTCGATCGTCATGCCTTGCGGCAGGCGAGTGCGCAGGCCCTCGCCCATGGCGACGATGCGGTCGCCCGACAGCAGCACATCGCCTGGCCAGGAGGGGCCGCCCGAGCCGTCGATGACCAGCCCAGATTCCAGCAATACCGGCTTGTTCATGGTGCGGTTCCCGTGTCGTTGGCGGCGTTTTTCTCGATGCCGATGCCGCCGCCGTCCCAGCTTTGCAGCGGGTGCGTGGTGGTATCGATGCCATGGCGCTGGAAGGCTTCGCGTGCGCGCTGCAGGCGTTGCATTGCCGGGTCGCCGAGGCGTTGCGCGACGAGCACCGTGAGGATCTCGATCGCGGTGAGGTGCGTGAGGTAGGCGTCGATGCCGACATGCATGACCGCATCGTCGGGCACGGTCAGGCCGAGCAGGAAGTCGGCCTTGGCCGCGAGCGCTGTGCCGGGGCGTGTCAGCGCGACGACCTTGGCGCCTTGTGCTCGCGCAATGTCGACCGCATCGAGCAGCGAGGGCATGCCGCCGACGTGCGACATCGCAATGACCACGCCGCCCGGCCGCTGCGCCGCGCCGGCCACTTGCTGCAGGTGGTAGTCGGACCACGCATTGGCCGACAGGCCCAGGCGGAACAACCGCGCCTGCAGGTCGCTGGTCATGAACCACGAGGTGGCGCCGGCGCCGAAGAGGTCGATGTGCGGCGCGGCGGCGATGGCACGCACCGCCTGGTCGAGCACTTCCATGTCGAGCTGGTTGCGCACGCCAGACACCGTGGCCGCGGCGCTGCGCGAGATCTTTGCCACGACCTCGCTGGCCGCGTCCTCGATGCTCACGCGCCGGTGCAGCGGCGAACCGCCGACGGCGAGTTCCTGCGCCAAGGCCAGCTTGAACTCGCGCAGGCCCGCGAAGCCCAGGTCGCGCACGGTGCGCATGATGGTGGGCACCGAACTGCGCGAGCGCTCGGCCAGGGACTCGAAGCTTTCCTCGAGCACGCGGTCCGGGTCTTCCAGCACCAGGTCGAGGATGGCGCGACGCGTGGCCGGGGCGCTGCCCCGGTTCTCTGCGACACGCTGAAGGAGGGTCAGGGTCATGCTGTTCAGAAGTGCATCAGCACCGCATCGCTGACGCGGTAATCGTTCTCGACCACGGGCATCCAGTGCCACTTGTCGAAGGTGGTGCAGGGGTGGGAGATGCCGAAGGCGATGCGCTCGCCGACGACCGGCGCGAGCGCCGCGTCGGCATCGCTCCAGCGCAGGTAGCCGTGCTGGTCGTTCAGCGCCGTGATCTCCCAGCTTGCGGGAACGCCGGTGGGCACGGTCGCGCCGCGCGCAGCGCGTGCGATGGGCGTGGGCATCGACAGGTCGAAGGAGATGTCGCGCTTGCCCATGGCGACGATGGCCAGGTTGGGCTCGTTGCAGGACTGCACCGTGGCCCAGATTTCCATCGCGGGGCGCAGGCTCTCGCCGGGCGCGCAACCGAGGCGTGCATCGAGCGGCTTCTGGAAGCGCTGGTACGTCCCATGATCGTGCGTGAGGTAGCAGCCCGAGCGCAGCAGCCCGCGCACCGGCACCCCGAGCGTGGGCTTGAGGCGCAGCGCAACGAGGTCGTAGATCGCGGAGCCGCCGGCCGAGACCAGCACCTCGTCCGTCTCGAACAGGCCATGCGCGACGCAATGGCGCGCGACGGCATCGACGCGGTCCATGAGGATGTTGGTGTAGTCGGTGTCGGGGCCGCTCTCGCCGGTCGCGCCCTGCCCTTCATAGGTCTCGATACCGACCAGCTTCGCGGCCTTGCCGGCGCGCACGCGCTCGGCCAATGCGATGGCCTGTTCGTGCGTGCGAACGCCGGTGCGTCCGTTGTCGACGCCGATCTCGATCATGACTTCGAAGGGCAGGCTGTCGGGGTGGCGCGCGGACCAGGCTTCGATGAGGTCCAGTTGCGCCAAGGAATCAACCAGGAACACCACACGCAGGTCGGCATGCTCGTGCAGCATCTGCTGGATGCCGGCCAAGTCCTGGTCGCTCACGACCTGGTTGGCAATCAGGCCGCGGCGCGCACCGGCGGTCACCGCAACGGCCAGTTGCGTGACGGTCGCCACGGTCATGCCCCAGGCGCCCGCGTCGAGCTGGCGGGCAAAGAGCTGCGGCGACATCGTCGTCTTGCCATGTGGCGCGAGGTCGATGCCCCAGCCGCGCACCTGCTTCTGCATCCATCCGAGGTTGTGCTCGATCGCTTCGCGCTTGAGCACCGCGAGCGGCAGCGGCAGGTCGCCGGCCAACACGTTCCATCCCGCCTTGGCCACCTCGCTGCGGCGCATCGGCGCCTGCGTGCGGGGGAAGCCCTTGAAGCTGTTGTCCAGCAAGGGGTCGGTCAGCGTGTTCAGAAGGTTGGTCATTTCGTTTCAAACAGGAGTCAGCAGGTCCTTGCGGATGCAGGCGGAAAAATGGCCGGTCGACAGTTCCTCGAGCGGCGGCACGGTCTTCGAACAAGCGTCGATCGCATGCGGGCAACGGGTGCGGAACACGCAACCGGAGGGCGGTGCGATCGGGCTGGGGATGTCGCCCTTCAATGCGATGGCTTCGTTGACTTGCAGCGGGTCCGGTTTCGGGCTCGCTGCCAGCAGCGCCTGAGTGTACGGATGCAGCGGGCGTTCGAACAACTCTGCCGTGGTCGCCACCTCCATCACCTTGCCGAGGTACAGCACCACGACGCGGTCGCAGAGGTACTCGACCACGTCGAGGTCGTGCGAGATGAACAGCATCGTCAGCGACAGGCGCTCGCGCAGGTCGGCCAGCAGGTTGATGACCTGGGCCTGGATCGAGACGTCGAGTGCGGACAGCGGTTCGTCGGCGACGATGAATTCGGGCTCGACTGCCAAGGCGCGTGCCACGCCGATCCGCTGGCGCTGGCCGCCGGAGAACTCGTGCGGGAAGCGACTTGCATGCTCGGGGCGCAGGCCGACTGTTTCAAGCAACTCGGCGATGCGCTTCTCGCGTTCGCCCGGGCCCTTGCACAGGCCGTGCGTGGAGAGTGCCTCGTGCAGGATGGCGCTGATGCGCATCTTCGGGTTCAGGCTCGCATACGGATCCTGGAAGATGATCTGGACCTTGCTGCGCAGCTTGCGCATCTGCTCGCCGGAGGCCTTGCCGAGGTCTTCGCCGCGGTACATCACGGCACCGTCGGTGCGTTCGAGCAAGCGCAGCACGGTACGGCCGATGGTACTCTTGCCCGAGCCCGATTCGCCGACCAGACCCAAGGTCTCGCCCTTGCGGATGGAGAAGGACACATCGTCCACCGCGCGCACGGGGCGCGCGCCGGAGCCGAAGTACTTCTTGAGGTTGCGGACCTCGATGAGGGGGGTTGCGGTGGTCATGCGGCTTGCTTCAAGGTGAGGTTTTCAGCGACGCGGATGCAGCGCGCCTGGCGGCCCGGGAGGTTGGTCAGCAGGGGTGGCATGGCCTTCTGGCAATCAGCGATGGCACGGTCGCAGCGCGGCTCGAAAGCGCAGCCCGGTGGCGGCGCCAGCGGGCTCGACACCTGGCCGCGAATGGCAAACAGGCGCTTGGGCTTGGGCTGCCCCGGCGTGTGGGCCGCCTTGCCCGGCAGGCAGGCCAGCAGGCCCTGCGTGTAGGGATGCTCAGGCTGCGCGAACATCGGCCGTACGGGCGCGCTTTCGACCACGCGTCCCGCATACATCACGACCACGTCGTCCGCATGGTGCGCGACCACGCCGAGGTTGTGGGTGATGAACAGGATGCTCATGCCGGTCTCTCGCTGCAGGCGGCGCATCAGCAACAGGATCTGCGCCTGGATCGTGACGTCGAGCGCGGTGGTCGGCTCGTCGGCGATCAGCAGCGTCGGGTCGCAGGCCATGGCCAGCGCGATCATCACGCGCTGCCGCATGCCGCCCGACAACTGGTGCGGGTACTCGTGGATGCGCTGCGCGGCGGCAGGGATCTCGACCAGTTCCAGCATGCGCAGCGCCTGGGCCATCGCGGCTTTGTGGTCGACGCCCTTGTGCAGGCGCACGCTTTCTGCGATCTGCTCGCCGATGCGGAAGACCGGGTTCAGGCTAGTCATCGGCTCCTGGAAGATCATCGACAACTCGTTGCCGCGCAGGCGCCGCATGTCCTGCGTGCCGAGCGACAACAGGTCGACGGTGCTGCCGTTGCGCGTGACGAATGCGGTCTTGCCGCTGACCTGCGCATTGGCCGTCTTCGGCAACAGGCCCATCAGCGTGAGGCTGGTGACCGACTTGCCGGAGCCGGATTCGCCCACCAGCGCGGTGGTCTTGCCCGGCATGATCGAGAAGCTGACGTCGGCGACCGAGCGGACGAGGCCGTCTTCGGTGGGGAAGGCGGTGCTGAGGTTGCTGACGCTGAGTCGTGGTGCTTGAATGTGGGTCGTCATCACGCGGCCTTCTTCAGTTTGGGGTCGAGCAAGTCGCGCACGCCATCACCCAACAGTTGCAAGGACAACGCGGTGAGGATGATCGCGAGCCCCGGGAACAACACGACCCAGAAGGCCTTGTCCGCATACTGCTGGCTGCCCGCAACCATCGTGCCCCAGGTCGGGATCTCGGGCGGCACGCCGACGCCGAGGAAGGACAGCCCCGCTTCCGCCAGGATGGCGTAGGCAAAGATGAAGGACACCTGCACCAGGATCGGCGACATCAGGTTCGGCAGGATGTGCCGCCACAGGATGCGCGAGGTGCGCACGCCCAAGGCGCGCACCGCCTCGACGAACAGCAGCTCGCGCACCACCAGCGTCGATGCGCGCACCACCCGCGCCACGCGCGGCGTGTAGACCAGCACCAGCGCCAGCACCACGTTGCCGAGCGAAGCGCCGAGGATGGCCACCAGCGCGATGGCCAGCAGGATGTCGGGGAAGGACATCATTGCGTCGACCACGCGCATCAGCGGTGCATCGAGCTTGCGGAAGAAGCCCGCGACCAGGCCGAGGATCGTGCCGAACACGACGGCGCCGAGCGCGGTGAGCGCGGCGATGCTCAGCGAGTAGCGCGCGCCGTGCACGATGCGCGCGTACATGTCGCGGCCCAGTTCGTCGGTGCCGAGCAGATGCTCTGCGCTCGGTCCCTTGAGACGTTCCAGGACGGCCGTGTCGTTCGGGTCGGCCGATGCAAAGATCGGCGCGCCAATGGCGAGCACCGCGATGATGAGCAGCACGATGGCCGACACCATCACGATGCGTCGGTGCATCAGCTGGCGCACCATGCGGGGAAGCTTGATGGTCATGATGGTCAGACTTTCACGCGCGGATCGACGACCGCATACAGCAGGTCGATCGAGAAGTTGATGAGCACGTAGATGCCCGCGATCACCAGCAGCGCGCCCTGGATCACCGGGTAGTCGCGACGCAGCACCGCATTCACCACGAGGCTGCCGACGCCCGGCAGGCCGAACACCGTCTCGGTCACGACGGCGCCACCGATCATCAGCGCGACCGTGAGGCCGAGCACCGTGACGATCGGCACCAGCGCATTGCGCAATGCATGCTTGAGCACGACGGTGCTTTCCGACAGGCCCTTGGAGCGCGCCGTCCGCACATAGTCCTCACCCAGCACGTCGAGCATCGAGGCCCTTGTGAAGCGGATGATCAGCGCCGAGTTCAGGATGCCCAGCACCGTGGCCGGCAGGATCAGCGCATGGATGCGCTCCGCGAAGGGCGCGTCCGGCGCCCCATAGCCCGACACCGGGAACCACCCGAGCGACACCGCGAAGACCTGGATCAGCACGATGCCGAACCAGAAGCTCGGGATGCTCGCGCCCAGCATCGCGATGCCGGTAAAGAACTGGTCGACCGCCTTGCCGCGGAACACAGCGGAAATGATCCCGCACGGCAGCCCGATGAGCGCCGCGATGGCCACCGCCATCAGCGACAGCAAGGTGGTCGGCTCGGCGCGCTCGGCGAGCGCCTGCGTCACCGGCCGTTGCAGGAAGATCGACTGGCCGAGGTTGCCCTGGAGCACCTCGCGGATCCAGTAGCCGAACTGCACGGGCAAGGGCTTGTCGAGCCCGTACTCCTGCTGCACACGGGCAATGTCGGCGGCAGTCGCCTGGTCGCCCAGCAGCACGGACACCGGGTCACCCGATGCCGCGCGCGTCAGCACGAAGACGAGCACCGCCACGATGGCGAGCACGACGGCCATGCCGGCGGCGCGCGAAGCGATGAAACGAAGAGCGTTCATTTCTGTGCGCGCTTTATTTGATCTTCGCGTTCCAGAAGAACGGCCAGGTCGCGGGCTGGTAGTTGTCCAGCGCCGGGCTCTTGGCGGAGAGGCCGTTGAACTTGCCGACGTTGATGTACGGCACTTCCGTGTAGACCACTTCCTGCACCTTGCCCCACAGCGCGCCGCGCTTGGCCGGATCGCTCTGCGTGTTGAACGCGTTGAGCGCCGCCTTCTTGGCCGGCGTGTCCCACCAGCCGGGTGCGCCATCACCGAGTTGCGGCGGCGACAGCATCGGCTCCGGGAACTGGCCCGAATGCGTCACGTAGATGTCCCACAGCTTGGAGTCGTTGCGGCGTTGCACCAGCGTGGCCCAGTCGACCACGTTCATCTCGACCTTGAAGCCGGCGCGCTTCAGTTGCTCCTGCATCAGCAGGGCCATGTTGTAGTGGAAGTCGTACTGGCGGCTGGTGAGGATGCGGATCGGCTCGCCCTTGTAGCCGGCCTTGGCCGCGGCTTCCTTGGCCTTGGGTGCGTTGCGCTGGTTGTACTGGTCGGCACCGGCCGTCGAGAAGAAGGGCGAGCCCTTCGGGAAGTGGTTGCCTTCGGCAACGAAGAAACGCGTGTCGCCGAAGCCCGCCGCCAGCATCTCGCCTTCACCCAGCGCCATCTGGATCGCCTGGCGCGTCGCCTGGTTGGCGGCCACGCCTTCCTTGGTGTTGAGCACGAGGTACGGGAAGCCGAAGGCCGGCGTCATGATCGGCACGGTCTTGCCTGCGGCCTTCTCCAGGCGCGGCAGGGCTTCCACCGGCAGCAGGTCGGCGAAGTCGTACTGGCCGGCCAGCGAACCTTCGACGCGCGTGCTTGCATTGGGCACCGGCACGAAGCGCAGTTCCTCGATCAGCGCCTCGCGCTTGCCGCCGTAGCCGCTGGCGGGTTCCTTGCGCGGGCTGTACTTGTCGAAGCGGCTCAGCAGCACGAACTGGTCGGGCTTGCGTTCCTTGAACTTGTAGGGGCCGGTGCCGACGAAGTCCTTCAGCGGCGTGGCGATCGAGTCCTTGGCCATGATCGCTGCCATGCCGCTGGGCAGCGCGAGTTGCGAGACCAGCGGTGCATAGGCTTCCTTCAGCACGATGTCGACGCCTTGCGGGCCCTTGGCCTTGATGCTGTCGATTTCCTTGCTCACGGCCTTGCCGCGCGGCGACTGTTCCATCCAGCGTTGCAGGCTGGCGACCACGTCGTCAGCGTTGAGTTCGCGGCCGTTGTGCAGCATCACGCCCTTGCGCAGGGTGATCGAATAGCTCTTGCCGTCGGCCGAGACCTTGGGCAGCGACTCGGCCAGCATCGGCACCACGTTCCACTTCGCATCGAAGGTGTAGAGCGTTTCGTAGACGTGCTGCATGATCGTGCCCACCAGGTCGGCGGTCGATGCCATCGGGTCGAGCGTCTGCGGCTCGGCCACCATCGCCAGCGTGGCATGGTTGCGTGGCGCCTGGGCTTGCGCGGGCACGGCCACGCAGAGCGCGGCAAGCAGGGACGCACCGAGGAAGGCGCGTTTGGTGGGCGCGTGCACTGCACGCAGAAAGCTGGCATCGAGCATCGGGAACTCCTTGGTGGGGGTGGTTGTTATGAAAAAAACTTTCACGAAACGGACTTTGAAGCATCATTCGAGTCAAAACATGCGGATTTACCCTATGATTTCCATCAATCATTGAAATATACTTTCAAATCACATCAACCGGAGACATCCATGCCCCTCGAATTCCTCGGCGGTTCGCCCACCGCATCCGACCGTCAAGTCCGCCCCCTCTCCCCCGCCGTGCGCGCGGGCGATTTCATCTATGTGTCGGGCCAGGTGCCTGTGAATGCCGACGGCGAGATCGTGGTCGGCGGCATCGAGGCGCAGACGCGCCAGGTGATGGAGAACCTGAAGGCCGCCCTCGCGCTCGGCGGCGCCACGCTCGACGACGTCTGCAAGACCAACTGCTGGCTGCACGACGCCCGCGACTTCGGCGCGTTCAACCGCGTCTATATGAGCTACTTCAAGGGCGAAGGCCGGCCGGCACGCTCGACGACCGAGGCGCGGTTGATGGTGGACGCGAAGGTCGAAATCGACTGCATCGCGTACAAGCCAAAGGCTTGAATCGCTGAAGACCTGCCTTCATGACCGGGCACGACCAAACCGCAGTGGCGCCGCTCCGAACCGGGAAGCCCGAACTTTCGGGCAATCGGGACAAGTCGCTTCTTGAAGTGATGGACGGCTTGCCTACCAGCGAAGGCATCGAGTTCGAGCCCCCGCCCGCCGACATCCAGTTGAAGGCGGCGGAGTTCGACT
This sequence comes from Variovorax rhizosphaerae, assembly GCF_037889975.1. Classification (NCBI taxonomy): domain Bacteria; kingdom Pseudomonadati; phylum Pseudomonadota; class Betaproteobacteria; order Burkholderiales; family Comamonadaceae; genus Variovorax; species Variovorax rhizosphaerae. The sequence goes on along the minus strand of NZ_JBBKZT010000014.1, from coordinate 6,114 downwards.
GATCGTCAGTGAGGGCGACCTACGTCAGCCGCCCCTGCACCAACCGCAGCACCCGATCGCACCGCTTCGCCAGCGATTCGTCATGCGTGACCATCACAAAGGCGGTGCCGTGTCGGCGCGCCAGGTCGAGCATCAACGCGAACACGCCGTCGGCGGTGCCGCGGTCCAGGTTGCCGGTCGGCTCGTCGGCCAGCACGCAATCGGGCTGCGTGACCAGCGCGCGGGCAATCGCGACGCGCTGGCGTTCACCGCCTGACAGCTCCGCCGGGCGATGCTGCACACGCTCGGACAAACCCACCGCCGCCAGCATCTTCGACGCCGCATCGTGCGCAGCGGCCGGCTCCATGCGACGGATCCGCAGCGGCATTGCCACGTTGTCCAGCGCGCTGAACTCGGGCAGCAGATGGTGGAACTGGTAGACGAAACCCAGGTGCTGGTTGCGCAAGCGCCCCTGCTCCGCGGCATCAACCTTCGCGATGTCCTTGCCATGCAATTCCACGCTGCCACTGGTCGGTGCATCGAGCCCGCCCATCAGGTGCAGCAAGGTGCTCTTGCCCGAGCCCGAAGCGCCGACGATCGCCAGCGTTTCACCGGCACGCACGTCCAGGTCCACGCCATGCAGCACGGTCAGGTCGATGCGGCCCTCATGGAAGCGCTTGGTCAGGCTGCGGGTCTGCAGCACCACGCGGTCGGTGTCGGACGCGGACACCAAGGCGCCGACGCCGAGCATCGAGGTCACCTGCTTATTCATAGCGCAGCGCCTCGGCAGGATTGACGCGGCTTGCGCGCCAGCTCGGATACAGCGTTGCCGCGAACGCCAGGATCAGCGAGATGATGGTGATCGGCAGGATGTCGCTGCGTTGCGGATCGCTCGGCATCTTGCTGATGAGGTAGATGTCCTTCGGCAGGAAGCTGGCATGGAACAGTTGCTCCAGCCACGGCACGATCACGTCGATGTTGTAGGCAATGCCCAGGCCCAGCGCCAGCCCGCCGAGCGTGCCCATCACGCCCACCATCGCGCCCTGCACCACGAAGATGCCCATGATGCTCTTCGGGCTCGAGCCGAGTGTGCGCAGGATGGCGATGTCGGCGCGCTTGTCGGTCACGGTCATGACCAGCGTCGACACCAGGTTGAAGGCCGCCACTGCGACGATCAGCGTGAGGATGATGAACATCATCCGCTTCTCGACCTGCACCGCCGCGAACCATGTCTTGTTCTGCCGCGTCCAGTCGCGCACCAGGAATTGGCCGGGCAGCGTGACGGCGAACTCGTCGGCCACCTCGCGCGCCTGGTTCAGGTCCTTGAGCTTGATGCGGATGCCGCTCGGTCCGTCGAGCCGGAACACGCGCTGCGCATCCTGCTCGTGGATCATGGCCAGCGCCGAGTCGTATTCGTAGTGGCCGGAATCGAAGGTGCCGACCACGGTGAACTGCTTGAGCCGCGGCACCACGCCCGCCGGCGTGACCTGCCCGCCCGGCGCCACCAGCGTGACCTGGTCGCCCTCGCGCACGAACAGCGAACGCGCCAGTTCGCCACCGAGCACGATGCCGAATTCGCCCGGCACCAGCTTGTCGAGCACGCCCTGCTGCGCGGTGGTCGCAAAGTCGGTGACCTGCGGCTCCAGCTTCGGTTCGATGCCGCGCACCAGCGTGCCCTTCATGTCCTCGCCGCGCGCGATCAGGGCCTGCGTGGCAATGAAAGGGGCCACGCCGATCACCTCGGGGTTCTTGCGGGCCGCATCCATGATCTGGTCGATGCCTTGCAGGCCCTGGCCGTCGCGCGACAGGATCTCGATGTGCGACACCACGCCGAGCATGCGGTCGCGCACCTCCTTCTGGAAGCCGTTCATCACCGACAGCACGATGATCAGCGCGGCCACGCCCAGCCCAATGCCGAGCATCGACACGCCGGAGATGAAGTTGATAAAGCCGTTGCGCCGCGTCGCCCGGCCCGCGCGCGTGTAGCGCCAGCCGAGTTGCAGTTCGTAGGGAAGACTCATAGGACTTGTGTTGCGCCGGGCGTTACACGCAATGCCCGGCGTGGGGATGGATGATCGTGGAATTGTGGCATTCCGGATGAAAGACCTTAGTTGTCCATGGCCCCGCACGCATCCCCGGATGGGCTCCATTTCAGCGGGACAATGCGGGCATGGCCGAACCGACCCATTTGTTGATCCCCTTTGCCGGCCGCGGTTCCCCCGCCTGCCGTGCCGTATTGCCCGGCCTGCCGCTGCCTCGACTTGACACCTTGCTCGCGCGATTGGCGCCCGCCGGCACCGATGCGCAGGACGACTCCACCTTCTCGCCACCGCATGAGCGCGCCTTGGCCGCCGCGCTGGGCCTGCAGGCCGCCGACGGCTGCATCCCCTGGGCGGCCCGCGACGCGCGCCGGCTCGGACTGCCGGGCAGCGAAGGCGATGCCGCCTGGGGCTGGATCGACCTGTGCAACTGGCAGGTCGATGTCAGTGACGTGGTGCTGGGCGATCCGGCCTACACGCAACTCGAAGCGGCCGAATCGCAGGCCCTGCTCGACGCGGCCCGACCGCTGTTCGAGGAAGACGGCATTCGCCTGCATGCGACGCCGGAAAAACCCGGTCGATGGCTGGCCTGCGGCGAGCTGTTCCGCGCCTTGCCGACCGCCTCGCTCGACCGCGCCATCGGCCAATCGATTTCCCAGTGGTCGCACATCACCGAGGCCGGCCGGCCGCTGAGGCGCCTGCAGAACGAGGTGCAGATGCTGCTGTACACCGAGCGCGTCAACGACCAGCGCACCGCAAAAGGACTGCCGCCGATCAATTCCTTCTGGCTGAGCGGTACCGGCGCGTTGCCCGCATCGGTGCAGCCGGACGGCGCGGAGCCGGTCGTCGTAGAGGCCTTGCGCGATGCGGCCTTGCGTGACGACAGCGATGCCTGGGCTTCTGCCTGGCAGGCCGTCGATGCCGGGCCGGTCGCTGAATTGCTGGCCACCTGCGAGCGTGGTGCCGACGTGGCGCTCACGCTGTGCGGCGACCTGGCCGCGCAGCGCTTCTCGGTGCAGCAGCGCGGCTTCTCCGGCTGGATCAAGCGAACCTTCAACCGTCCGCGCGCGGCCACGGTGCTGGGGGCGCTATGAGGATCGTTGCGAGAGACATTCCGCCGCGCAGCGTCTGGGCGCTGGAGCAGGCCGGCGTGCATCCATTGCTGGCGCGGCTCTATGCGGCGCGCGGCGTGATCGGCAAGGACGAACTCGACGACGGCCTCGCGCGGCTGCTGCCACCCGCCACGCTGCGCGGCACGCAGGAAGCCGCCGTGCTGCTCGCCGACGCGATCCGCGACAACAAGCGCCTGTGCATCGTGGCTGACTACGACTGCGACGGCGCGACCGCCTGCGCGGTGGCCGTGCGTGGCCTCCGATTGCTGGGCGCCAAGCACGTGAGCTACCTCGTGCCCGATCGCGTGATCGACGGCTACGGCCTGACACCACCGATCGCCGAGCGCGTCGCGGCCACCGGCGCCGACATGCTGATCACGGTCGACAACGGCATCGCCAGTGTCGAAGGCGTGGCGGCCGCCAAGGCCCGCGGCCTGGCCGTGCTCGTCACCGACCATCACCTGCCCGGGTCCGAGTTGCCCGCGGCTGACGTGCTGGTGAATCCGAACCAACCCGGCTGCGGCTTCGAAAGCAAGAGCATCGCGGGCGTGGGTGTGATGTTCTATGTGCTGCTGGCGCTGCGCGCCGAACTGCGCTCGCGGGGCGCTTTCGAGGCGGCCAACCAGCCCAAGCTCGATGTGCTGTTGCCACTGGTGGCGCTGGGCACCGTCGCCGACGTTGTCCGACTCGATGCCAACAACCGTCGCCTGATCGCGCAAGGCCTGCGCCGCATCCGCGCCGGACAGATGCCGGCCGGGCTGGCCGCGCTGTTCAAAGCCGCCGGGCGCGCATCCGCCGTGGCCACGACCTTCGATTTCGGCTTCGCATTGGGCCCGCGCATCAACGCCGCCGGCCGGCTGGCCGACATGACGCTGGGCATCGAATGCCTGCTCACCGACGACGCCGGCCGTGCCGACGCACTGGCCCGCACGCTCGACGGCATCAACCGCCAGCGGCGCGACATCGAAGGCGACATGCGCGACCAGGCGCTGCGTCTGGCCGAGTCGCTGATCGACGCGGGCGCGCTGCCGCCGCCGGCCATCAGCGTCTTCGATGCCAAGTTTCACGAGGGCGTGGTCGGCATCGTCGCCTCGCGCCTCAAGGACCGCTTTCATCGGCCGACCTTCGTCTTCGCGGCCAGTGCAGCCGAGGGCAAGTCGCATGAACTCAAGGGATCGGGCCGATCGATCCCGGGCTTTCACCTGCGCGACGCGCTCGACCTCGTGGCGAAGCGGCATCCGGGCGTGCTGCTGCGTTTCGGCGGCCACGCGATGGCGGCCGGCTGCACCATCGCGCAGGAGCACTTCGACACCTTCGAGCAAGGCATGGCGCAGGTCGCGCGCGAGTGGCTCGCCGCCGCCGCGCTGACGCGGCAGATCGAGACCGATGGGCCGCTGGCACGCGAGTACATGCGCGTCGACTTGGTCGACACGCTGCACCGTGAGGTGTGGGGGCAAGGCTTCGCGCCGCCGACTTTCAGCGAAGAGGTGGAAGTGATCTCGCAGCGCCTGGTCGGCGAGAAGCACCTGGCGCTGAAGCTGCGGCACCAGGGCCAGCCTGTCGATGGGATGTGGTTCAGCCATACCGAGCCGCTGCCTTCGCGGGTGAAGCTGGCGTTTCGTCTGGATGCGGATGAATGGCAGGGGGTGCGCCGCGTGCGCTTCCTGGTCGAGGGCGCGGAGGTGGATTGAGCCCGCGCCCGGCCCAGTTGACGCGATTGCTTTACCGCGCCTTTGCAGCCGCGCAACCGGCGCGATCAGTCCGCGTTCTTCAATCGCCGGACGATGAAGAAATCCCACGGACCAATCGCCGCCGCGCCGGTGCCAGCGGTGCCTTGCGGCCCGGCGCTGGCGCAGTACGGCGGGGGCATGGGCGGTGACCGACGCGTCCACGGCGGCGACACCACCGGTACATCGCGTACCGGAGACGCTCCCCCAGGCCCTGACGCCTGAGCAGCAACGCATGGCCTACCAAGCCCTGCCCGCCTTGTTCCCCTGACCAATCAGGGCCGCTTGAACTCGTAGTTGAGCCCGACGAAGAATGAATGCACAGCCTCCGACCCGGTGCCGATGCGCGCGGCAGTTACATCCAGGCTGACCAATGGCGTGAAGCTGTAGCGCACGCCGCCACGCGTGGTCCACAGGTTGAACGCCCGGTTGTGCTCGGCGATCACGGACCACGTGGGGTTGAACGCGTACTCGATTTGCGCACCGCCGCGCCCACTTCGCTTGCCCGTGAAGGGCGCCCAGTCGACGCCCAGGTTGAAATGAAGCTGCAAAGGCTCCGTGACATGCCATGTCACCGGCAGCAGGATCTGCCCGCCGTTGCGCCTGCCGTGCGTCACATCGAAGCTCACGTTGCCTTCGATCGCAGCGCTCAGCGGCGCATCGGCGGCCTGGCCGTAGAAAGTCCACTTGACTTGCGGCCCTACGAAGACCTGGGTGCGCTCGCCCGAGAGTGAGAACCGATCCAGGTTCAACCCCAGTTCGACCGGACCGACCCGGCATGCGGGGCCCAGGTGCTGGCCATTGAGCGCCGGCTTGGTGTCCGTATGACTGGCCCAGGCCTCCACCAGGCATTGGCCAGGGTCCAGCGTGCCGGCATCGTCCACGTCGAAGTGGCCGCCGGCCTGGACGTGGCTGACCAGCCACAGGCTGACGCACAGAAAAAGTCCGCCTCGAATCATCGTGCGCTTGTTGTTGATCGTCGCCTCCGCCCATTTTTGATTCATTCTAGGGAAGACAGATGGCGGGTCGATGAACGGCAGGGCGTCTGCAGAGAGCAAGCAGGCGCATGTCTCCGCTCGTGAGGCCATCGCTGAACCCGCGCATTTGGCGAATCGAATTCAGAGACCTTTCTGGTTATGATCGCCGCTCCAAAAAAGATCCACAGGGAGTGAGTTCACATGGCCACCAGAGCCCAGACTCTGCGCGCGTTGCTGCGCGACCGCCAGCACGCGCGGCTCCTGCGCCTGTCCTTCCCCC